>JBFIML010000004.1:0-138064 GCA_041611735.1 Myxococcota bacterium | reverse complement strand
GCGCGGGTAGTCGCGCGGATCGTACTCGAGATCCGCGTCCTGGATGATCACCACGTCGCCGGAGACCTTCTCGAAGCCGGTGCGCAACGCCGCTCCCTTGCCGCGGTTGGTCTCGTGTCGGAAGAGACGCACCTCGGGCAGCTCGTCGGCCAGCCGGGCCACCACGTCGGCGGTGCCGTCCTGGGAGCCGTCGTCCACCACCACGATCTCGTGGGCCAGGCCCGTGGCGCGCACCCGGGCCAGCACGTCCGCCACGGTGGCGGCCTCGTCGTAGACCGGGATGACGACGGAGACCTGCATGCCCGACTCCCCGGCGCCCCGCAGTTCGCCTGGAAGCGCCCGGCGATTCTGCCGGCTCGCCGCTCAGTCGTCGAGCCTGGCTACGGTGACCCCGTCGCCGCCCCGCTCCGGGTCGCCTGGGGCGAAGGACGCCACGTAGGGTGAGGCCGCCAGGTGCTGCCGCACCACGTCGCGCAGGCGGCCGGTTCCGAGCCCGTGCACGAAGACCACCTCGCCGCGGCCGGCCAGCGCGGCCCGGTCGAGGGCCACGGCGACCCGCGCGAGCGCCTCGTCCGCGCGCAGCCCGCGCAGGTCGCAACGCTCGCTCCCGCCAGGCTCCGCGGCAGCCGCTTCGCGGGTCTCGACCCGCACGTGGCTGCGGGGCGGCTCTGGCAGCGATGCCCCACCCGACGCGAGCCGCTCCGCCGGCACCAGCAGGCGCGCCGGGCCCACCTGGAGCGCCACCCGGCCGCGCCGGTCCGGCAGGGCGAGCACGACCCCCTCGCCGCCCTCCCGCAGTCGCACGCGGTCGCCGGGCCGGACGCGGCGCCAGTCGAGGGGCTCGAAGGGGGCCGCCGGCGCTTCGGCCGCCGCTTCCGCGGCGCGGGTCTCGGCCTGGAGCGCGAGCAGGCGCTCGCGGGCCAGGGCGGCGTGGCGGGCGCTGCCCCCTCGCTGCAGCTCGCGGATCACCGCGGCCACCTCCGAGTGGGCGCGCCGGAAGCTCTCGTCCAGGTCCGCCCGCATGCTGTGCAGCAGCCGATCGCGGCGTTGCTGGAGCTCTTCCAGCCGCTGGCGCACCTCGCGACGCTCCGCCTCGCTGGCGGCTCGCAGCCGCTCGGCCTCGCGGCGCTCGCGTTCCACGGCCAGGCGGCTCGCTGCGAGCTCGCCGAGCAGGCGTTCCAGGCGGCGATCCTCCCGGGCCAGCAGCTCGTCGGCCCGCTCCAGGACGTCGCGCCGCAGACCCATGCGGGCCGCCACCGCCGCCGCCGAGGAGACGCCCGGCACGCCGGGCCGCAGCCGGTAGGTGGGCGCCAGGGTGTCGGGATCGAACTCGAAGCTCGCGTTCTCGAAGCGCGGATCGACGGCCGCCATCTCCTTGAGCAGGTTGTAGTGGGTGGTGGCGACGACGCGGGCGCCGGCGGCGGCCAGGGACTCGAGCACCGCCTGGGCCAGGGCCGCCCCCTCCCCGGGGTCCGTGCCCTCGCCGATCTCGTCGAGCGCCACCAGGGAGGCCGGCGTGGCCTCCTCCACGATGCGGGCGAGGTTCGCCATGTGGGCCGAGAAGGTGGAGAGGCTCTCGCGCAGGCTCTGGGCATCGCCGATGTCGGCGAGCAGCTTCTCGACCGCGGCGACGCGGGCGCCGGCGGTCGCGGTCACGTGCAGGCCCGCCCGGGCGCACAGCGCGGCGAGCGCCACCGCCTTCATGGCCACGGTCTTGCCCCCGGCGTTGGGACCGGAGAGCACCCACACCGTGGCGCGCTGGCCGAGGCGGACGTCGTTGGGCACCGCGCGTTCCGGCGCCAGCAGGGGGTGGCGGAGCTGCGGAAGCACGAACACGCCGTCCTCGCACAGCTCCGGCTCCACTGCCTGGAGCTCCCGGGAGAGGGCGCCGCGGGCGAAGGCCGCGTCGATCGTCTCGAGGATCGCGAGGCTGGCGCGGATCGCGGCGGCCTCGGCGCCCACGCGTGCGGAGAGCTCGCGCAGGACGCGTGCCGTCTCCCGCTCGACGCACAGCTCTGCTTCCTTCAGCTCGTTGTTCAACCCGACCACCGCCTCGGGCTCCACGAACAGGGTGGTGCCCGAGGCCGAGGCGTCGTGGACGATGCCCGGCACGCGGCCGCGCGCGTCGGCGCGCACGGGGAGCACGTAGCGGTCGTTGCGCAAGGTCACGAAGCGGTCCGAGAGGTGCGCTGTGAGCTCCGGGTCGTGCAGCGCGCGCTCGAGGCGCCGCGAGATCTCGGCGGCCAGGCGGCGCGCCGCGCTGCGGGCCGCCGCCAGCTCGGGGGAAGCGCCGTCGCGCACCTGCCCCTCGGCATCCAGGGTGGCCTCGATGGCGCGGGCCAGGGCGCGATGGTGGCCCAGGGCTTCGGCGTGGGCGGTCAGGCGCGGGGCCCGCTCTGCCTCGCGACGTCCGAAGCGGGCCGTGGCGTCGATGGCGTCGAGGGTTGCGCCGAGATCCAGGAGCTCCGCAGCCGGCACCGCACCGCCCCGCTCCGCCCGCCGCAGGGTGGCTGCCACCTCGGCCACGCCGCCCAGGGGAGGCGTGGCCCCGGCGGTCAGCAGGACGCGCGCCTCGCTGGTCTCGGCCAGGAGCGTGCGGGCCGTGGCCGCGTCCCCGGCGAGCAGGCCGGCATCGGGAGCCGGATCGAAGCGCCGTCGGCCGCCAGGGGTGCGCGCGTGAGCCCGCACACGCTCCACGAGCTGGGGCCACTCGAGCTGCTCGAGGGTGCGCGCCGACACCTCGAGCGCGGTGGGCCGATCGGCAGGACTCAACGCAGCTCCACCAGCACCCAGACCCGGTCGCCCCGGGCGCGGAGCGGCTCGCGATCGGTGCGGCGCACCGCCTGCCCCGCCCGGATCCAGGCGTCCACCGTGGGATGGCCGACCGTCCCGTCCGTCGGCAGGGGCGACCGCAACTGGAGCACGAGCGAGCGCACGCCACGCCGCTGGAGCAGCGCCAGGGCGCGGTCCGACGGCGTGCGGCCGAAGAAGAGCTCGCCGTTGCGCTCCCAGTGCAGGTTGTAGACGGGCTTGGGCATCCAGGCCACCGCCCCCATGGTGATTCCCACGACGGGCTCGGCTGCTTCGACCAGGCGACGTAGAGCCTCCTGGTCCGGCAGGGCGGCGCGCTGGTAGGGGGCCGGGTCGCGCAGGGCGAGGATGCGGGGCCCCAGGGCGGCGGCCAGGGAGCCGAGCTGGAGAACGGCCACCGCCAGCAGGCCGCCGGCCAGGACCGTGCGAGCGACCGCTCCGGAGCGCGCCAGGCGCGCGCCGCCCGCCGCGGCGCCCAGGGCCAGGAACGCGAGCCACGGCGTCCCGAAGCGGGCCGCTGGCATGAAGACGAACTGGAGCCCCAGGAGAACGGCGAGCACCCCGACCAGCACCGCCGTGGCGCGCGAGAGCCGCCGAACCCCGAGCGGCAGCAGCGCCAGCGGGAGGGGGCCCAGCAGGCCGCCGATCTCCGGGGTGCGTCCCAGGCAGAGGGAGCCCAGGTAGCGCAGCAGCCCCAGCGGGTCGCGCTGCACCGGAAGGTCGTAGGCCAGCCTCCAGCGCCGCAGCTCCAGGTGCGCCCGGGTGGTCGGTCCCCAGCCGAACCAGTCGCCGAGCAGGGGGAAGAAGGGATTGCCCGTGGTCCAGGCCGACTTCACCAACCAGGGCGCGACGAGCGCGGCCACGAGGCCGGTGCGGCCGGCGAGGCTCCACGCCGCGGGACGCCGTCCGCCCAGGGTGACCAGCACCCCGACCGCCGGGACCAACACCGCGGCGTGCAGCTTCGCATTGGCGGCGAAGGCCAGGGCGAGCGCCGCGAGCGTCAGCGTGACGGGCGCACCGGTCCGGTTCCAGCGATCGGCCTGGGCCAGGGCCACGAAGCCGTAGGCCCCCACGGCCAGGTCCACCTCCGCGGTCGGCGCCTTGTCCAGGGTGAGCGGGGCCAGCAGCACGAAGAGGCCCGCCCAGGCGCCCGCCCCCTGGGAGATCCGCCGCCGGGTCTCGGCGCGCACCAGGGCCGCCAGGGCCAGGGCGAAGCCGGCGGAGACGGCGGCGGCGGCGTCGGGCTGACCGGCCGCCACGGCGGGCACGAAGAGCAGATCCACCCCGGCCCGGAACTCCGCATCGAGCATGGCCGGAAGCGCGCGGATCGGCCCCTCGCTCCAGGCCTTCACCATGGGCAGGTGGTACTCGAGGGCGTCCCAGGCCACCTCGGGTCCGAGGGCGGCGACGAAGATCACGGCGCCCACGGCGACACTCGCGCCGTCCACGGCGCGGGTCCAGGGCGGCGCGGCATCGGTCCGAGCCTCCGGCCGCTCGCTCGGTCGCCACAGGAGCAGCGCCGAAGCGGCCAGGGCGGCGAGGGCCGGCAGGGGCAGGGGCACGTCCAGGCTGCGCAGCGCCAGGATGCCGAGGGAGGCGGCGCCGCTCCCCAGCACATAGGCGAGCGCCAGACGCTCCGCGCCGCGGGCCGGGGCGCGCAGTGCGCGCAGCACCCACAGGCCGAGGGCGAGGTAGGCGACGACCGGGAACACGCCCGCCGCCGCCAGCGCGAGGAGCTCGCTGGCCGACCTCATCCGGGAGGCCGAACGCTCCCGAGGATCCAGGCGAGCAGGATGGTCGCGAACCAGAGCATCCCGAGGGCCTGCGAAGCGAGACCACGCCAATCGCGCCGGGAGCGGAGCCCGTCGGGCTCCCGATACGGAGACTCCTGGAGCATTTGGGGCAGGGTATCAGGTCGAGTCGCGAGAGGGCCGCAGCGGGGAGGGCCCGGAAGCGCCCGGGTGACCCCGCGACCCGGCCCGCGCGGCTGGGGTAAGGTTCGCCGCCATGCCCTGTGCGCTCCCGGTTCCCCGCAATCGCTCCTGGGCGATCTTCGGGATCAGCGTTCTCGCCCTGTTCCTCGAGCTCCTGCTGATCCGTTGGGTAGGGACGGAGATCCGCATCTTCGCCTACCTGCAGAACACGGTGCTCGTGGTCTGCTTCCTCGGGCTGGGCATGGGGGCCTTCACCAGCCGCGAGCCGGCGCGGCTCGCCCACGGGCTCGTGCCCCTGTTCGGGCTCGTGCTCTTCATGACGCTCCCCGGCACGCAGCGCGAGCTGGCCGGGATCAGTGAGCGCTTGGCGGCGATCGGCGACCCGCTCATCTGGAACGCGCAGCTCGACCAGGGCGGCTGGGCGACGCTGGCGAGCGTCGGCCTGGGTCTGCTGGCGACGCTGTTCCTGATGGTGCTCGTCTTCGCGGCCTTCGTCCCCCTCGGTCGCATCCTGGGGCGCCTGCTCGACGAGCACCCCCGGCCCATCTGGGCCTACTCGGTGAACGTGGCCGGCAGTCTGCTGGGAACCTGGCTGCTGGTGGCGCTCAGCTGGCTTCGTCTCCCGCCGGCCGTGTGGTTCGGCGTGGTGGCCCTGCTGGCGCTTCCGTTCCTGGCGAGGAGCCGCCGCGCCTGCGCTCTCGAGCTCGCGCTCCTGGCCGGGATCCTGGCGCTGGCCCCTTTCGCCGGCGGCCGAGGCGAGGTGCTGGAGTCGAGCTGGTCACCGTACCAGAAGCTCACCCTGCGCGAATCCCGGCCGGGGGAGGTGGGCGAGTACGAGCTCACCGTGAACAACGTGGGCTACCAGGTCCTGATCGACCTGAGCCCGGAGCACGTGGCGGCCCATCCCATGCGTTACCCGCCCGCCCTGCGCGGGCGCAGCCAGTACGACATCCCCGCGCGGCTGCATCCGGACCCCGAGCGCGTCCTGATCGTGGGGGCGGGCACCGGCAACGACGCCGCCGGGGCGCTGCGCGGCGGCGCCGGGCACGTGACCGCCGTGGAGATCGACCCCGTGATCGTGGAGCTGGGGCGGCGCTACCACCCGGAGCGGCCGTACCAGCGGCCGGATGTCGAGGTGGTCGTCGACGACGCGCGCTCCTTCTTCTCCACCAGCGACCAGCGCTTCGATCTGGTCGTCTTCGGACTCCTCGACTCGCACACCACCACCTCCATGACCAATGCCCGCTTGGATCACTACGTCTACACGCGCGAGAGCCTGGAGCAGGCCCGCGGGCTGCTGGCCGAGGGCGGCATCCTGGTCATGACCTTCGACGCCCAGCGCCTCTTCATCGCGGATCGCATGGCCCGGACGCTCTCCGAGGTCTTCGGGGGGCCGCCGCTCAGCTTCGCGATCCCCCCGAGCGCCTACGGCTGGGGCGGCATCATGTTCGTGGCTGGCGACCTGGCGAGGGTCCGGGCGCAGCTCGCGGCCAACCCGCGGCTGGCCGCCTGGATCCGGCGCTGGCAGCGCACCCAACCCCTGCAGCTCTCCTACACGACCCCCCTGGCCACGGACGACTGGCCCTATCTCTACCTGCCGAAGCGCAGGATCCCCGTGCTCTACGTCCTGCTCGCGGGCTTGATGGCGGCCCTCTTCGCCCTCGGGGCGCGAGTCACCGGCTGCCGGGGCCTGCTCGTGGGCTGGCGCCGGCCCCACTGGCACTTCTTCTGCCTGGGCACCGCCTTCCTGCTCCTCGAGGTGCAGAACATCAGCAAGGCGGCGCTGGCGCTGGGCAACACCTGGTGGGTGAACTCGGTGATCATCTCGGGCGTGCTGGCCATGGTGCTGCTGGCCAATGCCGTGGCCCATCGCTTCCCGCGCCTGCCCCTGCCCCCCGTCTACGCCTGCCTGCTGGGCTCGTGCGTGGCGCTGTTCTTCTTCGACCTGGCCTCCCTCGCCTCGCTGACCTACGGCGTGAAGGCCTTCGTGGTGGGCACGCTCACCACCCTGCCCATGTTCTTCGCCGGGATCGTCTTCATCCGCTCCTTCGCCGTCACTCCCCGCAAGGACGAGGCCCTCGGCGCGAACCTGGTGGGAGCGCTGCTGGGCGGGCTCCTGCAGTCCCTCACCTTCCTCACCGGCGTGAAGGCCCTGCTGCTGGTGGTGGCGGCCTTCTACGCGCTCGTCTTCCTCACCCGCCCGCGCGCCTTGCGGGGCGAGCTCGCCGCGGGCTCGCCCCGCGCACCGGCCGTGTAGGCGGAGCGGTGCGCCGCGCCTGCGAAGCAGCGAGACGGTGATCTCGCACCGAGACGACGCGGCGGATGGGAGTTGACGCGCCGCGTGGCCCGAAGAACCGATCCCTGGCTCCTGCTGCTTCTCGTCGCGGCCAGCCCCCTCTACCTGCTCGCCCTCGACCGTCCCATCTTCTGGCAGGACGAGGCGGAGCAGGCCCTGCTGGCCCGGCGCATCCTCGAGCGCGGGGTGCCGATCCTGGGCGAGGGGCCGGAGACCATCTCGCAGGCGGCGGGGGCGGGGTTGCCCGAAGCGGGCGAGGCGGCCTGGGGAGGGCTGCAGGTCTACCACGGCTGGCTGGCTCCCTACGTGACCGCCGCGTCCTTCGCCCTGCTCGGCGAGCGTACCTCCACCGGGCGCATCCCCTTTGCCCTGTGTGGCCTGCTCACTGCCGCCCTGACGGCTGCCCTGGTGGGTCGCCCGCGAGCCGTGGCGCGGCTGGCGGCCGGCCTGGTGGCCTTCTCGGTGCCCTTCCTGCTCCACGCCCGCCAATGTCGCTACTACGCGATCACCGCCCTGGCCGTGGTCGCCACCTTGCTGGCGTATCGGAAGCTCCTGGCGGGCTCGCGTCGGGCTCCCTCCCTGCTGGCCCTGACCGGGACCGGCCTCGCCGTGGCCAACGACCTCGCCTTCGCGGCCGTGCTGGCCGGAATCGGCACGCACTTCCTGGCCTGGGAGCGCAGCTGGAGCCGCGTGCGGTCGCTCGCGGCGGGTCTCGCCGCTCCGTGCGGGGTGTGGTTGGCCTGGATCGCGCTCACCACCACCTCGGACCGCTACGTCGTGCTCTCGGAGGTCCGCGTCTTCCCGAACGTCGCGTGGTACCTGACGGAGATCAACGCCCACCTCCTGCCCTGGCCGCTGCTCGCGATTCCCCTCGCCGCAGCGCTGCTTCGTAGGCCGCGCAGGAGCGGCCCGGTCGCGGACCCGTCCGACCCGGAGCTCCGCTCGCTCGCCGTCCTGCTGCTCCTCACGGCGGGCGCTCTCGTCGGCTCCGCGGCGCTCCTCTACACGTATTTCCGGTTCCTGGTCCCCGTCGTCCCGCTGGCCGCCATCGGCGTGGCCTTGTGTCTGGACCCCTTGCGCCGGGCAGGCCGCAGCTCGAGCCGGGGGATCCATGCGCTGCTGGTGGTCCTGCTCCTGCTCACGGACGTGCCCGGACGGATCGCCGAAGCGCCCTGGAGCTGGAGCGTCGGCCTCCCTCGCCGCCACGCAACCGGGCTGCCCGCCTTCCCGATGCTGGCCTTCACCGAGCGCCTGGCTCGGGAGCCCGCGGGGCCCGTGGCCAGCGTGATCGAGTACCTGCGCGTGCACGCCCGCCCGGCGGACATGGTGCTCGCCAGCTACGGCGACCTCGCGCTGCGCTTCTACACCGGGTTGACCGTGTACGGGGGCCTGACCCGGGTCCTGCCCCCGGAAGGCGCCTTGCCCGACTGGATCTGGATCCGCGCCGAGACCTGGGCCCGGCTGCGGGCCTCGCGCAACCCCGCTCTCGATCCCACGGTGGCGGTGGCGCAGTGGACGCTGGAGAAGGTGGACCGCCAGGACTACGAGCCGGTGAGGCTCCCCGTCCCGGACCGGACCTGGGAGCACCAGCCCGATCCCGATCTCTTCTTCGTTCTTCCCGGAACCCCTGCGCCACCGGTGACCCTGTGGAGGCGCCGCCCGGGGCGCGCGACACCCTGAGCCCCCGCAGCCTCTCATCGGGACAGCTTGTGACGCAGAGCCAGCTGCAGGGTGTTCCAGATCGTCTGGCCCTCCTTCATCTTGGTGCCGCCGGCCTTGTAGTCGTAGCGGAGGATGAAGGGGACCTCGCCGAAGATCAGGTTCATGCGGCGCAGCTTGAGCAGGATGTCCACCATGCACTGGAATCCGTCCTGGTCGAGGAATCCGCTGCCGTAGCGTTCGATGGCGGCCTGGAGCACCTCCGCCCGGTAGGCACGGAAGCCGCAGGTGAAGTCGCGCACCCCCGGGGTGGGGAAGATCAGCCGGAAGAAGATCGATGCGCCCCGGCTCAGCATCCGCCTGCGCAGCGGGACGCCCACCGCCCGCGACCCGTTCTGGTAGCGGGACGCGATCACCACGTCGTGCCCCTCCCGCAGCATGCGCACCATGCGGACGATCAGCCCGGGGGTGTGGGTATCGTCCGCGTCCATGGTGACGATCACGTCCCGCAGCGAGGCCACCTCGGCGGCCTGCACGAGGCCATCGCGCAGGGTGGTGCCGAGACCCACGTTGGTGGCGTGCTGCATCAGGGAGACCGGCATGCGGTCGATGCGCTGGCGCACGACCTCTGCGGTGGCGTCGGTGCTGCCGTCGTCCACCACCAGGACCCGGTAGCGGAGCGACTCCTCCGCCATGGCCTCCTCGATGCGGTCCAGGAGCTTTCCGATCTGGGTCTCCTCGTTGAAGGCCGGCAGCACCACGTGGATGGTGCGGGGCGGAGGGGCTGCCTGGGCAGGTCGAGTCGAGGCGCTCACGGGAGGCTCCGCAGCAGGCTGGCGACGATCCGCTCCGAGGCCTTGCCGTCCCCGTAGGCCAGGGTGGGGACGGCGCGGCCCCGATGCGCCGCTTCGTCCGTGAGCAGCAGGCTGGCCGCCCGGAAGACCGCCTGGGCGTCGCAGCCCACCAGCTCCGCGCAGCCCGCCTCGATGCCCTCCGGTCGCTCCGTGGTGCGCCGGACCACCAGCACCGGGATCCCCAGGAAGGCGGCCTCCTCCTGGACGCCGCCGCTGTCGGTCACCACCAGCCGGGCGGACAGCAGCAGCCGCACGAAGCGCAGGTAGGACAGGGGCTCCAGCAGTCGCACGTTGGCCCGGGAGGCCAGCCGCCGCTGGATCTCCGCTCGCACGTGAGGGTTGCGGTGCACCGGGAAGACGACCTGCACGCCGTCGCCGAAGCGGTCCGCCACGCGGCGGATCCCCTCGCAGATGGCCTCCAGGTCCGGGCCGATGCTCTCCCGGCGGTGGCTGGTCACCAGCAGCAGGGGCCGGTCGGGAGCGAGCCGCGGCTCGAGCCCCCCGGAGATCCGGGGCAGCAGCACGTCGCGGGCGTGGAGCACCGCGTCGATCACCGTGTTGCCCACCACGTGGATGGATTGCTCGGTCACGCCCTCGCGCAGCAGGTTCTCGCGGGCGCGGTCGGTCGGGGCGAAGTGGTGGCTGGCCAGACAGCCGATCAGGCGTCGGTTCAGCTCCTCGGGAAAGGGATTGCGCAGGTCTTGGGTGCGCAGCCCGGCCTCCACGTGGGCGACGGGAACCCCGCGATAGAAGGCGGCGAGCGCGCTCATGGCTGCGGAGGTGGTGTCGCCCTGCACGAGCAGGAGCTCGGGCCGCTCGCGGCGCAACAGGGCCTCGAAGGCTTCCAGCACCCGGGCCGAGAGCCCGGAGAGCGACTGGTCGGCCTGCATCAGGCGCAGGTTCTCGTCCACCCGGATCCCGAGCTCCTGGAGGATCGGCTCCAGCAGCTCGGCGTGCTGGCCCGTGAGCAGCACCCGGTAGGAGATGTCCGCCCGGGCGAGGGCGTGGAGCACGGGCATCAGCTTGATGGCCTCGGGGCGGGTTCCGATGCAGACGGCGACGGTTCTCGGCATCTCGAATCGCGGCAGGGTAGTCCGCCCGGGGACCGGGGCGTCGGGACGTCAGATCGCCCGCAGCCCCGTCACGTGCTCGCCCAGGATCAGGGTGTGGATGTCGTGGGTTCCCTCGTAGGTGCGTACGCTCTCGAGGTTCAGCATGTGTCGCATGCAGACGTAGTCGTCCACGATGCCGTTGGCTCCCAGCAGGTCACGGCCCTCCCGGGCGATGCGCAGCGCCACGTCCACGTTGTTGCGCTTGGCCAGGGAGACCATGGCGTGGTGCAGGCGGCCGGCGTCCTTCAGGCGCCCGATCCGCCAGGCCAGGAGCTGCGCCTTGGTGATCTCGGTCAGCATGAAGACGAGCTTCTGCTGGGTGAGCTGCTTGCCGGCCAGCGGCCCCCCGTCCACCCTGCGCTCGCGGCTGTAGCGGAGCGCCTCGTCGTAGCAGGCCATGGCCGCCCCGATGGCGCCCCAGGCGATGCCGTAGCGGGCCTGGGTCAGGCAGGCGAGCGGGCCCCGCAGCCCGCTCACCCCGGGCAGCCGGTTCGCGTCGGGCACCTCCACGTCGTGCAGGAAGAGCTCGGAGGTGACCGAGGCGCGCAGGGACATCTTGCCCTTGATGTCGCGCGCCTCGAAGCCCGGGCGGTCGGTCTCCACCAGGAAGCCCTGCACGCCGGCCTCGGTCTGGGCCCACACCAGCGCCAGGTGGGCCAAGGTCCCGTTCGTGATCCAGCGCTTGGTCCCGTTCAGGATCCAGCCGTCCCCGCTCCGGGTGGCCTGGGTGCGCATGCCGGACACGTGGCTGCCGAAGTCCGGCTCCGTGAGCCCGAAGCAGCCGATCGCGCGGCCGGCGCAGAGCTCCGGCAGCCAGCGCTCCTTCTGGGCCTCGGAGCCGAAGGCGTGGATCGGGTACATGACCAGAGCGCCCTGCACGGAGGCGAAGGAGCGCAGCCCCGAGTCGCCGCGCTCCAGCTCCTGCATGACCAGGCCGTAGGCCACGTTGTTCATGCCGGCGCAGCCGAAGCCGTGCAGGTTGGCCCCGAACAGGCCCAGGTCCCCCAGGCGGGGCACGAGCTCCGTGGGGAAGGAGCCGTCGCGGCGGAAGTGCTCCTGGAGCCGGGGCAGGAACTCCTTGCCGACGAACTCGCGCACGCTGTCCCGGGCCAGGCGCTCCTCTTCAGCGAGCAGCTCGTCGAGCAGCAGGAAGTCCACGCCGCCGAAGTCCGCCACGGCGACAGCCTAGCCGAAAAATGAGGAGCCCGGCGCGCTTGGCCACCGGGCTCCGTTCCGCCGGGTCTTCCCCGGCCCCCTGCGTCGGGGGGTCAGGCCCGCTCGAGCTCGCGGACCTTGCGGTTCAGGGCCGACACCTTGCGGTCGATGCGGCGTAGCTCGCCCTTGGTGGCCAGGGGCAGCGACTCGAAGATCTGCCCGACCTGGCGGCCCGCCTCCTCCCGCAGCGCCTCGGCGCGCTGCACGAGGCCGACCTTGCGCAGCCGGGTCACCTGCCGTCGGGCGGTGCGCTCCAAGGCGCGCCGCCGCGACGCCACCTGCCGCTCGAGCCGGCGGCGCCGGGTGGTGAGATCCCGCTGAAGCCTGCGGAAGCGCCGGTCCACCAGCCGCATCGCCTCCTGGATCTGGTCGATGCCGGCTTCGATCACGCTCACGTTCTGGGCCATATCTGCTCTCCTCCTGGGGGTCGCGACCGCCCTCCGGAGGGGAATGACGGTTGCGGCGATCCAGCCCAAATATAACACGGCGCGTTATCGCGTCAAGGGAGCCCGCGGGGGCAGCGAAAACGGTTTCGATTCGATCCGTTACGAATCGAATTGCGCCCGGGGGGAATGCCCGCTAGACGCGACGCGGCATGGGTCACCAGCGGGCGACGGCGCTCCCCCAGGTGAAGCCGGAGCCGAAGCCCGTCATGGCCACCAGGCGCCCCGGCGCCAGGCGCCCGTCGCGGGTGGCCTCGGCCAGCAGCATCGGGATCGAGGCGGCCGAGCAGTTGCCGTAGCGGTCGATGTTGTTCAGGCACTTGTCTGCCGGGATGCCCATCTGCTCGGCCACGTACTCGTTGATGCGCAGGTTCGCCTGGTGGAACAGGAAGAGGTCCACGTCGGCGAGCTTCACGCCCGCCGCGTCCAGGCTCTCGTTCAGGACCTCGGGCATGCGCGTGACCGCGTGCTTGAAGACGAAGCGCCCCTCCATCTTCGGGAAGTGGCGCCCGTCGTCCAGCATCTCGTGGGTGAGGCGGGGGTGGAGGCCCGAGCCGGGGGCCTCGATCCAGAGCTTCCGGGCGTAGCGCCCCTCGGCGTGCAGGCGCACCGCCAGCAGCCCGGCCGGGTCCTCCGGGTCGCCGTTGGCCTCGAGCACCACCGCGCCCGCGCCGTCGCCGAAGATCACCGTCACGTCCCGCCCGCGGGTCGTGTGGTCCAGGCCGGTGGAATGGACCTCGCAGCCCACCACCAGGATGCGGCGCATGGGCCCCGCCCGCAGCATCGCGTCTGCCACCGCCAGGGAGTAGAGGAAGCCGCTGCACTGGGCGCTCAGGTCGAAGCAGGGGATCGACGGCGCCCCCAGACGCTCGTGCAGGAAGAAGGACGTGCCCGGGAACACCGCCTGGGGCGAGAGCGTCGCCAGCACGATCGCATCCAGATCCTCGGGGCCGACGCCGGCCTCCTCCAGCGCCCGCCGGGCCGCCGACTCCGCCAGGTCGGCGGGGGTCTCCCCCGGCGACACGTAGCGCCGCTCCACGATGCCCGTGCGCTGACGGATCCACTCGTCGCTGGTGTCCATGAGCTTCTCGAGGTCGTGGTTCGTCACCACGCGCTCGGGCACGTACATGCCGGTTCCCGCGAAGCGTGCTCGAAGCGTCATCATCCCCCCGCCCCCTGTGCGGCCCGCGTCGGCGCCGGCCGCTCGATCAGGATGCCTTCCCCCTCCGGCCACACGCTGCGCTCGACGCGCTCCAGCAGGGCCTCCAGGCCCGTGCCGCGCAGGGCCGAGACGGCGACTCCGCCGTTCCGCTCCGCCAGCCGCTCGCCCTCTCCCGGCGGGAGACGGTCCATCTGGTTGAAGACCAGCACCTCCGGGGTGTCCGTGAGGCCGATCTCGTCCAGCACGCCACGCACCGCCGCCAGCCGCCGCTCCAGGTCCGGGGCGGCGGCGTCCACCACGTGCAGGAAGACGTCGGCCTCCGACAGCTCCTCGAGGGTGGCCCGGAAGGCGTCCTTCAGCTCCGGCGGCAGGTCGCGGATGAAGCCCACGGTGTCGCTCACGATCACCTCGCGTTCGCGCGGGAAGCGCAGCCGGCGGGAGGTCGGATCCAGGGTCGCGAACATGCGGTCCCCGATGGCCACCTCCGCCCGGGTGAGCGCGCGCAGCAGCGTGCTCTTGCCCGCATTCGTGTAGCCCACGATGGAGAGCACCGGCACCCCGCGGCGGCTGCGGCGCCGCCGGCGTCCCTGGCGCTCGTGGCGCAGGCGCTTGAGGGTGCGCTCCAGGCGAGCCACCCGGTCGCGCACGCGGCGCCGGTCCACCTCGAGACGCGTTTCGCCCGGGCCGCGTCCGCCGATGCCGCCGGCCAGCCGCGAGAGGGAGTCGTCGCGCTGGGCCAGGCGCGGCAGCCGGTAGCGGAGCTGGGCCAGCTCCACCTGGAGCTTGCCGTCCCGGCTGCGGGCGCGCTGGGCGAAGATGTCGAGGATGAGCTGCGTGCGGTCGATGGCGCGCAGCTCGAGCCGCTCGCCCAGGTTGCGCGCCTGGGCGGGGGTCAGGTCGCAGTCGAAGATCACCAGATCCACGCCCTGCTGGAAGGCGCGGATGCCCAGGTCCCGCAGGCGGCCCTCGCCCACCACCGTGCGCGGGTCGGGCCTCGGGCGCTGCTGCACGAACACGTCCGCCACGGCGACGCCGGCGGCGCGGGCCAGCTCGCGCAGCTCTGCCGCGTCGTACTCCGTGTCCGTGCGCGAGCGCCCGGCGCTCACCGAGACCAGGATCGCCCGCTCGCCGCTGCCCACGGCGAGGGTCCGGTCGGCGCGGGCGAACTCCTCCTCCAGGGCCCGGATCCAGTCCTGGAAGTCCAGGTCGAGGCGCCCCGGCGGCCGGGCCGGCAGCTGCTCGATGGCGGACTCGTCGGGACGGGCGGGCCGCAGGTGCGCCACGTGGGCGTCGCCGGGCAGGCCGTCCGGTCCCGTCTCCACCGCCACCATGGCGTCGAGGCGCAGCAGCGCCAGGTCCGTCACGTCGTCCTGGGTGAGGGGCTCCCGCCCGAGGTGGGTATGGATGCAACGCAGCCCGCGCAGCCGGCCGCGGCCGGCGCGCAGGCGGCCCCAGTCGGGCAGCTCGATGGAACGGGCGTCGCCCACCATCACGTGGGTCACCGCGCCGCGGCGGTCCACCAGCACCCCCACCTGGCGGCGGATCTCGTGGCTGAGTTCCGTCAGGGTGCGGGCGAAGTCGTGGGAGAGGAGCCGGTCGCTGGGCATCTGCCGACGGGCGAGGCGCTCCAGGGCGCGAACCTGGCCGGCCTTGAGACCCTGGGTGTTGCCGAAAATCCGGATCGCAGCTCCTTCCGGGGTGGGGGGATGCCTTCCAATGTATGAGACCCTCGTCGACGCCCGCAAGCCGATCCGGCCTCCGGGCCCCTCGCGTCCCCACGGGGCACGTCTACCGCGACCGGGATCCGGGCCCGCGGGGTCGGGGCCCGCTCTTCGGTTCCGGCGTCCGGGAGGGTACCCTCCCTGGCTCGCCACCCC
This sequence comes from Myxococcota bacterium, assembly GCA_041611735.1. Classification (GTDB taxonomy): domain Bacteria; phylum Myxococcota_A; class UBA9160; order UBA9160; family PR03; genus JBFIML01. The sequence goes on along the minus strand of JBFIML010000004.1, from coordinate 122,701 downwards.
CGGCGTCGGACGTCCCGTCAACGCCGCCGCACGGCGCGCCGAAACAGGAGGAGACATGGGGCGCAGCGCGGGGGCACCGGCCGTCGTGATCCTGGCCGCCGGCCAGGGAACCCGCATGAAGTCCAGCTTCGTGAAGGTCCTCCACGACGTGGCCGGACGCCCCATGCTGGCGTACGCGCTCGCAGCGGCCGCCGCCCTCGACCCGCAACGCCTGGTGGTGGTGATCGGGCGGGACGGGGCCCGGGTGCGAGAGGCTTTCGCAGGGCGCGCGCAGTTCGTGGAGCAGGCGGAGCAGCGCGGCACGGGCCACGCGGTGCTCTGCGCGCGCGAGGCCCTGCGCGACTTCGCCGGCGAGGTCTTCATCCTCTATGGCGACACGCCGCTCCTGCGCGGCGAGACCCTGCGGCGCATGCGCGAGGTCAAGGCGGCCCGAGACGCCGACCTGGTGCTGCTCTCGGCCCGGCTCCCGCTGCCGGGCCGCGTGGTGCGCGACGCGGCGGGGCGCGTGGCGCGCATCGTGGAGATGACCGACGCCAGCCCCGAGGAGCGGGCCCTCGAGGAGGGCAACACCGGCGTCTACGGGGTGGATGCGGAGCTGCTGTGGAAGGCGCTCGACGCGGTGGATGACCGCAACGCCCAGGGCGAGATCTACGTGACCGACGTGGTGGAACGGGCCGTGGCCGAGGGCCGCCGGGTCGAGGCCCTGGTGCTGGACGACCCGGAGGAGGCGCTCGGGGTCAACACGCGGGCCGAGCTGGCCCGGGCGGCGGCCGGCCTGCGCCGCCAGACCGCCGAACGCCTGATGGCCGCGGGCGTCACCCTGGTGGACCCCGCGGCCACCTACCTGGACGTGGACGTCCAGATCGGCCGGGACTCGGTGATCGAGCCCGGCTGTGTGATCCGCGGCGAGACCGTGATCGGCGAGCGGGTGCACGTGAAGGCCCATTCGACCATCGAGTGGAGCCAGGTCGGGGACGACGCGGTGGTCGGTCCCTGCGCCCACCTGCGTCCCGGGACCCGCCTGGGTCGCGGCACCCGCATCGGCAACTTCGTCGAGGTCAAGAACAGCGTGCTGGGCGAGGGGGTGAAGGCGGACCACCTGAGCTACATCGGGGACGCCGACGTGGGCGACGGCGTCAGCTTCGGCTGCGGCTCGGTCGTGGTGAACTACGACGGGGTCCGCAAGCACCGCACCACGGTGGAGGAGGGCGCCTTCATCGGCTGCAACGCGAACCTGGTCGCCCCCATCAAGATCGAGCGCAACGCGTTCGTGGCCGCGGGCTCGACCCTCACCCAGGACGTCCCGGAGGACGCCCTCGGCGTGGCCCGGACCCGCCAGCGCAACGTGGAAGGCTGGCGCCGCCGCCGGCCCGGCAAGCCCGAGTCGGAGTAGGAGCGAAGCCATGTGCGGAATCGTCGGATACGTGGGGCGCGAGCGGCAGGCCGTCGAGGTGCTGATCGACGGCCTGCGTCGGCTCGAGTACCGGGGCTACGACTCGGCCGGGGTGGCGATCTTCGACGACGGCCACATCGCCGTGCGCCGGGCGCTCGGCAAGCTGCGCAACCTGGAGGGCCTGCTCCAGAGCGAGCCGCTCCCCGGACGGGTCGGGATCGGCCACACGCGCTGGGCCACCCACGGCCGGCCCTCGGAGCGCAACGCCCATCCCCACCGGTCCGGCCGGGTGGCGGTGGTGCACAACGGCATCATCGAGAACTACCGGGAGCTGCGGCAGGAGCTCCAGGCGGCGGGCCGGGAGATCTCCTCGGAGACCGACACGGAGCTGATCGCCCACCTGGTGGACCGCGAGCTCGACGCGGGCGGGGACCTGCTGGCCGCGGTGCGGGCGGCCACCGGGCGGCTGGTGGGCTCCTACGCCGTCTGCGTCCTCTCCGAGACCGAGCCCCAGCGCATGGTGGCCGCCAAGCACGGTGGCAGCCCGATCATCCTCGGCGTGGGCGAGAAGGAGTCGTTCCTGGCCAGCGACATCCCCGCCATCCTGCCCTACACGCGGCGCATCGTCTTCATCCAGGACGGGGAGTTCGCGGTTTTGGCCGAGGACGGGGTTTGCGTCTTCGACGCCGAGGGACGCGCCGTCGAGCGCGAGCCCCGGGCCATCCAGTGGGATCCGGTCTCGGCGGAGAAGGGCGGCTACGACCGCTTCATGCAGAAGGAGATCTTCGAGCAGCCGCGCGCCATCACCGACACGATCGGCACGCGCGTGGCAGAGGAGGCCGCGGAGGTCGACCTGAACGGGATCGACCTCTCGCCGCAGCGGGTGGGGGCGATCCGGCGCGTGCACGCGGTGGCGTGCGGCACCGCCTACTACGCGGCCCTGGTCGGCAAGTACATGCTCGAGCAGCTGGCCGGGCTGCCGGTGGAGGTGGACCTGGCCAGCGAGTACCGCTACCGGCGGCCCATCGTGGACGAGGGCGTGCTGATGGTGCCGGTCTCCCAGTCCGGCGAGACGGCGGACACCCTGGCGGCCCTGCGCGAGGGCAGGGAGCACGGCGCCCGGGTGCTCTCGATCTGCAACGTGCGCGAGGCCACCATCGCCCGCGAGAGCGACGACGTGCTCTATACCCACGCCGGCCCCGAGATCGGCGTGGCCTCCACCAAGGCCTTCACCACCCAGATCGTCGCGCTCTACCTGCTGGCGCTCAAGCTCGGCATGGTCCGCGGTCGGCTCGGCTCCGAGGACGTGCGGCGCCACATCCGGGATCTCGTGCGCCTGCCGCGCCTGCTGGAGCACGTGCTGCAGCTCGACGAGCCCCTGCGGCGCATTGCCCAGCGCTACATGCATGCCCCGAACTTCCTCTACCTGGGCCGGGGCATCATGTATCCGATCGCCTTGGAAGGGGCGCTCAAGCTCAAGGAGATCTCCTACATCCACGCCGAGGGGTACGCCGCTGGCGAGATGAAGCATGGCCCCATCGCGCTGATCGACGAGCAGATGCCGGTGGTGGTGATCGCCAATCGCAGCCCCGTCTACGACAAGGTGGTATCCAACCTGGAGGAGGTGCGGGCCCGGGAGGGTCAGGTGATCGCCGTGGCCAGCGAGGGGGACGCGGAGATCCGCGAGAAGGCCGACGAGGTGATCGAGATCCCGGAACTCGGCGAGTACCTGACCGCGATCCTGGCCGTGGTCCCGCTCCAGCTGCTGGCCTATCACGTGGCCATGCTGAAGGGCACCGACGTGGACCAGCCGCGCAACCTCGCCAAGAGCGTGACCGTCGAATAGTGCTCGCCGACTCCATTCTGGAGGGACTGAATCCCGAGCAGCGGGAGGCGGTCGAGACCACCGAGGGCCCGTTGCTGGTGCTGGCCGGCGCCGGGAGCGGCAAGACCCGCGTCCTCGTGCACCGCGTGGCCTGGCTGATCGGCGTCTGCGGTATCCCCCCCGAACAGATCCTGGCCGTGACCTTCACCAACAAGGCGGCCGCCGAGATGCGCGAGCGGGTGCAGAAGCTGCTGGGCCCCGAGGCGGAGGGCCTGTGGATCTCCACCTTCCATTCGAGCTGCGTGCGCATCCTGCGCCGCGAAGCCGGCCACCTGGGCCTCTCGCGGGGCTTCGTGATCTACGACGACGCCGACAGCCTGGGCCTGGTGAAGGAGGCCCTGAGGCGCCGGGGCTTCGACCCCAAGCTCCACGACCCCCGGCGGCTGCGCTGGCGCATCGACCAGTGGAAGAACGCCGGCTGGCTGCCGGCGCGGGTGGCGCAGGCGGCCCACGACGCCGAGGCGGAGACCGCCGCCGACCTGTACGCCACCTACCAGCGCCTGCTGGCCGAGGCGAACGCCCTCGACTTCGGCGACCTGATCCTCCAGACCACCGAGCTGTTCGACGGCTTCCCCGAGGTGCTCGGGCACTACCGGCGGCGCTGGCAGTACGTGCTGGTGGACGAGTACCAGGACACGAACCGCGTCCAGTACCGGCTCGTGAACCAGCTCGCCGGCGAGCACCGCAATCTGTGCGTGGTGGGCGACCCGGACCAGTCCATCTACGCCTGGCGCGGTGCCGACGTGCGCAACATCCTGGACTTCGAGCGCGACTTCCCGCACGCCCGGGTGGTCAAGCTCGAACGCAACTACCGCTCCACCCGTCCGATCCTGGACGGCGCCTCGGCGGTGGTGGCCCGCAACCGCGCGCGCAAGGAAAAGCGCATGCGCACGGAGCGGGGCGACGGCGAGCCGATCCGGCTCTACGAGGCGGCCGACGAGCGCGACGAGGCGCAGTTCGTGGTGCGCGAGCTGCTCGGCGCCGTGCGCGAAGAGGGGCGGCGGCTGGGGGACTTCGCGGTCTTCTACCGCACCCACGCCCAGTCGCGTCCCTTCGAGGAGGAGCTGCTCAAGTACGACGTCCCCTACGTGGTGGTGGGCGGCGTCCGCTTCTACGAGCGGGCCGAGGTGAAGGACGCGCTGGCCTGGCTGCGGGTGCTGGTGAACCCCGCGGACGGCCAGGCGTTGCAGCGCCTGGTGAACGCGCCGCCGCGCGGGATCGGGCGCACCACCCTGGAGCGGGCCGCCGCGCTGGCGGAGGCGGACGGGGCGCCGCTGTGGGTGGGGCTGCAACGCTTCGCCGCCCAGGCCCGGGGCCGCGCCGCGCCGCGCGTGCGCGAGCTGCTGGCGCTCCTGGAGGAGCTCGCCCGCACGGTACGGGGGCTGCGGCCGGCCGAGGCCCTCGCCCTCGCCCTGGAACGCAGCGGCTACCTGCGCCAGCTGGAGCGCGAGGGCACGCCGGAGGCGGAGACCCGCCTCGAGAACCTGCGCGAGCTCCTCTCCGCCGCCGAGGACTTTGCCGCCGCCAACGCCGGGGAGGAGGACGAGCGCTCCGCCCTCGAGCTCTTCCTGGACCAGGTGGCGCTGGTGAGCGACCTCGACGGCTGGGAGTCGCGGGCCGAGCGGGTCGCGCTCATGACCGGCCACTCGGCCAAGGGGCTCGAGTTCCCGGTGGTCTTCCTGGTGGGGCTCGAGGAGGGGATCTTCCCGCACACGGCCTCCTCCCGGGACGAGGCCGGCCTCGAAGAGGAGCGGCGCCTCTTCTACGTGGGCATGACCCGCGCCATGGACCGCCTGGTGCTCACCTGGGCCGAGGAGCGGCGCCGCTTCGGCTCCCGCACCTGGGGCGTCCCGTCGCGCTTCCTGGGCGAGATCCCGTCTTCGCTGCTGGCGGGCGCCGTGCCCGCGGCCCGCGGCCCGCAGTCGGAGCGCACCCTCGACTACTCGGTCAGCCAGACGGAGGGGGAGGTGCCGGACGCCGTGCGCGGCCTGCGCGTGCGCCACCCCGTCTTCGGCGAGGGCAGCGTGCTCGAGGCCAGCGGGCGGGGCCCCGGCCAGAAGCTCCGCATCCGTTTCGACCGGGTGGGCGTCAAGACCATCCTGGTGCGCTTCGCCAACCTGGAGCCCGTCTAAGCCGGTGGCGTCCGCCTACGAGCAGGTCCGCCACACGCGCCGGCTCGCCGCCGCCCTGGACGCGTCCGCGCGCCTCCCGCTGCTGCGGGCGGGCCTGCGCCTGGGCCTGTTCGAGGCGCTGCGCACGCCCCAGAGCGCCGGGGCCCTGGCCGAGCGCCTCGCCCTGGCCCCGGATCTGGTGGCGTCCTGGGCCCAGGCCCTGCACGCCCAGGGTTGGCTGCGGCGGCGCGACGACGCCTACGAGATCGTTCCGACCGTGGCGTGGCTGCTCGACTCGCCGGCCGCCGGGGCGCTCCAGGCCCTGGTGGATCTCGCCGCCGAGACCCTCGGGAGGCAGCTCCTGGAGCTGCCCGAGCTGCTGAAGGGCGCCGAGCGTCCACCCCTCGACCCCTACCAGGAGGCGCAGCGGGTGGCCGCGATCTCCGGCATGGCGGAGGGGCGGGCCGTGCACGCGCTGCGGCGCATCCCCGGCGCGGACCGCCCGCGCCGGGTGCTCGAGGTGGGCTGCGGCCGGGGCGGCTTCCTGGCGAAGCTGCTGGCCTGGCGCCGGGACACCCAGGCCCTGGGCGTGGAGGCGGATCCCCGGGCGGCGGAGGACGCGCGCAGCCGCCTGCGCGAGGCGGAGGTCTCACGCCGCGCCGAGGTGCGCGTGGGCGACTTCATGACCCTCGAGCTCGCGAAGGGGAGCTTCGATCTGGTGCTGCTGAACCACAACCTGCACCGCTTTCCACCCGCCGAGCACGAGGCGCTGTTCCGGCGCGCGGCCGGGCGACTCGCCGCCGGGGGCGTGGTGGCGGTGCAGACTCCCGTGCTCGTCGAGGGACCCCTGGCGGACCTGCTGGGGCTGCGTGCCAGCCTGGCGCTGCTGGACCTGGTGCTGCGCATGAATCGCGGCGTCTTCGGCCTGCCGGACCTGGCGGGCCTGCACCGGACCCTGGCGGAGGCGGGCTTCGGCGCGACGGGCGAGGTGCCCGTCCTGCCGGGCGGCGTCGTGCGCTACGTCTGGGCGCGCGCGAGCTCTTGAGGGCCGGGCGGTCCATGCGAGGGTCCGCGGCGCGGCTCGCGCTGCTGGCCTTCGTCGCGCTGGCGGCCGGCTGCGGCCGGGGCGGCGCGGGGCCCGAGCGCGTCGTGCTCGTCACCATCGACACGCTGCGCGCCGACCGGGTCGGGGCCTACGGCCACGCCCGGGCGCGCACCCCCACCCTGGACGGCCTCGCCGCCCGGGGCGTGCGCTTCGAGACGGCCGTGGCCCCGACGCCCCTCACCTTGCCCTCCCACGCGACGCTCCTCACCGGCCTCGACCCGCCCCGCCACGGCGTGCGGCACAACTCGGTGTTCCGGCTGGACGCCTCGATCCCGACCCTGGCGGAGCACTTCACCGCGGCCGGCTGGGACACGGCGGCGGTGGTGGGCGCCGTGGTCCTCGAGCGCCGCCACGGCCTGGAGCGCGGCTTCGCGCACTACGACGACGAGATCGGCGGCGAGCAATCGGGCTTCGTGGGCTACTCGGAGCGCTCCGCCGACCAGGTGGTGGAGCGCGCCCTGGCCTGGCTCGCCGAGGCGCCGAGGCGCTTCTTCCTGTGGGTCCACTTCTACGACCCCCACGCGGTCTACCGGCCCCCGCCGCCCTTCGCCGCGGATTTCCGGGGCGCCCCCTACGACGGCGAGATCGCCTTCGTGGACCGGGAGCTCGGACGCCTGCTCCAGGCACTCGACGGGCCCCGCACGCTCGTGGTCGTGACCAGCGACCACGGCGAGAGCCTCGGGGAGCACGGCGAGCCCACCCATTCGTACACGCTCTACGAGGCGACCCAGCGCGTGCCGCTGCTCCTGGCGGGGGCCGGGCTCCCGGCGGGTGCCGTGGTGGCGCAGCCGGTCGCCCTGGCCGACGTGGCGCCCACCCTCGCCGCGCTCGCGGGCCTTGCGGCCCTCGGATCCCTGGACGGGCGCGACCTCACCCCGCTGCTGACCGGCGGCACGCTCCCGGAGCGCGCCGCCCATCTCGAGACCCTGGCCACGCAGCTCGACTTCGGCTGGAGCCCGCTGCTCGGCCTGCGCACGGTGCGCTTCAAGTACGTGCGGGCGCCGCGCCCGGAGCTCTATGACCTGGCGGCGGACCCCGCCGAGGAGCGCAACCTGGCCGGGGAGGACGCCGCGCGCCTGCACGAGCTCGAGGCCCGACTCGAGGCGCGCCTGGCCGAGGCCACGGCGCCGCCCGCCGAGCTGCTGGCCCTGAGCGATGCGGAGCGCCAGCGCCTGGAGGCCCTGGGCTACGTGGTCCCGGCGGTGCTCCCGCCCCGGGAGGAGCTCGGGCGTGTGGGCGGGCCCGATCCCAAGGACGAGCTCGGGCTGATCGTGGAGCTGGGCCAGGCGGAGGCGCTGGTCGCGGCGGGCCGGGCGGCGGAGGCGCTGGCCCGGCTGGCGGAGATCCGAGACCCGGGCGCCCAGGTCCTGGCCCTGCGGGCCGTCGCCGCCCTGCGCGCCGGTGACCCGGCCGCGGCCCGGCGCGACGCGCGGGAAGCGCTGGCCCAGGCTCCCGGCCGGATCGACGCGACCCTCACCCTCGGCGTGGCCCTCGAGGCCCTCGGCGAGCGGGAGGAGGCCCGAGCCGTGTATCGCCAGGCGGTCGTCCTGGCGCCGCGTTCGGCGGCGGCGCGGCTCGGCCTGGGCCGCAGCGAGGAGGCCCTCGGCGACCGGGACGCCGCCGCGCCGCACTACGAGCAGGCGCGCTCGCTTCCCGACGGCGGCGCGGAGGCCGTGTGGCGGCTGGCCGCCCTGCGCCTGGAGCAGGGCCGTGCGGCGGAAGCGGATCCCCTGCTCGAGGGTCTCACCATCGAGGCCCAGCTCGAGCCCGCGGCGGCCCTGCGTCTCGCGCTGGCGGAGGAGAACGCCGGCCGGGGGGCCAAGGCCGGGGTGCGCCTGCGCGAGGCGCGGCGGCGTCATCCCGACGCCCCGGCCCTGGCCCTGGCCCAGGCGAGCCTGCTCGAGAAGCACGGGCAGCTCGAGGAGGCCCTGCGCGTGCGCGAGGAGGCGCTCGCCCGGACCCCCGACGTGGCGGCCCTCGAGAACGCCGTGGCGTGGACCCTGCTGCGCCTGGGGCGCGACCTGGACCGGGCCCTGGGTCTCGCCCAGGCCGCGGCCCGGCGCAGCGGCGACGAGCCGAACGTGCTCGACACCCTGGCCGAGCTGCACCTGGTCCGGGGCGAGCCGGCGGCGGCCCTCTCCGCCGCAGATCGGGCGCTTGCGGTCGGCTCCGCCTCGGCGCGTCTGCTCTACCTGCGCGCCGCCGCCCTGGCCGCCCTCGGGCGCCCGGCCCAGGCGCGCCGCGCGCTCGAGCGCTCCCTCGCGCTGCGGGAGGACGAGGCCCCGGCGCCCTGGCTCGCCGAGCGCCAGCGTCTCGCCCAGCGCCTGGGCGTTGCGCTGCCATGAGCCGACCGGGCCCCGGCGATACACTGGCGCGCGCCTGCCACGGGGACGGGCCGATGGATGCCGGCGAGATCGAGGTGTCCGTGGTGATGCCCTGCCTGAACGAGGCGGACACCCTGGAGCGCTGCATCCGCAAGGCCCAGGGCGCCCTGGCCGAGCACGGCATCCGCGGCGAGGTGGTGGTGGCCGACAACGGCAGCTGCGACGGCTCGCCGGAGATCGCCCGCCGCCTGGGCGCGCAGGTCGTGGCCGTGGCGGAGCGCGGCTACGGCAACGCCTTGATGGGCGGCATCGCCGCGGCCCGCGGCCGCTTCGTGGTGATGGGCGACGCCGACGACAGCTACGACTTCGCGGAGATCCCGCGCTTCGTGGAGCGGCTGCGGGCCGGAGCGGCGCTGGTGCAGGGCTGCCGGCTGCCGTCCGGGGGGGGCACGATCCGGCCGGGCGCCATGCCGACCCTGCACCGCTGGATCGGCAACCCGCTCTTCACGGCCATGGCCCGGCGCATGTTCCGCTCCCCGGTGAACGATGCCTACTGCGGCCTGCGCGGCTTCCGCAAGAGCTTCTACGAGCGCCTGAACCTGCTCTGCACGGGCATGGAGTTCGCGACGGAGATGATCGTCAAGGCGAGCCTCTCGGGCGAGCGCATCGAGGAGGTACCCATCACACTGCACCCCGACGGCCGCCGCGCCCACCGTCCCCACCTGCGCACCTTCCGGGACGGCTGGCGCACCGTGCGCTTCTTCTTCCTGTACAGCCCGCGCTGGCTGTTCCTGATCCCGGGCCTGGTGATGGTGGCGCTCGGGCTCCTGGGCTACGCGCTGGCGCTGCCCGCCGCGCGCATCGGCGCCGTCACCCTGGACGCCCATACGCTGCTCTTCGCCAGCCTGGCGCTGCTGCTCGGCTACCAGGCGATCCTGTTCGCCGTCTTCTCCAAGACCTTCGCCGTCCACGTGGGCCTGCTGCCCGAGGACCCGCGCATCACGCGCTTCTACCAGCTCATGAACCTGGAGCGGGGCCTCGCGCTGGGGGGCCTGGCCCTGGCGGTCGGCGTGGTGCTGCTGGTGCTGGCCGTGCTGCGCTGGCGGGCGGTGGACTTTGGGGCCCTGGACTACGCGGCCACCATGCGTCTGGTGATCCCCGGCGTGACCCTGGCGGCCCTGGGCTTCCAGACCGTGCTCTCGAGCTTCTTCGTCAGCATCCTGGGCATGAACCGGCGATGAGCCGGGCGGCCCGGGGCCGCCTGGCCGCCCTCGGCCTGGCCGCCGCGGCGCTCGCGGTCTCGGTGGGCGTTCTCGAGGTGGCCTTCCGCCGGGCGCGCTTCGACTTCGACTTCCGGCACCGCGCCTTCGAGCGGCTGCCGATCTTCTACCGCCAGCCGATCGTCCCGCTGCCGAACGGCCTGTTCCGGCGTCCGGGGCCGGACCGCTGGGAGGGTCGCGTCCTCACCCCGTACCTGCGCCGGCACGGAGTCCCGGAGGCCTACCTGCCGGAGGAGGCCCCCATCACGGTGCGCTACGACGCCGGGGGCTTCCGCAATCCCGTCGGGCTCGACGACTGGACGGTGGTGGTGGCCGGCGACTCGTTCACCGAGCTCGGCCACCTGCCGGACGAGCAGCTCTTCACCACGCGCCTGGGCGTGCGCCTGGGCGTGCGCGTCAAGAACCTGGGCGTGAGCTGGACGGGACCCTTCTCGCAGACCACCTATCTCGAGTCCTACGGGCGCGCGCCGAGCGCCCGGCACGCGGTGCTGGCCTTCTTCGAGGGCAACGACCTGGACGACACCTACCGGGAGGCGGATCTCCTGGAGGCGGCCCGGCGACGCGCGCAGGCCGGGCTTCCACCGGTGGTCTCCGGCACCCGCCTGGATCAGATCGTGCCCCAGTCGTCGTTCGTGAAGGCGCTGTGGAAGCTCGTGGCGAGCCTCGGCCGCAGCGAGCCGGCTCTGGTGCCGAATGCCTTCTTCGAGACCCCCGGCGGCCCGGTGCCGGTCACCATCAGCTATGCGCCCCCGGAACCCGCTGCCTTGCCGGGCCCCGTGGGCCTGCGCCTGGCCCAGGCCCTCGAGGGCTGGGCCCGCACCGCGCAGCGCCTCGGGATGCGGCCCTGGCTGCTCTACCTCCCCACCAAGCACAGCGTGCTGCACGGCCACCTGCGCTTCACGGCCGAGGCGGAGCCGCGCTTCGTGGACTGGCAACCGGGCCGACTCCCGGTCTGGATCCGCGACCTGGCCGAGCGACGGGGCGTCGCCGTGGTGGACGCCACGGCGGAGCTCCAGAAGGAAGCGGGCGCCGGGCGCCTCCCGTACATGGGGGTCGGGGACACGCACCTGAACGCGCTCGGCGCCGAGGTGGTGGCGCGCGTGCTGGCCGAGGCCCTGGGTCCGGCCCTGACGCAGGATGCTCACGGCCCGCCGTGAAAGGCGTTGTACGGGCTGGCCAGCACGGGCGCGTGAACGAGCGCCTCGGAGACCAGGGCCGTGGCGGCCGTGGCCAGCAAGAGGCCCCAGGCCACGGGCTCCCGGGCGGACGCCGGCAGGCGCTCCGCCAGGACGCGGATCCCCCGGACATAGAGGATCAGGAACGGCAGCACCGCGCCCCCCACGTAGCGCCCGAGGACCACGTAGGGATCGTCCCGGGTGGGCACCCCATGCTCCGGGAAGCGGTAGGCGAGCGTGAGCCCGACCAGCGTCGCCACGGCGGCGAGCACCGCCACGGCGGCAAGCCCTTCCACGCGTCGGGGCCGGGTGGGCTCCCGGCGCAGCACCAGGTGCAGGCCCGCTAGGACGAGCCAGGCGCCGCTCGTGAGCCGGTAGACGACGTCGGCCCAGGCGACCTGGAGCCGCTCGCCGTACCAGACGAACTCGCCGCGCCAGAAGGTGACGGCCAGCTCTTCGAGGAAGTGCCGCGCACCCCCCAGGCCGAAGAGCGGGTGGGGAAGGAAGTCGGCCAGGGGCTTGCGCATCCAGCCCGCGGACTCGAGCGGGATCGAGGCCGCCAGCAGCTCCCCGAAGAGCCAGGCGTTGCGCGCGCACCAGGGCAGCAGCGGGAGCGCCGCGCAGCCCCAGAACAGCGCCGCGCGGCGCCACTCGGCGCGCTCGGGCCGGCGGGTGGCGCCCGCCCACCGCGCGCCCCAGGCCCACAGGGCCACCGCCACGATGGCCACGTTGGTGTACTTGACCAGGAAGGTGAGCCCCACCAGCAGGCCCGCCCCGGCCGCCGCGGGGAGCGAGCGCGCCTCGCCGGTGCGCACGGCGCAGAGCGCCGCGAAGGCTGCGCCGAAGGCGAGCGGCGAGAGGGCGTCGTTCGTGATGGAGAGCCAGGCGTCCTGGGGGAAGACCGCCAGCAGCGCCGGCACGCCGAGCCGCAGCAGGGCGTCGTCGCCGTGGCTGCGTGCCAGCAGCGCATGGGCCAGCAGCACCAGTCCGCCGGCGAAGAAGGCGCCGAGACCCCGCGTCCAGTAGACGAGCCCGGGCTCCCGCAGACCGATCCCGTGTCCCAGGCGCCACCACCCGGCGGCCAGGGCGTAGTAGACCGGCGGCTGCACGGCGGTGTTCAGCAGCCGGCCGAGCTCCGCCATCTGCTGGCGGAACCCGGGGCTCGCTGCGGCGGCGGGATCGCGTCCCGGCGGCGCAGGGACCGCCTCGCCGGGTGCCGCCAGGAACTCCGGCGAGCCCCACAGCAATGCCGTGCGCAGCACGGCCGGGTCGAAGCGCAGCGCGTCCGGGTGCGGGAGCCGGCCGTGGGCGAGCTTGCGGACGACGTCGTAGTGACGCACCTCGTCTACGTTGTTGAAGAAGGGCAACGCCAGCGCAAGCCCCAGCACGCGGGCCGCGGCGAAGAGGGCGAGAAAGCCCAGCAGCCCGGCTTCGAGGCTTCGTCGTCGAGGATCCGGCACGGTCCCGCCGGCGCGCAGGCTATCACCTCCGCGCCACCGCCGGAAAGCGGGTAGACTCGTCGCGACGCACTCGCGCCGGGAGGAAGCTCCGATCTCGAGCGACCCGCTCACCAGCCGGCTCGAGCGCTACGCGCGCTTCGACGCCGTCAACCAGCCGTACCTGCGCTGGCAGCTCGAGCAGTTCGAGCCGCACCTCGGGCGGCGCATCCTCGAGATCGGCTGCGGGGTGGGCGGGATCGTCGAGCTGCTGGCCGGGCGGGCCGAGCTCGTGTGCGGCCTCGACGTGGACCCGGAGGTGATCGGCTACGCCGCCCGCCGCTTCGCCGACCGGCCGGGCTGCCGCTTCGTGGCCGCCGACGTGGGCGAACTCGGGCCCGAGCTGCGGGCCGAGCTGCGGGCCCAGCGCTTCGACAGCGTGGTCGCCATCAACGTGCTCGAGCACGTGCGCGACGACATCGGTGCGCTCCAGACCCTGGCCGAGCTGCTCGAGCCCGACGGGATCCTGGCGCTGCTGGTCCCGGCGCACCTGGCCCTCTACGGACCCTACGACGCCGTGGACGGCCACTACCGGCGCTACAGCAAGGCCTACCTGCGCACCATCCTGCGCCACACGCCCTTCGAGGCCCTGCGCATGCGCTACTTCAACGCCGCCGGGGCGCTGGGCTGGTGGGTGCAGTACCGGCTGCTGCGCCGCTCCATCCACGGCGAGAACCAGTACGGCGCCATGAACCGCATCCTGCCCGTGGCGCGCGCCCTGGAAGCGCGCGTGCCTCCCCCGTTCGGGCTCTCGCTGGTCGCCACCTGCCGGCGCGTTCCCGACGGCGCGACGCCCGCTTCCTGAGCCGCACCCCTGGTGGGAGGCGGCGCAGCGCCATATCCTGCCCGGTTCGTCTGGTTCCGGAGGTTCACGCCCCTCGTGGCTTCCGCTCTGCCTGCGCCGGGCGCGGCCCGGCGCCGCGTCCTCGCCGTCCTGCTCGTCGTCGCGGCCCTCGGCTGCCCGAGCTCGGTGGACCCGCGTCTCGACGCGGCCCGGGCCCTGGTCGAGGAGGGACGCTACGGCGAGGCCATCGAGGCCCTGGGCCCCGTCCTCGTCGAGCATCCCGAGGACGCCGAGGCCAACCACCTGCTGGGCGTCTGCTACGCCATGACGGGGCACGTGGGCCTGGCGGTGGCGCCCCTCGAGAAGGCGGCCCGCTCCGCGAAGCTCGCCATCCCAGCCGGGATCCTGCTGGCCAGCTCGCGCCTGCGCGCCAACGACGCCGAGGGCGCCGTCGAGGCGGCCTCGCGGGTGCTCGAGATCGACCCCGCGCGCAGCGCTGCCCTCTATACCCGGGGCCAGGCCAGCCTGGCCGCGAACCGTCCCGAGGCCACCCTGGCCGACGCGGAGCGCATGCTCGCGCTGCGCCCGGACGCGGAGAACGGCTTCCTGCTGCGGGCGGCCGCCCTGTGCGCCCTCGAGCGTTGGGCGGACTGCGAGGCGGCCTACCAGGGGCTGCGCGAGGCCGCGGCCGACGGCCCTCCCGCGGCGGCAGCGCGGGCCTGCCTGGCCCTGGCCTCCTTCTATGCCGACCGGCGCGGCGACGCCGCCCGGGCCCGCCGCGTGGTCGACGACTGCCTGGAGGCGCGCCCCGCCGACCCGCTGGCCCTCTCCTGGGCCTCCCAGCTCTACGACCGGCTGGAGGAGCCCGCGGCGGCCACCGCCGCGTGGCGACGTGCGGTGGAGCGCGAGCCCTCCCAGCTGGCGCTGCGGGCGGGGCTCGCCACCCGCCTGGTGGCCGAAGGAAAGGCGGGAGAGGCCCAGGGGGTCCTGGTGGAGGCTGCGGAGCGCGAGCCGTCGGCGGCGGCCTGGCTCCTGCTCGCCAACTTCCAGCGCCAGCTGGGCGACGCCCCGGCCGCCCTCCGGGCCACCGGGCAGGCCCTGGAGCGGCTCCCGGAAGCGGAGGCCGAGCCCGTCCGCTTCCAGCGCGCCGAGCTGCTGGTGGACAGTGGCGACCTGGCGGGTGCCGAGGCGCTGCTGCCCGCCCTCGCCGTTCCCGCCCACCGGGAGTTCGCTCGCGGGCGCATCCTGCTGGCCCGCGGCCAGGCCGACGCGGCGCTCGCCGCCTTCGAAGTGGCCCTCCAGGCGGATCCGGCCGCCACCGACGCGGCCCTCGTCCTGGCGCGCCAGTACCTGGCCCGCGGTCGCTTCGCCGAGGCCGTCCGCATGGCCCAGCAGCAGGCTGCCGTGCGTCCCCTGTCTGGGATCGAGGCCCATCTGGTGACGGTGCGCGCCCTGGCGGCCTCGGGCCAGCTGGAGGCGGCCCGCACCACCCTCGACCAGCTCGCCAAGCTCCGGCCCCTGGGCACCGGGGGCGTCCTGACCCGCGCCTGGGTGGAGCGCCGGGCCGCCGGCCCCGCCGCCGCCGTGGACGTGGTGGACGCCAGCGGCCTCGACCTCTCGACGCCGGCCGGCCAGCCCGTCCTGCGCAGCCTGGTCGGCGATCTCGTGGCCCTGGGCCGCAGCGACGAGGCCCTGGCCCGGGTGCGAGAGGCCCGCGCGCGCCGTCCGGGCGACGCCGGCCTCGAGAGCCTGGAGGGCTCCGTGCTGCTCCAGGCCGGACGCACGGACGCGGCGCGTGGCAGCTTCGAGCGCGTCCTGGCCCGGGATGCGCGCAACGCCGTCGCCCTGGCGGGCCTGGCCGAGATCGCCGCGCACCGCGGCGACGTGGCCACCGCCCTGGCCCGCTGGGACGCGGCCACCGCCGCCGACCCCGCCAACACGGCGCCCTCCTACCGGGCGGCGCAGCTCCTTCTGGAGCGGGGACGCACCGACGAGGCCCGCGCGCGCCTGCGCGACGTGGTCCACCGCGACCCGGGCAACGCCTTCGCCTGCAACGACCTGGCCTACCTGCTGGCGGACGCCGGTGAGGAGCTGGAGCTGGCGGCGGAGCTGGCCGAGCGCGCCGCGCGTCTGGCGCCCACGGCGGAGATCCTGGACACCCGCGGCTGGGTCGCGCTCCGCTCGGGACAGCTGGAGCCCGCCATCCATGCCTTCGAGCGGGCCCTCGCCCTGGACCCCCAGCTGGCCGGCGCCTGGTACCACCTGGGCCTGGCGAGGGTCCAGCAGGGCCAGCGCGACGCGGCGCTCGAGGCCTTCCGCAAGGCCCTGGCGGCCGGGCCGTCGTCCCACGCCGAGGCCGCGCGAGCAGAGATGGCGCGGCTGGCGGAGCGCTGAGACGGCCGACTCGGAGCGGGCCGCTCCTCGTCCCGCTCCGCCCGTCGTGGAGTCCCCCCCTGGACCGATGCGCGAGAGCGGTGGCCCAGGGAGGGGAAGCGCGCCGCGAAGCTCGAGCCGGTCCAGCTGGGGCACCGGCGCGCCGCGGCTCGGGATCGAGACGCCGGAAAGCTCGTCCAGGGCCTCGCTGCCGGGCCAATCGACCGGCGGTGGCGGCGGCGTGGGTCCGACGGCGCGTGCAGGGGATTGGCCGTCCCTCGGACCTCGAGCCGATCAGCCACGCGCTCGAGGGCCGCGGCGACACCGCAAAGGACCCCCAAAAAAGGGGCGGCCACCTCCGAGGAGGTGGCCGCCGACAGGCTAAGACCAGGTGTCTTGTCTGGCGCTACGAGCGCTTGTTGCGCCGGCTGCGACCCAGGATCGCGAGCCCCGCCACACCCGAGCCGAGCAGCAGCAGGGTCCCCGGCTCCGGCACGAAGTGCAGCTGGATGATGCCGAACACCGGCAGCTCCGGGAAGGCCCCGGTCAGGCTCGTGTAGACCCGCGACGCGGTCACGAGCTGCACGGTCCCCGAGTTGGCCGCCGTGTTGGAGGTGAGCGAAGCCGCGTCGTGCGCGAACCCGCCCGGCAGCATCGGCGTGGTCACGGTGGAGGCCGGGACGTGGATATTGAGGACCGGCTGGCCGCTCGTCCAAGGCGCATGCTTCAGCGTCAGGGACACCGCGCCGGCCACGAGCTGGGTGCCGCCCACGCCAAAGCCCACGCCGGCCATGGGCGTGAAGGGCACCGGCACGTTCACGAACTGGCAGGTCAAGTCGAAGACCAGGCAGATCTTCGCGAGGCCCGCCAAGCCCATGGGGCCGCCGCCCGGGGGCCCGCCGGAGAGCGAGGCGAAGGCCCCGGCCTGGTTCTTGATGCCCGTGAAGCGCACGGACTGCACGGTGGCGCTGGCCGTCACCGGCAGGCTCACCGTGATCGGGCCGAAGGTCCCGCCGGCCAAGTTGAGGCTGTTCAAGTGGCCGCCGCCCAGGGAGCCGTTCACCGACGCAAAACCGCCGCCGAAGTCGATGATGCCCGGAAGGGTTCCGAGGCCCAGGGAGAAGAAGCCCGAGAAAGGCAGAGTGGCCGCGCTGGCGGTCCCGGCACCCATGGCCAGGAACCCGGCAGCTACGATGCCGATCAACTTCCGCATTTCGAAGTCTCCTGTTTCGAGTCGATTTCGATTGGCGGAGCCAGTTGGGGTGGCACCCTGCCGTTCCCACCTTCCGCCTAACGCAACCAACCCAATGCAACCGCGGTGCCAAGCAGACTTCCTGCCCTCTCTCTATCAAGTATCTGTTTATACGAGTTTTTTCTCGATCACGGAAGATTCCCCAGGGGGAGGTCTACGCAGGACGGAAGGGCGTTTCCTTCCTTGGAGGAAAATCCCTTCCACCTCCCCCCTCTCCCCTGGGGAGCGCGAAGCACGACGGCGGGCCTCTTCCGCGTCGCCCATGCGGGGCCCGAGCGACTCACTTATAGTTCCGCGTTCGCCGTCCATCCGGAGGTCCGCTCGTCCATGTCCGCCCCCCGTCTTCGCCTCGTTGCCCGGCTCGTCCCCGCCGCCCTGGCGTGCCTGCTCCTGGTCGGAGCCGGCTGCCGCGCGAGCCTCGAGGACCGGCTCGCGGAGGTGCAGGCCATGCACGACGTGGGCGAGTTCCGCGAGTCCATCGCGCCGCTGCGCGAGATCCTGGCCGAGGCGCCGGAGCACGCCGAGGCCAACTACCGGCTCGGTCTGGCCCTCTCCCGGGTCGGCCAGAACAACAGCGCGGTCTGGCCGCTGCAGCGCGCCGCCGAGACGGAGCAGTTCGCGATCCCGGCCAACTACGCGCTCGCGACCCTCTACCTGACGCTCCAGGACTACGACCGCGCCCTGGCCACCCTCGACCGCGTGCTCGAGCGCGAGCCCCAGCACACGCAGTCGCTCTCCCTGCGCGCCAAGGTCAACCTCGAGGCGAAGCGCCAGGCGGCCGCGCTTGCGGATCTCGAGCGCGTGCTCGAGCTGGCACCGGAGGACCTGCAGGCGCTCTACACCCGGGCGGTGGCGCTCGGGGAGCTCGGCCGGGTGGCGGAGTCCGAGGCGGCACACCGGCGCTTCCTCGAGGTGGCGCGGGAGTCGGAGCAGCCGGGTCTCGAGGCGCGTGCCTGCACCGCCCTGGCCCTCCACTATCGCGACTACGCCAAGGACGCGGCGCGCGGCGAGCAGGAGCTGCTCGGCTGCCTGGCCCGGCATCCCGACGACTCCTTCGTGGTGCGGCAGATGCTCGACCTGTACGACCGCAGCGAGCGGCGCCCGGACGCCCTCGCCCTGGCACGGCGCTACTACGACGCCAACCCCGGCGACCTCGCCCGCCGCGTGGCCCTGGCCAACCGCCTGCGCAACGACGGGCACGGCGACGAGGCCGAGGCCCTGATGCGCGAGGCGGTGGAGGTGACGGGGGGCATGGCGGAGCGGCTGGCCTTGGCCCAGTTCCACCGCAGCGGAGGCGACGCCGAGGCGGCCCTGCGGGCCATCGAGGAGGTGATCGCCGAGACCGGCGGTCCCCACAACGACGACGGCCGCTTCACCTACGCCGACGCCCTGCTCGACGCGGAGCGCATCGAGCAGGCGGAGAAGGTGGCGGCGGACATCGACGACCCGATCTACCGCCAGCTCCTCCAGGGACGCATCCTGCTCATGCGGGACGATCCGGCCGCCGCCCTGCGCGTGCTCGAGCCGGCCGTGGAGAACTGGCCGGACAATCCCGGGGCGCGCTTCCTGGCCGGCATGGCCGCCTTGCGCTCCGGCGCGGCCGAGCGGGCCGTGGCCCACCTGCGCGAGGCGGTGCGCAGCGGTGCCGGGGACACCGACGCTTCGCTGCTCCTGGCACGCCTGTACCTCGAGCGGGGCGAGCCCGAGGAGGCGGCCCGCTTCGCCAAGAGCCATCTCGACCGGCGCAACGCGGAGCGGCCGGAGGGCTACGTGCTGCGGGCCCGGGCGCTCCTGGCGGCGAAGCGGCCGGAGCTCGCGGCGGAGACCGTGGACGAGCTGGCGAAGCGCGGCTTCCCGGTGGAGGCCGCCGTGGAGCGGGCGCACCTGGCCCGGGAGAAGGACGGGCCGGCGGCGGCCCTGGCCGTGATCGAGAAGAGCGGCCTCGACCTGACCGAGGCCGCCCACCAGGCGCCGCTACGCTCGGCGGTCGAGGACCTGATCGCCCTGGGGCGCGCCGAGGAGGCGCGCACCCGGGCCGAGGCGGCGGCGCGCGCCAATCCCGATTCGGCGGCCCACCAGGCCATCCTCGGCAGCGTGCAGGCGCGTCGGGGCGACGCCGCGGCGGCGCGGCGCGCCCTCGAACGGGCCCTCGAGCTGGACGCCGAGAACGCCACGGCCCTGGCGGGGCTCGGGACGCTGGAAGCCCTGGACGGTCGCCGCGAGCGCGCCGTCGCGCTCTTCGATCGGGCCGCCACGGCGGACCCCGACAACTGGGAGCCGGCCTACTCAGCCGCCCAGCTCGTGCTGGCGGCGGGCAACCGGGAGGAGGCGCAGCGGCGCCTCAGCGAGATCGCGGACCGCCATCCGGGAGCGGCCGGGGCCCGCAACGACCTGGCCTGGCTGCTGGCCGACTCGGGGGGGGACCTGGACCGCGCCCTGGCGCTGGCCAAGGAGGCGGTGCGCCTCGACCCGCAGCCCGCCATCCTGGATACGCTCGGCTACGTGCACCTGAAGCGCGAGGAGCCCAAGCGGGCGGCCGCCGTCTTCGAGCGCGCCCTCGCCGCCCAGCCCGACGCGCCCTCCACCCGCTATCACCTGGGCGTGGCGCTGGCCCGGCTCGGCGACGCGGAGGGCGCGAGCCGCGCCTTCCGCGCGGCACTCGACGCGGGCGCCTTCCCCGAGGCGGAGGCAGCCCGGCGCGAGCTCGACCGCCTGGCGAAGCCGTAGGCCGCCCATGACCCGACAGGCCGGACTCCGCGCGCTGCTGCTCGCCCTCCTGCTGCCCGCCGCCCTCCTGGTCGCGTGCGCCTCCGAGCAGGAGCGTCTCGACCGGCACCTGGCGGAGGCCGAGAAATACGCGGAGGCCGGCCAGACCCGCGAGGCGCTCATCGAGCTGCGCAGCGCCCTCAAGCTGCGGCCCCAGAGCGCCCAGGTGAACGAGCGCATCGCGGACGTGCTGCGGCAGCGCGGTCGCTACGAGGAGGCGGTCTTCTTCTACCGCGAGGCCCAGCGTCTGGATCCCCAGCGCATCGAGCCGCTGCTGGCCGAGATCCCGCTCATCGCGGGCGTGGACGGGGCGCGCGCCGTGGAGCTGGTGGAGCAGGCCCTCGAGCGGGCCCCGGGCGATCCGCGCGTGCACCGGCGCCACTCGGAGTTGGCGCTCCTGCAGCGGGATACCGAGCAGGCCCTGGCGGCGGCCTTGACCGCCCTGGAGCTGGATCCCGAGGACGTGGAGTCGAGCCTGAACCTGGCCGTGGTGCAGCGCGCCCGGGTGCGCGAGCACCGGCTGCGCGACGAGGAGCCCCCGGAGGAGCTGTTCCGCTCCGCCCTCGAGGCCTTGGAGCGCGCCGACCGGGAGCCCGGCTCGGTGCCGGCCCGCCTGGAGCGCGCGCGCATCCTGGCGAGCTGGGAGGGCCACCGGGAGGAGGCCGCGGCGGCCTATCGCTCGGCGGTGGAGCTGGCGGCCCGGCAGGAGAGATTGGGCCTCGAGTACGCCGCCGCCGAGGAGGCGCGCAGCTGGGCACGCGGCACGAACCAGCCGAAGCTGCTCCGCTGGGCCCTCGAGCGGCTCTTCGCCATCGATCCGGAAGCCCTGGCGGAGGCCGCGGTGGTGACGGAGAACGCGGACTTCAGCCCCCAGCTCCGGCAGGCCTGGCTCGAGCTGGTCCAGCTCGAGCAGCAGGAGAAGCAGGCGGGCGAGGCGGTCTTGGAGCGTCTGCTCGAGCGGCGTCCCGAGGACGCGGAGCTGCACGTGCTCCACGCACGCTTCCTGGCCGCCCAGGGTCGCCTGGACGACGCCCTGGCGCGGCTCGACCAGGGCGCGGCACGGGGCGTCGATCCGCCCCAGCTCCTGGACGAGGCGGTGCGGCTCGCCCTCCTGGCCGGCAAGGTGCCGGAGGCCGGCGCCTACCTGGAGCGGACCCGCAAGGACCACGCCGGCGATCCGCGCACGCTGATGGCCGAGGCGCGCCTCGCCCTCCAGGCCGCGCGGCTGGCAGAGGCCGCCGAGCTGCTGCGCCGCGTGAACGACGTGCGGGAGAGCGCCGAATCCCACCGGCTGCTGGCCATGGCCGAGCTGCGCGGGCGCAACCTGGCGGCGGCCACCAAGGAGATCGACCGCGCCGTGCAGCTGGCGCCGGCCGATGCGGAGACGCTGCGCCTCAAGGCGTACATCCACCACCAGGCCCAGGACTGGAGCGCCGTGATCGCGACGATGCGTGCGCTGCGGCGGGCCGGCGCGACGCTCACGCCCCGGGACCGCCTGCTCCTGGTGCGGCCGCTCTACGCCCTGGACCAGGCCCCGGCCGGACGCGCCCTGCTCGAAGAGCTGCTCGCCCAGGGCAATGCCTCGGTGGAGGTGGCGGTGGCCTACGCCCTGAACGAGGGCCCGAGCGATCCGGCGCGGGCCGCCGAGGTGGTGGACCAGGCGCTGGGGCGCCGGCCCGGGGAGCTGCGCCTGATCCTGGCCGCCACGAGCCTCGACCTGCGCCGCGACCGCCTCGACCGCGCCCTGGCCCGCCTGGACGGCGCCCTCCAGGCGAACCCGACCAACGCGCGCCTGCTCCTGCTGCGCGCCCAGACCCTGGCGCGCGCCGAGCGCTTCGAGCAGGCCGAGCGCGACGCCCGCGCCGCCTTCGAGCAGGATCCCGACGTGCCGGGCGCCCTCCCGCTGCTGCTCTCGCTCTACCGCGCCCAGGACAAGCTCGACGAGGCCGTCCGCCAGCTCGAGGAGACCGAGCAGGCGGGCCTGCTCACCACGCGCAACCGGGCCCTGCTCGGCCAGCTCCACCTCGCCCTCGGTGACCTCGACCGCGCCCGCGTGCTGTACGAGGCCGTCCTGCGCGAGGACCCGGGCCTCGCGGTGGCGAAGAACGACCTGGCCTACCTGCTGGCCCGTCAGGGCGACGACCTGGACCGCGCCCTGCGCCTGGCCCAGGAGGCGCAGGAGGAGCTCGGCCTGAATCCCAACGTGGTGGACACGCTGGGCTTCGTGTTCCTGCGCAAGGGGCTCGCCGGCCCGGCCGTCGAGCAGCTGCGCTACGCGGTGAGCCTGGCCGAGGAGTCGGGCCAGGAGGCGCCGGCCCTGCTCCGCTACCACCTGGGGCTCGCCCTGCGCGCCCTCGGCCGCGAGGCGGAGGCCGCCCAGGAGTTCGAGAAGGCGCTGGCCGTGGATCCGAACTTTCCGGACGCGGAGGCCGCCCGCCGCGAGCTCGAGGCGGCGCGCGCGGCGGAGAAGCCGCCCGCCTCCTAGGCCGGGCGGACCGCGTGCCGGCCCCCGCCGCGCCTGCGCGCGAGCCCGGTGCGCTGCCGGGCTGGGCCTTCCCGGCCGTGGCCGGCGCGGCGCTCGGGCTGCACGCGGTGCGCCTCGGGGCGTCGCCGGGTCTGCACGGCGGCGGTGACCTGCTGCCCCACCTGCGCCTGATCGAGCTGATGGCCCAGGAGCCGGCGCTGCGCAACGTGCTGGCGCCCGGCTACCACGTGCTCGGGGCGCTCGTCGCGCCGCTGGTGGGGCTCGCCGCCTATCCCAAGCTCTTCGCGGTGGCGGCCGCCGCCCTCTCCCTGGTGGCCTTCCGCGCGTTCCAGCGCAGCGCCGGGCTGCCCGACGCGGTGGCGATCCTGTTCGTGCTCTGGCCCTACCACTTCACCCTCTCCTGGTCCCTGCCCAAGGTCGAGGTGGCGGGCTATGCCGGGGTGTACTTGGCGCTCGCCACCCTGCTGCGGCGCCGCTACGGGCTGCTCGCCCTGCTGGTGGGCGGCAGCTTCTGGCTGCACACCGCGTCGGCGCTGCTGCTCGGCCTCTCGTGCGGAGTGCTGGCCCTGGCGCGCCGCGACGGGCGCGCGCTCGGGGCCCTGGCCCTGGGCACGCTCGGTGCGCTTCCCCTGCTGGGCGCCCACCTGGCGGCCGGCTGCAGCCTCCAGCAGGCGCTGCTCTTCGGGGAGGGCGACTACCTGCACGTGGCCACCCACCGCCACAGCTTCCACCGCTGGCCCCTGATCCTCGCGCTCGCGAGCCCGCCGATCCTCGTCGCCGCGCTGTTCGGCGCGCCTGCCACCTGGCGCCGCTGGCGGGCCGTGGCGGTGCTGTGCGCTGCGTCGCTCGCCCTCTACCTCCAGGAGCTGTGGCTGGCACCCTTCCAGATGTCCACCACCGTGACCCTGGACCGTGGCCTCTCGGTGCTGGCGCTGCCGGCCTGCGTGGCGGCGGGCGTCCTCGCGGCCACGCGGCCGCGCCTGGCGCCCTGGCTCCTGCTGGGGGCGGGTCTGTGGTGCGGGACCGCGGCCGTCACGCTGGCGCCCCGGCTGCTCTACTGGCGGCCGGTGGCCCTCGAGGAGATCCGGGACCTGCGCCTGGTGCGCTGCCGCCTCGGCTGGATCGCGCCCCACTCGGCGGACCGCAAGCTGCGCGCACCCCGCCCCGCGCCCGCGAATCCCTAGCCCGATCGTCGGGTCGCGCAGCGATGGGTGCCCGAGTGTCGGGGCGAGGGGTGGGCGGGCTCCTCTACTCCGGCGCGTTGCCGACGCCCTGGCGGGCCAGGCGCGAGCGCACCTGGCCGAGCCGCGCGCGCACCAGATCGTCCTCGAAGCCTCCCACCGCCAGGGCCCGCTCCAGGGCGCGCACCGCCGCCGCGTACTCGCCGCGCGTCTCGTGGGCCACGGCCAGCAGGTTGAGCTCCGCCTGGTTCGGCGCCGCCAGGCGCTCCACTCGCTGGATCCAGCTGCTGGCCAGGTCCCGGTAGACCGCCTCCACGGCGGGGTGTGCGCGCGCGCCCGCGAACAGCGGGTCACCGACCAGCGCGTTCAGGTAGTCGTAGCCGCGCTCCACGGCGGCGCGCAGGTGCAGCGCCACGGCGTCCCGGTCGCCGGCCCGGGCGGCGCGCCGGGCGGCGTTCAGGTGCGCCTGGCGGCCGTCGGGGTAGTGGCGCTCCGCGTCGTGGGACAGGAGCGCGACGGAGCGCCACAGCGCCGCGCGTTCGCCGGCGCGCACCGCGAAGCCCACGGCCACGGCCACGGCCAGCACGAGGACCGCTCCCCGCAGCGCCGGCCGGCGCGCCACGTCCTCGGGCACCTGGCGGCGCCAGAGCTGCGTGGCCAGCAGCAACGTGCCGCCCAGCAGGCCCGGCAGGATGAAGTAGAGGTAGCGGTCGGCCATGGCGAAGTCGAAGGGGAAGAGCTGGGAGACGGGCACGAAGGACACCGCCGCCCAGGCCCACCAGGCCGCCTCCTCCCGGCGCGCGCGCAGGGCCGCGAGCGAGCGCCAGCCGAGGGCCCCCAGCGCGGCGAGCCCCGCCAGCCACCAGGGGTCGAGCCAGCCGCGCGCCCGCGGCAGCTCGTGGAACGCCGAGACGCCCCAGGAGCTGGCGGCCATTACCAGATAACGGGCGACCAGGGCCACCACCGTGCGCGCCCAGGTCCCGGGGTCCGAGTCCAGGGGCCGCGACTCGAGCCCGAACTTGCGGAAGACGCCCACCTCCACCGCCGCCAGCGCCGCGAAGGCCGCGGCCCACACCGCGAGCCAGCCCCAGCGCAGACGGCCGCTGCGGGTCCAGTCGAGCAGCGCCAGGACCGGGAGCGCGAAGGCGGCCTGGGGCTTGGCCAGCAGTGCCAGGGCGAACAGCAGCGCCCCCAGCGCCGGACGTCGCGGGTGCGCCAGGAGTGCGCCGAGCGCCAGGCAGAAGGCGGCGGTCGTCTTGAGCTGCGAGATCCAGGCCACGGCCTCCACGTTGGCCGGGTGCAGCAGGAAGAAGACGCCGCCGAACACGGCGGCGGGCAGGGGGACCTGCGAGCTGCGCAGCAGGGCCACCAGCAGCGCCGCCCCGAGGGCGTGCAGGAGCACGTTCACCACGTGCCAACCGCGCACGTCGCTGCCGAACACCCGCCACTCGAGGGCGTGCAGCAGCAGGTGCACGGGGCTGTAGTTGGCGGCCAGGGGAACGGCGGGGCCGTTCGGGTCGAGGATCGCCACCAGGTTCTCGCCCGAGAGCGCCTGCACGTAGGGGTTCATGGTGATGTAGGGCACGTCGTCGGACAGGAAGGGTCCGTCGAGGGCCGGGCGGTAGACCAGCAGCGACGCCACGGCGAAGGCCCCGAGCAGGGCCAGGAAGCTGGTCCCCCCGGCGCGCCCGCTTCGCGTCGGGGCGGGACGGGTGGGCGTCCGACGGGTGCGGGGGCGCGGCATGGGCGCGAGAGGGTATCGCGTCCCGCCGCGGGGCTGCCCGGGCGGAAGTTGTCGCGCGGAGGCGTCGCCGGTACCCTGCACCGTCGTGCTCTCGGGACCCCGGCGGTGCGCCCTGCTGCTGCTGGCCGCCGTCGGGATCGGGGTGGCCTGCGGCGCACCCCGGGACCGCGAGCTCCAGGGCGCGGTCGTGATCGTGCTCGACACGCTGCGGGCGGACGGGCTCTCGGCCTACGGCAATCCGCGCCGCACCTCGCCCCACCTGGACGCCCTGGCCCAAGAGGGCGTGCTCTTCGAGCAGGCCACGAGCCACGCGAGCTCCACCCTGCCGGGCTTCGTGGGCCTGCTCTCCGGCCGCTATCCCTCCGCCCGGGTGATGGACGGTGAGCTGCGCGTCTCGCTGGTGGAGCGCCTGCGCGACGCCGGCTTGCGCACCGCCGCGGTGACGGAGGGCGGCTTCGTCTCGAGCTACTTCGGTCTGGATCGCGGCTTCCAGTCCTTCGTGGAGCAGGAGGGCGCGGTGGCGCTCCAGATCGGCGGGGTGGCGCTGCAGCAGCCGGCCGGGGGCGGCATCCAGGAGACCTTCGCGGCGGCCCGGGCCTGGCTGGCGGAGCGTGCATCCGAGCGCTTCTTCCTGCTGGTCCACACCTACGAGGTGCACACGCCCTATCGGCGCCTCGCGTACGCGGCCGCCCTGGAGCGCGGGAACCTCTCGGAGACCTTCGAGACCCCGGACGTCGGCCGCTTCGCGAACGATCCGCACCTGCTCGGCCCGCGCGAGCTCGCCTACGTGCGCGCGCTCTACGACGGCGGCGTGGCGGAGGCGGACCGCCAGGTGGGCGAGCTGCGGGCCGCTCTCCGGGAGCTCGGCCTGGCGGAGCGCACCCTGGTGGTGGTGACCAGCGACCACGGCGAGGACCTGGGGGACCGGGAGCCGCTGCGGCCCGGCACCCACGGTCACACGCTGTACGACGAGCTGCTGCGGATTCCGCTCCTGGTCCTCGACCCGCGCCTCGAGCGGGGCGGCGCGCGGGTGCCGGGGCCGGTGCGGCTGGTGGACGTGATGCCCACGGTGCTGGATCTCCTGGGCGTCGCGCCGGCGCCGGAAGGGGAGGGCCGCAGCCTGGCGGCCCTGCTGCGGGGTGAGGAGGCGTCCGCCCGCCCCGCCTACGCCCGGATCGTGCGCCGGGGGGACCGGATCTTCAAGGAGTCCGTGCGCGACGGACGCTACAAGCTGATCCGCAACGCCTTCCCCCTGGAGCCGGCGCTCGAGGTCTACGATCTCGAGGCGGACCCCCGGGAGTCGCAGAACCTGGCCGAGGCGCGCGAGGCGGAGCGCATGCGTCTCGAGGCGACCCTGCGCGCGCAGCGCCCGGACCCCCGGCAGGACGGGATCGCGCGCTACGAGACCGCGCACCACGTGTCCCAAGCCCTGCGGCAGCGTCTCGAGGCCCTGGGCTACGCGGAGTGAGGGATCGGGCTCCGCTCGGGCTCGCCCTCGTGGCTCTGGCCCTCCTGATCCTGTTGCTGCTCTTCCTGGTAGGCCGCCCCCTGGCCACGGACGATCTCTGGTTCCACCTGGCGCTGGGCGAGGTCTACGCCACCGGGACGCTGTGGCCCTCCGAGGACCCGCTGCTTCATACGGCGGGCGGCCGCGCGCCCGTCCAGCACGAGTGGGGCTTCGGCGCGCTGGTCTTCGGCCTGGAGCGCGGGCTGGGCCTCCAGGGGCTGCGCGTCGTCCACGGGCTCGCCGTGCTCGGGATCGGCGTCCTGGTCTGGACGAGCTTCCGCCGCGAGAGCCGCGGCGCGCTGCCGGCGGTGGCCGCCACGGTCGCCTTCGGGATCCTCTCCTGGCGCCGCCTGTTCCAGCTGCGGCCCGACCTGGTCTCGATCGCCGCCGCCATTGCCCTCTGGCGGCTGCTCTTCGCCGTGCCGGGCGGACCGTCCTGGCGACGCGTGGCCGCCGTCGCGCTGGGCTTCGGCCTGTGGGCCAACCTGCACTCGCTGTTCGGCGCCGGCCTCGCCCTGGGCGGGGCGGGCCTGCTGGGCCTCGGGGCCCGGCGCGCTCTCGCGGCGCGTCTTCCCGGGAGCCCGCCGGCCGCGCCGGGGCCGCGGCCGGGCCGCGTGGCGGCGGCCCTCGGGCTCGGTGCCCTCGCCTCGCTGGTGAACCCGCGCGGGATCGCCCAGCATCTGACGTTCTTCAGCTCCTCGCGCGACGCGGCCATCTGGAAGGTGCGCGACGAGTGGGCGCCGTTCCGGCCGCTGGACCCGCCTGGCGAGGGGGCGGCCGGGATCGACCCGGTCTCCTGGGCCACCGC
Organism: Myxococcota bacterium; assembly: GCA_041611735.1. GTDB lineage: Bacteria > Myxococcota_A > UBA9160 > UBA9160 > PR03 > JBFIML01. The sequence continues at coordinate 95,032 of JBFIML010000004.1, read as the reverse complement.
CGACGCGCTCGGCCTGCTGCTCGTCGGCACCGCCGTGGTCGCCGGCTTCGGCTTCCTGCGCCGGCCCTCGGCCCAGCGGCTGCGCCTGGCCGATCCGCTGCGCGGCGCCCTGGCCTGTGCCGCCGCCTGCGCCATCGCCATCTCCCTGCGCTTCCTCTGGATGGGCTTCTTCGTGCTGCTCTTCCTGCTCCACGCGGACCGCGAGGGCCTCAGCGGGCGCGCGCGGGCCGCGCGTCGCCTGGACTGGGCCCTGGCGGCGGCCTGTCTCGTGCTGACCCTGGGCTTCGCACGGCTGCCCGAGTGGCACGGCTTCGTCGGCGAGATCGTGCGGGAGCCCGGGGGCTACGCGGCCTCGCACCTCTCCCGCCGCTACTTGGGGCCCGGGATCCGCTTCCTCCAGGACGCCGGGCTCGAGGGCCGGCTCTTCAACCCCTACCACGTGGGCGGCTACGCCGGCCGGCAGCTGGCTCCCCAGCTGCGCACCTTCATCGACGGCCGCACCGAGCACTACGCGCCCCAGGTCATGCAGGACTACCTGGCCATCGTCCGCTCCGCCGCGCGCCTGGACCGGCGGGACGACACCCTGGCCCTGCTGGACGACTACGGCGTCGATCTCTTCCTGGGCGCCGGCCTGCCGGACGGCTACTACGCGAACCTCTACACCGTGGAGCTCTTGCGCGACGCGCCGGGCTGGGTGCTCGTCTTCCGCAGCATGGATCACGCGATCTACCTGCGCCGCAACGCCCGCAACGGGATCAACCTGTGGCGCGTGGGCGCGTACTACCGGGAGCGCGGCATCCCCTTCGACCCGGAGGCGGGGCTGCGTCCCCGGGAGGTGGTGCGCGCCGCCCCCGCCTGGGCGATCGAGCAGGGCCTGATCGAGCCGGGCTTCGCGCGCTGGGAGGCGCAGGCGTCGAGCCCCGACCCGGGGCTGCGCGACCGCGCCCTCCACCAGCTGGCCAACACCTGGTGGCTGCTCGGCGAGTTCGAGGCCCAGGTGGAGGCGGACGAGGCGGCCCTCGCGTTGCGCCCCGAGGCCCGCGAGCCGCGCCGCCGCCTGGCCAACACGTTCCTGCGCCAGCGCCGCGTGCAGGACGCGGAGCGCCTCGCCCGGGAGCTGTACGAGTCGGATCCCGACGACCCCCGCTCGCGGGGCCTGTACGAGTACATGCTCTCCCAGCGCTACGGGTGGCGCTGAACGGCCGGCAAGTGGCGCGGTAGCATCGCCCCATGCGGCTCGTCCCGGTGGCGCTCCCCGTCGGCTTCACGCTGATCGCCCTCGCCGTCTTCGCCCCGGCCCTGCACGGGAGCTTCCTCTCCGACGACCTCGGCTACATCGTCACCAATCCCTACGTGCACGCGCTCAGCCTCGACAACCTGCGGGCGCTGCTGGATCCCTGGGGCGAGCCGGCGCTCTACACTGCGAACTGGGCGCCCGTGCACCTGCTGGCCCACGCCCTCGAGTGGTCGCTCTGGGGTCCGGACACGACGGGCTACCACGTGGTGAACGTGGTGCTGCACGCGCTGGCCACGGCGCTGCTGGTGGCGCTCCTGGTGCGGCGGGGCTTCCCGCCCCTGGCGAGCGGGCTGGCGGGCCTCGTCTTCCTGGTGCACCCGGCCAACGTGGAGACGGTGGCCTGGATCTTCCAGCTGAAGACCCTGGCCTGCCTGGCCCTGGGCGTCGGGGCCCTGCTGGCCTTCCCGACCCGCCCGCTGCTCGCCGCGGTGCTCTTCGCCGCGGGACTGCTCAGCAAGGCGTCCACGTCCTTCGCACTGCCGGTGGCGGCGGTCTTCGCCTGGAACGCCCGGGACCCGGCCGACGGCTGGCGCCGCCACGCGCGCTGGCTCCTGGTGTGGGGGGGGCTGTTCGCGCTCTACGCCGCCCCCGCGCTGTTCAGCTTCGGCCGCCAGGGGATGCTGGCCGAGGGGCTGCACCCGGACCCCTGGGTGCACGTGCGCACCGCGGTCGCCATCGGCGCCCGCTACCTGGTGATGGCCGCCACCTCCTGGGGGGTGGCGCCCTTCCACGAGCCCCCCCCGGCGCTCTCCTGGCTCGATCCCTGGTGGCTGGCGGGCCTGGCGCTCGGGGGCCTGCTGGCCGCCCGGGTGGTCTGGGCCCTGGCCCGGCGGCGCGAGGAGGCGGCCTGGTGGGTGTGGGCGGCGGCCGCCTGGGCGCCGGTCTCCCAGGCGCTGCCGTTCTTGTATCCCATGGCGGACCGCTACCTCTACACGATCCTGCCAGGTCTGCTGGGCGCCGCGCTGTGCGTGGCGGGCGATGTGCGGGCGCGCTTCGCGCCCCGCGCCGCCCGGCCCGGCGCCCTCTCCCCGGCCCGCGTGGCCACGGCGGCGGTGCTGGTGCTGGCCGCCGTCTTCGCCGTGCGCAGCCACGCGCAGGCCCGCATCTGGCGCTCCGAGGCCACGCTCACCCTGGCCACGGTGCGTCACTACCCCGACGGCCTGGCCGCCCAGGTGGTCTCGGCCAGCCGGGCCGCCCGGCGCGGCGACGCCGCCGTGGCGGCGGGGGCGGCGCGCCGCGCCTTCGAGCGGGGCTTCCACCGCTTCATGTACTTCTACGAGGTGCCGGATTTCGCGGCCGTTCGCGAGGACCCGCGCTTCCAGGCCGTGCTGGCCGACATGGCCGGCGCCTGGATCGAGGCCACGCGGGACCGGCCGCGGCAGACCCAGGCGGACCTGCGCGTTCGAGCCCACGCCCACTACGTGCGCGGCGAGCTGGAGGAGGCGGCCGCGCTGCTGGAGCAGGCGCTGCGTCTCGGGGGAGGCTTCGACGAGGCGGTGCGCGGCGAGCTCGCCGCGGTGCGGGCCCGGCTCGCCGAGCGCCGGGCCCACGGCGCACCGCTCACGCCGTGATGCGGCGCGCCATCCGGACCTCGGCGGTCGCCCTCGGCGTGGTGCTGGTGACGGCAGTGCTCCTCGAGCTCGGCTCGCGCGCCCTGCTGGGCCTGCTCTCGGACCGCTGGGCCAGCCGCGCCCAGGTCCAGGCCAGCCTCGAGCTGCCGGCGCGGACCCCGGAGGCGCGGGCCCCGGGCCCGGAGGGGCGGCGGCCCGCCCCGCCCTGGATGCAGGACCACATCCTGCATCCCTACCTGGGCTTCGTGCGCAATCCCGCCCTGGCGGAGCATCGTCTGAACGGCATCCCGGTCCACGTGGCCGTGAACCGTTACGGCTTCTTCGGCCCGGATCCCCTGGTGCAACGTCCCGGACTCGCCTTCCGCGTCGCGCTCTTCGGGGGTTCCGTGGCCCTGGAGCTCTTCCTCGAGGCTCGCGCGGTGCTCGAGCGTCAGCTGGCGGCGGACGTCACCCTGGCCGCCCGGCGCATCGAGATCGTCTGCCTGGCCCTGGACGGCATGAAGCAGCCCCAGCAGCTGCTGGCCCTGGCCTGGCTCCTGACCCGGGGCGCCCGCTTCGACGCGGTGGTCAATCTCGACGGCTACAACGAGGTGGCGCTCCCCTTCGCGGAGAACGCGCGCCTGCACGTGGCGTCCGACTACCCGCGCAGCTGGCGGGCCTACGCCGCCCGGGTGCAGTCCGTGGACACGACGATCCTGGTGGGGCGGCTGGCCGCGGAGCGGGAGCAGATCGAGACGCTGCGCGCGCGCTTCGCGGCGGCCCCGTGGCGCGAGAGCGGCTTCGCGCTCCTGGTGTGGCACGCCCTGCATCGCCGCTACCTCTCGGAGCAGACGCGTCTCGAGGCGCAGCTGCGCAGCCTCCTCCAGGAGGAGGCGGGGCCGGGTCCCGAGCTGACGGGCCCCGTCGACGCCCCCGCCACCGACGCCGCGCTGCTCGAGGCGCTGGTGCGTACCTGGCAGGCCGCCTCCCGGGAGATGGCGCACCTCGCGCAGGCCAACGGCATGCTCTATCTCCACTTCCTCCAGCCCAACCAGTACCTGGCGGGCTCCAAGGCGCTGACGCCCCGGGAGCGGGCCACGGCCCGGAGTCCGGCCCGCGATCGCTACCGCCAGGGCGCCGAGCTCGGCTACCCGCGCCTGGTGGCGGCGGGGGCGGAGCTGGCCCGGGCGGGCATCGCCTTCCACGATCTGACCGGCCTCTTCCGCGACGAGCCCGGCGAGATCTACAAGGACCACTGCTGCCACTACACGCCGCGGGGCTACCAGCGGGTCGCCACGGAGATCGCGCGGGTCGTCGCAGCCCGGGCGCAGGCCCCCCGTTGAGGGCCACGCCCCTGCTGGCCGCCGGCCTGGTGGGCGCGCTGGCGCTCGGACTTCGCGCCACGGTGGCCGACGTGCCCCTGGAGCGGGACGAAGGGGAGTACGCCTACACCGCCTGGGCCTGGCTCGCGGGCGACGTGCCCTACCGCGACAGCTTCCTCCAGAAGCCCCCCGGCGCAGTGGCCGTCTATGCCGGCATCCTGCGCACCCTTGGCGCCACGCCGGGGGCCATCCACTGGGGCGCCCAGCTCTGGACCCTGGGTACGCTGGCCTGCGTCCTGGCTCTCGGGTGGCGCTGGTTCTCGGCTCCCGCCGCGCTCGCCGCCGGTCTGCTGCTGGTGCTCCTCACCGTGGATCCCGTCTTCCTCGGCAACGCCGCCAACACGGAGCTGCTGGCCCTCCTGCCCCTGGCGGCCGGCATGCTGGCGGCGGAGCGCAGCGTGGCCGGGCCGGCCGCTCGCTGGGCCTTCGCCGCCGGCCTGGCCGGTGCCGCGGCCCTCAGCTTCAAGCCCGTGGCGGCTCCCGTGGTGGCCGTCGCAGCGGCCCGCATCGCGTGGGGCACGCGCGGGCGGCTCGCGCCCCTGGCCGCCTACGCCGCGGGCGGGCTCGGCGCGGGGGCAGCGGGGGTCGCCTACTTCGTGGCCGCCGGCGCGTGGCAGCCCTTCTTCGATGCCACGGTGCGGTACAACCTGGCGTACGGGACCTCGCTGCCGTTCTCCGCCTACTGGGCGTCCCTGCGCCTCCAGGCGGGGGAGCTCCTGCCGAGCCTGGCGCCCCTCGTTCTCGTGGCCGCCGCCGGCCTGGCGCTCCGCCTCCGGCCCGGGAGCGCGCCGGGTGCCGCCCCGGGGCGGGGCTTCGCCTGGAGCCTGGCCTGGCTCGGGGCGGCGTGCCTGGCGGCCTCCGCCGGCGGGTACTTCCGGAACCACTACTTCATGTTCGTGGCGCCTCCCCTGGCGCTGCTGGCGGGCGCCGGCCTGGACGAGGCCGCCCGGCGACTGGGTCGGGACCCGCGTACCCGCCTGCTGGCCGTAGCCGGCGCGGCGGTCCTGGTGCTGCACGCGGTATGGAGCGCGCCCTGGTACTACCTGCCGGGCGATCCCGCGGCGAAGTGCCGCCGCCTCTACGCCAACAACCCCTTCGTGGAGTCCCTGGCGGTGGCGGACTGGGTGGCCCGGCACTCGACCGCCACGGATCGCCTGTTCGTGTTCGGCTCGGAGCCGCAGGTGCTCTTCTACGCCCGGCGCCGCAGCGCGACCCGCTACATCTTCGTGTATCCCCTGCTGGCTCCCTTTCCCGGCGTGCGGGAGCGTCAGCAGGAGGCGCTGCGCCAGGTCCGCGCGGCCCGGCCCGCCTTCATCGTCGCCACGTTCCTGGAGACGTCCCTGCTCGAGCATCCCGACACGGCGCCCGATCTGCGCCGCGGGCTCCGGGAGCTGGTGGAGGCGGACTACCGGCTGGTGGCGGCCACCCCGTTCCGGCCGGACGGCAGCGTGAGCTTCGTGACCGGGGACGCGGCCCGCGGCCTGTGGGCGCGCCGGCCGCTCTGGGAGGAGACGCGCCCCTGGGCCTCCTTCGTGGTGTGGCAGCGCGTCGGCCCGGCTCAGTCCAGCCGCAGCGACGCGCCGTCGTAGCCGAGCCGGTGGGGTGCGGCCAGGCGCACGGCCCGGAACGCCTCGTGGCCCAGCCGGTCGCGGTAGCGGCGAACCGTCACGTCCGCCGCGGGGCGCTCGTCCAGGGCGTCCCGGAAGGCGCTGCCCAGCGGAAACAGGTCGTAGGGCGGCGCGTGCACCAGGTAGATGGTGCGGGCGTCGCCCTCCAGGACCCAGGCGCGCCCCCGCGCCAGCTCGCGCCGCGCCGCCCAGATGGCGTCCAGGGAGCGGACCCCGGGCGCCAGCAGGGCGATCTGGGTGTGGAAGCCCCAGTCCAGGCAGACGACGCGCAGCCCCGGGCTCTCCCGCGCCTGCGCGGCGAAGGTCGAGATGGCATCGCTCCAGAAGCCGCGTCCGCCGCTGGCCCGGATCTCCGCGTGGGTGCGCTCGACCACGCGCAGGTTCGCGCCCACCACGCCGGCCAGCACCGCCACGGCGAGCGTCCGGCGCAGCCAGAACGCACGCCCCCCGCCCCGACCCCACAGGCCCAGGAGACCGAGGGCCAGGATCCAGTGCGGAAAGGGCCAGGCATTCATCACGTGGTGGGCACGCGCCGCACCGGGGGCCAGCAGCAGGAGGGCGAGCGTCAGGCCTCCGCACACCAGCACGAAGGCGCTCCCGCGCGGGGCGCGGCGGCGCAGGAGAGCCGCCCCGAGACCCAGGGCGGCCACGGCGGCGGCCAGGCCCAGGCCGCCGCGCGGGGCCGGCTCCGCGAACAGGACGTCGAAGCGCCCCCCGGCGCGCATCAGGCGCAGGAAGTAGGAGCCGTCCAGCACGGCCCCGTGCGCGCGCCACTTCTCGGCGAAGGCCACCTGCTCGGCCAGCCGGCCCGCCTCGCCCGCCAGGGTGAAGAGGGAAACGGCAATGGGCAGCGCCAGGAGCCCCGCCAGCGCCGCGGCGCCCAGCACCTGCGCCCGTCGCTGGCGCAGGGCCGCCGCGACGGTGCCCCGCCCGGCGACGAGCAGCGCGCCGAGGGCCGCGGCGGGGAACACCGCGAAGTCGATCTTGTTGTAGACGCCCAGGCCGAGGGCGGCGCCGGCCGCCAGCGCCCAGCGTGCCTTCCCGCTGTCCCACCAGAGCACGGCCGCGGCCAGGGCGCCGCAGCGCAGGGCGAAGCCCAGGGCGAAGGAGCCCCAGTCGTGACGGCTCAGGAAGACGAAGCTCGGATCGGTGACCAGCAGCAGGCCGCCCAGCGCGGCCGCCCCGGCGCCGAGGGCGCGCCAGCCGAAGACGAGGGCAGCCAGCAGGCCGAGGGTGCTCCAGACCAGCGTCGTGGCGCGCAGCACCGCCACCTGCTCTCCCGCCAGGGCGAAGGAGGCAATCAGGAGCTGGCTCTTGAGCGCCCCCATGTAGGCCTGGGTGAGCCAGGGAAACGGACGTCCGGCCAGGTGCAGGGCCTGGGAGCCCGGCAGCGGTGCGCCGCGGATGCGCCCATCCAGGAACTCGGCGGCCGGGACGGCCTGCACCACCTCGTCGTAGTAGGGACCCGGGAGCTCCAGTCGGCTCCCGGCGAGCGCCGCCAGGGCGGCGACCAGCGCCACGCACAGCACCGCCCGCCGCCGGGTCGTCCGCTGCACGCTCAGCCCGCGAAGCCCAGGTAGAGCACGCCGAAGAGCGCGCCGAGCCAGGCGACCAGGAGCGCGCGCGCCGCCGTCCAGCCCCGGGCGGCGAGCCGACGCTCGAGCCCGCTCGTCGCCCGGGCGAAGCAGAGCGCCCAGACGGGGACCAGGGCGAGCAGGTACGAGGCCCGGGCCTGGCCGTGGTAGGGGAGCGCCAGGGTGGCCCAGAAGACGGCGAAGCCCATGGCGGCGCACACGAGCCCGAGCAGGCCGAAGGCGGCGCGGCGGCGCGCATCCCGGTCGCGCCACGCGGCGCCCAGGATCCCGACGAAGCCGGCTCCGAGCAGCAGCGTGGCGGGCAGGGCCAGCAGGTAGCCCGCGGCCATGAACGTGTAGTTCCAGAGCGGGTGACGCCAGCGCACGCCCGCGCGGCCGCCCACGAAGCCGTCGCCCCAGAAGGTGGAGTAGAGCGCGTCCCAGAACGAGACGAAGCCCGCGAAGTAGGGACGCAGCAGCGCCTCGCCGAAGTGCAGGTAGTAGCCCGGCGTGTGGAAGCCCGGCGGCGACCACCAGCTGCGGCGCGGGTCCGGCAGGTCCCAGTTGCCCACCAGCGGGCGCCCGTACTCCAGGACGTTGCGCACATAGAACCAGCCGGCCACCCCGAGCAGCGGGAGCAGCAGGGCGGCGAGGCGCCCGCCCGCCGCCCCGGGCCGCCCGCGCTCGACCACCAGGATCTTCGCGCCCAGGGCCAGGAGCACCGGCCCCGCCACCAGCACGGCCGTGAACTTGGTGAGCAGCGCCGCGCCGAGGGCCAGGGAGACGAGCGCCGCGCCGCGCAGGCTCACCCGGTCGGCCCGCAGCAGCCCCACCGCCAGCACCAGGGCGAGGCCGGCCAGGAAGGCGTGCAGGCCCTCGTTGGAGAAGTAGGCCGCCACGTAGAGGTTCACGGGCAGGAAGCCGGCGAAGACGATGGCCAGGGCGCGGGCGACGCGGTCCTCGGGCACGAGGCGCCGGGCGAGCGCCCCGGCGAGGGCCACGTTCCCGAGGCCCGCCAGGAAGGGAACCCCCTTCAGGGCCAGCGAGTGGCTGCGGACTGCGCCCAGGGCTCCCGCCAGGGCATCCAGCCCGGCGCTCGCCAGGTAGAAGAGGGGAGGGTGGTAGGCGGACCAGTGCTCCGTGGCCCGGGGCAGGCGCCCGTCCCGACGCAGCCCCTCCACGTAGTCCAGGTGGTTGCCGGCGTCGAAGCCCACGTCGAGGCCCAGGTGACGCAGCTTCACGGCCAGGAGGACGACCCAGGCCAGGACGACGCCGCCCCCAGCGGCGGCCGGGAGCCAGGATGGAGCCCCGACCGCCCGGCGCCGCGCCACCAGGAAGGCCGTCGCCGCCAGTCCGCCCAGCAGCGCGACCGCGCTGCCCATCTCGACCAGGGCGGCGAGCGGGCGCTCGCTCGCGTAGGAGTCCGGGTGCCGGCGCCGGTCGCTGGCCGGGCGCGTGCGCCGCGTCGTGCCGTCGTCGGCCAGGGCCAGCCAGTCGGGGCCCGTGGTCCGCGCGAAACCGTCGCCCGCCAGGCGCAGGGCGAGGAGCGCCGGTCCCCGGCGGTTCGCCACGTCCACGTGCAGCGTGTTGCTGCCGGCCCGCAGGCCCACCTCGGTGCGGCGGAAGCGCTTCCAGTCCGACGTCCCGGGCGGGCTCGCAGCGAAGGAGACGGGCTCGCCGTTCAGGGTGACCTGGGCCGGGCCAAAGGCGCGCACCGAGAGCTCCGCCCGGGCCGCTGGCCGCTCCAGGGAGAACGAGGTGAAGAAGCGCGTGACCGGCGCCTCCTCCCGTCCCCACTGCTGCAGCAGGGCGGTGACCGGCGCGTCCGCCTGGATCCAGGGCGCCTGCGGGTCTGGGAGGATCACGATCCCGGCGGGCGAGAAGGCGATGCGGTGCGCGGTGAGCCCCAGGGCCAGCGCCACCGCCAGCGCGACCGCGCACCAGGCCGCCACGTCGCCCGGGCTGCGCACGGCTCTTGGCGTCCGGTCCGCGCCGCGCCGCGAGGAGGCGACGCCCCTAGCGGAAGACGTAGCCGAGGGCCCGGAGCTGGCCGCGTTCCAGGTCGCTGATCTCGACCTCCAGGGGCTGGCCCCAGGCCGTGGCGGGTTGGGCCAGGTACGTGTCCACCCGGGCGCGCAGGCGCTCCGTCACCTCCGGCTGCTCCGTGGCCAGGTTCTCGGCTTCCAGGGGATCGGAGGCGTGGTCGTACAGCTCGAGGGTCGGCTCCTCGCCCGCCGTAGCCAGGATCAGCCGGTAGGAGCCCTCGGTGACGGCCACCAGCGGGTCCGGGTCGAGCTCCGGCCTGCCCCAGCGCCGGTCCAGCTGGGCGAAGGCGGGTGGCAGGCCGTTGCCCTCGGGAGGGGTGCCGCGCGCCGCCGCCTGGATCTCCGGCAGGAGCGAGCGCCCGTCCGTCTCCTCCAGGGCCGGCAGCCCCAGCAGGTCGAGGAGCGTCGGCCAGACGTCCACGTTCTGGACCGTCCCGGGCACCACGATGCCCGGCTCCAGCCGGAAGGGCAGGCTCAGGATCCAGGGCACCTCCGTCACCTCCCGGTAGAGGCTCTTGGCGTGCCCCTCACGGCCGTGCTCCTGGAACTCCTCGCCGTGGTCCGAGACGATCACGAGCAGCGTGCGGTCCCGTACCCCCAGCTCGTCGAGCTTCCGCACCAGCACCCCCACGTTCTGATCGGTCCAGTGGATGGCGTTGTCGTAGGCGTCCGAGTAGCTGGTGCCGAACAGGGCCGAGTGGTCGCCGTAGGTGTACTGGTGCACGTCCATGTAGTGGACGTAGAGCAGGAAGCGCTCCCGCCCGTAGGTGCGCAGGAACTCCAGGGCCGGGAAGGTGATGTCCTCGTCACTGCCCTGCAGCTTCTCGTAGGCGCGGGGGCTGCGCGTCGGGGCTGGGGCCACGTTGGGCACGGGCTTCACGTAGGTCTCGAAGCCCTGGGAGAAGCCGAAGTTCGCCGACACCCAGCCGTTGCGGAAGATGCCGGTGGTGCGGAAGCCCGCCTCGCGCAGGACCTCGGCGGGCATGCGCACCGTGTCGGGCAGCGCGTGTCCCCAGCGCAGGATGCCGTTGCGGGCCGGGTGGGTGCCCGTCCACAGCGAGGCCATGGAGCTCTTGGTCCAGGTGGACTGTCCCACCACGCGTTCGAAGCGGATGCCGGTGCGCGCCAGCTCGTCCATCCAGGGGCTGGTCTCGCGTGGGTAGCCGTAGGCGTGCAGGCGGTCGGCGCGAAGCGTGTCGATCAGGATGAACAGCACGTTCAAGTCGTCGCGCTCCCGGAGCGTGGCCAGCTGGTCCACGCTGCCCGGGGGGCGCGCCGGCGGGCGGAACTCGAACTGGGAGAGGACCGCCACGACGAGCAGCACGCCCGCGAGCACGTAGTAGGTCCAGGGGGAATCGAGCAGACGGCGAAGCATCGGGCTCCCGACAGGCGAACCCCGCCGGCGCGAGGACCGGGGCGGGGCGAGGTGGCGCGCGCCGGCCGACCCCGGGCCCGTCCCGGATCCCGGCCAGCGCGGAACCCTAGCGCAGCCCCGTCGGGGGGGAAGCGACCCCCGGCGGCGGGCAGCCAGCGTCCGGAGCCGGCCCGGTCCGCGCGGGGGTGCCGGCTGCGCTCGAGCTAGCGGGGGTGCCGGCCTCGCCCGAGCAACGCGGCGCCGAGTGCGGCCGACCCGAGCAGCAGCAACGTCCCGGGCTCCGGCACGAAGTGCAGGGTCAGCCGGCCGAAGACCGGCAGCTCCGGGAGCGTGCCGGTCAGGCTGGTCAGCACCCGGGTGACGGTCACCAGGCGCAAGGTGCCCGAGAGCTGCGCCGTGCTGGAGGTGCCGGAGGCCGGCCCGTGGGCGAAGCCGATGGGCACGGTGGGCGTGCTCACCGTGCTGCCGGGATTGTGGATGGTCACGAAGGGCGAGCCCACGCTCCAGGGCGCGTGCTGGAGGGTGAGCTCCACGGCCCCGCTCACGAGCTGGGTTCCCCCCACGCCGAAGCCGACGCCCGCCATGGGGGTGAGGGGCAGCGGGGGTACGAAGATGCCGCTGCAGGTCGGGTCGAACACGAGGCACAGCCGGGCCAGCCCCGCGAGACCCATGGGTCCGCCACCCGGCGGCCCGCCGGAGAGGTTCGTGAAGTTGCCCGCCAGGTTCTGGGCCGCGGTGAAGCGCACCGACTGCACGGTGGCGTCGGCCGTCGCGGGGAGCGAGGCGGTGATGGGCCCGAAGGTGCCGCCGGGTACGCCCAGGGAGAGCAGGTGGAAGCCGCCGTCGGCGGTGACGCTGGCGGTTCCGCTTCCGACCGCGGTCACGGCCGGGAAGTTCCCGATCCCGAGCACGAGCTGGCCGGTGAAGCCGAGGGCTGCGGCCCGGGCCTCCGCCGCGCCGAGCACCAACACGCTCGCCAACGCGATGCCGAGCCACTTCCGCATCGTCCTCGTGCCTCCTCGGGCGCCGGGCCGGACCCCGGGCAGTCCGCTCCTGCGGGCCTCCAGTTCCAACTGCAACCGGGATGCCAAGCGGCCCGCGGCAGCCGGAAAATATAAGTGTTTGATTCTATTCATTTTATTTCTCGGTCTGGGGGACGGGTGGATGTCCGCGTGCCCTCGGAACGGAAAACTCTTTCCCTTTCGATCCTCTCGCGGTCCGCGGGGCGGCCTGCAACGGAGAAAGCCCGGGCTGCGCGCTACGGTTGGGCGCCATGCCCGGATGCAGCTCCCCCCAGCGTCTGCGGCGCGTCGGCGTGCTGCTGGCCGGACTCCTCGGCCTGGCCTGCGGCGGCGCGCCCGTGCCGGAGCGCATCGTCCTGGTCACCATCGATACGCTGCGAGCCGATCACGTGGGCTGCTACGGCTCGAGCTGGGTGGCGACGCCGACCCTGGACGGGATCGCCGCCGAGGGGGTCCGCTTCGAGACGGCCATCGCCCCGACGCCGCTCACGCTTCCCTCCCACAGCTCGCTCATGACCGGTCTGGCGCCGCCCCATCACGGCGCGCGCAACAACTCGACCTTCCGGCTCGACGAGGACGTGCCCGTGCTGGCCGAGCGCCTGCACGCGGCAGGCTGGGCCACGGCCGCGTTCGTGGGCGCCGTGGTGCTCGATCGCCAGTACGGGCTGGCGCGGGGCTTCGACATCTACGACGACCACATGGCGCCGCGTCGCAGCGCGGGCCGCTTCGGGTTCTCCGAGCGCACCGCCAATCAGGTGGTGGACGCCGCCCTGGCCTGGCTGCGGGTGGCGCCGGAGCGCTTCTTCCTGTGGCTGCACCTATACGATCCGCACGGGAGCTATCGCCCGCCGCGCGAGTACCAGGCGCGCTTCCCCACCCATCCCTACGCCGGGGAGATCGCCTTCGCGGACGCGGAGCTCGGCCGCCTGCTCCGGGCCGTGCGCTCGCGCGGGGACCCGGAGCGGACGCTGGTGGTGGTGACCAGCGACCACGGCGAGAGCCTGGGCGAGCATGGCGAGCTCAGCCATTCGCTCACGCTCTACGACGCCACCCAGCGCATCCCGCTGCTGCTGGCGGGAGCCGGCCTGCCCCGGGGCCGGGTGGTCGAGTCCCTCGTGCGGCTGCTGGACGTGGCGCCCACCATCCTGGCCCTGGCGCGCCTGGACCCGTTGCCGGGGATCGACGGAAGGGACCTGCGCGAGACGCTGAACGGTGCCCGGGCGCCGGAGCGCCTGGCCTATCTGGAGACCCTCTCCCCCCAGCTCGACTTCGGCTGGAGCCCGCTGCTGGGCGTACGCTCCGGGAGCTTCAAGTACATCCGGGCTCCGCGTCCGGAGCTCTACGACCTGGTGGCGGACGCCCAGGAGGCCCACGACCTGGCCGCCCAGCGACCCGAAGTGGTGGCCGAGCTCGACGCGGCCCTCGACGCGTTCCTGCGCGGGGCCCGCCCCGTGGTGTCCACCCTGGCGCCGGACTCCGAGATGCGCGGACGCCTGGAGGCGCTCGGCTACGTGGTGGGCGGGGCCGCGGCGGTGCAGGGCGAGCTCGGACGGGTCGGCGGTTTCGATCCCAAGGACGGCCTCGGCCTGGCGCAGGCACTCCTGGACGCCATCGGCCTCGTCGCCGAGGACCGCCCCCACGACGCACTGGCGCTGCTCGAACCCCTGGAGGGTGGCGGCTTCCTCCTGGAGCTGCATCGCGCGGAGGTGGCCCTGCGGGCGGGCAAGCCCGCCCTGGCGGAGCGCTCTGCCCGGGCGGCCCTGGCGCTGGTGCCCCAGTCGACCGGTGCGCACGTGGCCCTCGGTGAGGCGCTCCTCGATGCGGGACGTCTCGACGAGGCGGCCCGGGCCTTCCAGACCGCCCAGGAGCTGGACGAGGCCGCCGCGGATTCGCTCGTGGGCCTCGGTCGGGTGGCCGAGGCGCGCGGTCGGCTCGACGAGGCCGCTGCGCTCTATGCGCGTGCCACGGAGCGCCGCGGCGCGAGCCCGGAGGCCCTGTGGCGTCTGGCGGCCCTGCGCATCGAGGCCGGCGAGCCAGCCGGCCCGCTCCTCGGCCAGCTTGCTGAGGAGATGGTGCTGCGTCCGGAGGCGGCCCTGCGCCTGGCGGCGGCGGAGATCCGGGCCGGGCGCCGCAGCCGCGCCGAGCTGCTGCTCTCCCGGGCCCTGGACCGGACACCGGCCTCCGCCGAGCTGCGCCGGGCCTACGAAGACCTGCGCGGGAGCCGCCCCTGACCCTCGCGGCCCGCGGGAGCGCGGCCGGGCTGGCGGCGCTCCTGGTCCTGGCGTGCTCCGAGGGCGGGCTTGGCACCGTGGGGTCGGCCTCGGAGGGCCTCGTGTACGTGGTCGAGGAGGCGGACGGCGCCTCGGACCTGGCCCGCGCCCGGCTCTCCGACGGGGCCGTGGTCCGCATCGTGCGCACGCGCCGGCGCGAGGAGCGCTGGCCCTACTGGTCGCCCATCGCCCGGCGCGTGGTCTTCCAGGCGCGCCCCTACGGCCCGGACCTGCGCACGGACCTCCACCTGTGGGATCCGGCCACCGGCCAGGAGACCGCCTTGACGCCCACGCCCCGGCGCGACGAGCGCTGGCCCGAGTGGTCTCCCACGACGCCCGAGCTGGCCTACGCCTTCCGGCAGGGCTGGCAGGCGTCGGGCATCGCTCTGCTCGACGTGAACACGCACGCGGTGCGCCTCGTCGCCCAGGCGGGGCCGCGCGACTTCTTCTTCCGTCCGTCCTTCACGCCGGATGGCCGCCGCATGGTGGCCCAGCGTCGTGTGCGCGATGGCGCGCTCTCCCACCTGTACGTGCTCGCGCCGGGCCGCGCGCCGCGCCCCCTCACCACGGGCGAGGTGTTCGACACCAAGCCCTTTCCGACCCCCGACGGCCGCTCGGTGATCTTCACGCGGCGGGCCGGACAGCAGGAACCCGGCGACCTGGCCCGCATCGGACTCGAGGGCGGCCCGGTGGAGCTCTTCGCGAGCCTGCCCGGCGCCGACGATCACTCGGCCAAGCACTCGCCCACCCGCGACGAGGTCGTCTTCGTCTCCGATCGGGACGGCAGCGGAGACATCTTCCTGATGGAGCTGCCCGATGGGGAGCCGCGCAACCTGACCCGGTCGCCGGAGGTGGAGGAGGCCACGCCGATCTGGTCCCCCGACGGCGAGTGGCTGGTGATCCTGGCGGAGCCCCGCCAGCGCGAGCCCGGCGACTCCAAGCACGCGGATGCCCGGCTGCTGGTGATCGACCGGGAGGGCCGGCTCCGCTTCGAGACGCCGGGCCTCATGGCCGACTGGATGCCGGCCTGGCCGTAGGCGGGGCGGTGGGCGGCGCGCGGCCCTGGAGCCGCGGGCGCAGGCCCCGGGCGATGCAGGCGGCCCAGACCGAATGGAGCCTGTCGTTCGGATGGCCGTCGCCGGGCACGTAGAAGCCCGCCGTGAGGGGATGCGAGCAGTCCACCAGCTCGATCCCGTGGGCGGCGAGCCACTGGGCGGTGCGCAGCCGCCTGGCGTCGCTGGCGTAGAGCAGGGCCACCAGCAGCCGGGTACCGTGGCGCTGGCAGAGGGCGTGCATCTCCAACAGGAGCTGCTCGGTCACGGTCTGCCGGGCGGCGCTGCGGGAGCGCGCCGCGAAGCTGGCCCAGGCGTGCTGGAGGAACGCGAGCGCCGCCGAGCGCTCGCGCAGGGGCCAGAGCGGATAGGCCGCGGCGGGCCGGCGCACCACGGCGCCCTGGCCGTCGAGGTCCGCGTGGGGCACCGCCACGGCCTGGTGGCGGCGCGCCGTCTGGGCCAGCATGCGCGTCCACTCGGCCGTCGCCACGTTGCGGATGTCGTGCCCCTCCATGAAGCCGTAGATCACCAGCACCGGCGGCTCGCCCTGCGCCAGCAGCTGCTCCAGCAGCAGCAGCGACTGATGGGTGCCGTAGGCGCCGGTTCCGTGGTTGGCGAAGCGGAGCGACGGAAAGCGCTGCTGGAGCTTCCAGGCGAAGGTCTCCTCGTCGGACACCGCGAAGCCCTCGGTGAACGAGCCGCCCACCAGGAGCACGCGGCCCTCCCCGGCGCCGGGCGCAGCGCCGGTCGCGCGGCTTCCGTCGGCCAGGAAGCGCATGCGCACCGCCTGGCCCCGGGGCGAGAAGGCCGGGAAGAGGTAGTCGCCCTCCCGGTGCCGCCAGCCCAGCACGGGGTCCGGCTGGAAGATGACGGGCTGGCCGGGAGGCAGGAGAAGCGGCGCCCAGGGCTCGTAGCCCGCCAGGCGCAGGGCCAGCTCGGCACCCGCTGCCGCCAGGCCCAGGGCGATGGCGGCGGTCAGCGCGCCGAACAGCAGCCCTCGCCGCGACGGCCTCACGGGTTCGGCCCCGCGCCCCGGGCCAGGGCGTCGCGCTGCGCCTGCAACCCGCGCCGCTCCGGCTCCGGGGCACGCCGGATCGCCTCGTCCAGGGCTGCGATCGCCCGGGGCCGCCGGCCGAGGCGCAGCTCCGCGTCGGCCAGGTCCCGCCAGGGTCCGCTGGCGCCCGGGTCGAGTTCCGCCGCCCGCCGCAGCGGTCCGAGCGCCTGCTGCGGGCTCGCGGCCCGCAGGCAGGCGCGCCCGTAGGCGTGTTGCACCCGGGCGTGGTCCGGGTACGCGGTCGCCAGCTCGCGCAGGAAGTCGCGCGCCCGGTCCGGGCGCCCGAGCCCGTCGTAGGCGGCCACGATCAGGTCGAGGGACGTGACGCGCAGGACCGCCGTGCGCGTGTCCGGATCGAGGCGCGCCAGGGAAGCCCGGCCCCGTTCCAGCCAGTCGAGCGCCTCGTGGGCGCTTCCTTCCTCGAGCAGCGCCACGGCCAGGTTCAAGGCAGCGCCCGGGTCCCCGGGATCGACCCGCAGGTCGGCGCTCCAGAGCGCGACCCGGCTGCGAAAGTCGGGAAGACGCTCCGCCGTGCGGGCGCCGAGGGCGAGGGCGGCGGCCGCGCCGAGACCGATGGCCGCCCTGCGCCCGGCGCCGGGCCTGCCGGCCCGCTCCCCCGCCGCGCGCAGCGCAACGAACGTCCCCACCACCGTCGCGCCCGCCAACGCGGCCAGGGGCAGGTACATGCGCCGCAGCGCCGCGATCTCCGTCACCACGGGCACGAAGCTCGAGCTCGGCGCCAGGATCCCGAAGAACCACGCCCCGACGAAGCCTGGGCGCGGATGGCGCCACAACGCCCAGAGCGTCGCAGCGAACCCGCCGGCCACGAGCCAGCCCGCCGGGCGCACGTCGCTCCAGCTGCGCGCGGTCCACAGCGGGTGGGAGATGCGCAGCCCGTCGGGCCACACGGCCAGGCGCACGTACTCGGCCACCACGCCCGCCTGGGTGCGCAGGTAGTCCAGGGACGACACGTCCTGGCCCAGGGAGACCGCGGCGGCGCGCGGGCCCGTGACCAGCAGGGCCAGGACGATCACCCAGCAGGCGGCGAGCCCCGCGTAGAGGCCGGCGTGCCGGCGCAGCGCGGTGCGGAACGCGGACGAGACGAAGGCGCGGTCCGCCAGCAGCACCAGGAGCGGCGCCGTGGCGATCACCTCCTTGCTGAGCGCACCCAGCGCGCAGGCCAGAGCCGCCACCCCGAACCAGCCGCGCCGGGCGCGCCGCGAGCCGGCCTCGAAGCCGCGCAGGGAAGCCTGCAGCGTCAGCAGGTAGAAGAAGGCCACCAGGAGCTCCGTCCGCTGCGTCACGTAGACCACGGCATCGGTCTGGAGCGGATGCAGGGCCCAGAGCAGGGCCAGGGCCACGGCCAGCCCGGCCCCTTCCGCCTCGGAGATCCGCAGGGCCGGCCAACGCCCCAGCAGCCGTCGCGCCACGCCGAGCAGGAGCAGGGCGTTCGCGCCGTGCAGCAGCAGATTCGCGATCCGGTAGCCGCGCGGCGAGCGGCCGTGCAGGGAGAAGTCCAGGGCGAGGGTGAGGGCCGCCAGCGGACGGGCGGCCAGCGGGTTCTCGCCCTGGTGCCAGGCCCAGGTGGGGGGCCACAGCCGCTCGATGCGCGGGTTGCGCACCACCGAGACGTGGTCGTCGTAGAAGAAGGGGCCGTCCAGGTGACCGGCGTAGAGGGCCGCCGTGACCCCCAGCGTGACCAGCGCGCCTACCGCCAGGATCGCGTCGGAGCGTCGCATCGGGATGGCCAGAGCTTGGGTTCCGCCACGGGCGCTGGCAAGGTGCGGCACGCCACGCGACACTCCCCGGTTCGTCTCGCCAGGGGGGCGGAAGCGGGAGATTTCCGACGGCATGGTGCGGGCGGCTGCGCTGGCGCTCACGGTGCTCACGGGCTTCAGCGGGCTCGTCTACGAGGTCGCCTGGCAGAAGTACCTGGCCACGCTGCTCGGCTCCCACAGCGAGGCCACCGCCGCCGTCCTGGCCCTCTTCCTGGGCGGGCTCTCCCTGGGCTACGCCGTCTTCGGGCGCGTGACGCGCGGGATGGTGGAGCGCGCGGCCCGGCGCGGCGAGCCCCCGGCGCTGCTGCTGCTCTACGGCTGCGTGGAGGCCGGCATCGGCGTCCACGCGCTGCTCTTCCCGCTGCTGTTCCGGGGCGTGCGCGCGCTCTCCTTCGCGATCCCCCACCAGGTGGGCGGCCCGGGCTTCGTGCTCGACGTGACGCTGGCGGCGCTCCTGATCCTCCCGCCCACGGTGCTGATGGGCGGCACGATCCCGGTGCTGACCCAGGCCCTGGCCCGCAGCCTGACCGATGCCACCCGCTTCCATGCCTTCGTCTACGGCTTCAACACCGCCGGCGCCTTTGCGGGAGCCCTGGCGGCGGGCTTCGTGCTGCTGCCCGCGCTCGGGCTCGAGCGCGCGGTGTGGGCCATGGGCGCCATCAACCTGGCGGCAGGCGCCGCCTTCGTGGCCCTGGGCCGCACGCGCCGGGGCGCGCTTCCGAGGACCGGCGTCCAGGAGCACACGCAGCTCCGGCTCGGTGTCTACGCGGCGGTGGCGCTGCTGGTCGGCTTCGCGGCCATGGACTTCCAGACCGTCCTGATCCGCCTCGGAGGCCTCTCCCTGGGCTCCTCCGAGTTCACCTTCTCCATGGTGGTGGCGGTCTTCGTGCTGTGCATCGCGCTCGGCTCCTTCGCCGTGTCGGCGCTGCCGCGCATTCCGCCCGGGCTCCTGGTCGGCAGCCTGTGGAGCCTGGCGGGGCTCATGCTGCTGCTCTACCCGGCGCTCCAGAACGCGCCCTACTGGGCCCACCTCCTGCGCAGCCTGTTCCGCGACGACGGCGCGGCCTTCTATCCCTTCCATCTGCTGGTCTTCGGTGCCGCCCTGGCGGTGCTTGCCGTCCCGGTGGGGCTGTCGGGCGCCATGCTCCCGCTGCTCTTCCACCAGCTGCGCCGCGAGTTCGGGGACCTCGGCAACGCGGCAGGCCGCCTCTACGCCTGGAACACGGTGGGCTCGCTGCTCGGCGCCCTGCTGGGCGGCTACCTGCTCTTCTTCTGGCTGGATCTGCACCAGGTGTACCGGGTCGGGGTCGGCGCCGTGATCGTCGCCGCCACCCTGCTCACGATCCGGCTGTTCGAGGTGCCGCGCAGCGCGACCCTTGCCTTCGTGCTGGTGCCGGGCCTGCTCGGCCTGGCGCTGCTCCCGGCCTGGCAGCCGGAGCGCCTGGCCTCGGGGCTGTTCCGCATGCGCCAGCCCCAGCTGCCGAGCTACGCGGGTCCCGAGGCCTTCTTCTCCCACTACCGCACCTCCACCCAGGTCCTGTTCTACGACGACGACCCCAACAACTCGGTGGCCGTGCAGCGCACCCGCTACCCGGACGGGCAGTTCGACGTGGCGGTCTTCACCAACGGCAAGGCCGACGGCTCGGTGCGGATCGACTACGCCACCATGGCCCTGGCAGCGCTGCTGCCGGCGCTGTTCGCCGACCCGGTGGAGCAGGCCTTCGTGATCGGCTACGGCACCGGCGTCACCGTGGGCGAGCTCGCCGCCCTGCCTTCGGTGCGCAAGGTGGTGGTGGCCGAGATCTCGCCGGGCGTGATCGAGGCGGGGCGCTTCTTCGAGGACGCGAACCTCGGCGCCCTCGGCCACCCCAAGACCGAGGTGGTGGTCTCCGACGCCTACCGGGCTCTGCTGCGCTCGGACCAGCGCTACGACGTGATCGCCTCGGAGCCGAGCAACCCCTGGGTGACCGGCGTCGAGATGCTGTTCAGCCAGGAGTTCCTGCGTGCGGCCCGCGACCGCCTGCGCCCGGGCGGCGTCTACGCCCAGTGGTTCCACCTCTACGAGACGGACACGAGCGTGGTGGAGCTGGTCCTGCGCACCTACGCCTCGGTCTTCGACCAGGTGGCCGTCTGGTACACGCTCGGGACCGATCTGCTGCTGCTCGGCTTCGAGAGCCCGCCGAGCCTCGATCCGGAGCGGCTGCAGCGCCGCGCCCAGGAGCCGGCGATCCGGGCGGGCCTGGCCCGGGCGGGGATCGCGAGCTTCCCGGCGCTGCTGGCCCACGAGCTGGTGCCCCTCGGTGTGGTGCAGGCGGCCGGCTTCGAGGGCGACGTGCACCGCATCTTCCACCCGATCCTGGCCCACCGCGCGGCGCATGCCTTCTTCCGCGGCCGGGCGGCGACGCTGCCGCTGACACTGCGCCCCGCCGCGGCGGCGGTGGGGGCGCGCAACTCGCTGCTGCGGCGCTGGACCGAGCAGCGCGGGGGCCGCCTCTCGGACCCGGAGCACGAGCAGATCGTGGGGGAGGCCTGCAAGCAGATGCCCTACCTGTGCGCAACGCTCGTGGCGAGCTGGATCCGCCAGGTGCCCGAGTCCCCGGCGCGCGACCGGCTGCTCGGGCGCCTCCAGCGCAACGCCCAGCTTCGCCCGCTGCTGGCGCCCGCGCACCTGGCGACCCTGGCGGCGCTGCTCGGGCCCGCGTCGGGCGACGCCACACCGCTCGACGTGCTCGCCGCCCAGCAGGCCACGGATCTCTACGTGAGCCACTACCACCACGGCGCGCCCTTCGAGCGCGCCGTCCTGGCGGACCTCTGGAGCCGCTGCCGGGACGGGGGCAGCCAGAACGGTCGCTGCGTTGCGGGCCGGGTGCGCGCCGAGGCATGGGTGGGGCCCCTGGGGCCGGGTGCGGCCGCGCAAGCGGATCCCGGCGGCTGATGCGCGGCCCGTCCTGAGTCAGGCTCCTCCGCCGCCCGGTGTGGCCACCAGCAGCATCTCGCCGGTGGGGACGCGCAGGACCCGGTCGCCCAGCAGCCCCAGGCCCGGAGGGATCCAGCGGCCCTGATGACGCCGGTAGGCGACCAGGTAGCGCGCCGTGAAGACCTTGCGGATGCCGGTGCGGAGCTCGACGACGCGCCAGCCCGAGGAAGCCAGGAAGCGCCGCAGGCTCCCCGGGGTCCAGTGGAACAGATGCTCGGGTACGTAGTGGGGCCAGCGCCGGCCGAGCAGCCAGCGCATGGCGCTGGCTGCGTTGGGCAGCACGGCCAGGATGCGGCCGTCCGGGGCCAGGCGCCCCCGCGCCGCCGCGAGCAGGACCGCCGGGTCGGGCAGGTGCTCGAGGACGTCGATCAGCGTGATCACATCGAAGCGCAGTCCGGGGAGGACGTCCGGGCCGAGCGCGCCCACCGCCACGCGTTCGCCGAACTCCTGGCGTGCGCGTTCGATCGCCTCCGCGCTCACGTCGATGCCCCAGGCATCGAAGCCCGCTTCGCCCGCGGCGCGCAGGCCGAAGCCCAGGGCGCAGCCCACGTCCAACAGGCGGCCGCGCCGCGCCTGCCGGGGCAGGTGGCTCAGGAAGTGCCGGAAGGAGGCCTGCTTCATGGCTCGCACCGGCGCCAGCGCCTCGGGACCGTCGATGCCCCAGCGCGCGAAGTAGCCGGAGTCGTAGAGCGCCGCCAGCTCGGACTCGTCGGGAAAGGGGTCGCGCCACTCGAGTCCGCAGCCGGGCGAGCGCAGCACGCGGTAGGCACGCAGGTCCAGGCGCGGCTCGGGGCGGTCGCCGCAGACGACGCAGCGCGACGGCGCCTGCGTCACGAGTCGAGCGCGCGAAGCCGGGTCCGAGCGCCCGCCTCTCCTCTCTCCCCTGCCAGCAGCTGGTCCACCGAGCGCAGCACGTCACCGGCCGTGATCCCGGTCATGCAGCGGGCCTGGGCGAACCAGCAGTCGATCACCTTGTTGTTGTGGACGAACATGCAGGGCGAGCAGGGCAGCTGGAGGTAGTGGACGGCGTGCCGCTGCCCCTCGCGGGCGCGCAGGGGCGCGTACAGCGTCGGCGTCTCGGGACCGAACAGCGCCACCGTGCAGGCCCCCGCGGCGGCGGCCAGGTGGAGCGGACCGCTGTCGTTGGTGACCACCACCTGCGCGCGCCCGAGCAGCGCCACCAGCTCGGGAATGCCGATGCGGCCGGCCAGGTTGACCACGCGCTCCGGTCGCTGCAGACGCGCCACCAGGGACTCCACGTAGGGGCGTTCCGAAGGCGCGCCGGTGAGCACCAGGTTCACCGGCTCCCGCGCCAGCAGCGCGTCCAGGAGCTCCAGCGTGCGCTCCGCAGGCCAGCGTCGCTCGAGCGCCATGTCGCCGGCGTTCGGGTTGACCACCACGAGCGGACGCGCCTCCTGCCAGGCCGGGTCGCGGGCCAGGGTCTCCCGACACGTCTGCCAGGCGGCGGGCGGGACGGCCAGGCGGGGCAGGGCGCTCGGGCTCGCGAGGTCGAGCCGCACGGGCACGTCGATGGGCTCGCCGCGCAGGAGGGCCAGGAAGTTCGCGGCCACGTGCCGGTAGACGTTGAAGGGGACCTCCACGTCGTGGAGCTTGCCCCGCCAGCTTCCCTTGGCGCTGAAGCCGTGGGAGCGCCGGGCCCGGCCCAGGAAGGCCAGGATGGCGGAGAAGCGCGTGAAGAACTCCAGGTCGAGCAGCAGGTCGTAGCGCTCGCGGCGCACCGCGAACAGGATGCGGAGCGTCTGCCCGAGGAAGGCCAGGATCCCGCGTGAGAGATCGAGGGTGAAGCAGCGGCCGAGCTGCGGGTAGAGGCCGAGCAGCGCCTGGTTCTCGCGCAGGGTCAGGAAGTCGATGCGGGCCTGCGGGTGCCGCGCGCGGATCTCGCCGAAGAGTGGCGACGCCAGCACCACGCTGCCCATCCCCCACAGCTTGACGAGCAGGACCTTGCGCACGTCGGCCGGGGGCAGTGCACTCGAGCGGCGCAGACGGCGCAAGGGGAGCAGCGCCCCGCACAGCAGCCGCCCCGCCCAGCGGTCGATGGCCAGGGCGAGCTGATAGCGGCGGTTGGGGCGGGCCGGTCGCACTCCGCGATTCTACCAGCACCCGCCGCAGACTGCGCCGCAAGGCCGGTGGACGCCCCTTCTCCCAGCGGACATCCTTCCCTGCCATGGCGACGCGCCCCCCGCCGGACCCTGCGACCCAGGCGATCCTGCCCGCCCTGCCGGCCGCCGCCGCCGCCACTGTGCTGCTCGCCCGCACGCTGCCCATCCGCTTCGAGTACCACCCGAACGCGCTCGGGATCGTGAGTCGCACCACCCAGGCCGGCTATCCGGTCGAGCAGGAGATCTTCTGGTTCGTGTTCGCCGGGGTGAGCGCTGCGCTAGTCACCTGGGGACTGGCGCGCTGGCTCGTGCGCATCCCCTGGACACCGCGTGCGGGCCTGGTGCTGGAGGTCGCCGGCGCCGCC
This sequence comes from Myxococcota bacterium, assembly GCA_041611735.1. GTDB lineage: Bacteria > Myxococcota_A > UBA9160 > UBA9160 > PR03 > JBFIML01. The sequence goes on along the minus strand of JBFIML010000004.1, from coordinate 71,543 downwards.
ACCCTGGTGGCAGCACTCGCGCTTCCGACCGTCCTGGCGGCGCTGGCCCTCGCGGCCTTCGGGGCCGGCGCTGCGATGCTCGGGCTCCGTGTAGCGCCCGCACCCCTGCCCACGGCAGCAGACGACCCGACGCCCGTGCGCCGCCGGCTGGGGGTCTGGATTCTCGTCCTGCTCACCATCGCGATGCTGCGCACGCCGGCCTTACCGCTGGTGATCGCGCAGGTGATCGCGGGGGTCTCCGACGACCGTCTCGTCGTCGGCACCTGGGCCTTCTTCGCCGAGTCGGGCCAGCACCTGGCCTGGGCCCTGGGGCTCGGGCGCGGCGAGCTGCACGGACGCGATTTCTTCTGTCTCTACGGTCCACTGTACGACTGGGCGCTGGTGGGCCTGTGGGAGCTTCTGGGTCGGTCGATCGCCGTCTGGAATCTCTACGACCGACTCTCGTTCGCCGCGGCCCTGTTCGCGCTGATGCTCCTGGCGGCGGCGCTGGTGCGCCGCACGGCGGTCGTCCTGCTGCTGCCGTTCCTGGTGTGGGGGTCGTCCCTGAATCTCCGCCTCGGCCTGGCACTCTTCGGCCTGCGGGCGCTCCATGCGGGCCTCGCCGGGGGCGGGACGCTCGGTTACGCGGTGGCCGGCGCCCTGGGTGGCGTCGCGCTCCTCTACAGCCAGGAGTACGGGCTCTGCCTGCTGCTGGTGGCGGGCCTGGCGCTGGCGGTGCGCCTCGATGCCCGGGGTGCACTCGCCTTCGCGACGGCGGTGGCCGCGGTCACGACGCCGCTGCTCGCCTACTACGCCGTCCAGGGCGCGCTCGCCCCCATGCTGCGCGATCTGGTGGCCTATCCGAGCTATCTGATGGCGGGCTACGGCAACCTGCCGTTTCCCTCCCTGGTGGGACAGCTGCCCCTCGCTGCGCCGCTGGGGGACTCCACGTCGTCTCTGATGCTCCGCCTGGGCTATCTGGGTCCGGGGGTGTGCGTGGGCGCACTGCTCGTCGCGCTGCGCGTTGTCTGCCTCGATCCCCGACGCCCGCTGGCCTCGTTGGCCGCCCTGCGGGCCGACCTGGCCACGCATCCCCAGCGCTTCATGGTGGCGCTGGTGGCCCTGTTCGGACTTCTCGCCTTCCGTACGGCCCTGGGTCGCAGCGACTTGAACCACATCGTCACGGGCTTCGCGGTACCCGCGATGTTGCTGGTGGTCGCGCTCGATCGGAGCCTCCCGCTCCTGGCCGCGCGACCGCTGCGGGCCCTGGCGGCTTGGCGGCTGGCCGTACTGGTGGGGCTCCTGCTGGTGGGCGGCCTCGGCTTCCTCGGAGCCGACGCCGTCCACTCCTTCCGCCGTGCCGCCCGCAACTTCACCTTGATCGCGAAGAACCAGATCCGGCCCCCCGGAGATTCCAATGTGCGACGCGTGCAGCGCTGGGTGGTGGCCCACACGGAGCCCTCGGATCCCGTGCTGTTCCTGCCCAACAACGCCGCCTACCACTACCTGACCCAACGGCCCAGCCCGATCCGCTTCCTGCTCTCCCACCAGATCGTCACCGAGGCCCAGCGCGCCGAGGTGCTCCGGGACCTGAAACGCAAGCCGCCGCGCTTCGTGGTGTGGGACGACGACTTCGTGCGCGTGGACGAGATCCCCGACGAGGTGGTGCTGGGACGGCCCGTGTTCGCCTGGCTCGAATCCCACTACGTGCTCGAGACGCAGCTCGGCTCGGTCCGCATCCTGCGCCGCCGGGGGGAGGGCGGCAGGCTTTGAGCCGGGAGGCGGAGGTCTTCGACTACGAGGGGGCGATCTGGGGCCTGGAGACGGTCCGCCCCGGTGAGCGCACCATCGCGGGCTTCCGCCTGGCGGAGGCGCTGCGCTTCCTGCCGGAGCGCGGTCGCGTGCTCGAGGTGGGATGCGGGGCGGGCCGTTTCCTGCGCGGTGTCGCCCGGGCCCGCCCCGGTCTGCAGCTGTGCGGCGTCGACCTGAGCCAGGCGGCGCTCGCGCGGGCCGCCGCAGCCTCGCCCGGCCTCGAGCTGCGCGCCGTCGCCTCGCCGGGCGCGGCCTTGCCCGCCGCCGACGCCGAGTTCGACGCGGTGCTCGGCCTCGACGTGCTCGAGCACGTGCCGGACCCCGGGCGGATCCTGGCGGAGTTGCGGCGCGTTCTCGCCCAGGACGGCGTGCTGCACCTGCACGTGCCCTGCGAGGGCGACCCGACGAGCCTGTGGCGCTGGCTTCCGGGCCAGGGCGGGCCGCGCGGGCTCAAGCGCCGTCTGGCCGGGCACGTCCAGCACTTCCGGCGCCGGCAGGTCCTCGCCCTGCTCGAGGCGCAGGGGTTCGAGATCCTGCGCGTGCGTCACAGCCTGCACGTGATCGGAAACCTGGCCGACGTGGGCGTCTTCCTCGCTCTGGCCGCCGCACGCATGGCGGGGTCGGCGCCGCGCACCACCGGGGACCTGGTGGCCGGGGCGTCGGACCCGGTGGCGGCGGGCTCGGCCGCCGCCCTGGCGATCCGGGCCGTGGACCGGCTGCTGTGGCTCGAGGCGCGGCTCCTGGGCCGCCTGCCCTCGTGGGGCCTGCACGTGTCCGCGCGAAAACGAGCGCGAGGAGGCGCAGCAGGCGGTCCGCTGCGGCGCGCCGGAGGCGCCGGAGAGCAGGCTTCGCTATGCCGTCCCGCCTCACACCCCCCGGGAGGAAGCCCTTGACGTCGCGGCTCGGCTACGCGGGCGTCCTCGTCTGCTTCTTCCTGTCGGGCTTCGCGGCGCTCCTCTACGAGACCGCCTGGACCCGCGAGTTCGCCTTCGTGTTCGGCACGTCGGACCTGGCCGTGGCCACCGTGCTGGCCGCGTACATGAGCGGGCTCGCCCTCGGTGCGGGGGTGGCGGGGCGCTTCGTGTCGCGCATCTCCCGTCCGGTGCTGGCCTACGCGCTGCTCGAGCTCGGCATCGCCGCGGCGGCCCTGGCCGTTCCCTGGGCCATCGACGGCTCCACGTCGCTCCTCGTGCTCGGCTTCGGGGGACGCCCCGATCCGCCGGCCCAGGGGGGCCTCGCCACGACCCTCTTCTACCTGGCGGCCTCCTTCGGGATCCTGCTGGTACCGACGGCGCTGATGGGCGCCACGCTTCCGCTCCTGGCGCGCCACGCCGTGCGCAGCGACGCGGAGGTCGGGCGCCGGGTCGGTCAGCTCTACGCCACCAACACGATCGGGGCCGTGGCGGGCACGGTGACCGCCGCCTTCGTGCTGCTGCCCGCCCTGGGCCTGCGACACACCATCTTCGTGGGCGTCGCCACCAACGCGGCAGTCTTCGGGGTGGCGGCGCTCCTGGCCCGCGCCTTTCCGCCGCGACCGGTCGTCTCGGCCGGCCCGCGAGCCGGGCTCCGCCGGGGAGGCGACCGCACCCGCTGGCTGCTCGCACTCCTCTTCGTGTCCGGCGTGCTCTCCTTCACCTACGAGGTGCTCTGGACCCGACTCCTGGGCCACCTGCTGGGGGGGAGCGTCTACGCTTTCGCCACCATGCTGGCCAGCTTCCTGGCCGGCATCGCCCTGGGCAGCGCCGTGGCGTCCCGCTTCGCCCGCACCCGGGAGGGCTCGCTGCTGGGCTTCGCGGCGGCCCAGGGAGTGATTGCCGCGTGCACCTACGCCGCCTTCGCGAGCCTGGACCGATTGCCCGCCCTGGCCGCGCGCCTGGGCTCCACCGGTGTGTCGGCTTCGTTCGGCGGCGACGTGGTGCTGGCCGCGGCGATGCTGCTGCCCGCCGCCCTCGGCATCGGGGCCACCTTTCCCCTGGTGGTGCGCGTGCTGGCGCGCAGCGAGGCGGACGCCGGACCGGTGAGCGCCCGCGCCTACGCCTGGAACACCCTGGGCGCCATCGTCGGCTCGATCGCCGCCGGGTTCCTGGTGATCCCGGCGCTCGGCTACGCGGGCACCGTGCGCGCGGGCATGGCCACGAACCTGCTGCTGGCCCTCGGTGCCCTGGGCCTGGCGCGGCCGCTGCCCCGGCGCGCCCTGGTGGCCGTGGCCGGCGGCTTCCTGGTGCTCGTTCTGGCCCCGCCGACCTCGCCCTGGCGCCTGCTGCGCTCGTCGCCCTTCTACCCGACGCCGAGCAGCGGAGAGATCGCCTACCTGGCTGTGGGCCGGGCGGCCACGGTGCTGCTGCTCCAGGAGAACGGCGAGTGGGAGCTGCGCACCAACGGGCTCCCGGAGGCGTCCATCCAGCCCCGCGGCGGCCGCCCCGCCCGCTTCCTGATCACCGCCTGGCTCGGGGCCCTTCCGCTGATGGCGCGACCGGACGCGCGCTCCATGCTGGTGATCGGGCTCGGGGGCGGCCAGGCGGTGGAGGCCCTCCCCTCCCGGTACGAGCGCATCGACGTGATCGAGCTCGAGCCCGAGGTGGTGGAGGCGAACCGGGTGATCGCCGCCGAGCGGATGCTCGATCCCCTGGCGGATCCGCGCGTGCGGGTCACGGTGAACGACGCGCGCGGCTCGCTGCTCCTGACCGAGCGCCGCTACGACGCCATCGTCTCCCAGCCGTCCCACCCCTGGACGGCGGGAGCGGCCCACCTCTACACGCGGGAGTTCTTCGAGCTGGCAAAGCGCCGCCTCGAGCCGGACGGTGTCTTCGTGCAGTGGATTGCCCTCTCGTTCCTGGACGACGCCCTGCTGCGCTCCCTGCTGGCCACGCTTCATGCCGTCTTCGCGGACGTGCGGGTCTACCGGCCCATGCTGCCCGCGATCCTGTTTGCCGCCTCGGATCAGCCCCTGGAGGTGGAGGCGCGCATCCCGCGCGTGGTGGCGTCGGCGCCCCAGGAGTGGGCCCTGCTCGGCGTGCGCGTGCCCGAGGACGCCGCCGCCGCCCTGGTGCTGGATGGCGCCGCGACGCGCACCCTCGCCGCCGGCGCGCCCCTCAACACGGACGATCACAACCAGCTGGCCATGCGTTCCCCGCGGCTCATGCACGATGCGCGGGCCCGGCAGGGACTGCTGCGCCTGCTGGCGGACTCCGATCCCCTGCTCGCGAAGGAAGTGCCCGGGGACCGCGTCTACCTGGTGCGGCGCCTGGTGGCGCAGCTCATGGCGGACCGCGCCAAGCGGCTGATGGAGACCACGGCGGACGCCGCCGTGCGCGAGACGGCGCGGGGCTTCCTGGCCCTCGCCCTGGGACGTTCCGGTCCGGCCCGGCGCGCCTTCGAGCGCGCCCTGGAGAGCGACCCCGCCTCCCTCGACGCGCGCGCCGGCTGGCTCGAGGCCCAGCGCGCCGCGCTCCGGGCCGGGGATCCCACGGCCCGCTCCCGGGCGCGGGAGCTCGACCCGGCGGGCCGCGCGGTTGCGGAGGGCTGGCTGCGGGAGGCCGCCCGGGACTGGCCGGGGCTGCGCGAGCTGGACGATGGCCTGGGCGCCGTCGCGCCCCGTCATCCGCTCCAGCCGGCGGCGGCGCGGCTGCGGGTGCGCTGGCGGGTGGAGGGCGGCGACGCGCCGCGCTGCGCCGAGGCCCTCGATGTGGTGGATCGCGGCCTGGGCGTCTGGGTCACGGTGCCGGACCTGATCGTGCGCGCCCGGGCCGCTGCGTGCGCCGGATTTCCGGTGGCGGCCCTCTCGAACCTGGCCGAGGCCGCGCAGGCCGCCCCCCCGAACTCGCCCCTGGCGCGCGAGATCGTCCGGGTCCTGGACGCGCTCTCGCTGTCCGGGTCGGCCACGTCGGATCGCGCGCGCCTGCGCAAACGTCTTGCCGGTCTCAGCGCAGGGTCCTGAAGAGCGCCAGGGCACGCTTCGCCATCGGGTCGTCCGGGCGGACGGCCAGGGCGGCGCGGACCAGGTGCTCGGCTTCCGACGCGTTGCGCTCGAAGAGGCTCAGGTAGGCGCGTCGCACCAGATCGTGAGCCTCCTGCGTGGCGGCGTCGAACGTTCCGAAGCCAGGAACCTCCCCGGAGCGGTGGCGGTCATGGGCTTCGATCAGGAGCGAGAGGTTGCGGCCTGTCGCGCGACCCAGGTCCTCGATGTCCGCCCGGTACGCGCCGAACTCGACCGACGAGTGATTCCAGGTGCTGAGGGGACCCGGTCCCACGGCCGCCAGGACCGCATGGCGGCTGGCCGTCCAGCGCAGCAACAGCTGCTCCAGGTCCGGGATGCCGAAGGGAGCGAGATCCCGCGCCGCCCGTAGCCGCGCGAACCCCGCCGCGGACCGCAGGGGACGACCCGCCAGCGGTTGCCGTGCCCCCACCACGACGACGGACGCCGGAAGATCGACGAATACCTCCAGCTCGGGAAAGACATCGGCAGCGGTCCGCAGGATGATTCGAAAGTCGGAGTGCAGCGTGTCGGCGGGCAGCCACTGCACGAAGAGCCCGCGGTCGCTCAAACGGGACAGCGCCAGCCGGTAGAACTCACGACTCAACAGCTTCGAGTTGCCCGAGAAATCGGCATTCTGTTTGCCGTCCGAGATGATGAGGTCGTAGGCATGCCGATTGCCCAGCAAGAAATGGATCGCGTCCTCCACGACGACCCGTACCCGGGGATCCGCTTCGGCCCGGGACTCGTCGAACAAACGGCTGCCGCGCAGGACGGCCGGGTTGATCTCGACGGCGTCGATGCGCTCGAGCGCCGCGTAGCTCGTCAGGGCATCCAGTGTCCCACCCGAGCCCAGCCCGATCTGCACCACGTTGCGCAGCCGTTCGTCGAGGGCCATGGGCAGGTGAGCGATCAGGACCTGCTTGCTGTAGATCGAAGGGTGCCAGCCGCGGCTCACGCCGATGATCGTGCCATCGATGGCCATGGCCTTCAGCCGTTGCTGGCGCGGATCGCGCATCACCTGGACGGTGCCCAGGTCGTTCTCTTCCTCGAACTCGATCTCCACCTCGACCGGGAACCGGATCCGTTCCGGGAAGATCACGGTGCTCGTCACCATCAGCGCCAGGGCGAGCCCAACGCTGCGCCACGGTCGCGCAGCCGGGAGGCGAAGCTCCGCCAGCACGGCTACACCCAGCAGGAAGTTGAGGGCGACGACGGCGCGCGTGCCTCCGACCGTGCCCAGGCGTGGCAGGAGCAGCATCGCGGCCGAAACCGCCCCCAGGATGCTGCCGACGTTGGCGAGCAGGTAGGCGCTGCCGACGCGCCTCCCGACCAGGCGGGCGTCGCCCAGGAACAGGCGGCTCGCCAGCGGAAACGAGAGGCCCATCAACAACGTGGCGGGCAACATCAGGACCAGCGCCAGCCCTCCATGGATCGCGAGCCGCGACCACCAGGACAGCGATTGGACCGCGGGAGAGAACACGCTGATGGCCTGGCTCAGCTCGGGCGACGAGGCGAGCAGGCTGGTGGCGCCGATGCCGAGTGCCGCCAGCACCGCGATGCCCAGCTGGCAGCGGGCCAGGTCGAGTTCGGGCCGGCCGCGGGCGACGACCCGGCGCAGCGGCAGAGCCCCGAAGCCGAGCCCCAACAGGAAGACCACGAGGATGATGGTGAGCGCGAAGGTGCTGTTGCCCACCAGGTAGCGAAGCGCTCGAAACCAGAGGATTTCGTAGCTGAGGGTGGCGAAGCCGGAGAGCAGGATCACGGTCCCGGTCAGGCGGTAGGAGAGTTCGGTCGGGATCGCGGTTTCCGCCGGCAGGGAGGACCTTGCGGGGCGACCCCCCGCGAGGCGACGGGACAGCAGGAATGCCACGGCGCCGACGCACACGTTCAGGGAGTTTCCGGTCGCCACCGTTGCCGCCGACCCGACCGCGGGGATGAGGAGCAGGCCCGCCACGAGCGCGCCGATGGCGGCGCCGAGTGTATTGACCCCGTAGATCATGCCGAGGTGCCGATCGACGCCTTCGCGAGTGGCGATGAGCGATGCGCAGAGTGCCGGGTACGTGGCTCCCATCAAGGCGGCGGGAACGAGTAGCAGCGCCACGACGGAGGTCACCCGGAAGAAATCCATGAGCAGCCCAGCGGGGATCGCGGAAGCCACCGAAGCGAAGACACTGGGGAGCAGCCAGAAGCATGCGGTCAAGGCGGCGGTCGTGGCCGCGATGCCGAACTCGATGAGCGCGTAGACGCGCAGCGGAGCACCGACGCGCTCCTGGACCAGGTGATAGCTCCACGCCCCCACGCCCATGCCCCCCAGGAATCCGCCCACCACTGCGCTCGTCGCGAGGGTGCTGCTGCCGAACGTGAGGGAGAGGATCCGGGCCCACGTGACTTGATAGGCCAGCGCGGCGGCCCCGGAGAAGAATGCCAACCCGTAGAGGGTGAGCGCGAGACGCGGCAGCCGGGTCGCAACCGATTCGTCGGGAGCGTGCAGATCCTGCATCGTCGTCGGAGAAGAAGCAGGCGGCCGCTCCGACTTCCGGGGGAGCACGCGCGGGAGCTTGCCAGCTCCCATCGACTGCCGCCAACGCCCGAGCCGTCAGTCGCTGCGGTACGTGGTCTCCAGGGCGGTGCGGGTGCGGTGGCGCTCGAGCGCCAGCTCGATCAGCCGGTCCAGGAGCTGGGGGTAGGGGAGCCCCGACGCCTCCCAGAGACGCGGGAACATGGACACCTCGGTGAAGCCCGGCAGGCTGTTCAACTCGCTCACGAAGAGCTCGCCCCGTTCGCGGTCCAGCAGGAAGTCCACCCGGGCCAGACCCTCCGCCTCCAGGACCGGGTAGGCCTGGAGGGCCAGCTCCCGGGCCCGCTCCGCGGTGGCCTCCGGCAGCGGCGCCGGCACCAGCAGCTCCGTGGACTCGTCCACGTACTTGGCCTCGTAGTCGTAGAACTCGCGGCGCGGGCGGATCTCGCCGGGCACGGAGGCCTCGGGCTTCTCGTTGCCGAGCACCGCCACCTCGATCTCGCGCGCGTCCACGGCGCGCTCCACCACGATCTTGGTGTCGTAGCGCGAGGCCTCGGCCAGGGCGCGCCCCAGGGCCTTCGCGCTCGAGACCTTCTGGATCCCCACCGAAGAGCCGCTGTTGGCCGGCTTGACGAAGAGCGGCAGGCCGAGCGCCTCGGCCAGGCCCAGGGCCAGCTCCCGCGGCGCGGTCTGGAGCTCGTGGCGGCGCACGCTCCGCCAGGGCACCACGGGCAGGCCCGCCGCCTGCAGCAGCCGCTTCGAGACCTCCTTGTCCATCTGGAGCGCGGAGCCGAGCACCCGTGAGCCCACGTAGGGCAGGCCCGCCGACTCCAGCAGTCCCTGCAGGCTTCCGTCCTCGCCGCCGCTGCCGTGCACGATGGGGAAGACGAGATCCACCGGGACGACGGAGCCCGCCTCGCCGGGCGTCCGCAGCGCGCGCGCGCCTGCCACCGGCGGAAGCACCGTCTGTCCGCGCTCCACCACCGCCTCGGGCTCGTGGCCCGGCGCGCCCAGGCGCCAGCTCCCGTCGCGATCGATGCCCACCAGCCAGACCTCGTAGCGCGAGGGGTCCAGGGCACGCAGGATCGAGCGCGCCGAGGCGATCGACACCTCGTGCTCCACCGAGCGTCCTCCGTAGACCAGCGCGATGCGGAGCTTGGCCATGCCGTCTCCCCCCGCCGCGCAGCATACTGCGCGGCCCCGTGCGGCGAAACCGAACCGCCCCGGGGGTTTGACCGCCCTCCCGGCGGCTCGTACCCTGGTTTTCGTGTCGTCGGCCGCTCCGCTTGACCCGGGCCTCGAGGCCAAGGAGCGCGCGCTCCAGGCGCGCCTGCGCCAGGCCGGACGCCTGCTCGTGGCCTACTCCGGGGGCGTCGATTCGAGCTACCTGGCGTGGGCGGCCCACCGCACCCTGGCGGACGGGGTCCTGGCGGTGACCGCGGTCTCGCCCTCGTACCCCGCCCACCACCGGGCCATGGCGGAGCAGATCGCGCGGGAGTTCGGCATCCCGCACCGCTTCGTCGAAACCCGGGAGATGGAGAGCGATACCTACCGCGCCAACCGACCGGACCGCTGCTTCCACTGCAAGGCGGAGCTGTTCACGGTGCTGGACCGCCTGCGCGACGAGCTCGGCTTCGACGCCGTGGCCTACGGCGTGAACCAGGACGACCAGGGCGATTTCCGGCCGGGTCACCGGGCCGCGAACCAGCACGGCGTGCTCTCGCCCCTGCTCGACGTGGGACTCACCAAGGCGGAGGTGCGCGCCCTCTCCCGGGCGGCGGGGCTGCCCAGCGCGGATCTCCCGGCCTCGGCCTGCCTGGCCTCGCGGCTGCCCTACGGCACCCCGGTGACTCCGGAGCGTCTGCGCCAGGTGGAGGAGGGCGAGGCGCGCCTGCGCGCCCTCGGCTTCCGGCAGGTGCGTCTGCGCCACCACGGGGAGCTCGCGCGCGTGGAGGTGGACCCGAGCGAGCTGCCGCAGGCCCTGGATCCGGAGGCGGCGCGCGCCCTGGTGGCGGCGCTCAAGCCCCTGGGCTTCCGCTACGTGGCCCTGGATCTCGAGGGCTATCGCACCGGCTCGCTGAACGAGGTCCTGCTGCCGGATCCGCCGTTCGCGTCCTGAGCGGGTGTTGCGGCGCATCGCGTGCCAGGGTGCGCCGCGGGATCTCGGCCTCGACCAGGGCCGCGCCTGCCGGGCTGCGATCCGCAGCGAGCTCCTCCGGAATCCGGGCGCCCGGACGGGCGCGGTGCAGGGCGAGCTCGCACGCGACCTGGCCCGTCACTTCCCCCACCTGGCCGAGCGTCTGGAAGGCCTGGCCCGGGGCGCCGGGGTCTCCCGGGCAGACCTCGTGCCCCCCCTCGCCCGCGCCCTGCTCGGCCCGTCGCCGCTCCGCTTCGAAGCCCGCTGCGAGCCTTCCGGCGCGGACGCAGCGGGGAGCCTGCTCGTCCTCGCCGCGCACGACGCGCCGCTCCGGGTGCGCGAGGCGCGCCCGGAGACCGGCTTCCCCTCCCTGGCGCTGGTGCTTCCCTGGCTCCCGGCGGCGCTCGCGGGCGTGAACGAGGCGGGCCTCGCCGCCGCCTGCGCCCTGGAGCCCTCGGTGCCGGGAGCGGCGCGGGCGCCTGCGGCGCTGCTCCTCGAGCACGCCCTCGAGCGCTTCGAGCGGGTGGCCAATGCCCTCGATTGGTGCGAGCGCCGACCCGGGGTGGGCGCGGCGTGCCTCGTCTTTGCCGACGCGGCAGGTGCCTCGGGAGCGATCCAGGTGCGGGGTGACGAGCGCCGCCGGCTCCCGGCGCCCGCGGGCGAGCCGGCGTGGGACGGGAGCGCGCTCCGCATCCGGATCGCGCCCGCGCAGCGCCACCTCCGGGTGGGGGACGCGGTCTTCGCGCTCGGGGACGTGCTTGACTGATCGACTCTTCGCCCACGGCGGGAGTGCACCGACGGGGCCTCGCATGCGAGGCGCTGCCCGGGCTGCACCGGGCCGGAAGCGTCAGAAGGCGTAGCGCACGGCCAGGAAGCCCCCGTAGCTCCAGGTTCCCCGTTCCGCCCCGAAGGCCCGGCCTGCCCGGAAGGCGGATCCGATCACCTCGAACTCCAGGCGCTCCCACTCCTCGAGCGCCAGCACCAGATCGAACGCCTGTCCGAGGTCCCGGTGCTCGCCGGTGAGCTCGGCTTCCAGCGCGGCATCGCGCAGGGAGGCGGCGGGCTCCACCAGGCGGTAGTGGTGGAACACCAGATCCAGGGAGCTCGACCGGAGCAGCGAGAGCCCGGCTCCGAGCGTCAGGATTCCGAGGTTGGAGAGCTCCGGATCCAGCAGCACCCCGTAGTGCGGGAAGCGCTCCACGCCCCCGAAGCCGGCCTCGTTGGCGTGGATCCCGGTCTGGCGGAACGAGCGATCGGTGCCCCGCTCGGGGGTCGCGTCGCCGGAGCCCCAGGCGTACCCGGTGAAGACGCGTGGCTCCCACCGGAGGGGCGGGAGCCAGCTGATCCCGGCGTCGAAGCCCCAGCCGCGCACGTCCCGGCTCGCGAGCGCCTCCACCTGGCTGCGTCGGGGCGAGAGCTCCTCGAACTCCAGGTGCCGCTCCCGGCCGCGGACCCAGGCCGCGTCGAGCCAGTAGCCGAGGATCCCCCGCGAGCGCAGGTCGAAGACGCCCAGGGCGCGCGCGCCGAGCCAGGTGAGCCGGGCGTCCGAGTCGTCCTCGCGCTCCACGCGCACGATGCGTCCCGGGCGCTCCGTGGGGGAATGATCGTCCTGGTGCAGCAGGAAGAGCTCCACGGCGTGGTTCGCGCCCCAGTCCCAGGAGGCTTCTCCGATCAGCCGGAGCACGCGCTCCTGCTCCGGGTCCACGTCGCCGAGGTCCGAGCGCTCGGGAGCCAGCTCCCGGGCCAGGGCGAGGACGATCTCGTAGCTCTCCGTCTCGTAGGCCACGCGCACCGCGTCGAGCTCGTCGTCCCACCACCAGCGGCGTTCGTCCTCGAAATGCAGGCGTCCGAGGTCCAGGTTCACGGGGGACCCGGCGATGTCCTCGCTGTAGAGCCACATCTCGCCCCGTTCCACGAAGTAGTCGGAGACCGCCTCGAAGGTGTTCGACAGGAGGTCCTCCTCCATTCGCAGCGTCCCCTGTGCGAACAGCGAGAGCGGCAGGCCGAAGCTGTAGAAGGCCTCCAGCTCGAATCCCTGCTGCAGCAGGAAGCGATGCGGCGAGTCCGCGACGTCGCCCAGGAGCCGGCGCCGCCGGTAGTCGAGCTCGATCTCGTACTCGCCCGTCACCGTGAGGGGTCGCCCCAGGACGTCGGTGCTCCAGGGCTCCACGGGCCGGCGCTTGTCCTCGCGCTCCGTGAGCCGCTGCCGGAGACCTTCGTCCGAGTCCGCGTCGTCCGGGTCCGCCTGGTCCGGATCCGGCTGCTCCCGCCCGCCGGCGGGGGCTTCCACCCCAGCGGCCCGGGCGGGCTCGCCCGCATGGGAGACGGCCAGGAGAGCGGCCAGCGTCCACCGGAGCGCGACCAGCGTCAGGCTGCGCCGGGACATGCGCGCTCTACGGTTCCTCCGTCCGCTGGAGCGCGCAACCTCCGCGGGAAGGACTCAGGCCAGCGGGCGCGTGCGGGCGCTGGCGCCTCCCGCCGGGAGCAGATCCTCGAGGAAGTAGGCGCAGAAGGCGGTCCGACCCGGCAGGCTCGACTTCTGGTAGGTGGCTCGGGCCTGGTGACGAACCGTGGCCTCCGTCGTTCCGCGCAGGCCAGCGATCTCGCCATGGGAGAAGCCCTTCAACATGAGCAGTCCCACCTCCCGCTCGGCCTGGGTGAGCTGCCAGCTCTCGAACTGCTTCTCGATCTCCTCGCCGAGCCCGGACAGGTAGCTCTGGGCGCGTTCGCGCCAGGCGGCCCCCTCGGCCCGCGCCATCTGGAGGTCCCGGGTCAGGGCCTGCTTCTCCTCCCGCTCTTCCTGAAAGCGGCCCGCCAGGAGCGTCACCCCCGTCGCCGACGCCACGATCAGGGCGGTCTGCAGGGCGTCCCCGAGGAAGTCGGCCAGCTCGATGGGGTCGTCTTCCGTCAGGACCTCGAGTCCCATCAGGAGGACGAAGGCGCCGAGCCCCAGGGCGGCCCAGCGGATTCGGATGGACCTCTCGCTCACGGTCGATACCTCCTCGGCGTCAGTGTGCCGCGACGGTTCCTTTCCGGCATCGCACGCTTGTGATACGCGGCCGCCCGGACGTGTGCCTTCGCGACGCGAGCCGTTCTGGGGGAAGGCTGCCCCCGCGGTGGGCGAGTTCTACCGGCAGGAGTGGCTTCCCCGGGAGGCCGAGGACGTGACGGAGGTGCTGAGCCCCGCTGCGGACGTGGACGTGCCCCAAGCCAACGGTCGCCCGATCCTCCAGACCCGCGCTTCACGCCCCTCGGGCCCGATGCGCGGGAGTGCGAGTCCACGTGTCTGGCGTCGGTCTGGTTCTCGATCTCGCCCCGAAGAGCGGGGAGCAGCTCGAGGGCGCCGTAGCGGTCGGGCCGGGCGGCCGCTGGCCCGCCAGGCCCGGCTCAGTGGCGCGGGAAGGCCTCGCGGCCCAGCATGGCCCGGGCCAGTCCGCGCACCATCTCGTCCTCGTGGGTCGCGGCGATCCGCTCCAGCGCGTGTCGCCCCGGAATTCCCGCCAGGGACAGGGCGGCCATGGGCACCCGCACCTCGTCGGGGGGGCTGCGCTCCACCAGGTGCTCGAGGGTCGGGACCGCCGCCTCTCCGAGACCTCCCAGGCCGCGCGCCGCCGCCAGTCGCACCGCCTCGTCGGAATCGAACAGGGCCCGGCTGACGACTCCGATGGCGCCCTCGCCCTGACTTGCCAGCAGCGTCTCCACGGCGGCCAGGCGCACCTCCGGCGCCCGGTCCGCGCGCAGCAGACGGGAGAGCCGGCTCTCCGCCGGCGTGCCCGGCGCGTGACGCGCCGCCACCGCCCGCAAGGCGGCCTCGTCGCTCTCGAGCAGGCGTTCCACCAGCTCGGCCGGCAGCTGCCCGTCCACCGCCGCCAGGGCGGCCAGCGCCTCGGCGCGCACGGGCGAGCCCTCGCTGGCGAGCCCCTCCGCCGCGTCCCGGAGGTTGCTCAGGCGGCGGTCGGCCACCAGCCGCAAGGTGGCCCGCCGCAGCTCCAGGGGCCGGGCGGCATCGGAGGCGGCCGCCGTCAGATGCTGGCGCGCGGCGGGCGCGAGGCGTCCGTCGAGGCCCGGCAGCCGGGCGAGCCGCTCCAGGGCGGCCCGGGCCAAGGGCGGCTGGGCCCGGGCGGTCAGGTCGGCCAGGGCCGTCACGCCCGCCTCGCGGCCGCGCTCGCCGGCGGGGACGGCCAGGAAGGCGGCGAGGCCCTCCACGCTGGCCGTGTCGGGGGCGCGCAGGAAGCCGTCGCCCTCGGCGGCCACCGCGTACCCCTGGCCGTCCGGGAAGCGCTGCCGCCACAGCGTGGCGGTGGGAAGCGGCACGAGAGCGACCAGGATGCGGTCGCCATCCTCGAAGCGGGCGGGCCGTCCCCGGGAGAGCTCCTCCCAGGCCATGCGTACGCTGGCGCCGGGGGCGAGCGTCCCGGTGAGCACGCGCTCCACCCGCAGGGACGCCGCCCAGCCGTGGCGATCCACCTGGGCGGACTCCGTCACGCTCCCCACGAGCGTGGCGCTCGCCTGCTCGGCGGCGGCCAGCAAGGGCTCGCCGCCGTGCGCGGGCACGCCGGCTCCCCGCGCCGCAAGCGGCGCGAGGAGCAGGACGAGGGTCAGGGCGAACGGTCTCAGGGGCAGAGCGAGACGTTGCAGCGGCCCGCACAGCCGGGCGCGTCGAAGGCGGCGTTGCCGTCCACGTCCAGGTAGAGCGCGTTGGTGGCCCCGAGCGCCCGGGTGCCCGCCTCGCTCACCGTGTTGCTGAGCAGTGCCGCCAGGTTCGGGTTGTCTCCAGAGGTCAGGTTGCGCGGGTAGACCGGGAACATCGGCGGGCTCGCGTTCACGGTGCCCTTCACCACCACCACCACCCAGGTGTCCTGGGTGAGCGGCGTCGGGCTCCCCAGGCTCACGGTCTTCTGGGTGCGCCGGCGCTGGCCGCCGTCCAGGCCCGGCTCGGTGGTGACCGTGAAGCCGCCGCCGCCCAGCGTGAGCACCTGGCTCGGGAGCGCGCCGTAGAGCATGCGGGTGCCCACCGGGATTCCGTTGCAGCGGGCCGTCGTGCACTTGCAGGTCTGGGCGTTGGTGTAGATCTCGATCCGATCGTAGGAGGCCCAGGTGGGTGCCTGCACGTCGATCTCGAGGTTCACAGTGCCGTCCGTGGCGGTGACCAGGGTGGAGCCACTCCACTCGAAGTTGGCCTCGTTGGTGGTCTCGGTGTCCACCAGCCGGGTCTTCACGTAGATGCCCTGGCCGCCCAGCGCCTTCCCGGCGTCGATGGCCGTCCCGATGTCGTTGTCCAGGATCTGGTTCGGGGCGTCGGAGCCGGTGGAGGTGGGCGTCCAGGTGCGCGCTCCCGCCGTCTCCAGGTCGAAGAACGTGTGGGTGTCGGTGTCGGCGATGAAGGTCATGGGGATGCCCTGGTTGAGCAGGTTCATCCAGATCCCCATGCGCTCGAACAGGAACTGGTCCTGGTCGCCGCGGCCGCTGCCGTTCCAGAGCTCGAGCCCCTCGAAGTTCGCATTGAAGAAGTTCGGGACCATGGGGTCGAGCCGGAAGAAGGAGGCGCTCGCGCCGCTCAGCGAGGTGGGGGGCTGGGCGGCGGTGTTGATCTGCAGGGGCTGGAAGTGGCTGTCGATGTGGTTCACGTGCACCACGGTGGTGAGCCCCGCGTTCTGCAGGCCGCCGCCGGTCTTCAGCTTGTTCTTGGCCTCGTTCTGGAGCTGGGCCGGGGTCAGGTTGAAGTGGCCCTTGCTGGGGAAGTCGTCGCCCACCGGCGCCGCGCCGCCGAAGTCGGTGGAGCCGCCGGAGGGCGGCACCGGATCCCGGGCCTGGGGATAGGCGTTGAAGTGCCCGTAGTCGAAGCTCGTGATCTCCTCGCCGATGGTCGAGTGCAGGAACGGGGCGAGGCCGAGCGACGCGATCAGGGGCGCGGGGTCCGGGAGCGCGTCGTGGTCCGTGATGATCAGGTTGTCGACGCCCTCGCCCGCCATGGAATGAACCCGGTTCGATCGATTGATGCGCGAGTCCGGGCTGTCCAACATGTGCACGTGGTAGTCGGAGGAGATGAAGCCCGTCGTGTCGAGCACCTTCACGAGCTGGGCATTCACGGTGTTGGTCACCGTCCCGAAGGGGCCCGATCCCACCACCGTCGACTGCTGGAAGAGCGAGTACTCGGTGCCCCGGGAGACGAAGATCTCGTAGGTCCCGGGCTCCAGGTTGAACTCCGCCACCCCATTGGCGCCCGCGTAGGCCACCCAGGTGATGCCGTACTGCATGGAATCCTTGGTCACGTCCCGGAACAGCCCGGTCGTGCCCGAGACCGGGCCCTCCGCGAACGGGATCGGGATCTCGGGACTCGGGTCGAAGCCGACCACGCTGACCCGCGCCGGGAGCGGCGCGTTCAGGTGGTCCACCACGTTGACGCGCACCCGGCCGGTGGCCGGGAGCGCCACGTCCTTCGTCGTCGTGTTGCTCGCGGTGATCGATACCACGTTTGCCTTGGGCTTGGTGGCCGTGGGCCCGCCCGGCTCGTAGAGCGCGCCCTGCAGTGACGCCGCCACGCCATAGGTGCCCTGGACGAGCTTGCCCGAGTAGAAGCCGTTGGCGTCGGTGACCCAGATCGAGGAGGGTTCGAGGATCTCGGTCTGGGCCGGGTTCAGCGGGCCCGCCACCACGCGGGCGCCCGGCACCGGCACGCCGCCCACACGCACGACCCCCTGCAGGGTCCCCTCGTTCGGGAAGCCGTCCAGGGCCAGCTGCAGGTCCACGAGACGCGACGGGCTCCCGTCCGCCACCTGGAACAGCCGCGTGAAGGAGCGGCTGGCGCCGGCCGGGACGTTCCCAAAGGTCGGCACGGTGAAGCCGGCCAGCACCAGCGGGATCGAGCTTCCCGCCAGCACGTAGGAGACCCCGGAGGTGCTGAAGGAGCTCGACACGGGGACGAAGGCGCCCGCCACCGGACGCGGCAAGACCCCGTAGCTGGTGCCCAGGCCCTGGCCGAAGCCGAAGTAGCTGAACACGTCGAAGGAGGCGTTGGCGAGCATCTCGCCGATGCCCTGCCTCGAGGCGCCGAGGATGGCCGAATTGCTGGTCCACTGCTCCAGCTCGCCGGCCCCGTTCAGGTAGTCGCCCGAGAAGAGGTTCACGTTCGGGCCCGAGTTGTAGGTGAGCGTGGTCTGGACCGAGAGGTGGGAGTCGCTGGCGGTGAGCGTGTAGGTGGTGCAGCCCTCCAGGTCCATGTCGTTGTCGTCGGTGCCCGCCGGCGGGGGCAGGCCGAAGTCGGCGACCGCGGAGGAGGCGTTGATGAAGTCGATCAGGTCGTCCGGGCCGCAGGCACGGACCACCGCCGGAAGGGCGTTCTGCCCGTCGTTCACCACCTCGACCACATCCGCGTTGATCACCGTCTCGATGTTCACGCCGGGCTGCATCTCGAAGAAATTGTCGTTGCCCTGGCGCACGCCGCTCACCACCCGCTCGGCGTCGATCACGTTGCCGCCGAACTGCCCGACGCTGTAGATGTCGCGCTTCGGGCCGTCCTGGATCACGAAGCGGGCCACGGCATTCTCGATCACGTAGTCCCCGACCCGGCCGTGGGCCAGCGGCCCCTCGATCAGGTCGGCGGGGTTCGTGATCTTGCGTGCGCGCGCCTTGGGCGGCTGGTACTGGAACTGCACCTGGCGCGCCACCGGCGTGCCGTCGTTCAGCTTGACGCGCGCCTTGAGCACGTTGTCGTCGAGGACGGGCCCGCCGGCGTTCACGGTGGCCGTCCAGACCGCGGGCCCCCCGGCCATGGCGAGGGGTACGTCGTTCAGCGTCACCTCGAGGGTGCTCGGATTCGCCACGCTCGTGTTGATCTCGACCTGCACCGGGAACGAGAGCACGGCGATCACCTGTCCGGTCTGCGGCGAGATGGCGACGAACACGGTCGGGCCACACACGGGTGCCGCCAGGACCAGAGCGACCAGCGCAACGAAGAGGATGCGGATGTGCACGGATTGACCCCGAGTAGGGCGCCCACCCGGGGCGCAGGACTCCACCGTTCCGACCATTCGAGCTCCCGGCCCGGCGCGCGCGGGGCCAGAGCCCCACCAATCTACGCCAAGAGGCCCCGAAAGCTCAACGGGATCCGGATCTGGCCCCCGGGGAACATCCTCGGGGGGACCCCGGAAGGGTCAGGTCCCGGCCTCGCACAGGCGCACCGCCTCCTCGGGATCCTTCGTGACCGCGTGGAAGGCCAGGTGGGCAGGCTTCTCGAAGCCCGCCGCCGCGGCCCGCTCGAACTGGGCGAGCAGCGGGTCGAAGAAGCCGGCCGTGTTCAGGAGCACCAGGAGCCGGTGGTGCAGCTCGAGCTTCCGGAACGAGAGGATCTCGGTCAGCTCCTCCAGGGTCCCGAAGCCCCCGGGCAGCGCCACGAAGGCGTCCGCCCGCTCGTCCAGCCCCGCCTTGCGCGAGCGCATGTCGTCCACCTGGTACATCTCCACGCCCAGGTGGTGGACGTCCTGCTCGATGAAGCGGCGCAGGATCACGCCGTGCACCCGCCCGCCCGCCGCCAGGGCCGCGTCCGCCACGGCGCCCATCAGCCCGGTGCGCCCGCCGCCGTAGACCAGCAGGTGGCCGCGCCGGGCGATGGCCCGGCCGAGCGCCCGGGCGTCGGAGAGATAAGGCTCCCCCGCGGCCCGGGCGGAGCCCGCGAACACGGTGATGCGCACCCTAGTTCCGGGGACGCCCGCTGCGCCGGCCGCGTCGCCGGCGCCGCTCCCCGCGGCCCGCTGCGGGCGTCCGGTCGCCGGCGCCACCCTCCGGCTGGACCGGGCGCGGCGCCTCGGTCACCGTCGTCTCGGGACGGTGCTCGCGCAGGTAGGACGCGCAGACGGCTGCGAGCTCGCGGCGGCCCTCCTCGCTGGCGACCATCGCCTCCACCACCGGCACGAGGCGATCCACCTTCCAGGAGCGGTCGCGTTCCGGGATGAGTCTGAGCTCCTGCTCGACCTTGACCGAGAGCCGCTCGCGGATGCGCCGCAGCAGGTCCTCGTCGCTGGGGAGCTTGCGCTCGGCGATCTCGAGCCGGTTCACCTTCTGGAGCCACCGGAAGTTCCCGATGTCGAGCCCCGAGACCAGGGAGAGCGCCATGCCGGCCTTGCCCGCCCGCCCGGTCCGCCCCGTGCGGTGCACGTACACCTCGGGCGAGTCGGGGGCCGCGTAGCTGATGACGTGGGTCAGGTCCGAGATGTCGATCCCGCGCGCGGCCACGTCGGTGGCCACCAGGATGCGCAGCTCGCCGGCCTTGATGCGCTTCATGGCCTCTTCGCGCGCCGCCTGGGCGAGGTCTCCCGAGATCTGGTCCGCATCGAAGCCGCGACGCTTCAGGTAGGTCGTCACGTAGCGCACGTCGTCCTTCGTGTTGCAGAAGACGATGGCGCTCTCGGGATCCTCGTACTCGAGCACCCGCAGCAGGCCGGCCTCCTTCTCCTGGGCCGACACCAGGTAGAAGAAGTGCTCGATCTCCTGGGGTGCGATCTGCCCTTCCGAGAGAGCGATGAACTCGGGCTCGTGCAGCAGGACGCGGGCCAGCGAGCGCACCCGCTCCGGCATGGTGGCCGAGAAGAGGTACGACTGGCGCTCGCCCTTGGGCGGGAGGTAGCGGTCCATCTCCCGCATGTCGGGCCAGAAGCCGAGGGAGAGCAGCTCGTCGGCCTCGTCCAGGACGAAGAAGCGCACGCCGTCGAAGCGCAGGCGGCCGGCGGACAGGTGGTCGAGCATGCGCCCGGGCGTGCCCACCACCACGTGGGGGCCGGCCTTGATGCCCTCGAGCTGGGGCCCGTAGCCGACGCCGCCGTAGATGGCCAGGCAGCGCACGCCCCGGTGCTTGCCCATGGCGGAGATCTCGGTCGCCACCTGGTTGGCCAGCTCGCGGGTCGGGGCCAGCACGAGCGCCTGGGGCTCGGCCCGCTCCAGGTCCACCTCGGCCACGATCGGCAGTCCGAAGGCGCCGGTCTTGCCGCTGCCCGTGCGGGCCTGGACGATCAGGTCCCGGCGCTCCCGCATGAGCGGGATGACGCGCAGCTGCACCGGCAGGGGGGAGTGCCAGCCCAGGTCGCGGAGGCCGGCTTGGATGTCGTCGGGGAAGTCGGCGAACAGGTCGGACAGATCGGTCATTCGCGGCGCAAGCTAGCCGTCGGCGGGCGCGGGCGCCATCGGTGGGGGCTTCGCTCGGCTGCGGGCCGGGGAACCTCGCCCGGCTTCGGGCTGCCGACTTCGCTCGGCTGCCGGCTGCCGACTTCGCTCGGCTGCGGGCTGCTGACTTCGCTCGGCTGCGCCTCGCTGCGCGCTTCGCTTGCGGGCTGCGCGCTTCGCTTGCGGGCTGCGCGCTGCGGGCCGGGCCGACTTCGCTCGCCTGCGCCTCGCTGCGCGCTGCGCTTGCGAGCTGCGCCCGCTGCGTCTGCGGGCTACCTTGCGGGCGTGGCCCGGATCACGCGCGAGGAGGTGGAGCGCATCGCCGATCTGGCGCGCCTCACGCTCCGTCCCGAAGAAGCCGAGCGCATGACCGGCGAGCTCGAGACCATCCTCGAGTACGTGGCGAGCCTCGAGGCCCTGGACACGGAAGGGGTCGAGCCCACCTCCCATGCCATCCCCCTGCGAACCCCCCTGCGCGACGACCGGGTGCAGCCCGGTCTCGATCCGGAGCAGGCGGTGGCGAACGCTCCGGAGCGGGACGGTCACGCCTTCGTCGTTCCGAAGGTGATCGCGGAGGACGAGACCTAGGACGTCGTGGCCGAACCTCTCCCGACCCTCGACGTGCTGCGCCGGGAGCTGGACGCCGGGCGGGTCTCCTCCCTGGAGCTGGTGGAGGCGGCCCTGGCGCGGGCCGAGCGCCTGGAGCCGCGCCTCCACGCCTTCGTCGGCTTGCGCGGTGCGGCCGCCTCCGCGGAGGCGGCCCAGGCCGACGCGCGCCGGGGGCGCGGCGAGGTGCGCTCGCCCCTGGACGGCATCCCCGTGGCCGTCAAGGACAACCAGGTGCTGGCGGGCGAACCCACCACCTGCGCGTCCCGCATCCTGGCGGGATTCGTCTCGCCCTACGAGGCCACCGCCGTCGCCCGCCTGCGGGCGGCGGGTGCCGTCGTGATCGGGCGCACCAACCTGGACGAGTTCGCCATGGGCTCCTCCACCGAGAACTCGGCCTTCGGCGCGACCCGCAACCCCTGGGATCTGGAGCGCGCGCCGGGCGGCTCGTCGGGGGGCTCGGCGGCGGCGGTGGCCGCCGGCGTGGTGCCGGTGGCCCTGGGCAGCGACACCGGCGGGTCGATCCGCCAGCCCGCGGCCTTCTGCGGTGTCGTGGGACTGAAGCCCACCTATGGACGCGTGTCCCGCTACGGGCTGGTGGCCTTCGCCTCGTCCCTGGACCAGGTGGGCCCCTTCGCCCGCTCCGCGGCCGACTGCGCCCGCGTCCTGCAGACCATCGCCGGCCACGACGCCCGCGACTCCACCTCGATCCCGGAGCCGGCGCCCGCCTGCCTCGAGGCCCTGAGCGGGGACGTCTCGGGCCTCGTACTCGGCCTGCCTCGCGAGTACTTCGTGGCCGAGGGCGTGGACCCCGAGGTGCTGGCGCGGGTCCGCGAGGCGGTGGCGGAGCTCGAGCGCGCCGGCGCCAAGATGCGCGAGGTCTCGCTGCCCCACACCCGCCACGCGATCGCCACCTACTACCTGATCGCGCCGGCCGAGGCGTCGAGCAACCTGGCCCGCTACGACGGTGTCCGCTACGGACATCGGGCGGCGGACGCCGCGACCCTCGGCGACATGTACCGGCGCACGCGCTCCGAGGGCTTCGGGTCCGAGGTGAAGCGGCGCATCCTGCTCGGGACCTACGTACTGTCCGCCGGCTACTACGACGCCTACTACCGCAAGGCCTTGCAGGTGCGGACGCTGCTGCGCCGCGACTTCGAGCGGGCGCTCGCCGCCTGCGACGTGCTCGTCACCCCCACGGCGCCGGAAGTGGCGTTTCGGCTGGGCGAGAAGTCCGCCGACCCGCTGCGCATGTACCTCTCGGACGTATACACGGTGTCCGCCAACCTGGCCGGGGTGCCCGGGCTCTCGATTCCGTGCGGGTTCGCCCACGGCATGCCCGTGGGGCTGCAGCTGCTCGGGCGCGCCCTCGACGAGGCGACGCTGCTGCGGGTGGCGGACGCCTACCAGCGCCGTACGGAGTGGCACGCGCGCCGGCCCCCGGAGCTCGCGTGAGCGCCGCCCCCCATCCCCGCTACGAGGTGGTGATCGGCCTCGAGGTGCACGTGCAGCTGCGCACGGAGTCGAAGCTCTTCTGCGGCTGCGCCGTGCGCTACGGCGAAGACCCGAACCACCACGCCTGCCCGGTCTGCCTGGCCCTGCCCGGGGCCCTGCCGGTCCTGAACCGGCAGGCCGTGGAGCTGGCGTTGCGGGCGGCGCTCGCCGCCCACTGCACCGTGCAGGGGCGCTCCGTCTTCGCGCGCAAGAACTACTTCTACCCGGATCTCCCCAAGGGCTACCAGATCTCCCAGTACGAGGAGCCCTTGGCCACGGGCGGCTTCCTCGACGTGGAGCTGGACGGGGAGGGCGGGACCCAGCGCGTGAGGCTCACCCGCATCCACATGGAGGAGGACGCCGGCAAGTCCATCCACGACCGGGCCGTGGCGGGTCAGGACGGCTCCCACGTGGACCTGAACCGCGCCGGCGTCCCGCTGCTTGAGATCGTGTCGGAGCCCGACCTGCGCTCGCCCGAGCAGGCCGGCGCCTACCTGCGCGCGCTGCGCCAGCTGCTGCGCTACGTGGACGTCTCCGATGCGGACCTGGAGAAGGGGCACTTCCGCTGCGACGCCAACCTGTCGCTGCGGCCCCGGGGCGCCAGCGAGCTCGGCATCCGCACGGAGCTCAAGAACCTGAACAGCTTCCGCTTCGTGGAGGGCGCGCTGCGGGCGGAGATCGAGCGCCAGGCGGAGCGACTCGACGCCGGCGAGCGGGTGGTCCAGGCCACGCTCCTCTACGATCCGGCCACCGAGCGCACGCGCGTGATGCGCGTCAAGGAGAACGCCGACGACTACCGCTACTTCCCGGATCCCGACCTGATCCCCCTCGAGATCGAGTCCGAGGCCCTGGAGCGCGCGCGCGCCGCCCTGCCGGAGCTGCCGGAGGCCCGCCGCCGCCGGCTGGCCGAGGCCTACGAGCTCTCGGCCTACGATGCCCGCCAGCTGACCGAGAGCCGCGCCCTGGCGGATTTCTTCGAGGCGGCGGCCCGCGCCCACGGGAACCCCAAGACCGTCGCCAACTGGGTGCTGCGCGACGTCCTCCAGGCCCTGAAGGAGCGCAGCGGCGAGATCGACGCCACGGCCCTCGCCCCGGAAGCCCTGGTGGGCCTGGTGCGTCTCGTGGAGAAGGGCAAGGTGACGGCCTCCAACGCCCGGCCCCTGGTGGCGGAGCTCATGCAGCGGGGCGGCGACCCGCAGGCGCTGGTGCGGGAGCGGGGCCTCGAGGCGGTGGCCGACACGGGGCTCCTGGAGGGCGCGGTGGACGAGGTGCTGGCCGCGCATCCGGAGATGCTCGAGCGCTTGCGGGCCGGCGAGGAGAAGATCCTGAACTTCCTGATGGGACAGGTCATGCGGCGCACCCGGGGCAAGGCGAACCCGGCCGCCGTGCGGGACATCCTGAACCGACGCCTGAAGGACTGACGACCATGCGCATCCTGGTGAGAATCGCCATCGTCGGCGTCGTGCTCCTGACCGTGGGACTCGGCGCCCTGGTCGTTGCGCTGCCCCGCATCGCGGGCAGCGAGGCGGTGAGGGCCCGGCTCCAGGAGGCCGCCCGCGACGCCACGGGTCAGGAAGTGAGCTGGAAGGAGCTCTCCTTCGGGCTGCTGCCGCCGCGGCTCGTGGTGATGGCGCCGGAGGTGAAGGAGCCCGGACCGAGCGGGAAGGCGCTGGTCGAGGCGGAGCAGGTGGACCTGCGCCTCGCGGTGCTGCCGCTGCTGGCCCGCACCGTGGTGATCGATTCCCTCCAGGTGGAGGGCGTCACCGTGCGGCTGGTGCGCACCCAGGACGGCATCCGGCTGCCGGGCCAGAAGCAGCCGGCGCCGGGCGGGGCCCAGGCGCCCAGCGCGCCGTCCGCCGAGGGGGCGGGCGTTGCCCTGGCGGTGCGGGAGCTCGACGTGCGCCGCTCGCGCCTCATCCTGGAAGACCGGACCGTCGCGCCGCCGGTCACCTGGGATCTGACCGATCTCGAGGCCCGCGCCCGCGGCAGCTCCCTGGATCGCCCGCTGGACGTGAACCTCTCCGCCGGGCTCGCGAGCGGCGGCCGCGTGCAGGTGAACGGCACCGTCAAGCTCGACGGCGAGATCGATCTGGCCGCGAAGCTCGACGGTCTGGTCCTCGCTCCCGTGGCACCCTATCTGGGCAAGGGACGCAGCGTCCTCGGAGCGCTCACCGGCACCCTGAAGGCGCGCGGTGCCGCCGCCTCGCCCCAGGCGCTGACCGCGGACCTGACGCTCGCCGACGGCGACGTGCGCCTGGAGGACGTGGGCCTGCGCGGGCGGGTGTCCCTCAAGGCCGAGCTCCAGGGCGGCCTCGAGACTCCCACCGGGAGCTTCGAGGTGGACGCCACCCAGGCGAGCCTCGCCTACGGTCAGGCCTTCACCAAGCCGAGCGGGACGCCCGCCACCTTGAGCGGGCGCCTGGTGCCCCAGGCGGGTGGCGGAATCGGCGTCGACCAGGTGCGGCTCAAGGTGCGCAACCTGGACGCCACCGGGCGCCTCGGCTTCGGTGACCGCACGCGCGTGGAGCTCGACGCCCCACCCTTCGACCTG
Source organism: Myxococcota bacterium (assembly GCA_041611735.1). Lineage (GTDB taxonomy): Bacteria > Myxococcota_A > UBA9160 > UBA9160 > PR03 > JBFIML01. The sequence goes on along the minus strand of JBFIML010000004.1, from coordinate 46,315 downwards.
GCCGGCTGGGGGGAGCTGCTGCCCGCTCTCGCCTCGGTCCGGCCCCAGGGTCGCGTCTCCCTGGAGAAGCTCGCCGTCGCGACCCCGCCCCTCGACGTGCGCGGTCGCATCGGACTCGCGGACCTGCGCCTGGCTTTCCAGGAGGGCCAGCCGATCGTGGTGAACGGGAGCCTGGAGGGAGCCGGCTCGGCGCTGCGCGGCCCCGGCCTGGCCCTCACCGTGGCCGGCCAGCCCGTGAAGCTCGACCTCGACCTCGCCGACCTGGCCGGGACGCCTCGCTACCGGGTGCAGGTCGCCGCCGAGCAGGCCGACGCCAACGCGCTGGTCACGGCCCTGGCCGGCAAGAAGGACCTCCTCCAGGGGCCGCTCACCTTTCGCGCCAATCTGACGGGGCCCACGGGCGGTCCGCGCCCGGCCGTCGAGAGCATGGGCGGCCAGACCCGGCTCGAGATCGGGCAGGGCCGCCTGCGCGGCGTCTCGCTGCTGCGCGGCACCCTCGAGCGCCTGGCGAGCTTCGCCGAGGCGGCCATCCTGGTCGGTGCCATCCGGGGCGGGAGCACCCTGCAGCGCTTCTACGGCGACGAGTTCCAGTCCATCACCGGCAGCTTCGACGTGGGCGGCGGGCGCGCGCGCACCGAGGACCTGCGCCTGGTCTATCGCAACTACACCGCGGATCTGCGCGGGACCTTCGGGCTCGCCGACGGCGCCCTCGACATGACCGGCAAGCTCACCATCGGCGAAGAGGTGGACACGGCCCTGGCGGGCGCCACGCCCGACGCGGCCGCGGCGGAGGCGCCGCCCCCCGCGCGCCAGAAGGTGATCCCCCTGGCGCGCGTGCGCGGCACGGCGAGCGCACCGCGCATCGACCTCTCGCCCGAGGCCGTGGTCGCCTTCGCCTCGAGCTTCGCCGTGAGTCGCCGCCGCGAGAAGGTCGAGCGCAAGATCGACGAGCGTCTGGGCGAGGGCGCCGGGCGCGAGATCCTGGACACCCTGGAAGGCATCCTCGGCGGCGGGCGCAAGCGCGAGTCGCCGCAGCAATGAGCACGCCGGCTGGAGGGCACAGCCATCCCGCCCCGGGCGGGGGCTGGGCCACCCTGCGCTGGAGCGACGCAGGGGTCGTGCTGCTCGACCAGCGCCGCCTGCCCGGCGACGAGGTCTACCTGACCCTGGGCAGCGCCGAGGAGGTGGCGCAGGCCATCGAGAACATGGCCGTGCGCGGCGCCCCGGCCATCGGCTGCGCGGCGGCCCTCGGTGTGGCGAGGGCCGCGCTGGCGAGCCGGGCCCGCGACCTGGACGCGCTGCGTGGCGACGTGGAGCGGGCCGCCGCCCGTCTGGCCGGGACGCGTCCCACGGCGGTCAACCTGTTCGGCGCCCTGGCCCGCATGCGCCGCACCTGCGACGCGGCCTGCGCGGAGCCCGGCGCCGACCCGGAGCGCGTGCGCCAGCGGCTGGTGGAGGTGGCCCGGGCGATGCTGCGCGAGGACGAGGCCGCCTGCCGGGCCCTGGGCGCCGCAGGGCTCCCGCTGGTGCCCGACGGCGCCCGCGTGCTCACCCACTGCAACGCGGGCGCGCTGGCCACGGCGGGCTGGGGCACGGCCCTCGGCCTGGTGCGCTCGGCGGTGGCGGCGGGGCGGCGCGTCTCGGTGCTGGCCGACGAGACGCGCCCCTGGCTGCAAGGGGCCCGCCTCACGGCCTGGGAGCTCGCCCGCGACGGCATCCCGGTCACGGTGATCGCGGACGCCGGGGCGGCCCACCTGATGCAGCGGGGCGAGGTGGACCTGGTGGTGGTCGGGGCGGACCGCATCGCGCGCAACGGCGACGTGGCCAACAAGATCGGCACCTACGGTCTCGCGGTGCTGGCCCGGGAGCACGGCATCCCCTTCTACGTGGCGGCGCCCACCTCGACCGTGGATCTCGAGATGCCGGACGGGGACGCCATCCCCATCGAGGAGCGCGGGCGCGACGAGCTGGCCCGGGTGGGCGCGACAGCGCTGCTCCCGGAAGGCGTGGCGGTGCGCAACCCCGTCTTCGACGTGACCCCCGCCCGGCTGGTGACGGCGATCGTCACCGAGGCCGGCGTGGCCCGTCCTCCCTACCCGGAGACCCTGCCGGACCTGGTGGGCTGCGCGAGAGCTGCGTCTTCCCTGCCGTGACGTTCGTCACCGGCGCCCCCCCTCCGTTCCGCCGATGGCCCGGACCGGAGGTGGTGCATGCGCCCGACGGTCCTGTGCATCGACGACGACCGCAACCTCTGCCAGATCCTGGCCAAGGCGCTGCGCGGAGAAGGCTACGAGGTGCGCCTCGCCCACGACGGGGAAGAGGCGCTCGCCGCGGTCCATCTGCACCAGCCCGATCTGCTGCTGATCGATCTCCTGCTCCCGCGCCGCGACGGCTTCGAGGTGCTCGAGACGGTGCGCGGGCTCGGCCCGCCGCTGGGTGAGGTTCCGGCGCTGCTCGTCTCGGGCTGCTCCCGCAGCCCGGCCTACGAGCGCCGCGCCGAGGCGCTGCGGGCAGCGGCGCTGCTCACCAAGCCGGTGCCCCTGGACGCACTGCTCGGAATGGTGTCCAAGCAGCTGCGCGGCGGGCCGCCGGTCGCCCGCACCTCGAGCGATCCCGGCGCCCGGCCCGAGCCGGTCTCCGGGAGCCTGGAGACGCTCTCCTTCCCGGCGCTGCTCCACCATCTGCACGGGATGCGGGCCTCCGGGGTGCTCCACCTGCGGGCGGGCCGCAAGCACAAGCGCATCGAGCTGCGCGAAGGACGCCCCGCAGCGGTGCGTTCGAACCTGATCAACGAGTGCTTCGGGAACCTGCTGGTGCGCACGGGACGCATCAGCCAGGGGCAGCTCGCCGAGTCGGTGCGGCGCCTGAAGCGGGGCGAGGGACCGCAGGGCGAGATCCTGGTGGCCATGCAGCTGATCGCCGAGGACGAGCTGAGCGAAATCCTGCGCATGCAGGCCGAGGAGAAGCTGCTGGAGGTGTTCGAGTGGCGGGACGGCCGCTTCGCCCTCGAGCGGGAGGCCCGCCTGCAGCGCGCCAGCAGCCTGAGCCTCGACCGCCAGCCCGCGGACTTCATCCTGGCGGGGATCCGCGGGCGCTTTCCCCTCGAGCGCATCGAGTCCTTCCTGCAGGCCCACGCGGACCGCCGCCTCGTGCCGGGCGAGAGTCCCTTCTATCGCTTCCAGGAGCTCGCCCTCGAGCCCGCCGAGCAGAGGCTCCTCACGCGCTGCGAGCGGCCGCTGCGGATCCGCGATCTGCTCGTGGACGGGGAGGCGGCGCAGCGGGCGGCCTTCGGCTTGCTGGTGACGGAGCGGCTCGAGCTGCGCGACGGGGACGGCGAGGCGGTGGCTGCCCCCCTCGGCCAGGCGCCGGCAGCCACCCCGGTCCCGACCCGCGAGCAGACCTCGCCGGCGGAGCGCACCCTGCGTGCCGAGCTGGCGGGGCTCCTACAGCGCTTCCGCGAGGCGGAGGACGACTTCGGGGTGCTCGGTGTCACCCCGGACTCCGACGACGAGGCGGTGCGCGCCGCCTACGCGGATCTGGCCAAGCGCACCCACCCGGACCGCTTCGGCCTTGCGAGCGACGCCGTGATCACCCTGGCGGAGGAGGCCTTCGCCCGGGTGGCCCGCGCCTACGGCCGGCTCGCCGATGCGCGCCGCCGGGCCGAGTACCAGCTCGAGCGGCGTCGCAGGGAGCGCGAGGCGGCGGAGATCGACGAGGGCCAGCGCGCCCTGCGGGCGGAGCTCGAGTTCCAGGAGGGGGAGCAGCGCCTGCGTGCCCGGGACGCGGCGGGCGCCCTCGCCTGCTTCGAGCGGGCGGTCGAGATCTTCCCGGAGGAGGGGGAGTACCACGCCCACCGGGGCTGGGCGCTCTACCTGGCCCGGGAGCAGTCCGCGACCGCCTTGAGCGAGGCGCTCCAGCACGTGCGTCGCGGCGCCAAGCTGGCGCCGGATCGCCAGAAGACCTACCTCTTCCTGGGCCGCCTGTACCGGGCGGCGGGCCGCCAGCGACTCGCCCAGCGCGCCCTGACCCGGGCCGTCCGGCTGCGACCGGATTGCGTGGAGGCGCTGCGGGAGCTGCGGCTGCTGCACATGCGTCGCCCCCAGGACGCGGGGCTGATCGGGCGGCTGCTGCGCCGTTCGGGCCTGGCGGAGGCGAGGGGATGGCCCAGAAGGAGCACCCCCGGGTAACCGGCGAGAAGATCTGGATGGACGGGCGGCTCGTGCCCTGGGACGAGGCCCGCGTCCACGTGCTGACCCACACCCTGCACTACGGGCTCGGGGTCTTCGAGGGCATCCGCTCCTACCGCAGCGCCGACGGGCGCTCGGCCGTCTTCCGCTTGCCGGAGCACGTGCGGCGGCTGTACGACTCGGCCCACATCAACCTGATGAAGATCCCCTTCCCGCCCGAGCAGGTCTCCGAGGCGATCCTCGAGACCCTGCGCGCGAACCGCCTGGAGGAGGGCTACATCCGGCCCATCGTCTTCGTGGGCGACGGCGCCATGGGGCTCAACCCCGCGAACAACCCGATCCGGGTCGCGATCATCGTCTATCCCTGGGGCAAGTACCTGGGCGAGGACGGCATGGAGAACGGCATCCGCGCCAAGGTCTCCACCTTCGTGCGCAACTTCGTCAACGCGAAGATGACCAAGGGCAAGACCTGCGGGGACTACGTGAACTCGATCCTGGCCAAGCGGGAGGCCCTGCTCGACGGCTACGACGAGGCGATCCTGCTCGACACCCAGGGGCTCGTGTCCGAGGCGAGCGGCGAGAACGTCTTCGTGGTGCGCGACGGCCAGGTGCGCACGCCGCCGCTGCCCACGATCCTGGCCGGCATCACCCGCGCTTCGGTGATCGAGGTCGCCCGCGACAAGGGGATCCCGGTCGAGGAGTCGCCCATCACCCGCGACGAGCTCTACATCGCCGACGAGATCTTCGTGACGGGAACGGCGGCGGAGGTGACGCCGATCCGCGAGGTGGATCACCGCGCGATCGGCTCCGGCCAGCGCGGTCCCATCACCAAGACGCTGCAGGGCGCCTTCTTCGACATCGTGACGGGTCGCGACCGCAAGCACGAGCGCTGGCTGACCTACCTCTAGCCCGGGCCGCGGCTCCTAACGCGGCAGCTCCACGCGCCGGAAGCTCAGCACCAGCAGCGCACCGCCCGCCAGGGCCCAGGCGGCGAGCACGGCCAGCAGGCGGGGAGCTTCGGCGCCCAGGTCGGACACGTGGGGATTCCAGGGCGCCACCGCCGCCAGGATCGCCCGGCCCAGGGGAGGGGCCCCCCGATCCAGCAGGCCGAGGAAGCCGTCGAGGCGCGCCCCCGCCGCCCGCAGGGTGTTGATCAGCGCCACCAACGGCACCAGCGTGCCCACCAGCGTCACCACAGCCACGCGTCCGAGCCACAGCGAGGCGCTCATGGCCAGGCCGGCCACGCCGGCGGCGCCGAGCGCCCCGGCCAGGGCGCCCACCACGGCCGGGCCGGCGGCCAGGTCATGGCGTCCCACCAGGAGCACCGCCGTGCCCCCGAGCAGCACCGCTCCCGCCGCGTAGGCCACGCCCAGCGCACCGGCCAGGCGGGCCAGGGCATAGGCGCCGCGGCCCACCGGCCGCGCCAACCACAGCAGCGCGCTCCCCTCGGCCAGGGGCCGCGCCAGGTGGTCCGCAGCCAGCAGCCCCGCCAGCACCACGAAGAGCAGGATCTCGAAGCCGAACAGGAGGGGCGCCAGCCACGCTGCCACGAGCTCGGGGTCCACCGACTGCCCGTCCACCACCCAGGTGCCGGGCCCGAAGGCGGTGCAGCTCTCCGCGCTCGCGACGCCGAGCAGGGCCACGCCCGCCACCACCAGGGCGAGGCGCCGGCGCAGGGCGTCGCGCAGCGCCTCGGCGGCCAGCGGAGCCAGCATGTGTCTCCATCGCACGCTCACGGAGGGGAGACCAGGCGCACGAAGGCGTCCTCCAGGCTCTCGCCGGGGCGCACCACCGCGTCGAGGGGGCCGCTCGCCACCAGGCGACCCTGGTGCAGGATCGCCACGTGATCGCAGGTCCGTTCGACCTCCGAGAGCACGTGGGAGCTGATCAGCAGCGTGGCGCCCCGGGCGCGGGCGCGGGCGATCCAGTCGCGGGCGTCCCGCACGCCCAGCGGATCGAGGCCGGTGGTGGGCTCGTCGAGCAGCAGGAGCTGCGGCTCGCCCAGCAGGGCCTGGGCGAAGCCCACCCGCTGCCCGAGGCCGCGGGAGAGGCCGCCGAGCGCCTCCCCGGCCCGCTCCCGGATTCCCGTGGTCTCGAGGGCGGCCTCCACGGCGCGGGTCCGGGCGTCGCCCGCCAGGCCGGCCAGGGCCGCGTGCAGGCGAAGGAAGCCGCGCAGCGACATGGAGGCCGGCAGGTTCAGCCGCTCCGGCAGGTACCCGACGCCCTGGCGTGCCCGCGGGTCGTAGGGGTCGTGGCCGCCCAGGCGCGCGGCGCCGCGCGTGGGACGCGCGAAGCCCAGCAGCAGACGCAGCGCCGTGGTCTTGCCGGCGCCGTTCGGACCGAGCAGGCCCACGGCGGCACCGGCCGGCACCACCAGGTGCAGATCCTCCAGGGCGGTGTGCCGCCCGTAGCGCTTCGTCGCGCCGGCCAGCTCGAGGGCGACCATGACGCGGGCAGCCTACCATCGCCCGCCGTTGCTCCACGACCTCGTCACCCCGGCGCTCCTGGTCGATGCGGCGGCCCTGGAGCACAACCTGGCCCGCATGGCCGAGGCCCTGCCCGGTCCGCGCCTGCGACCCCACGTGAAGGCCCACAAGTGCACCTCCCTGGCCCGGCACCAGGCCCGGCGGGGCCACGCCGGCTTCACCTGCGCCACGATCCGCGAGATGGAGGGCCTGGCCCAGGCGGGCCTGGGGGACGACCTGCTGCTCGCCAACGAGGTGCTCGATGCCCGACGGCTCGGCCGCCTCGCCGCCCGCGTCACCGTGGCCGTGGACTCCAACGAAACCGTGGAAGCGGCCGCGGCCGGCGGCGTGCGCGAGGTGCTGATCGACGTGAACGTGGGCCTGCCGCGCTGCGGCTGCGCCCCCGAGCAGGCCGGTGCCCTGGCCGACGCCGCGCGCCGGCGCGGCCTCCGCGTGCGCGGCGTGATGGGCTACGAGGGCCACGTCATGCTGGTGCCGGAGCGGGTCGAGCGGCGCCGCCTGGTGGCGGAGGCCATGGAGCGCCTGGCGGCCGCCCACGCCCACGTGGGCGGCGAGGTGGTCTCGGCGGGAGGCACCGGCAGCTACGACGTGAACCACGCGGCCACCGAGATCCAGGCCGGCTCCTACGCGCTGATGGACTGCGCCTATGCCCGACTCGGGCTGCCGTTCCGGCCGGCGCTCAGCGTCCTCGCCACGGTGATCTCGGTCTCGGCCCGCTGGGCGGTAGCCGACTGCGGGCTCAAGGCGCTCGGCATGGACCACGGCAACCCGGGCGTCGAAGGCGCCCGCGTGCTGTTCTGCTCCGACGAGCACCTGACCCTGGTGCCCGAGCGCCCGCTGCGGGTCGGGGAGCGGATCCGCGTCTGGCCCGCGCACGTGGATCCGACCGTGGCCTACCACGAGCGGATCCACGTGGTGGAGGGCGAGCGGGTGCTGGAGACGTGGCCCGTGGACCTTCGGGGCTGGTAGCGCGGGTCGCGGCGCGCGCCAGTGGTTCGGGGGTCGGACCCCGATTCGCTAGATTGCAGGCATGCGGAGGCGCACCCTGGCCGGCCTCGTCTTCCTGACCGCCATCCTGACCGCGGCGATCGGTGGTCACGTCTACCTGATCGACCGCCTCGCCCTGCAGCCCGGCTGGCCGGAGCCCCTGCGCCGGGGCCTGCTGGTGGTCCTGGTGGCGGCCTTCGGGATGCTCTTCCTGTACCCCTTCGCCCGGGGTCGGGTTCCGCAGCGCTGGCGGCGTCCCTGGGGCTGGACCGCCGGCATCTGGCTCGGCGTGGCCTTCCTCCTGGTCTCGGCCACGGCGGCCTCCGACGCCCTGCTCTGGCTGCTCGGCGCGGCGTCGCCCGGCGGCGAGCCGGAGCCGCTGCTGCGGATGCGCGCCCTGGCCGTGGCCGGCGTCGTGGCGGGGGCGAGCGCGGTGGCCCTGCGGTCCGGGCTCGCGCCGCCGGCGCGACGGCGCGTGGAGATCGAGCTGCCGCGCTGGCCGCAGGCCCTGGACGGGCTGCGTCTGGTCCAGCTCAGCGACCTGCATCTCGGCCCGATCCTCGAGCGTCGTTTTGCCGCCGACCTGGTCGAGCGCGTGAACGCCCTCGCGCCGGACCTCGTGGTGGTGACCGGGGACCTGGTGGACGGCAGCGTGCAGCGCGTGGGTGCCGAGGTCGAGCCCCTGACCGGCCTTCGGGCGCGCCACGGGGTCTTCTTCGTGACCGGGAACCACGACTTCTACTCGGGCGTCGACGAGTGGGTGGAGCACCTCCGGGCCTTCGGCTGGCGCGTGCTTCGCAACGAGCGCGTGACGATCCGCCACGGGGAGGCCGCCTTCGAGCTGGCGGGGGTGGACGACCGCCACGGCAGCCTGGTGGCGGAGGGCCAGGGCGAGGATCTGACCCGGGCCCTGGCGGGGCGCGACCCGCGCCGGCCGCTCGTGCTGCTGGCCCACGATCCGACGGGCTTCCGAAAGGCGGCCGCCGCCGGCGTGGACCTCCAGATCTCGGGTCACACCCACGGCGGGCAGATCTGGCCCTTCCACGGCGTGGTGCGGCTCGCGGTGCGCTGGGTGGCGGGGCTCCACCGGCTCGGCGGGAGCGCCCTCTACGTGAGTCGGGGCACCGGCTTCTGGGGGCCGCCCATGCGCCTGCTGGCGCCCGCCGAGCTGACGGAGCTCGTGCTGCGCGCGGGCGCGGACGCCGCGCCGGGTCCGGGGATCGCCGCCTAGAACACCCGCCCGGCAGAGTTCGCATCGCAGGGGCCGACCGTCTCCAGGAGGTCGGCCGCGGCGCGCTTCGGTTCCCAGACGCCGGTGGCCTGGCAGGTGGAGCCGGCGATCATGCCGGCGATGCCCGCCGCCGCGCCCGGGAAGGGCTTCACGAAGCCCCAGAAGTTCACGATCGCGTCGCCGTCGATGTCCGAGGCGGCCTCCGCCGTGAAGCGCACCAGCGCCATGCCGGGGCCGCCCCCATTGTCCGCGCTCGCCAGATAGATGAAGTAGACCTCGCCCTCGGGCTCCCAGCCGAGGACGTCGAACGCCGTGCCCGCGGGCCAGGGGGTCCTGCCGGGCGGCGGCACGATTCCCGGCACGGGGGTGGTCACGTTGAGGTAGGTCCCGCTGGCGGCGTAGTAGCTCTCCTGGCTGCGCGCGATGGTGGCGAGGTTCGTCTTGCCCTCCGCCGCCTTGGAGCGCAGCTGGAAGCGCAGGAAGCTCGGGATCGCGATCGCCGCCAGCATGCCGATGATGGCGACCACGATCATGAGCTCGATCAGGGTGAACCCCTGGCGGTGGCGTAGGCCGTCCATGGGGGCCTCATCGTCCCGCCCGGGCCCGATCTGAACCCCTGGGCTGCGCGAGAACGGGTGGGCCGGATCGCCGCGTTGACGGCCGCTTCCCGCAGGCCCGGCCCTCAGGCCCAGTGGTCCACCGGACCCCGGCCGCCGCCCAGCTTCGGGGCGCGCTGGATGGCGCGGGTCACGAACTCGCGCGCGGCGCGCACCGCACGCGGCAGGTCGTCGCCCAGGGCGAGGCGGGCCGTGATGGCCGCCGAGTAGGTGCAACCGGTACCGTGGGTGTGCGGGGTATCGATCTTCGGCGCCGCCAGACGCAGCTGCTCCCGACCGTCCCAGAGCAGGTCCACGGCCTCCGGCCCCGGCAGGTGGCCGCCCTTGATCAGCACCGCCTGGGGTCCCAGCGAGCGCAGGGCGCGCGCGGCCTCCGCCATTTCGCGCTCGTTCTCCACGCGGGCGTCGAGCAGGGCCGCCGCCTCCGCCAGGTTCGGTGTGAGCAGGGTGGCCCGGGGCAGCAGGCGCTCCCGCAGGGCCCGGACGGCGTCTGCGTCCAGCAGCCGGGCGCCGTGCTTCGAGATCATGACCGGATCCACGACCAGGGGGCGCACCGCGTGGCGCTCCACCGCCCCGGCCACCGCCTCCACGATGGCGGCGGAGCCGAGGGCGCCGGTCTTGGCGGCGTCGAGGCCGATGTCCTCGGCCACGGCGGCGATCTGGGCGGCGACGAGATCCGGCCCGAGCAGCATGACCTCCTGCACGCCGCGCGTGTTCTGCACCGTCACCAGCGTGACGGCGCAGGTGCCGTAGACCCCGAAGCGGTGGAAGGTCTTCAGGTCGGCCTGGATGCCGGCGCCGCCCCCGGAGTCGGAGCCCGCGACGGTGAGGGCTCTCGCCAACGGGGCCGTCACGGGAGATCGCGGGGCAGGCGTGGCGGGATTCCTCCGTCTCGAGAGCCGGTACCCGGCATCGCTCCAGCTCGGGTATGCTTGGAGTCTACCCTGACCCGCGCAAGCGGGCCGTCGGAGGGCCCCCCATGGATCTCCAGCACATCCGCTGGCACGGCGACCACGATCCCGGCGAGCCGACGTTGCGGCGTCAGCTCGAGTCCGAGGGTTTCGAGGTCTCCACCTGGCGCGATCCGTCGGATCGCTGCTACGAGCTCCACACCCATCCCCACGACGAGAGCCTCTGGGTGCTGCGGGGTCACATCGTGCTGCGCATCGCCGGGGACGACTACCCGCTCGGTCCCGGCGACCGCCTGATGCTGCCCCGAGGCACGCTGCACGCCGCCCAGGCCGGGCCCGATGGCGCCACGTATCTGATCGGTCAGCGGCGGGGGACCTGACGCTGCCGGGCTCCCGGGGCGGCGGCTATGCTGCCCGCCCGTGGTCACGATCGGGATGAACTACGTGGTCCGGCCCGGACAGGAGAGCGTCTTCGAGGCCGCCTGCCAGCGCGTCCTCGAGCTGATGGACGAGACCGACGGCCACGCGGAATCCCGACTCTATCGTCGGGTGGACGGCGCGGCGGACCACGAGTATCTGATCGTCTCGCGCTGGAGCGAGGAGGCAACCTTCGAACGCTTCGTGCGGTCGGAGGCGTTCCGCAAGGTGACGAGCTGGGGCCTGGAGCACGTGCTCGAGGCGCGTCCCCGGCACACCACGTATCGCGAGGGCTGAGACCCGTGTCGCTGCGCATCCTCGACCCCGATCCGCAGCTGGCGGAGCGCCTGCGGGACGCCATCGAGGCGGCCCTGCCCGGCGCCCGCGTCCGCGTGACGCCCACCGCGCCGGGCCACTTCGAGCTGGAGGTGGAGGCCGAGGCGTTCCGCGGGCGCTCGCGCCTCGAGCAACATCAGTCGGTGTATGGTGCGATCGCGCCCCTCATGCGGGGCGATGCGGCCCCCGTGCACGCCATCGACCGTCTGCGCACGCGGGTGCCGTGACCGGACTCAGTGAAGGCCCAGGCGGCGCTCCTCCCAGGAGCCAAAGGGGCCCCGGAACACCAGCAGCCGCTGCGAGGTGGTCAGGACGGCGTGGCTCGACTCCGCCGCCAGATTCTCGATGGACTCGCCCAGGCGAAGCTGCGTCTCGAAGAACCCGCCGCGGAACGGGGACAGCCCGAGCGCGCGCCGGTCGGTGACGACCACCAGCACGTTCTCGCCCACGTCGTAGGCGAGCACCCGCTCCCGGGGACCGAGCCGGCCCTCGATCAGGTTGCCGCTTCCGCCGTCGAAGCCGAGCACGCGCTTGCCGGTGAGCACCAGGGCCACCCGGTCGCCCAGCACCGCCCCGGCGGGCGGCCGCTCCGAGCGGCGGTAGCGCGTGTCCTGCCAGGCCGCCGAGCGGCTCGTCACGGCCAGCACGCGGCGGTCGGTGAGCGCAACCCCCACGCGTCCCCGGCTCCCGGTCCAGAGCACCTGCTCGCCCAGCTCCAGGCGCGCCTCGCGCTGGCCGCCTCCCTCGGCGGCCACGGCCAGGAGCGCCCGATCCAGCACGAGGACCGAGAGCTGGGGGGCGAGCGGAGTCCCGCCGGGAGGCTCGAAGGCTCCCGCGCCCGCTCCCAGCACCACGGCGGTGCAGGCGGCCGCCAGCCGCCGGCAGGCCTTCCCCGCGCGCCACGCGCCGCCCCGCTGCCCGTTCGTCGCCATGCGCTCCTCGAGGCTGAGGTCATCCACCCCGAGGCTAGCAATTGATGGCAGGGCGCCTGCCGGATCTGGGAGCCTGACCAAGACTGGGCGCGACGTCCGGACGCCGATCCATGGCCGCTGCCCGCGTTGCGCTCCCTGCGCCCTAGCGTCGCTATGGCTCGGTCGCGCGCCTCGGCCGCGGCGCGTCTCGGCGCCCGGCCCTTCCCGCGCCGGTCTGGGGTCAGGCTCCTAGGGCGAGGCGGCCAGGTAGGCGACCCAGGCGGGATCGTCGTTCGCGTGCTCGCACACCCGGTACACGCCGTTCGGCTCCCCGGTGCGGCGCTCCGTGCCCTCCCAGTAGACCTCGACCCGGCCGAAGCCGGCCTCCTCCAGCAGCTCGCGCAGCTCGGGAAGCGTCCACAGGCGCCAGTCGTAGCGGAAGGCGCGCCGCATGCGGCTCCCGTCCCGGAACTCGAAGTGGATGAAGCAGGTGGTCTCGTGGGTGATCGGATCGAAGCGGTCCTGGTCCCAGACGTAGGTGAAGCCGTCCACGCTCCGGCGCTCCTCGCGGCGCTCCTGGGCCTCGGGGCCGCCGTAGGCGTCGAGCACGAACAGGCCTCGCCGGTGCAGATGGCGGCGGACGCAGCGGAAGTAGCGCACGAGCTCCGGGCGGGTCTTCCAGCCGAAGAAGGAGAAGTTGAAGGCGGCCACCACGTCCGCCGGCGGCGTGCGCACGCGCAGCACGTCGCCTCGCAGCAGGCAGACCCGCTCGGCCTGTTCGGGACGCAGCGCGCCCACGTTGTGGCGCCGGGCCCAGGCGAGCGGCTCCGGGTCGAGGTCGATGCCGAAGGCGCGGTGCTCCCGGTGCGCGGCCACCCAGGCGCAGGCCAGGGCCGCGCTGCCGCAGAAGTCCTCCCGCAGCAGCCGGGGCGGTCGTCCGAAGCGCCGCAGGAAGGCGCGGCGGATGCGCGCCACGTCGCCCTGCGGGTCCTGCACGGCGCGCTGATACAGGTCGTACTTGTCGGCGCGTCGGGCCCGGGTTCCACGCCGACCGGCGCGGCGCCGGGGTCGGCGCGGGGCAGTGGGCGTCACGGGTCCTCCCTCGTAGCGCCAGGCGGCGGCGGGAGGTTCGAGCCCACGGGAGCCAGGCGCAACCCCGTTGCGGGCTTGACGCGGCGGGTCCGCGGCGATAGACAAGAAACCGAATCGGATTCTCTTCCCCTTCGGTTCGAGGAGACCCGGGTGGCGCGAGCCCGCCCTGTCCTGGCCAGCGTCGCGCGCCCGAAGCAGGCGCGCAGCCAGCGCACGCTCCAGCGCCTGCTCGACGCGGCCGAGGCGCTGATCGAGGAGCGCGGCCTTGCGGAGGTCTCCGTGCCGGACATCGTGGACCGGGCCGGCTCCTCCGTGGGCGGCTTCTACGCCCGCTTCCGCGACAAGAACGAGCTGCTGCGTGCCCTCGAGGAGCGCTTCTTCGCGCAGCAGTGGCTGCGCGTCCGGCGTCTCACCGAGCCCACACGCTGGGGCGACGCTCCGCTTCCCGCCATCGTTCGTGCCTGCACCGGGGAGCTGGTGCGCGTGTTCCGCGCCCACGAGGCCCTGATCCGAGCCTTCGTGGCCCGGGCGCTCCACGACGTGGAGTTCCGGGGCGAGGCGCTGCGCTTCCGCCAGGAAGCCGCGCAGCGCCTCACCAGCTTCCTGCTCACCCGCCCCGATCGCACCCGCCACCCGCATCCCAAGCGTGCGGGCGAGCTGGGCGTATCGATCGCCTTCGCGACCCTGCTGTCGCGGGTCGTGTTCGGCGAGATCCGGGCCGGCGGAGAACTGCTCTCCGACGCGGAAGTCGCCGAAGAGCTGGCCCGCAGCTTCCTGGGCTATCTGGGGATCGACGACCCGACCCCGACGGAGAGGAACTCATGAAGTACGCGCAGCGCAACCCGCTCCCGATCCCCGAAACCGGGCCCTTCCAGAGCGTCCGCGCCACCATCGACGCGGTGTTCGACTGGCAGTACGAGCTCAAGCGCCAGAAGCTGCTCGAGCTCTACGAGAAGGGAAAGGCCGCCACCTGGAACGCGACGGACCTGGATTGGTCCGTGGACGTGGACATGGAGCGCCTGGCCCGGCAACGGCAGGGAAGCGGACACGGCCCCCTCGTCAACCAGATCATGAGCCCGCCGCGGCCCCTCAGCAACGAGGAGGCCGTCCAGATGCAGCTGCACATGAACGCCTTCCAGCTCTCCCAGTTCCTGCACGGCGAGCAGGGTGCGCTGCTGGCCACGGCGAAGATCGTGGAGACGGTGCCGTGGGAGGAGGCCAAGTGGTACGCCGCCAACCAGGTGGCGGACGAGGCCCGCCACGTGGAGGTCTACCACCGCTACCTGACCGAGAAGCTCGGGGTCTCCTATCCGATCCATCCCAGCCTGAAGAGCCTGCTCGGCGACATCATGTCCGACCCGCGCTGGGACGTGACGTACCTGGGCATGCAGATCATGGTGGAGGGACTCGCGCTGGCGGCGTTCGGTGTGATGCGGGCCATGATGCCCGATGAGCCGCTGATTCAGGACATCACGACCCGCATCATGGGCGACGAGTCGCGCCACGTGGCCTTCGGCGTGCTCTCCCTGGAGGATCTCTACACGCGGGAGATGAGCGAGCGGGAGCTGCGCGAGCGTGAGGACTTCGTGATCGAGGCCACCCACGTGATGCGGGACCGGCTCCTCATGCAGCCGGTCTTCGAACGCCTCGGCTGGGACCTGAAGAGCTGGATGGCGTGGGCCATCAACACGCCGTTCCAGCGCGGGTTCCGGCAGATGCTGTTCTCGAAGATCGTGCCGAACCTGAAGCGGCTCGGCCTGCTGACGCCGCGCGTCCGCGAGGAGTATGCCAAGCTCGACCTGCTGCGCTTCGAGAACCTGAAGGACTCCATCGAGGAGCCCGAGGTGACGCCGCCCCAGGAGATGGTGCAGCTCCTGATGCGCTTCATGGCCGAGGCGGCCAGGCGCCAGCAGGAGGCGCCGGCCGCCGGCTGAGGCCCGCCGCGTCGCCGGGCCCCAGGGGCTCCGCCTCCACCAACAGGGTGAAGCCGCGCACCTCCCGCACGCGCAGGATGGCGCCGCGGGGCGCCGAGGCGCCGTCCGCCAGGCGCCCCCGCCACAGCTCGGCGCCCACCCGCACCCAGCCTTCGGGGGCGAGCGGCTCCTCGGCCCGCGCCGCGGCGCCCACCAGGGCCTCCGCCGGTCCGCCGCCACCCGGCCCATAGGCGATGCGCACGAACGGGTACAGGGCGAAGTCCTTGGCCACCCAGGCTGCGAAGAGCAGGCCCGCGATCCCGGGCCGGACCTCGAACCAGCGCACCAGGCCGACGGCCACGGCGGACGCGATCAACCAGCCCGGCAGCTGGAAGACGAGGTAGCGCAGGAAGACGCGCCAGCCGCCGCCCGCGTCGCTGCCCATCAATCGCCTCCCCACGCCGCCCGGAGCACCCGCTTCAGGATGGCGAGCTCCCACTTGATATGGAGCGCTGGATCTCCCCGGTGCCCCGGGTGACGGTCATCCCGCCGGGCTGCTCCGCGTCCCGCCCGATGCGGCGGCTGCAATGCGCTCGCGACGGGCGTCGACGTACACCTGGCGATGATACGGCAGGCAATCCGCTCCGGGCGGTCGGGTCTGCCGGCCACGCCCCGGCACCCCAGGGGAGCAGTCCGCTCCGGATATGACACGGGTCATAACGCGGTGTCCTCCGCGGATCCCATCTTGCGGCGGGCGGGCTCACGGGCGAGCCGGTTTCGGCGTGCGGAGGGGACATGGCGACGACGGCGAGCTTCCGCCGGACGGGCGATTGGGCCGACGCCTACCGCCAGAAGTGGACCTGGGAGAGCGTGAGCTTCGGGAGCCACGCCGTGGACTGCTACCCCGGCGGCTGTCCCTGGCGCGTCTTCGTGCGGGACGGCCGGATCCTGCGGGAGGAGCAGGCGGGCAACCACGTTCCGATCGAGCCGGGCATCCCGGACATGAATCCCATGGGCTGCCAGAAGGGCGCCTGCTGGAGCCATTGCCACTACTCGCCGGATCGGGTCACGCGGCCGCTCAAGCGGGTGGGCGAGCGCGGCGAGGGACGCTTCGAGCCCGTCTCCTGGGACGCCGCCCTCGGCGACATCGCCGACGCGATGCTCGATGCGATCCAGGACCAGGGCCCGGAGTCGGTGATCAGCCTGCTCACGCCGGAGCCCGGCGCGATGCCTGCACGGCTGTTCACCAACTTCCTCGGCACGCCCCAGACCGACGGCAACGCGGAGTTCCAGGACTTCAGCCCGGGCTGGCACCTGACCTGGGGGCTCTTCAATCCGACCTCCAGCATGGAGGACTGGTTCCTCGCCGAGCTCACGCTGATCTGGCATGCCAATCCCGTCTACACCAACATCCACTGGTATCACTATCTGGCCGAATCCCGTTACAACGGCGGCGAGATCGTCACCATCGCCCCCGACTACAGCCCCTCGGCGATCCACGCCGACTACCACCTGCCCGTGCGTATCGGGACCGACGCGGCCCTGGCCCTCTCGATGTGCAAGGTGATCATCGACGCCGGCCTCTACCAGAAGCGCTTCGTCCAGGAGCAGACCGACCTGCCGCTGCTGGTGCGGCGGGACACCGGGCGCTTCCTGCGCGGCAGCGACGTGAACGAGGGCGACCGGGACGACCAGTTCTACTGGTGGAACGGCCTGAACGGGACGCTCACCCCCGCCCCACGCGGTACGCTGGCCACGGCCGGCGTGGACCCCGCGCTGCACGGGATCCACGAGGTGACCTTGCGGGACGGGAGCCGGGTCGAGGTGGAGCCCGTCTTTGCGCGCCTCGCGCGGCATCTGGAGGACTACACGCCGGAGAAGGCGAGCGCGATCTGCGAGATCCACCCCGACAACATCCGCAAGCTGGCGCGCAAGGTGGCCACCCGCCGCACCAAGATCTTCATCGGCTGGAACTCGGGCAAGTACTACCACGGGGACCTGATGGAGCGGGCCATGGCCCTGCTGCTCGGGCTCACCGGCAACTGGGGCCGCCGCGGGACCGGCACGCGTTCCTGGGCCATCACGGGCATGGACGGCGCCGCCTTCATGCCGCGCAAGCAGGGACCGGGCCAGGAAGAGGCCCAGCGTCTCGTGGCCGGCATGATCGCCATGCGACGCCTGATGAGCCAGAGCGATCCCACCCTCACGGAGGAGATGATCCAGAACCGGGCGGCGGAGGCGGCGGGGGAGCTCGGCGGCCTCGGGGTCATCATGCCTCCGGCCTTCCTCTGGTACTACCAGTACGGCTACAAGGAGCGCTGGAACGATCCCGAGAACCACGATCCCTCCATGAAGCGCCGCTTCGACGAGTACGTCGAGGAGGCGATCGAGAAGGGCTGGTGGGATCCGAGCTATGCGCGGGTGTACCGAGAGGTCGAGCCCCGGGTCCTGATCGAGGCCGGCGGCAACATGCTGCGGCGCCAGCGGGGCGGACAGAAGCTGCTCCTCGAGCAGCTGTGGCCGAAGCTGCGCATGATCGTCTCGATCGATTACCGCCTGACGACCACGGGCCTGTACTCGGATTACGTGCTGCCCGCCGCGCAGCACTACGAGAAGCTCGGCAACAGCATGCCCTCGGTGCACCACCTGAACTTCGTGCTCTGCGATCGGGCCACGGTGCCCGAAGGCGAGGCCCTGCCGGACTGGGAGATCGGAGTGCGGCTGCTCGAGAAGATCGAGCAGCGTGCCGCAGCGCGGGGACTCAAGGAGTACAAGGACCGCAAGGGAAACGTGCGCAGCCTGGAGAACCTCGTCGGGCGCGCCACGCTCGGCGGCGCGGTCCGGGACGAGGAGGCTCGCTTCGAGGAGATCGTGCGCGACAACGCCGTGTACGGCGTCCTGCCCAAGGGGACCACGCTGAAGAGCCTGCGCGAGAAGGGGCACGTGCGCTTCGCGGGCTGGGGCATGGTCGGCCACGGCGTCTCCCAGGCCTCCACCATCCGGCCGGACGAGATCCACACCCCGTTGCGTTGGCACACCGAGGACAAGATCCCCTACGACACCCTGGTCCGGCGCGCCCAGTTCTACATCGATCACGAGTGGTTCCTGGAGGCGGGCGAAGAGCTTCCCACCCACAAGGAGCCGCCTGCCCAGGGCGGCCGCGGGCGGCGCTTCCTGATGACCAGCGGCCACAACCGCTGGAGCATCCACTCGATGAACATGACCAACGACGTGATCCTGAACACCCACCGCGGGGAGCCCTTCGCGTTCCTGAACGACCGGGACGCCAGCAGCCTGGGCATCGAGAACGGCGAGCTGATCCGGGTGGCGAGCGATGCGGGAGAGATGCGCATCGCGGCCAAGGTGACGCCGGCCTGCCGGCCCGGTCAGCTGATCGTCTACAACGGCTTCGAGCCGTACATGCACCAGACCTGGTACGGCCAGGCCGATCTCGAATCGGGCCACGTGAAGCACCTGGGCTTCGCAGGCAACTATGGGCACCTGAAGTACCGGCTGTTCTCGTGGCAGCCGATTCCGGCGGACCGCGCCGTCCGCGTGGACGTGTCGAAGCTCGCCTGAGCCAAGCTGCCGGGCGACGGCCGAGAGAGGAGCGACTCGCCATGGAAGCAAGCACCCGCTCGACCCGGCAGCTCGCCTGGGTCTTCGATCTGAACAAGTGCATCGGCTGCCAGACCTGCTCGGTGGCGTGCCGCGTGCTGTGGACGGAGGACGAGCCCGGCTGCGAGCCGATGTGGTGGATGACGGTGAACACCCAGCCGGGCCGGGGGACGCCGCGCGACTGGGAGGCGATGGGCGGCGGCTACGACGCCGCAGGCGGCCTCCGGCTGGGCCGGAAGCCGACACCGGAGGAGTTCGGCAGCGGCTGGACCTTCAACTACGACGAGGTCCTGCGCGGCGGTCACGGCCGCAGCAAGCACCTGCGCAAGACCTCGGGCAGCAGGACCTGGGGCATGAACTGGGACGAGGACGAGGGCGGAGGCGAGTTCCCGAACGCGTACTTCTTCTACCTGCCGCGTCTGTGCAACCACTGCACGAATCCCGCCTGTCTCGAGGCCTGTCCCAGTGGCGCCCTCTTCAAGCGCGACGAGGACGGCCTGGTGCTGCGCGACGAGGACGTCTGTCGGGGCTCGCAGCAGTGTGCGTCGGCCTGCCCCTACAAGAAGATCTACTGGAACGAGGCTCGCGGCGTGAGCCAGCACTGCATCGGCTGCTTCCCGCGGATCGAGCAGGGCGTGGCTCCGGCCTGCGTGCGGCAGTGCCCGGGCCGGGCCGCCTTCGTGGGCTTTCGCGACGACGAGGGCAGCTCGGTGTGGAAGCTGGTGGAGAAGTGGAAGGTGGCACTTCCGCTGCACCCGGAGTTCGGAACGGAGCCCAACGTGTACTACGTGCCGCCCCTCTCGCCCTCGCCGCTTCGAGAGGACGGGAGCTTCGACGAAGGTGGGGAACGCATCCCCCCCTCGTACCTGGAGTCCCTCTTCGGCCCCAGGGTGCACGGCGCGCTCGACGTGATGCGCGCCGAGCTCGACCGCAAGCGGCGCGGGCAGGGTTCCGAGCTGATGGACACCTTGATCCTGTACCGCTGGAAGGACGCCCTCGGGCACCTCGACCGCGATCCCGCCGAGATCGTCTGGGAGGAGGGCGGGACGCCGTAGCGCTCGGCGCTCAGTCGGTCCTCTGGACGGTCTCCAGGTAGTAGAGGACCGTGAGCAGGGTGCCGCGCTTCATGAGCTCGGCGGCCGAGGCGGCGGGCAGCTTGGCGAAGATTCGCTCGCCGCAGATGCTGGTGTGGCCGGCGCGCGACGCCCCCATGGCCTCGTGCACCAGCTTTGCCTTCGGCAGGTTGGTCCCGTGCCGCTCGGCGAGTCGGGTGAGGTCCGGCGGGGCCCCCCGCTTCGTGGCGACGCGCCCCACCGCCCCGGGATCGGCGAGGGACCCGTGGCAGGCCTCGCAGTAGGCCCGGTAGAGCGCGCGCCCATGGGGCTCCAGCCCATCGGGAGCCGCGTCCGCGGAGGCGCTGGCCCCGAGGGCCAACGCCAGCAGCAACGTGCCCCCTCGTGTCCCGAGCCTCATGGCCAGATCCCGGTGGCAAGCGCGGGGGGGAAGGGGTTTCCACACCCCAGTCTCGGGGATCGGCGGGGCCGGCGATATGACCGCAGTCATACGCGTGAGTCATCCTAGGCGGCCAGGACGACCTTGAGAGCGTCTCCCTTGCGGGCGGACAGCATCCGGTAGGCCTCCACCGCCCGGGACAGGGGGAGGCGGTGGGTGATCAGATCCATCGGATCGAGGCGGCCGGACTCGAGCAGGGCCAGCAGCCGGGTCACGTGCCGCTGCGGGCTCACGAGACCCGTTCGCAGCGAGAGGCTCTTCAGCAGGAGGGCGCCCCAGGGGAGCTCCACCGGGGCGGCGATCAGACCCACCACGGCGATGCGACCTCCCGGGCGCGCCAGGGTGACGGCGCTGGCGACGAGCTCGGCGCGCCCCACCGCCTCCACGATCGCATCTGCGCCGCGCCCCCCGGTGAGCCCGAGGACGCGTTTCACCAGGTCCTCCGCGTCGGGGTTCACGACCTCGCAGCCGCGCTCCCGGGCCCGCGCGAGGCGCGCCGGGTCGGGGTCGACCGCGATGACCCGTGCGGCGCCCCGAAGCCGAGCGCAGCGTTGCACGAGGCTGCCGACCGGGCCGCAGCCGAAGACCACGACCGCGTCGCCGGGCTCCACGGCGGCCAGCTCCGTGGCCATGTCCGCGGTAGGCAGCGCGTCGGTGAGGAAGAGCGCCCGCTCGTCGTCCATGGCGTCGGGGATCCGGAACGCGTTCACGTCGGCGAAGGGAACCCGCACCGCCTCGGCCTGACCACCCGCCAGGGACCGGGAGAAGCCGAACACGTTGCTGTGCGCACCGCCACCGGTGGTGACGGAGCAGCCTGAGTGGAGGCCGCTACGGCACGCCTCGCAGGTGCCACAACCGGCGGTGCACGAGACCAGCACCCGGTCGCCCGGCGCCAGCGTGCGGACCGCCGGTCCCACCTCCTCGACCACTCCCACGAACTCGTGGCCGACTGCGAAGCCGCGGTCCGGGAGCGGCAGGCCGTGCCACAGGTGCAGATCCGAGCCGCAGATGCCTGCGCGACGGACGCGCACGATGGCGTCGGCAGGCCCCTGGAGGACGGGCTTCCCGACCTCCTCCCAGCAGAAGTCACCGGCTCCGTGGTAGACGACGCCCCACACGGATCAGCGTCCGCCGGGGCGGGCCGGGCCGAGCTCGGCGTCGAGCTGCGCCTTCTCGTGAAGCAGCAGCCGCTCGAGCCGCCGCGCCAGCTCCCGGAAGAAGGGCGCTGCATCCTGCGCCTCCAGGCGCTCGCGCAGGCGGGGGATCCAGCGCCCAGCATGCCGCTCCACGAAGTCCCGCCGGGCGCGCCGGAAGGGCTCCGCATCCTCTCCCGCCTGGAGCGCCTGCGCCTCGCGGAAGCTCAGGTAGTGGAGGAACTCGAGCTCGGTGGTGAGGTGGTCGGGAAGCTCGCGCGGGCTCTCGGAGAGGCTCAGGCCGAAGTGGTTGTAGAAGCGCACCGCCTCCTCCATCACCTTCATGCGGGCGCCGCCGTAGAGCCCGCCGTGGAGGGGGCAGGGCGGGCCGGAGGGGCCGACGTCGAACAGCCGCGTGTACTCCACCTCGAGGTCGTCGCCCGCGCCGGTCTCGGCGAGGGCCTGGCGGTCCGCGTCCTCGACGAGGGCCGGATCGATGGAGGCGAGCGTCTCGCAGAGCCGCTCCGCGAGCTCGCCGGAGGTGATCGATTCGCGCAGCTCCGCCTCGGGGTACTCCCAGGCCCGGGCGAAGAGCCCATACGCCTGGCTGCGCCGCGCGGCGGCGAGCTGCGCCTCCCCTTCGAGTCCCTCGAGCCTCGACTCCGTCACGCGCGGTCTCTCCCGGCACCCGGCCTCACCCGCTCGATGTCGACGGTGCCCCCGCGCGGCGCGTGCCCCGGAGCGCCGTAGATCATGCGGTAGTGGATCTGGTCGTAGCCTCCGGCCAGGTGCAGCGCCTTCCACGGTGCCACGACGGGCTCCTGCTGGCCCCTCCAGCGCTTGAACTGGTAGGGCTCCCAGGCGTGGTAGATGATCACCTGCCCGGGCTGCACGGCGCCCGAGACCTTCGCGATGGCTTCGAACTCGCCGTTGTCGTTGTAGACGCGCACCCGGTCGCCGTCGCGAACGCCGCGTGACTGGCAGTCCCGAGTCGAGACCCAGACGGCCGGCTCTCCGCGCTGCAGCCGCAGCATCAGCGGGGAGTCGCGCCAGGTGGCGTGGATCGACCAGCGCGTGTGCCCGCCGGTGAGGCGGAGGGGATACTCCCCGCCCGCCCTGGGCGGCTCCTTGTGCACGGGCAGGGTCTCCCCGACCTCCTCGTACCAGGGATGGTCGATCAGGAACTGCTGACGTCCCGAGAGCGTCGGCCAGACCTCCTTGTCCTCCACGAAGCGGGCGTGGGGATACAGGGTGCGGCCGGGCCGGTAGTCGGTCGCCACCGCGTAGAGCGGATTCGGGGTGCCCTTCGCCTCCAACACCGGCAGCAGGCCGGTCCCCCGGGCCTCCGCCAGACCGGCCTTCCCGGTCGTGCGGGTCCCGCGCAGGATCTTCTCGAGCACCGCCTTGGCGTCGCCCTCGTGGAGGCTGCCGCCATCGCTCCACAGATCGTAGACCCTGGCCAGGTCCGTCTCGCCGCCCACGGCATCTGCAACCGGGCCGACGCCGCGAGCGCGGGCGCGATGCTGGATCGTGCGCGCCAGCAGGCCGAAGATCTCCCACTCCGGCTTCGCCTCGCCCAGAGGCTCCACCGCCTTCTCGCACAGCACCAGGTAGGGCAGATAGGCCTGCGAGTACTTGAGCGAGTCCCGCTCGTAGTAGCCCGCCGTCGGGAGGATCAGATCCGCCTGCATCCCGGACGTGCTGACCTTGAAGTTGACGTCCACGATCCAATCGAGCTTGGGCCACAGGTGCCTGCGCGCCACCTGTGGCGAAGGCCAGCGCCGCAGGGGATTCGGTCCGGTGAAGACGAAGACCTTGGGGTCCGTTCCGGGAGCGGGGCGGATCGGAATCCAGCCGCGCTCGATGGCCTCCCGGACGTACTCCGCCGTGCTGCGCGGCACGGCCGGATCCTGGTACTCGCGCCGGTCCCAGATCTCGGAGTAGCCCCCGTGCACGTACAGCCAGGGCATCAGCGGCGTGTTGCCGCGCTTGGGGACCATGTCCTCGAGGAGCGTCTCGAACTCGCGCCAGCCGAAGCGGCCCAACAGGCCTCGGAACATGGCTCGCAGCTTCGTGCCCAGGGAGATCTCGCCGGGAGCCGCCGCCAGCCGATCGAACCCCTCCATCGGCCACCACGAGGCCACGCGCAGGCCACCGCCGCTCCTGCCCTGGTTGCCGGTCAGCGCCATCAGCAGGATCTTGGCGCGCTGGACCAGGTCGCTGTGGTAGTGCTTGCAGGCGCCCCACGAGGAGAAGATCATCGCCCGCGGCGCCGCGGCCAGCTCGCGGGCGAGGCGCCGGACCGTGTCCGCCCCGACCCCCGTCACCTCCGCCACCCGTCGCGGCGGATAGCTCTCGTCCAGCTGCTCGCGCAGACGCTCCAGGAGCGGACGGACCGACACCTCGGTGCCGTCGGCCAGACGCACGCTCCTGCGCCCGCCGAGGGCCGGCCGCAGTCGGCCCAGGGCGAGCGAGCGCCCGCCCTCGCCCCGGCAACCGGGCACCGCCGCGAGCTCATCCGACGCCTCGTCCCAGTAGTAGAGGAGCTTCTCGCTCCCGCCCTCGCGGAGGTCCGACTGGCGCAGGTACCGGCCGGTGTCCTCGCGTACCAGGATCGGCAGGTCGGTCTGCTCGCGCACGTAGGCTTCGTCGTGGAGGCCCTCGGCGAGGATCACCTGCGCCATGGCGAGCGCCAGCGCCGCGTCGGTGCCGACCCTGGGATTGAGCCAGTAATCGGCGTGGATTGCGCTCGCGTTGTAGTCCGGCGCGATCACCACCAGCCGGGCACCCCGGTAGCGCGCCTCGTGCATGAAGTGCACTTCCGGGATCCGCGTGTAGGCCGGGTTGCCGACCCAGACCACGATGAAGTCCGACTTGAACCAGTCGTCCGCGGTGCCCTCGACGTTGTACATGCCCCAGGTCTGCACGGCCCCGTAGGGCATGTCTCCCACCCCGGCCCAGGAGTCGATGACGGTGGCGTTGAGGATGCGGAAGAGCCGCATCTCGCCGGCCGTGTCCGGTCCGAAGTCGATGTTCGTGGTGCCGTGGTCGTAGACGACCGCGCCCGTGCCCGACTGCAACGAGGCGTCGATGATGTGGTCGGCCGTCTCGGTCAGCGCCTCGTCCCAGGAGACGCGCTTCCAGCGCCCCGAGCCACGCTCGCCGACCCGCCGCAGCGGATGCGTGACCCGCGAAGGCTCGTACATGAGGTGCGTGTAGCAGGCCCCCTTCTGGCAGCCGCGCGGATTGAAGTCGGGGACGCCCGGCTCGACGGGGGCGTAGATCGCGTTCTGCTCCTCGCGCCAGGCAATGCCGTCGCGCACGAAGACGTTCCAGGAGCAGGCGGAGATGCAGTTCGCCCGGGCGTGGGAAGTGCGCGCGACACGGTCCCAGCGCCACTGGGAGCGCCAGAGGTCGCCGGGACCCCGATAGGCCACGGCGCCCGCGGCGGCGGGCTTCGCCCCGAGGTCGAGACGCAGCCTGCCGAGGGAGAGCACGGCCACGCTCGCTGCGCCGCCCACCAGGAGCGCGCGGCGGGTGAGCAGAGGAAACCCGCTGCCCGTCACAGTCGCTCCACCTCCACACGCGTGTCGCGGTCCGTGTGGCTCGGCTGCAGGCAGAGCGACATCGGCCGCAGGTGGAACTGGCCCCCGGCCAGCTCGACCGGGTTGAGCGGCGTGGGAATCAGGTTCTGGAAGCCCTTGCCGCCGCGGAACTGGAAGTTCTCCCAGGCGTGGTACACGATCACCTGCCCCGGCCGGACCGCGGGCGAGACCTTGGCCATCACCTCGAAGGCGTCCAGGTCGTTGAAGACCCGCACCCGATCGCCGTCCCGGATGCCGCGAGCGGAGGCGTCCTTTACGCCGATCCACATCACCGGCTCCCCCCGCTGCTGCTGCAGCATCAGGCGATCGTCCCGCCAGGCCGAGTGGATGCTCCAGCGGGTATGCCCGCCCGTGAGCTGGAGGGGATGGGAGCCTCCGGCGCTGGGCGGGTCCTTGTGGACGGGCAGCTCCTCGCCCATCTCGCGGTAGAGCTCGTGGTCCAGATAGAACTGGATGCGCCGCGTGAGGGTGGGGTAGGGCTGCTTTCCCACCACGTGTCGGGTGAGAGGCGTGATTGTGTCGTTCGGTGCGATCTCGGAGGCGTTTCCGATCGAGACCTCGCTCTTGCCCACGCCGGTGAAGCGCGCCCATCCGCGCCGCTTCAGTTCCTCCCAATCCACTCCTTCCAGATTGCTGGCGCCTTCGAGCAGCGCGCGCGCCACCTTATCGTCGTCGGATTCCGCCTGGAGACCGCCCCGGGAGAAGCGTTGGTACAGGTCCGCCAGCGGGCGCGTCCTGCCCTGCCGGTCGGTGAAGCTGCGCAAGCCGCGTGCGCGCGCACGCTCCTGCACGGCCCGCGCCAGGCGGGAGAGGATCTCCCAATCGGAGCGGGCCTCGTAGAAGGATGTGATCTTCTGGCCGGCGTGGACGAAGGGCATGAGCGGCGTCACCCACTTGTGCTCCGTGCGCTCGTACCAGGCAGCCACCGGAAGCACGTAGTCGGAGTGCAGGGCCGTCGAGGTCATCCGCCAGTCGAGCGTCACGATGGTGCGCAGCTTGGGCCAGAGATTCTCGAGCAGCAGCGGATAGCAGCGCACGCGCCGCAGCGGGTTGCTTCCGTAGACGAAGAGCATGCGCGGGTCGTCGCCCGGGCTGGGCGAGACGTGCTGCCAACCCTTCGAGAGCGACTCGAGCAGGACGTCGCGGACCGGCCGCCGCAGATGGGGGTCCCATTGCTCGAGCGCGTCACTGGCCGCGAGCAACCCTCCGTGCACGTACCAGAACAGCGCGCCCGAGGTGATGACGCCCAGCTCGTAGCGTTTGCGGCTGCGCTCGTAGGCGACCATCTCCTCGGTGTACCCCGCACGACGCAGGCGCAGGCCGTCGAGCAGGGCGCCTCCCACCAGCCGCAGCCGATCGGCCGGCTCGATGACGGAGAGGATGGCCCCGTCGAGGCCGTCGTGGACCAGGAACGGGAAACCCACGAAGCCGCTGCCCTTCTTGCCGTAGTGTCCCGTCAAGGCGAACACGAGGGCCTGCGTCCTCTCGATCAGGTTGCCGTGGTAGTACTTGCTGAAGTTGCTGGTCGTGACGGAGCAGGCGGAGCGCGCCCGGGCGATCCTCCGGGCCAGGTCGCGGATCAGGGCGGGCGGCGTTCCGCAACGGGCCGCGGCGCGCTCCGGGTCGTACCCGCCGAGGCGATCGCGGAGCCGGGAGAAGACCGTCCGCAGCACCACCCGCCGGCCGTCGGCGAGATCCACCTGGTAGCGCCCCTGCAGGGACGGACGCAGCCCGCCCAGGGACAGGGTGCGGCGCGGCGCGGCGACGATGCCTTGTTCGGGATCGTGCAGGTAGAGCGCGTCGGCCTCGTCGGCCCCGAGGTCGCTACCGCGCAGGAAACGCCCGGTGTCCTCGCGCACCAGCAGGGGGAGGTCGGTCTGCTCGGCGACGAAGCTCTCGTCGAAGAGTCCCTCCTCCACCAGGACGTGCGCGATGCCGAGGCCCAGGGCGGCGTCGCACCCGGGCTCGACCGGCACCCACAGGTCGGCGTGGATCGCCGACGCACTGTGGTCGGGGGAGATGCAGACCAGCTGCGCGCCCTTGTAGCGGGCTTCCAGCAGGAAGTGAGCGTTCGGAATCTGGGTATAGACCGGGTTGGCGCCCCAGATCAGGATGAGATCGGAGAAGAAGTAGTCGTCGGCAGAGCGTTCGAAGACGATCTTGCCGAAGGTCTCGGCCACGCCGCGATGGCCGTCTCCGATTTCGGTGTTCATGTCGAGGCTGGTCGAGTCGAGCAGGAAGGCCAGCCGCTGGTGCGCCGCGGACATGGTTCCGAAGGTGTAGAGCGGGCCCAGATCCCAGATCACGCGTTCGGATCCCTCTCCCGTGACGGTGTCCAGCAGGGAGTCGGCGATCTCCTCCAGGGCCTGTTCCCAGGAGAGGCGACGCCAACGCCCCGAGCCGCGCGGCCCCACGCGCTTGAGCGGATAACGGACACGCGCGGGGTCGTACATCCGCTCGCTGAAGCAGGCCCCCTTCTGGCAGCCGCGGGGATTGAAGTCGGGCACGTCGGGCCGGATCTGCGGGTAGTCCGCCGCCTGCTCCTCGCGCCACACGACGCCGTCCTTTACGTAGACGTCCCAGGCGCAGTGGGACTGGTACCAGCAGTTGACGAAGTGGGTGCTGCGGACGATCCGATCCCAGGACCAGCGCTCGCGGTAGAGATCGCGCCAGTCGCCGTAGACGGTTGCTGCGGTCGGGGTCCGCCCGGCCTCCCAGAGCGGCGCCGTGGGACGCAGGCGGCAGAGTCCCAGGCTCGCGCCGGCCAGGCCGGCCGCCCCCACGGCAGCGGTACCGAGGAACGCGCGCCGGCTGATCCGGCCCCGGCGGTCCTCGCTGCCCTGGTTCTCGCTCACGCTTTCCTCACCGCACGGGATCCGGCACCTGGAACTCCGGCGCAGCCGGCCGAGCTCAGGCCTTGGTCCACTCGATGGTGGCCGGGTCGCGGTCGAAACCGCCGAACATGTCCTTCCAGCGGTAGGCGATCAGGATGTCCATCAGCTCGGACTTCCCGCCCGCCCGCGTCTTGGCCATCTCGGTCTTCAAGGTGGCGAGAACCCGGAGCACCTCGGGACCGAAGAGGGAGATCAGGTACGCGTCCGGAATGCGCGGCTTCGACTCGTCGAGGTTGCCCTCTTCGTCGAAGCGGGGCGGGGCCAGCGGCGGGACGTAGAAGACGTTGGGCTCGGTTCCGTACTCCGGGTGCAGGGGGAGCGCCACCTTCCACTGGTCCACGAGCTTCGCGATCGGCCCGTTCGGATCGTCGCGGTAGCCGACGAAGCGCACCCGGCCCGGGCACATCCGCGCGCAGGCGTTGGCCACCCCCTGCTCGATGCGCGGAAAGCAGAAGATGCACTTCTGGGACACCTTCTTGACGTGGTTGAAGTAGATCTTCTTGTACGGACACGCCTCCACGCAGAAGCGGTAGCCGCGGCAGCGGTCCTCGTCGATCAGGACGATGCCGTCCTCCTCGCGCTTCACGATCGCCTGGCGCGGGCAGGCCTCGAGGCAGGCTGGATGGGTGCAGTGATTGCAGATGCGCGGCAGGTAGAAGTAGTAGGCGTTCGGGTACTCGCCGGCGCCCTGGTCCTCGTCCCAGTTCGGCCCCCAGTCGGGCTCCTCGCCGGCGACCTTGAGGTGAGCCTGGGTCCCCTGGCCACCGAAGAAGACCTCCTCGTGGTTGAAGTCCCAGGCCTCGCCGAATTCGCGGCGCGTGGGCAGACGTCCCGGCCGCGGCTGGCCCTGGTGGAAGCCGCCACCCATCTCCTCCCAGTCGCGTGGCGTTCCGCGGCCGGGCATGGTGTTCACGGTGTTCCACCACATGTACTCCATGCCCTCGTCGCGGGTCCAGAGGCGCTTGCACGCGATGGTGCAGGTCTGGCACCCGATGCACTTGTTCAGGTCCATCACCATCGCGAGCTGCCGCTTGCTCTTCGCCATGGCTACCTCCCGGCCCTGGCCACGGGCTCGAGGCGAAGCTCGCGCCATCCCGCCGAGAAGGCCTTGATCCCGGCGCGCTCGCCGCTCCGTCCGTCCCAGACCGCCACCGCGAAGCGCGTGGTCTTGCCGGGCTCGAGCTGGACCACCGGCTCCGAGGTGGCCACGCGCAGCGGCCGGGCGACGACGACGCGCCAGCGTCCCTCCTTCCACACTCCGCGCCCGCGCACCCGCTCGAGATCGAGGGTGCGCGAGGTTCCCAGGCCCTCGGCCACGACGTGCCGTCCGCGGCCGTCCTCGTCGGCGCGCCAGTACCAGGCGTTCACCGCAGCACCCGGCGCTCCCATGGTGACCAGCGGCGCCTCGGGCGCCGCGGGCAGAGCCACCGCCGCCGCGTCCGGGAAGGAGTTGGTGTCGATGAGGGCGCGATCCTCGGTGGCGTCCTGCCACTCGAGCCGGAAGGCGAGGACCTCACCGTTGTGGAGGCTCGAGACGGCGACGCGGTCCACGGCTCCGATCCGCTTTCCCGTCCAGGCCACGCGGATCGCCGCGCTCGGCTGCATGCCCGCTGGGGTCCCGACCAGGGCGAGCCGTTCGGAGCGCACGCCGCGCCAGGGCCGCCCGGCCGGATCGAGCAGCGCCTCCAGGTCGGCGCCGGCGACGTGGCGAGCCTGCATGGCGAACCCTCCTTGCGCTGCAGGGAGCGTTCCCCAGGTGCGAGCCGGCCCGGTATGACCGGCGTCATGCGCGGTGCGGCGGACGGCTCAGGCCGAGCGGGCCGACCGCCCGGCGAGATCCGAGATCCTCTCCACCAACGAGGCGAGCTGCGCCCGGGCGAAGGCCGGCTTGCGGCCGACCGCGGGAGCCGGGGCGCGCACGATCCCGAGCACCTCCCCGCCCGTCAGGTGCTGCGGAGCCGGCTGCTCGCGGTCCCGGAGCACGACGATGCGCGGGATCGCCTCCCAGGAGAAGCCCTCCACCAGCACCACGTCCGCCCGTCCCGGCAGGGCGGCCAGGGCGTCGGCGAGGCGCAGCTCCTCCGCCCCGGTGGGATGCCGCGCGAACACCGCGAGCTCGGTGCGCGAGGCCAGCACGACGGCACGTGCCCCGGCCCGATAGAGCCGATGGGAGTCCTTGCCGGGGCGGTCCGCCTGGAAGCCGTGGGAGGCGTGCTTCACCGCGGCGACCGCGAGCCCGCGGCCGGCCAGCAGCGGAACGAGCCGTTCGAGGAGCGTGGTCTTGCCGCTCCCCGACTCGCCCACCACTCCGACCACCACTGGCTGCGCTTCGTGCACCGCGGACTCCTTCCCGATCCCGGCAAGCGGGCTCGGATCCCAGGCAAGCCGGCATGACGCCCATCCTGCCGGCCCCCTGCCGGGCTCAGCCCCGC
The DNA here is from genome assembly GCA_041611735.1 of Myxococcota bacterium. Lineage (GTDB taxonomy): Bacteria > Myxococcota_A > UBA9160 > UBA9160 > PR03 > JBFIML01. Next base: position 16,033 of record JBFIML010000004.1, on the reverse strand, counting down.
GAGATCTCTCCCAGCAGCGAAGGTTTGAGGACGCTGACCGAGCGCAGGGCCTGGCTCGCCAGGTGCTCGCCGAGCGCGGCCTGCGCGGGGGAGGCCGCCGCCTCGGGTAGAGCGTCCACGAGCGTGAGCGCCAGCTCGAAGCTCTCGCGCAGCGCCGTCAGGCGCTCCAGCGCCGGTCCGCTCCCGGCCGTGCCGAGACGGCTGCGCAGCTGGCTGGCTGCTTCCGCGGCGCCCACCTCCTGGAGCTGTTCCGCGCAGAGCTCGAGCGACCGCGCGAGCGACACGGCCTCCGCCTCGAGGAGCTCCGGCCGGGGCGCGATCCGGTCGCGCAGGTTGCGCAGCACGTCCACGGCGGCGTAGAGCTGTCCGCGGGCGCTCCGCGACCGCAGCTCGGGCAGCACGGCCTCCAGCAGGGCTCGCTCGACGCCGTCGATCAAGGTCGGGACCGGGATGCGCATCAGACTCCTCCGGGGCGATCGGGCGCGAGCCAGCCGCGCAAGGCGGCCAGCAGCGCCTCCAGGAACGGGATCTGGTGCTCGAAGATCGCCATGCGGAGGTCGCGGGTGCGCTGGTCGAGGAAGGTGCGCAGTCCGGTCAGCTCGATCGCGATCATCTTGACCACCGAGAGCACCGCGTAGAAGTGCAGCCGGGCCGGGTCGAGGGCGCGCCTGGCTACGCGGCCGTAGCACTCCAGGAACTCCGTGTCTGGCAGCAGGGCCGCCGCGTACGGCGTGCCCGCGCGCCACATGGGAGAGATGCACCAGGCCACGTCCTCGAACGGATCGCCGAGGTGCACCATCTCCCAGTCGAGCACGCCGGTGAGGCGCGCCCCTCCGCCCTCACGCACCACCAGCCAGTTCCCGAGCCGGAAGTCGCCGTGTACGAGGGTCACCTCGGGGCTGCAGGGAACGTTGCGGTGCAGCCATAGCAGCGCCTCGCGCACCACGGGCCCGGCCGGCAGGCGGCTCTGCACGATCCTCCGCGTCCAGCGCTCGAGTTCGCGCTGGGCCGCCTCGCGGCCGGGGGCTGGCGGGTCCAGGAAGCCGAAGCCGCGCGAGCGCCAATCGATGGCGTGGAGGCGGGTCAACGTCTCGATCACCTGGGGACCGAGCGCCTTGCGCTCCGCCTCACTGAAGGGTCCCGCGCCCCCCGGACCCGCGGCGGGAATCGGGACCTCCCCCTCGAGGCGGTCCATCACGTAGAAGGGCCGCTCCAGCACGGCGCCGTCGGCTTCGAACCAGTGGGCCGCCGGCACACACGGGACGTCGCAGAGGGCGTGCAGCACGCGGAACTCGGGCTCCAGGTCGTAGGGCTCGAGCAGGCCGGCCACCGGCTCGCGCTTGGCCACGTACCCGCGCCGGTGGCGTTCTCCGTCCCGCTCGGTCTCCACCTCGAAGCAGAAGGTCTCCTGGGAGAAGCCTTCGCTCGGCGACTCGAGAGCCACCACCCGCAGGCAGCGGACCTCGGGGATCCGATGGGCCAAGAAGCGTTCCAGGCGTCGCGCCAGCTCGTCGTTCACGAATGGCTCCCGGCGCCGGCAAGCTCGGCGGCACCCGCGTCGCGCTCCATCTCGACGGGGACGCCCCGGGGTACATGGACGGGCCCGGCCTGGAACACCCGGTAGCGCAGGTGTCCGTAGTCCCCGACCAGGTGGAGTGGCTTGTAGGGCGAGGACACGAGCTCCATCTCTCCCTGCCAGCCGGGAAACTGGTACGGCTCCCACGCGTGATAGAGGATCACCTCGCCGGGGGCCACGGCGGCCGAGGTCTTGACCTGGACCCGGAACGCGCCGTGATCGTTGAAGACGCGCACCCGGTCCCCGTCTCCGATTCCCCGCGCACGGGCGTCCTCCACGGATACCCACATGACCGGCCCGCCGCGCTGAAGCCGCAGCAGCGCCGGGTGTGCGCGCCAGATCGCATGGATGCTCCAGCGCGTGTGGCCTCCCGTGAGCAGCAGGGGATGGGCGCCCCCGGGACGCGGCGGCGGCTTCCAGCGCGGCAACGCCTCGTCCGCTTCGGCAAACCAGGGGTGGTCGAGGTAGAACTGCTGGCGCCCGGTGAGGGTCGGCCAGGCGCGGCGCTCCTCCACGTGGATGCGAGACGGGCTCAGGGTTCCTCCCGGCTCGATCTCGCTTCCGATGCCGCTCGTCGTGCCCCAGCCCCCCGCCGAGCGCAGCGGAATCGCGCCGGCCCGGCGCGCCTCGTCCCAGCCGACGCCTCCCGTCGCGGACGAGGAGCGAAGGATGCGGTCGAGCAGCGCCTCGTCGTCTCCCGGCCCCCAGCGCCCTCCCTCGCTGAAGCGTTCGTAGAGGTGCGCCGCGGCGCCGTCCAGACCCCGCTCCCGGGCACGCTCCTGGATCCGGCGCGCAAGCAGCGCCATCACCTCCCACTCCCCCTTCGCTTCGCCCACGGGTGCGACCGCCCGCTCTCCCACGACCACGTAGGGGACCAGGGCGAGCGCGTACTTGATGCCGCACTTCTCGTAGTAGCCGGCCGCGGGGAGCAGGAGATCGGCCTTCGCGCCGGTGGTGGAGAGCCGGAAGTCGAGCGCCGCGACGAGACGCAGCTTGGGCCACAACACCCGTTCGACCTGCTGGGGAACGGGCCAGCGGCGCAGGGGATTCACGCCCGAGGTCACCAGCACTTGCGGCGAGCGGTCGGGGCGCGGACGCACCGGAGCCCAGCCGCGCTCCAGGGCCTCGCGCATGTAGTCGCGGGCGGGTCGCGGCAGCGCGGGATCCTGGGCGTCCGCGTCCTGGAGCCGGTCGAGCCCGCCGTGGACGTAGAGGAAGAGGTGCGAGGGCGTCCAGGTGAGCGCCCGCCGCGACGCCTCGGCGATGGCGTTCTCCACCAGGCGCGGTGGCGGCGTGTAGAAGCGCAGCAGCAGCCGTTGCAGCCGGGAGGGCTGTGACCCGGGCAGCAGCGCATTGGCCCCCTCGAGCGGCAGCCAGGCGGCGAATCGCACTCCGCTCCCGGCGCGGCCGTGCTGGCCTCGCAGTGCCGAGAGCAGGATCAGGGAGCGTTGCAGCAGGTCGGCGTGGTAGCCCTTGTTGGAGCCCCACGAGGCGTAGATCAGCGTGCGTCCGGATTGCGCGAGGTGGTCGGTCAGCGCTGCCTGCACGCTCGGCCCCACCCCGGTGATCCTGGTTACGTGCTCCGGCGTGTACGGCGCCAGGCGCTCGCGCAGCCGCTCCAGGACCGGGCGGACGGTCACGTTTCCTCGCAGCGTGCGGACCTCGTAGCGGCCCGCGAGTGCCGGCCGCAGCGCGCCGAGGGCGATCGAGTCGCTGCGCTGCCCCGCCGTGCCTGGGGCCTCGACGATCCGGGACGAGGCGAGATCGTAGACGTAGAAGGTGTCGTCCCGGCCCTTCTTCTTGCGGTCGGATTCGCGCAGGAAGCGTCCGTCGTCCTCGCGCACGAGGAAGGGGAGATCGGTCTGCTCGCGCAGGTAGGCCTCGTCTAGGACGCCGCGCTCGAGCAGCGCCCGCGCGAGTCCGAGGGCCAGCGCAGCGTCGGTTCCCGGGCGCGGGTTGATCCAGAGCGAGGCGTGGATCGCGCTCGGCGAGTAGTCCGGCGCGATCGTGATCACGCTGGCACCCCGGTAGCGCGCCTCGCTGGCGAAGTGGGCGTCGGGAATCCGGGTTGCGACGGGGTTGCAGTGCCAGAAGATCAGGGTGTCGGCCCGGGTCCAGTCGTCCGCGCTCCCGTCCACGAAGGAGGTGCCCCAGGTCTGGACCGCCCCCATGGCCAGGTCGCCGGTGCCCCCGAAACCGTCGAGCAGGGTGGCGCCCAGCAGCGAGAAGAGGCGCATCTCCCCCAGGCTGCTCGGACCGTCGTCCACGTTGGAGGTGCCGTTGTCGAAGACGACGGTCTCGGCTCCCCCCTGCTCGATGGCGTCGAGGATCGCGTCGGCGAGACGGGTCAGCGCCCGCTCCCAGGAGATGCGCCGCCAGCGGCCCGAGCCGCGCGGCCCGACGCGCTCGAGGGGATGCGTGAGCCGATCCGGACCCAGCATCGCGTCGCTGTAACAGGCTCCCTTCTGGCAGCCGCGCGGGGCGAAGTCGGGCAGCTGCGGGACCGAGCGCGCGTAGACGTCGCTCTGCTCCTCGCGCCACACCACGCCGTCCTTCACGTAGAGGTCGAACGCGCAGGCGCTGAAGCAGTTGGCCCGCAGGTGGGTGCCGCGCACGACGCGGTCCCAGCGCCAGGCCCGGCGGTAGAGATCCGCGACCCCGTGGTAGCGGAGGCGGGCCTCAGCCGGTCCTCCCCCGGTCGAGGTGGCAGCCGGCCGCGGCAGCAGGCGGGACAGCGAGAGCGAGGCGCAGCCCGCCGCTCCGCCGATCAGGAGCTCGCGCCGGGTGAGCCCGCTCATGGCGCTGCGACCTGCGGCTCCTGGGGTGCGGCCACGGCGCGCAGCCGCAGCGACACCGCGAGGGCGGCCGCCAGGGCCCCCTGCCAGAGCCCGATCGCCTCCCGATAGCGGCCGGTGGCATCGAAGCAGGCTCCTGCCAGTACGGGGCCCGCGGCGGCCGCGAGCATGCCGCCGAGCTGGAGCGTTCCGTAGCGAGCGCCGAAACGCTCCGCGCCGAGCACGTCGCGCGCGAGCGGCGGGATCACGGCGACGTAGGTGCCGAGGGCCAGGCCGTAGAGCGCCACGAACCCGACCAGTGCGCGCGGCTCGCTGGCCCAGGCCAGCAGCCCCAGGGAGACGAAGCCCAGCAGCAATGCCCCCTGGAGCGTGGCTCGCAGGCCCAGGCGGTCGCCCGCTGCGCCGCCCAGGATCTTGCCCAGGGCCGAGATGCCCACCGTCGTCCCCAGCGCCAGCGCCGCGGTGCGTCCCGACAGGCCGATTCCCGTCAGGTACGGCACGAGGTGGACCGAGACGGCGAAGGTCGCCAGGTTCGGGAGCACCAGCAGGGCCGCGAGCGTCGCGACGCCCGGCTGGAGCCACTCGAGCGGGCCGGACCCGGCTAGAGGGGCGGCACCGCGGGCTTTCACGGCGGCCGGGCCCATCAGGCGTCCGCGCGGCAGCGCGAAGGCGAGCAACGGGAGCGGGGTCGCCACCACGGCCACGCCAAGCACCAGATAGGTGGTGCGCCACCCCAGCGCTTCGATGGCGAGCTGCAGCATGGGCGCCAGCACCAGGGCGCCCGCGCTCGAGCCGGCCGCGGCGAGGCCCAGGGCCAGGGCCGTGCGCTCGCGAATGCGCAGGGTGATCGCGACCGTGATCGGAAACAAGGCCGACGCAGCGAAGCCGGCCCCGAGGAGCACGTTCGCCGCCACGAACTGCCAGGGGGCCTGCATTCCGACCAGGATGGAGAAGCCGGCGGCGAGTAGCGCGAGTCCGCCGGTCATCGGCACCCGCACGCCCACGCGGTCCACGGCGAGACCCACCGCGGGCACGCAGAGCGCCGCCACCCCGGCGCCCACGCCCACGGCCAGGGAGAGCGCGGAGCGCGTCCATTCGGTTCCCTGGGCGATGGCGTTCAGGAACACGCCCACGCTGTTCACCCCGCCGCCGATCAGCACGAAGGAGATCACGAACCCCGCGATGACGAGGGGCAGCCCTTCCCGGAGTCCCGCCCGCTCGCTGCCGCGACCCGTCACGCCGCCACCCTTCGCCGCCCCGTCCTAGACGGAGGCCCCGAGCCGCTCCACGTCGACGCGCGTGTCGCGATCGACCTGGTTCGGCTCGTAGTGCGCATAGCCCCAACGCAGATGCCCGTGGTCTCCCACCAGCTGGGTCACCTTGAACGGGCTCGGCGCCAGGGACTGGTGGCTCCGTCCGGTGCGGAACTGGTAGGGCTCCCAGGCGTGGAAGATGTGCACCTGTCCGGGCCGGATTCCCCCCGAGAGCTTGGCCCGGGCCACGAACGCCCCGCAATCGTTGCGCACCCGGACCAGGTCGTGGTCGCTGATCCCACGCGCCCGGGCATCCGACGCGTTGAGATACACGGCCGGCTCGCCGCGCTGCAGGCGCAGCATCAGCGCCTGATCGCGCCACATGGAGTGGATGCTCCAGCGCGTGTGTCCGCCGGTCAGCGTGAAGGGGTGGGCCCCGCCCGCGGCGGGCGGGGCCTTGTGGGTGGGGAGCTCCTCGCCGAGCTGGAGGAACCAGGGATGGTCCACGTAGAACTGCTGACGCCCGCTCAGCGTCGGATAGGGCTGCTTCTTCTCCACGAAGTCGCGCAGCGGGACCACCGGCTCGTCCGGCGCGTAATCGGAGAAGATTCCTGCGGTGCCGCCCTGGCTGCCGAGGCTCCGGATCCGCAGCGCTCCGCCCTCGCGTCTCAGGTCCTCCAGGCTGATGCCGCGGGTCGGCTGCGAGAGCCGCAGGATCAGCCTCATCACGTCCTCCTGGGCATCGGGGCCGAAGCGCCCGCCGTCGCTGAAGCGCTCGTCGAGCGCGGAGATCTCGCAGGGCTGGCCGCGGAAGCCGCGCACCGGGCCGACCCCGCGCCGCCTGGCTTCGGTGGCGACGGCGGCGGCGAGGCGGGCGAAGACCTCCCACTCCGGCTTCGCCTCGCCCAGCGGCTCGACGGCCTTGTCCGCCAGCGTGACGTAGGGGACGAAGGCGGCGATGTACTTGATGCCGATCTTCTCGTACCAGGCCGCGGCCGGCAGCAGGATGTCCGCGTAGCGGCCGGTCTCGCTGATCCGGAAGTTCAGGTCCACGACCAGGCGCGCGCGGGCGAAGAGCGTGTCGCGCACCCGCTCTCCCATGCGGGTGTGCCGGAGCACGTTGCCGCAGAAGGAGAAGATCACCTCGGGCGGGGCCGACCCGGGCGCGGGCCCCACCGGAAAGTGCCCGCGCCGCACCGCCGCTTCGAGGTAGGGCGCGGCGCCCCGGGGCAGCATCGGATCGCCGTGGGCCGCGGCGCCCTCGAACTCGGCCAGGCCCCCGTGCACGGCGTGGAAGATCGTGCTCGGGACGTACATCGACTCGAACTCGCTCCGCACGGCCTCGGGATCGAAGAGCGAGCGGAGGAAGAGCTGGCCCAGGCCGAGCAGGCCGAGCCGGTCCTGCAACGCCACCGCTCCGAGCCCGTCGAGCACCACGAAGGCCCCGGAACGCCAGCCGCCCCCCGGGCGTCCCAGGTTCCCGGTGAGCGACGCCAGCAGGATCTGGGCGCGCTGGATCAGGTCCGAGTGGTAGTTCTTGCAGCTTCCCCACTGGGCGAGGATGAGCGCGGAGCGCGCCCGGGCGAACTCCCGCGCGAAGCGCCGGATCACGTCGGGAGCGATGCCGGTGTGGGCGGCGACCTGCTCGGGACGGAAGCCGCCGTGGAGCCGCTCGCGCAGCAGGGAGAAGACGCTGCGCACCTCCACCGGCTTCCCGTCGCGCAGGCGTACCGTGCGGCGTACCTCCAGCGCCGGACGCACGCCCGGGGGCAGCCGCAAGGTGCGCTCCGTACTGCCCGCCGTGCCCGGAGCCCAGACCAGGGCGTCGGCCGCCTCGTCCCAGAACGCGAAGCGATCGTCGCGGCCCCCCTCGATCAGGTCCGACTCGCGCAGCAGGCGCCGGCCGTCGCTGCGGACCAGGAAGGGGAGGTCCGTCTGCTCGCGCAGGTAGTCGGCGTGGTGCAGGTCTTCCTCCAGCACCACCTGGCAGGCGGCCAGCGCCAGCGCGGCGTCGCTCCCGGGCCGGACTCCCAGCCAGAGGTCCGTGTGCATGGCGCTCTGGTTGTAGTCGGGTGCGACGCAGACCACCCGCGCACCCCGGTAGCGCGCTTCGTGGACGAAGTGGGCGTCGGGAATCCGCGTCGCCGCGGGATTGAAGGCCCAGAGCACGAGGTAGTCGGAGCGGAACCAGTCATCGGAGGTGCCGTCGGTGTGCGGCGTGCCCAGGGTGATCGTGCCCCCCACCGCCAGATCCCCGATCTGGGCCATCGAGTCCGTGAGGGGCGCGCCGATCTGGCGGAAGAAGCGCAGGGCCGCGGCGGTGTTCGGTCCGTAGTCCACGTTCGGTCCCAGCTCGCAGACGACCCCTTCCCCTCCGCGCCGCGCGAGGACCTCCAGCAGTGCGCCGGCGATCTCCTCGAGCGCTTCGTCCCACGAGATCCGCTTCCAGCGTCCCTCACCCCGCGCGCCGACGCGGCGAAGGGGGTGGCGGATCCGCGCGGGCCCGAGGGCCAGGTCGCTGCAGCTTGCGCCCTTCTGGCAGCCGCGCGGGTTCCAGTCTGGCAGCGCCGGGTTCGACGCCAGATAGGGGGACGACTGCTCCTCGCGCCAGACGATCCCGCCGCGCACGTAGAGGTTCCAGGCGCAGGACGAGACGCAGTTGGCGTTGGTGTGGGTGCCGCGCACCACCCGTTCCCAGCGCCAGCGCTCGCGATACAGGTCCTGCCAGCCGAGGTAGGCAGGAGCCGCTGCGGCTCGCGCGGCGGGCGGCGTCAGCCAGGCGAGGCGGTTCAGCCCGAGCGCAAGCGCGCCCGCCGCACCGGCCCCGAGGAACTCGCGTCGCGAGAGACCAGCCACATCCAGCCACCGTCGGTCAAACCCTTCGGAGGGTGGGTGAGCTGGCGTCTCGCCGGTATGACAGGGGTCATAGGCCGCGGCCCGCTTCAGCCCTCGCCCTGGCCCGCGATGCGCTGGAGCGCCGGCCGGTCGAGCACCTCCAGCCGTCCGATCTCGCCGTGGATGAGCCCCTCGCGCTCGAAGCGCCGCAGCACCCGGATCGCCGTCTCCACCGAGGTTCCCGCCACCTCGGCCAGCGCCCGGCGCGTCACCCGCGCCTCGTTGCCCGAGGTGGCGTTGAGCAGCGCCCGGGCGAGGCGCGTGGGGGCGGAGTCATGGGCGAGGGACAACAGGTGGGCCTGCGCCTCGCGCAGGCGCTGCGAGACGATGCGCAGGATCTCCAGGCCGAGGCGCGGGTCCTCCGCGAGGAGGCCCAGAAAAGCGCGTCGCGGCAGCCGCCAGGCGACGGTCTCCCCCAGCGTCTCGGCGCTGACCGGGTAGGTGTCCTGCTCGATGGCGGAGAGCGCGCCGAAGACGTTCCCGGGCCCCAGCGTCTCCAGCGTCGCGATGCGTCCCTGCAGGGAGCTGCGGTACAGGCGCACGCCTCCCCGGTGCAGGGCCCAGAGGTACTCCGCCGGCTCTCCCTCGAAGAACAGCATGCGCTGCTTCGGGTACTGGCGCGGGCGGAGGTGGTGGCGCACCCGCTCCATCTGCTCCGCCCGCAAGCTCCGGTAGAACTCCGCCTGTTCGATCTCGACGTCCGGTTGCTCGGGCAACGATCTCCACCCGGCAGCGAGTGACTGCGGCCCCACGCCCCTGTATGATCGGGATCATAACCGAGGCCTCTCGGCGTGCGTAAGTAGAGGGGAAGGGAATGCCGGCCTGGGACACGGAGCAAGGGGTGCGCCGGGAGGTGGCCGCGGAGCATCGCCAGCTCGAGGCTCTGTTCGAGGAGCTGAGGAGGGCTCTTCGGGGTGCCGACGGGGAGCCGAGCCGAGAGATCCTGGCGCAGCTCGGCGAAGCCCTGGAGGCGCACTTCGACCGGGAGGGGTGTCTCTACTACCCCTCGATCTGGGCGCTCCAGCCGCAACGCAAGGCGGCCCTGAGCGCCCTCGTGGAAGCCCACGGCGATCTGCTCGAGCTCCTGGAAGGGGTCCGCGCTGGCCTGGCAGCGAACGACTCGGAGCGGGCCCAGGGGGCTCTGGCCGAGCTCTGGAACGGCTTCCACGAGCACGAGCAGGCGGAGGAGCACCTCCTCGAGTCGATCGATCGCGATCTCGATGCCGGCGCGCCCGATTCGTGAACGGCCTGCCCGCCGGGCCACCCATCCACCACCCGGAGATCGGTGGGTCGTTCGGCGGCGCGGCAGGCCCGCAACCGGGACGACGCCCATGTTCGAGTTCGACGACACCCATCTCGCCATCCAGGACGCGATCCGTGGATTCTGCCGCCGGGAGATCGAGCCGCTGGTCCCCCGGATCGAGTCGGGCGAGCGATCGCCGTACCCGGTGCTGCGCAAGTTCGCCGATACCTTCGGCCTCGATGCTCTGCTCGGCTCCTCCCTGCGCAAGAAGGTGCAGCACCTGCGCGAGGGAGGCAGCGTGGGGGTGGAGGCCCGCGACGGCGACGCGCACGCTTGGGGCGGGGATCCCGCCGTCTCGGCGCTCGTCTCCAAGGAGCTCGCGCGCGTGAGCCCCGGCCTCGCGCTCTGCCTGATGAGCAATTTCGGCTGCGGCTCCACGATCGCTGCGAAGGGCGACGCCGACTTGATCGAGCGCTGTGCCATCCCCGTGTTCACCCTCGAGAAGGTGGGTTGCTGGGCGCTCACGGAGCCCGGCTCCGGCTCCGATGCCTTCGCCCTCAAGACCTCGGTGCGCATCGAGGGGGATGAGGCAATCATCGACGGAAGCAAGACCTTCATCTCCAATGCGCCGGCCGCCCACGTCTTCCTGATCTACGCGCGCCTCGAGACCGCGGGGGGCGACCGGCGCGACAAGCGGCATGTCTTCCCCGTGGTGGTGGAGCGAGGCACCCCGGGCCTCTCCACCGGAACGCCGATGAAGAAGCTCGGCATGCACGCCACGCCCACGGGCGAGGTCTTCCTCGAGCGTTGCCGGGTGCCGCGCAGCCACCTGCTCGGCGATCCCGAACGTCCGGCACGAACGCTGGCGGAGCGGACGCTGGCCATCGAGCGTGCCGCGGTGGTGGCCATGTGCCTCGGGGTGATCGAGCGCTGCCTCGAGGACTCGATCGCCTTCGCCATGGACCGCCAGCAGTTCGGGAAGCCGATCGCAGCGTTCCAACTGATCCAGCAGAAGCTGGCGCGCATGTACGTGCTGTACGAGAACGTGCGCAACCTGACCTTCAAGCTGATCTGGCTGCAACGCGAGCAGAAGGGCTCCGAGCGCGAATTGAGTGCAGCCAAGTGGTATGCCACCGAGGCGGCCGTCGAGGCCGCCCTCGAGGCGGTCCAGGTGCTGGGCGGCTCGGGCTACATGCAGGAGCACGCGCCCGAGCGGCTCTTCCGCGACATCAAACTGTGGACCGTTGCCGCCGGAACCAGCGAGATCCAGACCCTCACCATTGCCAAGGACCTGCTGCGCGAGCGGGGCTTCGCAATCGACCTCTCGGGCGGCCATCGGGACGAGCGCCGAGCGGGCTCCGCAGGCTCAGAGGCCGTCGGCAACCCTCGCTAGCGAGGCGTCTCCTCGCGGCGGCGCGCGACGAAGCGTCCCTGCGCCACCTTGCCCGCCCGGGCGAGTTCCTGGAGGAAGCTCATGCCACCGGCGAGCGCCTCGAGCGCCTTGCTGTCGAAACCGATGATGCGCAGCGCGTCGTACGTGAGCTGCTTGTCGATCATGTCGAGATACAGATCGATGTGGGGAGCGAAGCGTCCGGTATCCGAGGCCTCGACCACCTCGCAGCCGCTTCCTTCGAGAAGCTGCGAATAGCCAAACAAGTCCTGTACGTTCGGGAACTTCATGAAGCGGAGCAGGCGCTCCGCCTCGGCTTCGTCCAAGCCGGTCGGGCCCTCGATCCAATCCGTGAAGGCGATCGTGCCTCCCGGCCGCACGAGCCTCACGGCCTCCCGCACCAGCCCCGGCTTGTCCACGACGTAGCACCAGGCGTCCTCGCCCCAGACGAAGTCGGCCTGGGCATCGGGCAGGCCGGTGTCGCAGGCGTCCGCGCGGACGAATCGGATTCGGTCGGAAAGGCCTTCTTCGTCGGTTCGAGCGATGCCGCGCTCGACCACGGTCCGCGTGGCGTCGACGCCGGTCATCGAGGCGACGTCGCGGAAGCGCACCAGCAAGCGCATTCCCGCACCGCTGCAACAGCAGAGGTCCACGCCCCGCTGGCCCGCGCCCACGCCGGCGCGCTCGGCCAGCTCCATCGACGACCGGAAGCCGCCGATGTGGACCTGCTGACCCATCACGAGCTCCCACAGGTCGACCTCGGGGCCGTCGTAGACCGTACTCACATCCACCAGGCTGATGCCCTGAATCGCTTTCATGACCCGTCCCTTCCCTGCGGCGCGGTCCCCCAGCGATGCGCAGGAATCCAGACTCCTCGCTCAGGCCTCTGACGCACGCAGGCGGGTGCTTGCGTCCGCCGCCTCCACGTCGACCCTCACCGCCCGGTCGGCGGGGATCGGCTGCCAGGCCAGGGGCCGGTAGCACAGATGTCCGTAGCCCGCGGCGAATCCCAGGTGTTTCACGTGTCCCGGCTCGAGGTCCGCCTGTCCGTACCAGTCCTCGTGCATGTAGGGCTCGAAGCCGTTGTAGACGATCAGCTGGCCATGTCGGCACGCGGGGGAGAGCTTGGCGGTGATCAGCATCTCGCCCGCGTCGCTCTTCACCCGGATTCGGTTGCCGTTCTCGATGCCGAGGTCCCGCGCATCCTGGTCGTTCAAGAACGCGAACGGCTCGCCCCGGTGCGTGTTCAGGATCACGTCGTTGGTCATGTTCATGGAGTGGATGCTCCAGCGGTTGTGGCCGCTGGTCATCAGGAAGCGCCGGTTGCGGCCGCCGTGGGGGGGCGGCTCCTTGTGGGTCGGAAGCTCCTCGCCCGCCTCCAGGAACCACTCGTGGTCGATGTAGAACTGTGCGCGGCGAACGAGCGTGTCGTAGGGGATCTTGTCCTCCGTGTGCCAGCGCAGCGGATTGTGCACCTCGTCCGGGCGCAGGGTCGATCCCTGAGCGGTGCCGTGACCCACCATGCCCCAGTTCAGGAAGCGCACCGCACCCTTCTTGCGCAGCGTCTCGAGCGTGGTTCCCCTGGGCAGCACGCCGTAGACGGCGTTGTCGCGCACCACCTCGTCGAAGCGCTTTTCCTCGTCGCGCATGGCGCCGCGCTGGGTGACCGCGTCCACCAGACCCTCGAGGCTCTGCTCGCTGCCGTTGGTGGTCTCGAAGCGGGTCATTCCGCGCGCGGCGGCGCGCTCTTCGATCTTCTCGAGCAGGCGGATCCCGATCTCGCGATCCGGGAGGGATTCGCCGGCCGGCGGCGCAGCCCGATCACAGAGCACGAAGTTCAGGTGATGCACGGAGGGCATGCTGAAGCCGAGCTTCTCGTAGTGCTGGGCCGCCGGCAGCACGTAGTCCGAATAGAGGCCCGTCGTCGTGAGCCGGTAGTCGCACGACACGACCATGCGAAGCTTCGGCCAGAGGTGCTCGAGCAGCAGCTTCTGACCGCCACGCTGACGCCGGAGCACGTTGCCGCCCGACTCGAACAGCACCCGCGGCGCGACGTCGCGGTAGATGCTGGCGTAGCGCGGATCCCACCAGCCCTTCTCGATCGCCTCGTTCACGTACTCGTCGAAGGTGCGCTTCATGGAGGGGTCGTGGTTGGCGGGATCGTTCCAGCGCTCCTTGTACCCGTACTGGAAGTACCAGAGGAAAGCGGGCGGCATCGGAAATCCCATGCTGCGCAGGTCGGCCGCCATGCGGGCGATCCGGTTCTGGACCATCTCCGCCGTGAAGGTGGGGTCCGACTGGGCGACCAGACGACGCATCGCGATCATCCCGGCGATGTGCTTCTGGGCCTGCTCCTGGCCCGGCCCCTGCTTCTGGGGCAGGAAGACCTCCCCGTCGTAGCCGGTGATCGCCCAGGAGCGCGTCCCCGTGCCCCGCTTGCCCCAGTTGCCGGTGAGCCCCAGGAGCAGCGCCATGGAGCGCTCCATCAGGTCGCCGTGGTAGTACTTCCCGGAGTTCCAGCCGATGAAGATCTTGGTCTTCCGGGTCGCGACCTGGCGTGCCAGCTTGCGGATGTTGTCGGGATGGATCTCGCAGATCGCTCCCGCCTTTTCCGGCGTGTACGCCTGGAGATGCCGGCGCAGCCGGGCGAACACCGGCTCGACGTCGACCGTGCGACCGCCCTTGAGCAGGACGGCGTGCGCTCCCTCGAGGGCAGGATCCACGCCCGTGGTGGCCAGGGTTCCGCGCGGAGCCGGGGCCAGCGTGCCCGTGAGCGTGTCCCACCAGAAGAACTGGTCGTCCCGGTCCCCCTCGGCGACGTCGCAGCCGCGCAGGAAGCGTCCGTCGTCCCGGCGGACCAGGAGCGGGAGATCCGTCTGCTCCTGGACGAACTTCCGGTCGTAGAGTCCGGCGTCGATGATCACCTTGCACATGCCGAGGGCGAGCGCCGCGTCGGTGCCGATGCGGATCGGCTGATGGTGGTCGGCGTGGATGGCGGAGGGGCTGTAGTCGGGCGCGATCGTGACGATCTCGCCGCCGTTGTAGCGGGACTCGGCCAGATAGTGATACCAGTGGATGTTGGTGTAGACGGGATTCGCATGCCAGATGAGCGTCAGCTCCGCCAGGAACCAGTCGTCCATGCTGGAGGTGGGATTGAAGAGCCCCCAGGTCAGGTGCCAGCCGGGACTGAAGTCCTGGAACTCGGCATTGCCGTCGGTCATGGGGAGCCCGAGCGCTTCCGCGAAGACCCGCGCCGGGGCCGCGCCCGGCTCCGGCGTGAAGAGCGTGATGATCGAGGCTGGTCCCTGCTCTTGGATGGCGTCGAGCATCGCGTCGGCGATGTCGGAGAGTGCTTCGTCCCAGGAGACTGCCACGAACTTGCCCTCGCCACGCTTGCCGACGCGCTTGAGGGGACGGGTGACACGGTCGGGCGAGTAGTGGCAGTGGCTCCAGCAGGCGCCCTTCTGGCAGCCCATCGGGTTCATGTCCGGTATGCCGGGCTCGACCGGGAGCAGCGAGCCGGCCTGCTCCTCGCGGACGATTCGCCCGTCCCTGCTGTAGATGCGCCAGGGGCAGCCGCCCGGGTAGCAGTCCACCGCGTGACTTCCCCAGGTGACCCGATCCCAGGTCCAGCGCTTCCGGTAGCCGTCCGCCCAGGTGCCCGTCGTCGCTGCCATCACTCCTCCTCTCGCAGTCGCTCCAGTGCCCCGTCAGCGGGCTCAGGCGCGGGTCTCGGTGTGCACGTTCGCAGCGCCGGCTGAGAACCGCTCGAGCAGGAAGCGCTCCTGGGGCTTCTCCGAGGCGGTCTTCGGGATCTCGTCCACCACCTGGAGATAGGTGGGTACGAAGTTCGACTCGAGGCTCTTGCGGCAGGCCTCGAACACGGAGGCCGGCGAGAAACCCACCTCCGCCACCGGAACCACCGCGGCCACGACGTCCTTCTCGCCGGGCGCCCCGGAGGCTGCGGGGACGCCGTACACGAAGACGTCCGACACGCCGGGGTGCTCGGCGATCACCTTTTCCACGAAGCCGGGATTGACGAAGTCGCCATTGTGACGGATCCCGCCGCCCTTGCGGTGGTCGAAGAAGAACCAGCCGTCGGTGTCGGTGTGGCCCATGTCGCCGCTGCGCAGCCAGCCGCGCCGCGTCTTGCGCGCCGATGCCTGGGGATCGGCGTGGTACTCGACCGACGGGCGTCCCCCGCCCGCCGGGCGAGAGCAGATTTCGCCGACCACGCCCGGCGGGCACTCGCGGTCGCTCTCGTCGAGGATCTTCATCTCGAGCCCGGGAGCGGGCTTGCCGAAGGATCCGAGCGGGCCCTCGCCGATGGGCTTGAAGGCGAGCCCTCCCTCCACGGCCCCATACCACTCGAAGATCCCGACCCGGAAGCGCCGCTCGAAGTCGGCCCAGAGCGCGGCCGGCATCCCGGCACTCACGACCATGCGCACGGGATTGTCCGCGTCGTCGGGACGCGCGGGCTCGCTGTAGATCGCGGTGGCCATGCCGCCGAGCAGCGAGAACGTGGTGCAGCCGTGGGTGCGGCAGACGTCCCATAGCTTCGACTTGGTGAAGCGGCGGCTCAGGACCGCCCGCAGGCCCATCCGCAGCGAAGGGGCGAGCGTCACCGCCTGGGCATTGCCGTGGGTGAGCGAGAGCCCGGTGTAGGGACGCTCGTCGGAGCGGTAGCCGAGCAGGCCGCCGAGCAGCGCGAACATCCCGAAGCGGGCGTTGGGAAACACGACGCCCTTGGGGTCTCCCGTGGTTCCCGAGGTGTAGATGATCTGGAGCGGATCGTTCGGGCCCTCGAGGCGCACATCCGGCGTGGGCGCCGGCTCGGCCAGCACGGCACCCAGCGGCTCGACGCCGGGCGTCGGCGCCGGG
>JBFIML010000003.1:0-146764 GCA_041611735.1 Myxococcota bacterium | reverse complement strand
TGGTACCAGGACGACAAGGGCCGCGTCTTTGCGCTCTGGCCCGGCTCGAGCCTGCGCTACTGGTGGAGCATGCGCCGGCCTCACCTCGACGAGTACGAGCAGCAGCCGAGCGACTAGCCGGCCCCTTCGAGGGCCGCGCGGAGACGTGGATCGCGGCGCTTGGCCGCCTTCAGGTCCGCGGCGCCGTCGAGCAGGGTCGGGCAGCGCTGGGCGACGATGGCCGCCGCATGGCTCGGACGCTCCTGGAGCCGCCGCCAGTAGGCGGCGACGGCGGGCCGCCGGCCATCCCCCCAGAAGTGGGAGTCCCAGTCCGCCTCCACCAGCCGGTCGAGGATCACGACCCAGCTCACGTCCGCCAGGGTGAAGCCCCGGCCCGCGATCCACGGGCCTCCACTCTTCTCGAGCCGCTCGCCCAGGGCGTCCAGGTGCTTCGCCATGTCCCGACGGCTGCGGCGGACGAGCCGCAGGGCGGGCGCGAGCCTGGGGAGGCGATGGAGGCCGGAGAGCTTGAGCAAGGCGAGCATCAGCGGGCGCCGCTTCTGCGGATGGAAGAGCAGGCCCGGGAGGAAGCGGCGATACGGGATGTACCGGACCATGCTGGCGAAGAGCGGGACGGTGAGTCCCGGGATGCAGTTGCCGGCGCGCCGGTCCGTGCCCCGGGTCGGGTCGCGGCCCACCAGCGAGGCGACGTCCACCCAGCGCTCCACCAGCGCGCGGATCTCCGGGTCCTCGGGCAGGAGCTCGCGACCGTGCTCACCCGCGTGGCGGGCCGCGTAGACGATCTCGTCGTGGGACTCGTAGATCGGGTGGCCCCGGTGCACCAGCACCGGGACGAGCCCGGCGGGATTCACGGCCAGGAAGCGCCGGCTCACGTTCTCGTAGCAGCCGGTCTCGATCAGGTCGATTGGGTGGCTCGCATGGTCCAGCCCGAGCTCCGCCAGGCAGACGCGCAGCTTCTTCGAGCAGAGCGAGAAGCTGTTGTGATACAGCTCCCACTCGCTGGTGTGCGGCAGCGTGATGGACTCGTGGAGACCGCCCGCCATGGGCCCGATCTTCCGGCGCCGGCGCTCCAGGAGGTACGCGCCCACAGCCACCCCGAAGATCAGCGCGAGGGCGATGTCCACGAACAGCCTCGCCGGCGGGTCCCCCGGCGAGGGTGCTGGCCGGTGCCTTCCCGCGCCACCCCCCGGGCCGGGCCTTCTCGTCCCCGAGGCATCCCGGGGCTCCGCCGACCCCCAAAGGGTTCCGGGCCGGTCGGACGATGGGGGGCTCGGAGCCTGCATGACCGTCGAGTACGAGCCCTTCTCCAAGCGCTGGCGCCACGACCCGTACCCCGTGTACCGGGAGCTCCGCGAGCGAGCGCCGGTGCATTGGGCCCCGCAGGCGGGTGTGTACTGCGTCTCGCGCCACGAGGACGTGGCCTTCGTGCTCAAGAGCCCGGACCTCTTCTCCTCCGAAGCCATGAGGACGGTGCTCATGAACGCGAACATGGGTCCGCTTCCCCTGAAGATCATCGCGGAGATGCTCGGCGTCGAGACCGAGCGACGCGAGGACTTCCGACGCTGGAGCGACGCCATCGTGGCGGTTGCCTCGGGAGCGGCCAAGGACGATCCGGTCGAAAGTGGCCACCTGCGCTGCTTCGGCGAGCTCTACGCCTATCTACGCACGGTGGTCCGGGAGCGGCGACGCAACCCGTCGGATGATCTCCTCAGCGCGCTGGTGGATCCCGGCCAGGACGGCGTACTGGACGAACTCGACGTGATCCAGTTCGTGGTGCTGCTCCTCGTCGCCGGGAACGAGACTACGACCAACCTGATCGGCAATGCGGTCCATGCGCTCCTCGCCCACCCGGACCAGCTGGACGCGGTCTGTCGTCACCCGGAGCGGATGCCCGCCCTGGTGGAGGAAGCCCTGCGCTTCGATCCGCCCATCCAGATGGTCTTCCGGACCGTCACCCGCGACGTGGAGATGGGCGGTGCGCGCCTTCCCAGGGGCGCGCTGGTGGCTGCACTGCTGGGCTCCGCCAATCGCGACGAGCGCGTCTTCGAGGATCCGGATCGCTTCGACATCGAACGCGACACGAAGGCCCACCTGGCGTTCGGCCACGGCATCCACTCTTGCCTGGGCGCCGCCCTGGCGCGGCTCGAGGCCCGCGTGGCCCTGGAGGCGCTGGTCCCCGAGCTTCCCGGCCGCAGCCTGCGCGAACGGGAACCTGCCTTGATCGACTCCTTCCTGGTGCGGGGTCGCACCCACCTCACCCTCTGGCCGGCGGCGGCCTCGGTCTCACCAGATTCCGGGGACTAGGGCACAGCGCTCCTTCGGGTAGTCCGGGAACTCCTGCTGGTACCAGCGGTGATTCGAGACCGCGCGCGGCGCCAGGTTGGCGAAGGTGAAGACCGCGAAGGCGAGGCCGGCGAAGGTCCAGGTGGCGATGGCCCAGCCGGTCCACTCGACGATCTCGCCCAGGTAGTTCGGGCTCGAGACCCAGCGGAACAGCCCGCCGTGGGGGATCCGGTAGCCGCTCTCACCCGGCTTGCGGAGCCCGCGCAGGGTCGCATCCGAGTGGAGGTTGGCGGCGTAGCCCGCCAGGAAGAGGGCGGTCCCGATCCAGAAGCGCGGGTCCGCCAGCCAGGCCGAGCCGTAGGTGGCGATCTCGCCCACGGCAAAGCCGTTGATCGTGCCATTCACGATGTTGAAGACGAAGGCCATCACCACGGGACCAAAGGGGTTGCGCTTGCCGCGGCCCCGCATGAGGAGCGGGAAGACGAAGGTGCGCTGGAGGTAGTGGAGCTGGTAGAGGCCCAGGAAGAAGAGCGGCAGGGCCTCGCCGGCGTGGTCTCCCCGCGCGAAAGCCAGGGCGAAACACAGGGGGGACGGGAGCTCCATCACGACCCAGCCGAGCTTGGCGGGTAGGGTGGGTCCCCAGCCGGGCCGGGCGTGGCGGCCGCCGTAGGGAGCCGTCACCCAGAAGAGCATCGGAAAGGTCACGGCCGCGAAGGCGAGGATCGCCCAGCAGCCGGCCACGTAGAGGCCTTCCAGGGCCATCGTCCTCCTCGGTCCCCAAGATAGCTATGATCCGTCCCCGAGAAGGAGGGCCAACGACATGGCGATCCAGGTCGGGGACAAGATCCCCTCGGTACGGCTCAAGGCGGTGACCCGCGACGGCGTGAAGGACGTGACCACGGACGAGCTCTTCGGCGGCAAGAAGGTGGTGCTCTTCGCGGTGCCGGGAGCTTTCACGCCCACGTGCTCGGAGAAGCATCTGCCGGGCTTCGTGGAGCGGGCCGCAGAGATCAAGAAGAAGGGCGTGGATGCGGTCCTGTGCCTCTCGGTGAACGACGCCTTCGTGATGGACGCCTGGGCGAAGGACCGGCGCGTGGGCGACGCGGTGACGCTCGTGGCGGACGGGAGCGCGGACTTCACCCGTGCGGTCGGGCTCGAGATGGACGGCTCGAAGTTCGGCATGGGCACCCGTTCGCAGCGCTACGCGCTCGTCGCCCAGGACGGCGTCGTCAAGCACCTGGCCGTCGAGAAGCCCATGAAGTTCGAGACCAGCAGCGCCGAGGCCATCCTCAAGCAGCTCTGAGCGGGCGGGGACGTTCTCGACTGATTGACTTCTTCTCGCGCGAGGTGTGAGCGCTGCATGACGTCTTCCGAGAAGTCGATTCGTCAAGGACGTCCCCGCTATGTCAGCCTGGCGACCTTCCGCCGGAGCGGCCGGGAGGTGCGGACGCCCGTCTGGATCGCGGGCGATGGGAAGCGGCTGTACGTCTACACCAACGGGAAGTCAGGCAAGGTGAAGCGCCTGCGTGCGAACCCGCGGGTGCGCCTGGCACCCTGCGACATGCGGGGGCGGGTGCACGGGCCCTGGATCGAGGCGAGCGCGCGCGTCGTGGAGGACCCGCGCGCCATGGATCCCGGCCTCGCGCTCCTCGAACGCAAGTACGGCTGGCAGATGCGGCTCGCTCGCACCGCCGCGCGCATGTCCGGCCGCTGGGCCGACCGCGTCGTCCTGGAGATCGAAGCCGGGGACGTTCTTGACTGATTGACCTTCTCGCGCGAGGTGCGAGCGCTGCATGACGTCTCCGGAAAGAGTCAATTCGTCAAGAGCGTCCCCGTGAAGATCGACGCCGCGCTGCTTCCCGCGAGCCTCGCCGACGCCGGCCCGACGGCGCACCGGCTCGAGGCCCTGGGCTACGACGGCGCCTTCACCTTCGAGGGCCCCCACGACCCGTTCCTGCCCCTGGCCCTGGCGGCCCAGGCCACCGAGCGCCTGGAGCTCTCCACGGCCATCGCCGTGGCCTTTGCCCGCAACCCCATGCTGCTGGCCTACCTGGGCTGGGACCTGCAGACGCTGGCGCGGGGGCGCTTCATCCTGGGCCTCGGCTCCCAGATCCGGGCCCACGTGGAGAAGCGCTTCGGCATGCCGTGGTCCCGGCCTGCGGCGCGCATGCGCGAGCTGGTGCTGGCCATCCGCGCCATCTGGCGCTGCTGGAGCGAGCGGGAGCGCCTGGACTTTCGGGGCGACTTCTACCAGCACACCCTGATGACGCCGTTCTTCGATCCCGGTCCGAACGCCTTCGGAAGCCCGCCCATCTTCCTGGCCGGGGTCGGCCCGCGCATGACCGAGGTGGCCGGTGAGGTGGCGGATGGCTTCTTCGTGCATCCCCTCCACACCCGGTGCTCCTGGCGCGAGACGACGCTGCCGGCCCTGGAGCGGGGTCTCAGCCGGGCCGGCCGCACCCGAGCGGACCTCGAGGTGGCCGTCCAGCTCATGGTGGTGAGCGGCGCCGACGACGCGGAGCGGGAGACGGCCGACCGCTTCGTTCGTCAGCAGATCGCCTTCTACGGCTCGACACCCGCCTACCGCGTGGTGCTCGAGGCCCACCGCTTCGGCGAGCTCCAGCCCCAGCTGAACCGCTTGTCCAAGCAAGGCCGCTGGGACGACATGGCGAGCCTCGTTCCGGACGAGCTGCTGGAGCTCGTGGCGGTGCGGGCTCCGCTCGACCAGCTGGCGGAGGCGGTGCGGGAGCGCTGCGGCGACTTCGCCGACCGTGTGAGCCTGGTGGCGCCCTACGCGGCGGACCCGGCGCGTTGGGCCACTGCGGTCCAGAGCCTGCGTGGGGCACGACCGGAAGGGGAGGGACAATGAGCGTGCTTCGCCTGTTGCGGACCGGCAAGGGTCCCATGGACGGCTGGATCGCCCGGGGCTACGACCGCGGCGTCCAGGCGGCCTTTCGGGAGATCCTTCCCGCGCTGGTGGAGGATGTCCTGGGGGAGCTGGCGGGGGTGCGGCGCCTGCTCGACGCGGGATGCGGCCCCGGCCAGTTCACCATTCTCATTGCCGAGCGCCTGCCTGACGCGGAGGTCTGGGGCATCGATCTCGCGCCCACCATGATCGAGCTGGCGCAGGAGCACGCGGCGCAATCGCCTGCGGCGGAGCGGCTCCACTTCGAGCTGGCCGACGTGGCGCGGCTGCCCTTTCCCGACGGCCGCTTCGATGCCGCCTTGAGCAGCGGATCCATCAAGCACTGGCCCGACCCGGTGGCGGGTCTCCGCGAGCTGCATCGCGTGCTGGCCCCGGGCGGCCGCGCCTTCATCGGGGAGATGAACCGCCTCGCCCCGCCGGAGGCCGTGGCCACCCACCGCCAGAGGCTCCGTCACTGGTTCTTCCGACTGATCTACCCGCGCATCTTCACCAAGGCGCTCTCGCCCGAGGAGGCGCGCACCGTCTTCGGCGCCTCTCCCTTCGGAGCGCCCGTCGCCGAGCGCATGCTGCTCGACGGATGCTTCTGGCTCTTCGAGGCTCGCAAGCGCACGGCCTGATCCCGTTTCGTTGCAGCCGCTTTCGCCCCAGGGGGATTCCTCGGGCGCCGAGCGGCAAGGCGGGGCCGTGTATCACACCTGGCGGATGGTCTCCGCTCCCCGGAGCAGCGCCTATCACACTCGGCGGATGGTCTCCGCGCTGTCGAGCTGGTGGAATCGGCGAAGACGGCGCCTGCGCACCGGGCGAAGGCGCCGCGCTGGAAACCGCAACGAACCACGGAGACCACGCCCATGCGTACCCTCTCGACGACTCCGGCTGTCCCGCGGACCCGCCCGGGGGCCCGGGCTGCGCTCTGGGCCCTGGTGTGGATGCTCGGGCTCGGCCTGCTCGCCACGCCGGCGCTGGCCAAGAAGAAGAACGACGACGGCAGCCAGGGCACCCGCCACAAGCAGTCCGAGCCGTTCGCCGAGGTCCAGGTCTTCATCGAGATCAACGACACGGACGGCGATGCAGGACTCCAGATCCTTCTCGACGGCGAAGGATGGGAGCGGGTCCGCGTCTTCGACCCGGACGGGCGCAAGGTGGCCGACTTCCGCGGCAAGCGTAGCGTCGCCCAGCAGGGCATCACCGAGCTGTTCCTCGAGAGCTCGGAGCCGTCCTTCGAGGAGCAGCCCCTCGAGGATTTCCTGGAGCGCTTCCAGGCCGGCTTCTACTCGTTCCTCGGGGACACACTCGACGGAGGCAGGCTGTTCGGGATCGCGGAGCTGACCCACGACATCCCGGATGCACCCGAAATCACCGCTCCCGAGGACGGGGACGAGGTCAGTGCCAACGGCTTCACGGTCCGCTGGGAACCCGTCCAGACGCCGGCGGGGATCGAGATCGTGGGCTACCAGGTCGTCGTGGAGCGGGACGACCCGCTGCGGGTGTTCCGCGTCGACGTTTCGGCCACGGCCACGGCCGTATCCGTGCCTCCGGAGTTCCTGGATCCCGCGACCGAGTACAAGGTCGAGGTGATCGCCCGGGAGGTCAGTGGAAACCAGACGATCTCCGAGGTGGAGTTCGAGACGGGGCCCTGACCCAGGGCGCGCGGCGGCTCCGGCGGCGCCCCGGCCGCCGGAGCCGCTGCAGCCGGGCTGATCGCGGCTGGGCTCACGAGACGCGTCGATCGCGTCCCTGCCAGTACCTTTCGCGCAGATCCTTCTTCAACACCTTGCCGCTTGCGTTGCGCGGCAGCGCGGAGACGAAGTCCACCGAGCGGGGCTGCTTGAATCCGCCCAGGCGGCCCTTGCAGAACGCGAGGAGGTCCTCTGCGCTGGCGTCCATGCCCTGGCGGGGCACGACGATCGCCTTCACGCTCTCGCCCCACCTGCTGTCGGGGACCCCGATCACCGCCACGTCGGCCACCGCGGGGTGCTCGAAGAGGACGTTCTCCACTTCGCGCGGGTAGACGTTCTCGCCGCCCGAGACGATCATGTCCTTCACCCGGTCCTGGATGAAGAGGTAGCCCTCCTCATCGAGCATGCCCGCATCCCCAGTGTGCATCCATCCTCCCCGGAGCGCGTCCGCCGACGCCTCGGGCAGGTTCCAGTAGCCGCGCATGAGCTGGTCTCCACGCGCCGTGATCTCGCCGACGCTGCCCGGGGCCACGGGTCGGTCGTCACCATCGACGATGCGGATCTCGGTGCCCGCGATCGGGCGGCCCGCCGAGAGCAGGAGCTCCGGCTTGCCGGCGAGCGCACGCCGGTGGTCCGCCGGGGAGAGGAAGGTCAGCGTCGCCGTGGTCTCGGTCATGCCGTAGCCCTGGGTGAAATCACAGCGGAACACCTGGAGAGCCCGGCGCAGGACTTCGGCGGCGATGGGCGAAGCGCCGTAGACGATGAGGCGGAGCTTCTCGTAGTTGCGCTCGGCCACGTCCGGGACCAGCGCCAGGCAGGCCTGGATCATGGCGGGTACCAGCGTCGTGCGCGTGACGCCTGCTTCGGAGAGCGCGTGCACGACGCCCGCGGGCGAGAAGTCCTCGTGGACGAGCATCGACCCGCCGGACACGATCGAACCGATCGCCGTGAGGGCCGCCGCCGCGTGGTAGATGGGGGCGACCACCAGGGTGTGGTCGTCGGGCGAGGACGACACCGCCGCCATCTGCTGGATCAGGTTGGCGGCCACGGCCGCGTGGGTGAGCACCGCACCCTTGGGGCGCCCCGTCGTCCCGCTGGTGTACATCTGGTAGAGGTCGTCGCGGTCGTCACCGCGGTGGTCGGGCGGCCCGTGGGGCTGCCCCTGAAGCCACTCGGCGTAGTCGATCCAGCCGGGGGGCCGCGGACCGTCCAGGGAGACCCAGGTCTCCACGCCAGCGAGGTCGCCGCGCACGCCCTCGAGGCTCTCGACCAGCTCGCCGCGCGCGATCACCAGCTTGGCGTGGGCGTCGCCCACGATGTAGGCCAGCTCCGGGGGAGCCAGACGGTAGTTGAGCGGCACCGGCACCGCGCCGGACTTGGAGCCCGCAAAGTAGAAGAGGGGGTACTCGAGGCAATTCTTGGCGAGCACCGCGAAGCGGTCGCCGGGGCCGAGGCCCTTGGAGGTCAGCGCCCGGGCCAGGCGGTTCGCGTGGCCGAGGGCTTCCCCGTAGCGGAGGCGGCGGTCGTGGCACTCGATGCACAGGCGATCGGGGTGCTCGCGACCCAGGAAATCGAGAAAGTCGTGGAGCAGCATCACTCCTCTTGGCCCGCGGCCGATCCTATCACGCCCGCGCGTCGCTAGGGCCAGCCGGCTCCGGGGACGTCGACTGGCACGCGCTCCACGCGTCCGGAACGCTGCTTCGGCGCCTCGTCGGGGCTCGTCGTTCGTGCCGTCAGGGCGAACAGGGTGCGGCCGTCGTCGCCGCCCAGCATGCAGGCGATGGCTTTGCGGTCGCTGGGGATGCGGTGGGTGACCGCGCCGCCCTCGCACACGCGGAGGAGCTGGTTCGAGACGGGGCAGGCCACCCAGATCGCCCCCTCGGCGTCGAGACAGATGCCGTCCGGCACCGCGCCCTGGAGCCGAGCCCACTCGCGCCGATCCGTGAGACGCCCGTCTTCACCGATGCGGAAGGCGGTGAGCCGCGCGGCGAAGGTCTCCCCCACCACCAGGGTGCCGCCGTCTGGCGTGATGACCGCGCCGTTGGGGAAGCGCAGGCCCTCGGCCGCCACCTCGGCGCGCCCGTCCGGATGGACGAGCACGAGCGGGGTCTTGCGCGGCTCCTCGCCCCCGTCCAGATCGAACCCGAAGTTCCCGACGTAGGCGCGGCCGTGGCCGTCCACCACCATGTCGTTGCAGTGCCACGGCGCCAGCTCGGAGAGGTCGGCGTGCTCCACCAGCTCGCCCCCCTCGAGCCGCAGCAAGCGCCGATCCAGCATCGAGACGACCAGCAGCCGGCCGTCCGGGAGCCAGCCCAGGCCCGAGGGCCGCGCCTCCACGCGCGCCACCTCCTCGGTCGCGCCGCTCGGGTCCACGGTCATCACCACGTGATGGTGCATGTCCGAGAACCAGAGCCTGCCCTCCCGCCAGCGCGGGCCCTCCGGGAAGGCCAGCCCGTCGATCAGGACCTCGAGGCTTGCCACGAAACGACCTCCGAGGGAAGCATGCCGCGGGTGCCGTGGCGGACGCCAGACCCCGACGGCCCTGCTCGGTGCAGGGCAGCGCCCGCGCTGGCACGGTGAGTTCTCCGTCATGTTCCTGCACAATCGGCTGCCGCTCTACGTTGGGCTGTTCTATCCAGCCTTCATCTACCACGCGTTCATGACCATACGGACACTGCCCTGCCTGAACGGTGTGCCCGTCACCAGCGCGCCGCGTTTGCGCTGGCGGGTCTGGTCTTCAATCTCGATTTCGGGAGACCCGGGCGTGGGCCGAGACAGGCTGCTGATGCTCTTTCCGCGGACCTACGGCGTAGGTCAGCTCCCGTGGCGGCGATGATCGGGAGTCTGAGCATCGTGCTTCTCTCCCATCCCAGCGAGCCGGGAGAGCAGGTCGCTTGGCTGGGGAACCCGCCGCGCTAGCCGCGCCGCGGGGCGAGCGCGGCGCGCAGGGCCTCGCTCTCGGTCTGCTCGTCACGCAGGGCCTCCTCCAGGGAGGCGCGCGCGCCCCGGTCGAGGACGCGCTTGGCCCGCATCAGGGCCTCCGGAGACGCCTCGGCCATGGCGCGTGCGAGGGCGCGCGCCTCGCCGAGCAGGGCGTCGGCGGGGACGACCCGGTTCACGAGTCCCATCTCGGCGGCCTCCCGGGCCGGCACGTTGCGCCCGCTGAGGACCAGCTCCCGAGCGCGCGCCGGCCCCACCAGCCGCGGCAGCCACCAGCTGCTCCCGAGGCCTGGCAGGATCCCGAGCCGCACGAAGGGCATGCCGAGGCTGGCCGTGTCGGCGGCGAGGCGCACGTCGCAGCCCAGGATCATGGTGACCCCGACGCCGATGGCCGGCCCGTTCACGGCGGCGATCACGGGCTTCGGGTAGGCGGCCAGCTCCAGGGGAAAGGAGCGCAGGAACGCCTCCTCCCCGAGCTTCGGGCCGTCGCCGCCGGCGCCCGCCCGGGCCTGCTTCAGCAGCTCGAGGTCCACGCCCGCACAGAAGCCCCGGCCGGCGCCGGTCCAGACCACTGCGCGCACCGCGTCGTCCTGCCGGGCGCGCCCGAAGGCGTCCACCAGCTCTTCGCCCATGCGCGGCGTGTAGGCGTTGAGCCGCTCCGGGCGGTTCAGTGTGAGGGTGGCGAGGCCCTCGCTCGTCTCGAAGCGGATCTGCTCGTACATCCGCTAGCCGGCGAAGGGTGCCCAGCGCGGAGGGCGCTTCTCCACGAACGCCCGGGCGCCTTCCCGGACGTCGGGGTGCGCATCGTGCTTGCGGATCAGGGTCCAGGCATGGTCCAGGGCCGGCTCGAGGCCCCGATCGAGACCCTCCCAGATGGCGCGCTTGGTGCCTGCCAGGGCGGCGGGGGAGTGGCGGGCGATCCGCCCGGCGAGCTCCCGGGCTCGCGCCAGCAGCCGCTCCGGCGCCACCACCTCGCCCACCAGGCCGAGCTCGAGCGCCCGGCGCGCGTCCATGCGCTCCGCGCCGCCGAGCAGCGCCATGCGCAGCACTGCCTCGAGGGGAAGCCGCCGCGTGAGCCCCACGGGCTCGAGCCCGGACACGAGCCCGACCTTCACGTGGGTGTCGAAGAAGGTCGCGGTCTCGGAGGCGAGCACCAGGTCGCTGTCCGCCACGAAGTGCAGGCCGCCGCCGCAGCACATCCCGTTCACGGCCGTGACGACGGGCTTCCAGCAGCGGTTCTGGATGGCCGTCAGGCGCAGCCAGGGCGAGTCGCGCCAGTCCGCCGGGCTCTCGCCGGCCTCGCCCGCTGCCACGTCCGCCACGTCCGCTCCGGTGCAGAAGGCCCGGTTGCCCGCCCCCGTCACGATCGCGCACACGACTTCCGGGTCCCGCTTCACCGCCTGCCAGGCCCGGGTCAGCTCCCGGGCCATGCGGAGGTCGAAGGCGTTGTGGCGTGCTGGGCGGTTCAGGGTGAGCGTGGCGACGCGCTCCTGCTTGTCGTAACGGATCGTCTCGAACTCCATCGCCCCTCCTCCCCGGTCAGGACGCGCCGAGGATCGCGATGCCGCAGGCCGTGGGGTGGCCGCCGATGTTGTGGCTGAGCGCCAGGCCAGGATCCTTCACCTGCCGCCCTCCCGCCCGTCCCTGGAGCTGGAGCACGTTCTCGTAGATCATGCGCACGCCGGTGGCGCCGGTCGGGTGCCCGAAGCTCTTGAGTCCGCCATCGGTGTTGACCGGAAGCTCGCCTTCCAGCGCGAAAGTGCCGCCCGCGATGTGCTCCTTCGCGGCGCCCTTCTCGCAGAAGCCGAGGTCCTCGTAGGAGAGCAGCTCGGTCAGGGTGAAGCAGTCGTGGACCTGGGCCACGTCGATTGCGCGGCGCGCATCCGTGATCCCTGCCTGCCGGTAGGCCTCCCGGGCCGCGTGGACCGTGGGCTTCCAGGACAGGAAGTCGTGGCCCGGGTCCTTCTGGGGATTCGGGCCCGCCCAGACCGTCACGGCCTTCACCAGGACCGGGTCGTTCCGGAAGCGCCTCGCCTGGTCCGCCCGCACCAGGATCGCCGCGGCCGCCCCGTCGGTCTGGGCCGCGCAGTCGTAGAGTCCGAAGGGCCAGGAGATCATGCGCGCAGTGAGCACGTCCTCCACGGTGATCTCGCGCTTCAGGAAGGACTTCGGCGCCAGCGTCCCGTTGTGGTGGTTCTTGACCGCGATGCGGGCCAGGTCCTCGCGCCCGGCGCCGTACTTCTCGAAGTAGGTGGCGGCGCAGAGTGAGAACCAGCCGGCGGGCGTCTGGGGCAGGTCGCGCACCTGGCTCATCACCACGCTGGGGCCAGCCACGCCGCGGTCCTTGGGTTTGTCGTAGCCCACCACCAGGACCACGTCGTAGATGCCGGCCACGATGGACATCACGCCGCAGCGGAAGGCGTCGGTGCCCGTAGCGCAGTAGTTGGAGACCAGGGTGACCGGCTTCCAGAGCTTGAGGGCGTCGCTGCACTCGTGGGGCCCCTTGTTCGAGTAGATCGAGCCGGTGAAGACCGCGTCGATCTGCTCCTGGGGCTTCTCGATGCCGGCGTCGGCGTAGGCTTCGTAGGCGGCGTCGACGATCATGTCGGCGGGGCTCTGGTCCCAGTTCTCGCCGAACTGGGAGCAGCCTACGCCGACGACGGCCACCTGGTCGCGGATCGCGTCCTCGCGCATGGGAGCCTCACTCGGGAAGCGGGATCGCCTTCCAGTAGTAGTTGGGACGCCCGCCCACCTCGTGGATGCGGCGGAAGCTGAACGCCACGGGCAGGCCGGGGCGCACGTCCTCGGGCCTCGTGTCCACGAGCTGGAGGTGGAGCCGGGCGCCGTCTACCTCGCTCACCGTCACGATGGTGGGTGGCTCGGGGGTCGGGAAGAAATGATCGAAGGTCCAGGTGACCACCCGGCCGGTGCGCTCCGCCAAGGAATGGGGGTCGAAGTCGTCCTTGGCGAAGCAGGTCTCGCAGACCCGCTGCTTCGGAAACTGGACGGCGCCGCAGCGCCGGCACTTCTGGCCGGTCAGGGCCAGATCCTCGTCGCGCTCGCGGAAGTGGACGGTGGCGGAGAGGCCCGGGTCGCCACCGCGCTCCCACTCTGCGGCTTCGAGGTCGCGGGAGCGCTGGTAGTGCGCGTAGCTTCGGACCGGGCGCCGCCGCGCCAGGTGCCAGGCCACGCCACGACGCGGGCCGAGCTTCTCCAGGTGCGCGGTCGTGGTGCCGGCCAGCGCCTCGGCGCCGTCGCCGTAGCCCACGACCAGCAGGCGCTCGCCAGGGCGCGCCGCTTCCAGGGCCGAGGCCAGCAGCAGCGGTGCGAAGGCGCAGCCGGCGTTGCCGAGCCTGCCGAACAGGGGGTCCACCAGCTGCTCGCCCCGCAGACCGAGGGCGCGCGCCACGCCCGCGTGGCTACGCGCGTCCGGCGCGTAGAGCGCGACCCGCGCGAAGGCCGAGGCGTCCGCCCCCGTCCTTTCGAGGAGTCCTTGCACCGCCTCGACGCTGCGCGGCAGGTAGCCCTCCTGAAGGACGAAGCGCTCCTCCCAGGCGTGCACGAAGCGGTCGCCCACGCCGCGCCAGACGTCCACGATCTCGTCCGCCACCGCGTGGGCCGCGTCGAGGGTGGCGATCGCGTCTCGCTCGCCCAGCAGGAAGGCGGCGGCGCCGTCGCCCAGGTTTCGTTCCAGGGGCGAGCCGGGCGCCGCCATGCGGCAATCGCTCGCTACCACCAGAGCGCGAAGCGCCGAGCCTGCTGCCACCGCATCGGCGGCGCTGCGCAGCGCTCCCAGACCGGCTCGCAGCGAGCCGGCCAGGTCCACGGTGCGCACGTCGCGGCGCATGCCGAGGGCCCTTGCCACCAAGGCTGCCGTCTGCTTCTCGCGGAAGGGATGGCTCGTGGTGGCGAAGAAGAGCGCGTCGATCTCGTCGCGCGCGAAGCCCGTCAGGCAGTTCCGCGCCGCCGCCACCCCCATGGTGACGGCGTCCTCGTCGCTCCAGGCCACGGCCTTCTCGGGCTCGCCCTCCCGGGCCGGCCGGCCGGCCCGGGCGGAGAGGCCGAGCCGGGTGGGCGGCACGTAGGCCCCGTACGAGACGATGCCGGGCATCAGCTCTTGTGCGGCTTCACGCCGCCGTGGAAGGCATAGGGCCGCTTCATCAGGCCGAAGGGCTCCAGCTTGTCGCCGAGCTGGGTCCGGAAGTGCCGGCGCAGCTCCTCCACCGGCCAGCCGCCGGACCGGAACATGCCGGTTCCGTAGCGCGGCTGCTCGAGGACGACCACGCGCTCGCCGCCGGTTCCGAAGACCTGGCCGGTGATCCAGTCCGCCTCGTCGCTGCACAGGTAGGCCACGAAGGGCCCATTCAAAGTCGGGTCGATGAAGGGCAACTCCAGCGGTCTTCCGTCCGGACCCGTGGCCTGCGCGGTCTCGGACATGCGCGTGGTGCCCAGGGGGCTGATGGCGTTCACGCGGATTCCGTAGCGCGCCAGCTCGACGGCCCAGGTGTAGGTCATGGACGCGATCGCGCCCTTGGCGGCCGCGTAGTTCGTCTGCCCGAAGTTCCCGAAGTGGGCTGCCGAGACCGTGTTCACGATGGCGCCGCCGCTGCCCTGGTCGCGCATGCGGAGCGCCGCCTCCTGACCACAGCGGAAGGTGCCGAGCACGTGCACACGGAAGACGGCTTCGAACTCGTCGTCGCTCATCTTGAGGAAGGAGCGGTCGCGGGCGTTCCCGGCGTTGTTCACCAGCGCGTGGATGGCACCGAACTCGTCCACGCACTGGGCGACGAGACGACGGGCGCCCTCCCGGCTGGCCACGTCGTCGCCGTTCGGGATGGCTCGACCGCCCTGGGCCGCGATCTCGTCGGCGACCTTGCGGGCCTCGGCCTCGTCCACGTCGTTCACGACCACGGCGGCGCCCTGGGCCGCCAGCTGGAGGCAGTGGCCGCGTCCGATGCCGCGCCCACTGCCCGTCACCACGGCGGCCTTGCCGTCGAGGATCGCCATCGCCCGCTCCCCTGCCCCCGCCTCCGGGCCGGCGCTCCCGGGCGCCGGCTTTTCGATACGCAACGTATCGGAAGTCCGGAGGGGCGTCAAAAAGGTCGGGGGAGGCGCCCGCTCAGGGCCGACCGGGCGGTCGCTCAGGCGCGCGTCGCCAGGCCGGTGGCCACGTCGTCGGCGTGGTGGGCCGCGGTCCCGAAGGCGTTCTCCAGCACCCAGGCCCGCTTCAGATAGAAGTGCGCCGGGACCTCCCAGGTGTACCCCATGCCTCCGTGCACCTGGATGCAGGTACGGGCGTTGGCGAGGGCGGCCTCCCCGGCCACGAGCTTGGCGGCCGAGACGGCCCGCGCCACGTCGCCGACCTCCGGGTCGTCCAGTGTGGCCCCCGCCGCGTAGACCGCGGCCCGCGCCAGCTCCTGGCGCACGTAGGCGTCCGCCAGCAGGTGCTTCACCGCCTGGAAGGAGCCGATGGCGCGTCCGAACTGGTGGCGCTGCGAGGCGTAGGCGGTGGCCAGCTCCTGGGTGGCCTCGGCGATGCCGAGGAGCTGGGCCGCCGCCAGGGCCGCGCCCTCCAGGCGCAGGCGGGTCGCCGCCTCGGGGCCGGCCAGGCGCTCGCCGGCGGCGAGCTCGAGGACGTGGTGCACGGGGGTCAGCGGGTCGAGGGGCGTCGCCACGGCCTCGGCGCGGAGCGTCTGGGGATCCACGCGATGGACCCCGTCTTGCCGGAGCACGAGTACCGCGTCCGCCACTGCCAGGTGCTCGACGAGGTGTGGCTCCCCGTTCGCCCGGTCGAGGCCCGTCACGACCCGCTCGCCCGACGCCGCCGGTGGAAGCCACTCCGCCGCGAGCTGCGTCCATACCAGCGGGCCCGGCACGAGACGTCGTCCCAGCTCGGCGAAGACCAGCACGGCTTCGGCGCAGCCGAGCCCGACGCCTCCTTCCTGCTCCGGCCGCCGCAAGGAGAAGACGCCCATCTCGGCGAGCTCGCGCCAGAGCTCCCGGTCCAGGGTCCCCTGCTTGCCGAGCTCCGGAAGCCGCTCGGTCGGAAAACGCCCCGCGCAGAAGACGCGGATTCCCTCGCGCAGCGCCTCCTGGTCCTGGCTCAGCCGGAAGTCCATCGCCCGCTCCGGGGACGTTCTTCACTGATCGACTTTTCGCCGAGAAGTGAAGCCATGCTCATCGACCCCGTCCGAAAAGTCAATCAGTCACGAACGGGCCCGCGGCTCCCGCGGGAGGCCGAGGATGCGCTCCCCGACGATGTTGCGCTGGATCTGGGAGGTGCCCGCGGCGATGGTCGCGTTCAGGGACTTGAGGGCCTCGAACAGCAGGGGCTTCACGGGAAGGCCGGCCACGTCGTCCCGGGACAGGGCCGCGCGGCCGAGGAGCCGAAGCCCGAGCTCCGTCACTCGCTGGTAGAGCTCGCTGTAGTGGAGCTTCACGGCGGATCCCTCGAGGCCGGGGACGCCCGTTGCGCTGGCCTTGCAGACCGAGAGCTTCACCATGGCCCACAGGGCATCCACCTCCGCGGCGGCGCGGCCGATCTCGCGACGCAGCCCCGCGTCCTCCCAGGCCGGCGCGTGGTGACGGGTGACCCGCTTCGCGACGCGTGCCAGGCCCGCCACGAACTCCCCGAGCTGGATGATCTCCATGGCGAAGGCGGTGCCGCGCTCGAAGCGGAGCGTCACGTTCGTGACGCGCCAGCCGTCGTTCTCGGCACCCACACGGTTCGCCACCGGGACGCGCACGCCTTCCAGGAACACCTCGCTGAACTCCCCTTCGCCGGCCAGGGTCGGGAGCGGTCGGATCTCGATGCCGGGCCGATCCATGGGCAGGACGAGCCAGGTGATGCCCTGGTGCTTGGGCACTTCCGGGTTCGTCCGCACCAGGAGCTCGCCGAAGTCCGCCACCTGGGCGAAGGAGCACCAGACCTTGTGGCCGGTCACGACGTAGTCGTCGCCGTCGCGTACCGCACGGGTCTGGAGCGCGGCCAGGTCCGAGCCGGCGCCAGGCTCCGAGAAGCCCTGGCACCAGACCTCCTCGCCGCGCAGGATGCGCGGCAGGTGGCGCGCCTTCTGCTCGGGTGTGCCCTCGGCGACGAGCGTCGGGCCGCCGTGCAGCATGCCGACGAAGTTCACCCCGATGTAGGGCGCGCCGGCCCGGGCCATCTCCTCGTGGTAGACCAGCTGCTCCGTGGGCGAGGCGCCGCGACCGCCGTACTCGGTGGGCCAGTGGATGCCGGCATAGCCGGCGTCGTGGAGCTTGCGCTGCCAGCCGGTGTCGTAGGCGCGCCGTGCGGCCCAGTCGTGGGCCGGGGGCGGCGGCCCGTGGGCGGGGACCGCCTCCGCCAACCACTTGCGCAGCTCGCCGCGAAACCGCTCGTCCGACTCCGAGTAACGCAGATCCATGGGGACGTTCTCGACTGACTGACTTTTCGCAAACTCGGTAGGTTATGCT
The DNA here is from genome assembly GCA_041611735.1 of Myxococcota bacterium. GTDB lineage: Bacteria > Myxococcota_A > UBA9160 > UBA9160 > PR03 > JBFIML01. The sequence goes on along the minus strand of JBFIML010000003.1, from coordinate 129,484 downwards.
CGCCGAGGCCTCCCGAAAAGGCAAACCCGGCCGTTGTCGATGAATCGACTGCCCGGCAGCGCGGATCAGCATGACCCAGGTGGCTTCCGAAGAGTCAATCAGTCGAGAACGTCCCCCGCTCTGCTTCTCGGTGCAGTTGCCCACGGATCGGGTGGATCGCCCGGACGAGTTCCTCACGGCCGGGGCGGTGGCGGAGATGGCGCGGGCGGCCGAGGCGGCGGGCTTCGACGCCTGCTTCGTCACGGACCATCCCTTCCCGGGCGACCGCTGGCTCGCGGCCGGGGGGCACCACGCGCTGGATCCCTTCGTGGCGCTCTCCTTCGCCGCCGCCGCCACGACGCGCCTGCGCCTCCAGACCCACGTCCTGGTGCTCGCCTACCGCAACCCCTTCCTGGTGGCGAAGGCCGCCGCCACCCTCGACGTCCTCTCGGGCGGACGTCTCGTGCTGGGGGTCGCGGCCGGCTACCTGAAGAGCGAGTTTGCCGCCCTGGGCGCCGACTTCGAGGTGCGCAACGAGGCCATCGACGAGGGCATCCGGGCCCTGAAGCGGGCCTGGACCGAGGAAGGGGTCCGTTTCCAGGGACGCGGCTTTGCGGCGGCCGGGAACACCATGCTGCCGCGCCCCCGTCAGAAGCCCCATCCGCCCGTCTGGGTGGGGGGCAACAGCCGCCGGGCCATCCGGCGGGCGGTCGAGCTCGGCGACGGCTGGATGCCCTTCCCGACCGCCGCCAGGACGGCGCCCCACCTGCGCACTGCTCCGCTCGAGAGCGTGGCGGACCTGGCGGAGCGCCTGGCCTACCTGCGCGCCCACGCCGAGAGCGTGGGGCGGACGCAGCCCCTCGACGTCTGCTTCGTCCCCTTCGGCCTCGACCGCGACTCGTCGGGTCGCGTGGAGCCGACCCGCTTCCTCGACAGCGCGGCGGAGCTCTCCGCCCTGGGTGTCACCTGGCTCACGGTGGTGCTGCCCGCGGATTCGCGCGCCGCCTGGGCCGAGGCGGTGGCACGCTTCGGCCGGGAGATCGTGGCGAAGCTGCGCTAGCGCTCCCGCGTGCCTGCGCCCCTCGGCTCTCGCTCCTCGCTAGACATGCCGCGCGTAGTCGTCGAGCACCGGGAGCACCGCGTCGCGCGGCGCGGAGGGAACGCGCAGCACCGTTTCGCTGACGCCGAGCTCGGCGTAGTAGGCGAGCTTGCCGGGATCCGGGACGACCCCCATGGGCACGACGCGCAGCGCGTCGGGGTCGCGGCCGCGCTCTTCGAAGGCGTGCCGCAGGCGCGGGAGCGCTTGCTTGAGACCCGAGCCGCCCACGGGCATCCAGCCGTCGGCGTACTCGGCCACGTGCGCGAACAGGGTCGGGCCAGCGGCGCCGCCGATCAGGAGCGGCGGATGCGGTTGCTGCAGCGGCTTGGGCCAGGCCCAGCTCGGCTCGAAGCGCACCCACTCGCCCTGGTACTCCGCTACCTCCTGGCTCCAGAGCGCCTGCATGGCGAGCACCTTCTCGCGCACGAGCGCCCGGCGCCGACGCGGATCCACGCCGTGGTCCTGCATCTCCTCCCGGTTCCAGCCGAAGCCGATGCCGAGTACGACCCGTCCGCCGGAGAGCCAGTCGAGCGTGGCCACCTGCTTGGCCAGGTTGATGGGGTCGTGCTGGGCCACCAGCGCGATGCCCGTGCCGAGCCGGATGCGCTCCGTCACGGCCGCCGCCGCGGCGAGGGTCACGAAGGGGTCCAGGGTGCGTCTGTACTCCTCGGGCAGCTCCGCCTCGCCGGTGGGCGGCGGCGTGCGCCGGCTCACCGGGATGTGGGTGTGCTCCGGCAGGTAGAGGGAGTGGAAGCCCCGCGCCTCGGCTTCCCGGGCCAGCTCCAGCGGACTCATGCTCCGGTCCGTGGCGAAGATCGTGATCCCGATGCGCACCGGCGCCTCCCCGCGGCCGGCCGTCCCCAGGCAGGGGCGGGATCGGCCCGGCCGCACTACGATACGCTGCGTCTCGAAACCTTACCGCGCCCGCGCCGCCCGTGGCATGGACGCCCCCGGAGAGACCCGATGTCGGTGGACTACGACCCCTTCTCCCCGCAAGTGATGCAGGATCCCCACCCGGTCTACAAACGGCTGCGCGACGAGTCGCCCTGCCATCACGTCGAGCGCTGGGACTGCTGGGCGCTCTCGCGCTTCGAGGACGTCTGGAACGCGTCCATGGACGGGGAGTCCTACTCCACCGCCCAGGGGACGACGCCAGGCCAGCTGCTGACCCGGATCCAGCCCGTGACCCCCATGCTCAACCTGATGGACCCGCCGGCCCACACGGAGCTTCGCGCCCAGATCCGCAAGTTCTTCACGCCCGGCCGGGTCGCCTCCCTGGAGGCGAAGATCCGCGAGTTCGTGGAGGAGGCCTTCGGCGCGGTGGCGCCCCGGGGCCAGTGCGACGTCTTCGGGGAGGTGGCGTCCCGGGTCTCGGTGAACGTGGCGTGCCTGGCCAACGGCTTCCCCCTCGAGGATGGCCCCATGTTGAAGGGGCTCGTGGACCGCTTCTTCGCCCGGGAGGAGGGTGTCGAGGGCATGACCGAGGACGGGGTCGCGGCGGCCATGGAGCTCAACGCCTACTTCGAGCAGCTGGTGAGGGAGCGGCGCCGCGCCGCGGGCGACCGGGAGGACGTGGTGAGCGCCTTCCTGGCCGCCGAGGTGGGCGGGCGCCCGCTCGCCGACCCGGAGATCGCCTCGCACCTCTCGATGCTCATGATCGGCGGCTCGGAGACCTTCCCCAAGGTATTCTCGAACGGCGTCTACCGGCTCTTCCAGCACCCGGACCAGCGGGCCGCCTGCGCCAAGGACCCGGCGCTGCTGCCCGACGCCTTCAACGAGATCCTCCGCTACGACATGCCCACCCAGTTCCTGGGCCGCACCCTGCTGCGCGACGTTACGCTCCACGGCCAGACCCTGCGCAAGGGCCAGGTGGTGCTGTTCCTGTTCGCCTCCGCCAACCGCGACGACCGGGAGTTTCCGGACCCGGACGTCTTCGACGTGCAGCGGCGCGCCCGGCGCATCCTCTCCTTCGGCCACGGCATCCATTCCTGCCTCGGGGCCCACTTCGCCCGCATGGAGGGCAAGCTGTGCCTCGAGGTGATGCTGCGGCAGATGCCCGACTACGAAGTGCAGGAGGACCGCCTCCGGCGCCTGCGCACGGAGTTCGTGCAGGGCTGGGAGTCGATGCCGATCCGCTTCGAGCCCAAGCGCCCGCACTGAGGCCCGCCGCCCGCGCCGCAAGCGGCTCAACCACGCCTCGGCGCCCACCCCAGGGGTCCTCGCGCCGAGACCGCCGCTACGGCCTCCAGGCGGCCAGCAGCTCGGCGGTGGTCACGAGCGTCGCCACGGCGCCGAGGGTGTGCTGGAAGACCGCCTCGGCGTACTCCGGCGGGAAGCCCGCCACTGCGTCGCGCGGGATCACCACCTGGTAGGCGGCGTTCACCGCGTCGAAGGCCAGGTTCTGGATCGCCACGTTCACGGACACGCCCACCGCGACGACCGTTCGCACGCCCAGGTTGCGCAGGATCGGGTCGAGCTCCGTGGCGTGGAAGGGCGACAGGCCGTGCAGTCGCGGCAGGACGAGATCCGAGGCCGCCGCCTCGATCTCCGGCACGAGCTCGGCGGCCGGCGAGCCGGGCAGGAGCTTGGTTCCGGCTCGGGCCATGTACTGGAAGATGCGCGCGTTCGCATTGGCGCCCAGGCCGTCGGAACGCCGCTCCGCCGTGCAGTGGATCACCCGGACGCCGGCCGCGCGCGCCCCCCGGACCAGCTGGCCGACGTGCGGAAGCACGGCGCGGGCCGCCTCCGCCAGCTCCGGCAGGGCCGAGAGGTCGCCCGCGACGCCCCGCTGGCACTCCTGGGTCAGGAGCGCCGTGTGGCCCGGCGCGACGAGTTCACGCAGGTCCAGGGGCATGCGGCTTGCCGGACGAGCCGGGGCGCGGCTGGATCGTGAAGGGGAGCGTCTCCGGGGAGCGGCAGCCTTCGGGATTCACGACCCGCACCGCACGCGGACCGGGCGTCGCGTCCGGAACCGTGGCGAGCAGCCGGCCGGGGCCCAGCACCCGCACCTCCGGCGAGCGCTCGTTCCCGAACCAGACCTGGACCCGCGGCCCGAAGCCCGTGCCCCGGATCTGGACCGGATTCCCCGGGCGTCCGGAGCTCCTCACCAGCCGCTCGAGGGTCGTGGGTCCGAGGCCCGGGCAGCGGTGGTCGCAGACGTCGCCGACCCCGTCGGCGTCCGTGTCCAGCTGGTCCGCGTCCGCCAGCGCCGGGCAGCGGTCGCAGACGTCGCCCACGCCGTCCGCGTCCCGATCCGTCTGGGCATCGTTCGCCGCGGCGGGGCAGTTGTCACGCGCGTCCAGGCGCCCGTCCTCGTCCCGGTCGATGGCCATGCGGCGGCCGGAACCCGGCGGCACGCAGGTCCAGGTGAGCGGCGCCCGCCGGGCGAGCCGGCGCAGCTCCGCTGCGTCGGTGCTGCCGCCGTCGTCGGACCGGAACACGCCGTTGCCCTCGTGCAGCCAGCCGCGCGGCTGGCCTTCCGGGCTGCCCTTCACCACCAGGTCGCACTCGGCGGCGCCCTCACCCAGGATCTTCGAGACGAAGGGCGTCTGCGAGCGCTCGAGCAGCAGGTCGATGCGCGAGCCCACGGCCTCGGCGTTGTCCGCGCTGAGCGTCACCTGTTGACCCACCACAGGGGCGAGATCCGTGTCGAAGGCGAACATGAAGCTCTCCATCTCGCGCCGTTGCTCGTCATCCTGGAAACCGACGCGGTCGAAGTCGACGCCCAGCAGGTTTCCGATCGGGCCCTCGATCCGGAACGCGTCCCGGGAGAACACGGTGGCGTGCAGGAAGCGGAACATGGTGTCGGTGCTGCCGTCGTGGAGGAAGCCGAAGCCGCGCACCTGGTCGCCCTGGAAGCCGTTGTCCCCCACGTCGAAGAAGGGCACCGCCGCGTGTCCGAACATCCCGACCTTCTGATACAAGTTGCGCAGGTGCGGAATCTTGAGGATCTGCTGCTCGGCCTCGAAGCTCGCCGCGCCGTCGGTGCCGAAGTGGCCCCGGGCCGGATCCAGCCGATGGCAGTCGTTGCAGGTGAAGGCGGTGGGCTCGCCTCCCACCAGGGTGCTCAGGATCTGGGAGGGAACGCCGTCGGAGAAGTGGGGGAAGTCCGGGTCCGGCCCACCCATGTAGAACTCACGTCCGGCCGCCTGCTCGGAGTTCAACGAGTTGTCCAGGGCCCGCACCGGGTTCGGGGGTAGGGTGATCTCCAGGGTGAAGTCCGTGAAGGCCTGCATGCCCCGCTGCAGCTCCGGATCCGTCAGCACCTTCTCGCTCCCCAGCAGGCCCGGGAAGGCCACGATGAAGTTCTTGAAGGAGAGCTCCGCATCGTTGGTGTTCGGGTCGTCCAGGCCGAAGAAGCCATCCGCCCGGTCTCCGCGCCAGTGCATGTGGCCGCTATTCACCATGCCGCGCAGGGTCTGCGTGGTCATGGGTCCCTTCATGGGGTGGAAGTCGCGCAGGCCCCCAGTGCCATTGATGATCGTGAACAAGCCGCCGCTGCCGGGGAGCCGCTGCACGAACTCGATGAGTCCGCCCAGCCGGATCGGCATCGGGTTGAAGCCGACCTCCGCGTCCGGGTCGCCGAGATCCCAGGCCAGGCTGTCCAGGTCGCCGAACACGTGGCAGCTGGCGCAGGACGCCTCCCCGTTGCTGGACGAGAAGCGAGCGTCGTAGAGGAAGGGACGTCCTTCCACCACCCAGGCGGGCTCTGCGTGGGAGAGCGCCACCCGCTGCACCACCGAACGCGCCGCCAGGTCCACCACCGCCACCGCGTTGTCGAAGCGGGTCAGCACGTAGAGGCGGCCGCGGGGCTCGTCCAGGGCAAGGCCGCTCGGCCCGCCGCCGGTCACGAGGTCGTCGGGATCCTCGCCCAGCGCGATGTAGCGGGCGCTCAGGAGCCTGGGGTCGAAGCTGTCGTCCTCGAGGGCAGCCGTGGGCAGGACGCCAACCTTGCGCGAGCCGAAGGCCGCCACGTAGAGGGTCTTCCCGTCGCGGCTCACGACCATGTCGACGGGGGTGGCCAGGCTGTGCTCCTTCATGCCCGCCGGTGCTGGCCGTGCGTCGTAGTCGATGTGCTTGTTCAGATGTCGTGGTCGCACGCCGCCCTCCGCGATCACGGTGATGCGTGCCTCGTGCAGACGCCCCTGCACCGTGCTCCCCCCGGCTTCACCCGCCCCCTCGAAGCGCACTTCGTTGCGGGCCTCGGTGTTGGAGACGTAGAGCGCGCCGGTCCGGGGATTGGTGACCATGTTGAACAGGACGGTCCCGACGTGCGGGTAGGAGCGCTTCGGCTCCAGGGAGGACGCGTCGAGGGCGAAGACGTCCAGGTCTGGCAGACGGAAGGGGACGGCCGCGTCCCAGACGCGGCCCAGCTCGTCCTTCCAGTGACCGTCCGCGACCCTCACGATCAGTCCCACCTCGGGGGCGGGGGTGCCGTCGTGGCTCTCGGCGGGACCGGGATTGCCGCCGGGCATGGCGACCTCTCGCACCTGGCACGGCTCCCAGGGCTCGAAGCCGTCGCAAACGGCTCCTTCCGGCACGGTGGCGGTCTGGTTCCCGGAGTGGAAGACCGCAGAGTAGACGGTGCGGCCGTCCGGGCTCACGGCCAGGGCGCGGGGGGTGTCGCCGAAGAGCTCCACGATGCGCAGCGGCGTGCCGCCCGGTCCTGGGCCCGGGCGAGCCGCGTCGAACACCCAGACGTCCGCTCGTGGCACTCCCGGCGTGGTGAGCTTCGGGTCGCCCGCCCCGGGAACGTGAGCGATCGACGGGTGCGTCCGATGCTGTCCGCGGTGTGCCGTGGTGACGAAGGCGCGTCCCGCGGCGAAAACGATGTCGCGGGGCTCGTCGCCCACGAGCAGCGTGCGCACCACGCGACGCGCTCGCACGTCCACGATGCTCACGCTGTCCGAGAGGTGGTTCACCACCCAGACCTCGTCGTCGGTGCGGGCGGCCACCGCCGCGGGCTCGAGGCCCACGGACACCGAGCCTTCGTGGGCGATGCCGCCTGGACCGACCCGGAAGATCTCCAGCCGGGCGTCCGGCGTGTTGACCGCGAACAGGTGCCCGCCGCCCGGTGCGAGGGCGAGGGGTCGCACCGGTCCCGTCTCGAAGGTGATGAACGAGGGGGCGTTGGCGGAGGCGGGAACGGCGAGCAGGAAGGCGGCGCAGGCTCCGAGGAGCCCGGTGCGGAGTTCCGGGGGCATGGCGAGATCCCTCGTCAGCGGGTGCAGATTCGATGGCCCGGGGAAGGGATGGGCGCACTTCTCGGGGGTTGGCACTTTCCCACACTCTGTGCGCTCCGGCAAGTGGCGGTTTTCGCCGTGGTATCGTGCCCGCGTGAGCTGGAAGCCCGAGGTGGACGAGATCGAGCGCCGCCGGGCCCGGGCCCGGGAGCAGGGCGGCCCCGAAGCCGTCGCCCGTCAGCACGAGAAGGGTCGCCTGAGCGTCCGGGAGCGCGTCCAGGCCCTGGTCGATCCGGGGAGCTTCCGGGAGTACGGGGAGGTCGCCGGCCACGGGGAGCCCGGCGCCGAGGGCTTCACGCCGGCCAACCTGGTGGTGGGCCTGGCCCGTGTGGACGGCCGGCCCTGCGTGGTGGCGGGCGACGACTTTACCCTGCGCGGGGGCGCCTACGGGCCGGCCGGCCTGCGCAAGGCCCAGTTCGCCGACGAGCTGGCCATCCGGCGGCGGGTGCCCCTGGTCCGCCTCCTGGAAGGGGGTGGCGCCTCGGTGGAGGGGGCGAGCGGGGTGCGGGGCCGCTCCGGCTACGACCTGGTCTCGGATTCGCCCCTGAACCGCCTGTGCGTGGAGGCCCTTGCCTCGGTGCCGGTGGTGTGCGCGGCTCTCGGTCCCGTGGCGGGCTTTCCCGCCGCCCGGCTGGTGGCGTCGCACTTCTCGCTCATGACCCGGAAGACCGCCCAGGTGCTGACCGCCGGGCCACTGCTGGTGGAGCGGGCCCTCGGCCGTCGCGTCACCAAGGAGGAGCTCGGCGGCGCCGAGGTGCACCTGCGCAGCGGCGTGGTCGACAACGGGGCCGACGACGAGGCGGACGCCTTCCGCCAGATCCGCAGCTTCCTCGGCTACCTGCCCAGCCACGTGGGCGAGGCGCCGCCCGTCCGCCCGGCGGACGACCCGGCCGATCGGCGTGAGGAGGAACTGCTCTCCCTGGTGCCCCGCAGCCGGCGTCGCGCCTACAAGATGCGTCGCCTGGTGGAGCTGGTGGTGGACCCGGGCTCCTTCTTCGAGACGTCGCCGCTCTACGGACGCAGCCAGATCACCGGGCTCGCCCGCCTGGCCGGGCATCCGGTCGGAGTCCTCGCCAACGACTGCCATCACGAGGGCGGCGCCATGACGGCCCGGGGTGCGCGCAAGGTGCGCCGCTGGGTGGAGACCTGCGACGCCTTCCACCTGCCCGTGGTGAGCTTCGTGGACGAGCCCGGCTTCATGATCGGCACCGAGGCGGAGCGCGAGGCCACGATCCGCTTCGGCATGGAGGCGATCTTTGCGGTGGCCCAGAGCCGGGTTCCCTGGCTGGCGGTCGTCGTGCGCAAGGCGTTCGGGGTGGCGGTGGGGGCGCACGTGGGGCCCCGGGCGACGGTGTTGGCCTGGCCGTCGGCGGAGAGCGGCGCGCTGCCGGTGGAGGGGGGCGTGGCGCTCGCCTTCCGCCGCGAGATCGCCGCCGCGCCGGACCCCGAGGCGCGTCGGCGCGAGCTCGAGGAGGAGCTGGCGGCGGCGCAGTCGATCTTTCCGCGCGCCGGAGACTTCGGCGTGCACGACCTGATCGATCCCCGCGAGACACGCCCGCGCGGCTGCGCGTGGGTCGAGGAGGTTCAGGGCGAGCTGCACGCGCAGCTCGGGCCCCGCGCCTGGAGCGCGCGGCCCTAGAGTGCGGAGGGTCAACGGCCCTGGTAGCTCGGCTCGCGCTGCTCGGCGCGGGCCGCCTTCATCTCCGCGTAGTCGCGCGAGCCGAAGACCAGCGACTGGGTGAGCGCCTCCTCGCCCAGGGAGCGCTCCACCAGGGGGTCCGCCAGGCGGGCGAGCGTGCGGCGGAACATGCGCACCGTGAAGGCCGGTGCGCCGGCGATGGCGCGGGCGATCTCCAGGGCGGTCTCGTCCAGCCTCTCGTCGGGCACGACGCGCGAGACGACGCCGTGGCGCAGCGCCTCCTCCGCGGTCATCACCCGACCCGTCAGGGCCAGGTCGGCGGCGAGCCCGTGACCCGCCATCTGGAGGAGCCGTGCCGTCCCGCCTGAGTCCGGAACGACCCCATGGAGGATCTCCGGCAGCCGCATCCTGGCGCTCTCGCCGGCCACGCGCAGATCGCAGAGCAGCGCCCGCTCGAAGGATCCCCCGATCACCCAGCCCTTGAGGGCCACCACCACCGGCGCCGGGAGGGTGAGCAGGCGGCGCGCGCCGCGGTGCCCGCGCTCGATGAAATCGAGGTGGCCCGCGTCGTCCTGGCGCACGCCGAGCTCGGTCACGTCGCGGCCGGAGGAGAAGGACGGCCCGTTGCCGCGCCAGACCACCGCCCGCAGCCCCTCCCGGCGGTGCAGCTCCTCCAGGATCTCCCACAGCCGCGCGTCCATCTCGTCGTTGGCGGCGTTGTGCTTCTCGGGCCGGTTGTTGCTCATGATCGCCAGCGGCCCGTCGTACTCGAGCTGGATCGTCTCGGAAGCCATCGGGGTCTCCTCGGTCTCGGGGACGTTCCTGACGACTTGACCTTCCCTTCACCCCTGTCGCCTCTGGTAGAGACCCTCGAGGAGAAGTCGATTCGTCAAGAACCTCCCCCTCGGTCCCCCGCGGCCTTGCGGTGGTCCGGGGTGAAGGCGCTGTCCACCATGCGCTCGGCCTCGAGGGCGAGGCAGGTCTCCAGGTCGTCCTGCAACGCCCGGTTCAGATTGTCCTTCATGTAGCGGAGCGCGACGGGCGGGCCGGCGGCCAGGCGACGCGCCAGGGCCCAGGCCTCCTCCTGGAGCCGTTCGTCCGGGACGACCCGGTTCACGATCCCGAGGCGCTCGCACTCCCGGGCGCCGACGCGATCCGACGTGAAGTAGAGCTCCCGCGCGCGGGCGGGGCCCACCAGGCGGGTCAGGAACCAGCTGCCTCCATAGTCGCCGGAGAGAGCCAGGCGCACGTACGCCGTGGTGACGAACGCGCTCTCCGCGGCGATGCGGATGTCGCAGGCCAGGGCCAGGGAGAGCCCCGCGCCCGCAGCCGGGCCCGGCAGCGCCGCCACCACCGGCTTGGCCAGGGCGTGCAGCGCCGCCGGCACCTCGTGCTCCTGGTGCAGCAGCCGCAGGCGGTCCTCGCGCGAGGGCGGCGGCCCCTGGGCCATCAGCTTGGTGTCGCCGCCGGCACAGAAGGCCCGGCCGGCGCCCGTCAGCAGGAGACAGCCCACTTCCGGATCTTCGCCGAGCCGGGGAACCAGACTGCGCAGAGCCTGCTTCATCTGCAGCGAGAGGGCGTTGCGGGCCTCGGGCCGGTTCAGGGTGAGGACGCCCACGCGCTCCTCGACCCGGGCCCGCAGGTGCTCGGTCCCCGTGTCCAGCTCGCGCGGCGGCGGGCTCGGCGTCACGCGCTCTCCTCCCGGCGCAAGCCTACCACCCGCGGCCTCAAACCAGGGGAAGCCGGTTGACGACCGCCTGCGGTGGCCCCTCCTCCCGGTCGTCGCTTCCCCGCCGCGCCAGGTACTCCCGGACCGCACTCACGTAACGATGCGCGAGGGGGTCCTGAGGGTCGAGAGCCTGGAGGGCGAGCGCCGCCTCGAGGGCCTCCTCCGGACGATCCAGGCGGAGCAGCCCGTAGACCAGACGGCGGCGCGGGCCCGGGCTGCGCGGGTTCAAGGCGATCGCTTCGCGCTCGATGCGGAGCTGCTCCGTGTAGCTTCCCACCAGCGCATAGCCGAGGCCGATGCGCTGCAGCGCCGCGAAGCGCCGCCCTGGGTCCGGGCTGCGGGTGGCGGCGACCAGGACGCCGTAGCTCGTCGGCACCATGCCGTGGGCTTCCGCCCAGAGCGGCCGCCGCAGGATCACCTCGCCCGGGTCGAGACCCCGCTCCGGGTCGAAGGGCACCGACTCCCGCTGGTAGTAGGCCGCGATGCGGCTCAGGTTCTCGCGGTTGCGGGCGTTCGCGCGCAGGTAGACGCCGTGCCGCAGGGAACGGGACACGAGGATCCAGCCCGGCGCGCGCTCCAGATGGGCGCTCGTGTAGCGGCGTCCGGCCATGAGACTCGGCAGGCCGACTCCCACGAAGAGATCCACGCCGCGCCGCTCCAGCACGTCGAGGAAGCTCTCGCCCGGGCGCGTGCCGCGCATCTCCGTGATGCGGAAGTAATCCTCGAGCACGTCGGCCGGGTAGTGCTCGGTGCGCCCGTCCACGAAGGTGCGCAGCCGCGGTCCGACCCGGTACTCGAGGAAGCCGCCCATGGGGTAGACGTTGAACAGGTTGCCCTCGACGCCGGTCTCCTCCAGGAACCGCACCGCCTCCTCGTGGAACTTCTCCCCGTCGTAGGACGTGGCCAGGTAGCTGGAGAGGGTGGAGGGAACCCGGGCAGCGCGGGCCCGGAAGCCCTCGATGCGCGGGAAGATCGCCGCCAGCGCCACGGCAACCACCGCCAGCAGCGGGGCGAGGGCGACGCCCGGCCGGGAGCCGGGCGCGAGCACGAGGCGCCGGAAGCGCAGCACGAAGAGCAGGGGGAAGACCAGCATCCAGAGAAAGCGCACCGAGACCAGCGCGGCCACCACGCCGGCGGCGCCGAGTCCGAACAGCACGGGGTCGCTGGCCCGGAGGCCCTCCGCCGACGGGCTTCGCACGAAGCGCCGGAACGCCAGCCACGCTGCCACGGCGAAGGTCAGCATCACCGCGTCGGCCGCGATCCAGGTGGGCAGGCTCACCGCGTCCCCGTAGCCGCGCCACTCGAAGGGATCGAAGTGCATCCACTCGTCGGAGATGGCCCAGATGGCGGCCTCGCGCGAGGAGGTGAAGAAGGTGAGGTGCTGTCCGATCCCGCGCGGATTGACGAGCGTCGCCAGCGTGCCCACGACCAGGGCCGCGCCCAGGCGGCGCGCCTGGGCGGCCTCGCTTCCCGGCCCCACCGCCGCGCCGGCCCAGCGGCGCAGGCCGGCCCGCAGCGCCAGGCCGAGAAGCGCCGCCAGGCCGAGCAGGGGTCCAATGGCGAACAGCGAATGGGCGTTGACCCAGACCAGCAGGAGTGCGGCCACCGCCGCGATGCGGGCAGCCGAAGCCGGGCGCTCCCGCTCGAGCAGCAGCCGATGGAAGAGCAGGGTGGCGGGGATGCTCACGAGGTCCGGGCGCAGCTGGATGAGCCGCCACCAGGCCAGGACCACGAAGACGGTGGTGGCGAAGCACGCGTCGAGGAGCGTGCGGCTCTCGCGCCGGAACGCCGAAGCCGCGAGGGCCAGGATGCCCGCAACTGCCAGCACGTGGACCACGCGCACTCCTTCCAGCCCGAAGTGACGGTCCACGCCGTGCAGGGCCACGTCGAAGGCCCACTCGTGCTGCACCGGGGCGTCCGCGTGGGCGGTGTGGAGCAGCGGATCGCCGTCCGGCCACGGCCCCTGGGTCGCGTACACCTCCCCCATCTTCAGGTGCCACCAGGCGTCGGCGGTTCCGATGGGTCCGCCGCACAGGCGCAGCAGGGGGAAGGCGACGTAGGCGAGGGCGCCTGCGGCGAACAGGGTCGCGACGATCCGAACCAGGCGTCCGCGCGAGATCACGGCGAGCGCGAGGGTATCGGAGGGCGCGCCCGTCTCAAGCAGCGGTCAGGCGTCGGGTGCGTGCTCGAGGGGGGGCAGACCGAGCGACGCCCGCGCCCGCTTCGCCTCCTCGAGCGAGACCTCGTACAAGAAGATCGAATGGCCGGCGCGCCCCACGGGCTCGAGGGTTCGCAGCCAGCCGAAGGCATCGGGCCCCGCATACCAGAGGTTTCCCTCAGCGTCCCGCACGCGGTAGGCGTAGCCGTACAGGAAGTTGACGCTGATCGCGTAGAGCCCCGGCTGGGGTCCGCTGGGAAGCCCGAGCGCCGCTTCCAGCTCGCGCCGCAGCGGGCGCCGGCCCGTGCGCTTCGGGTCCCACACCGTGCCGAGCCAGGCGGCCAGGCGTCCGTCGGGGGCGGCCCCCATCAGCCGCAGGTCCGCGGCTCGCCCCGGCGGCGCCAGATGGAAGGGGAAGCCGCGTCCCTGAGCCGGCAGGATCCCGGGATCGACGCCGCCGAAGTAGGCCAGGCCGACCGGGACGCCGGGGCGATGAAGCCGGAGCCAGTCGTCGAGCAGCAGCAGGTCCTGGCCCCAGTCCAGGTTCGAGTCGAGCAGGTGCCGCGCGCCGTTCTCGGGCCCCCCGGCCGGCTCGTTGAAGTAGGAGAGGTGGTGCGGGTGGACGCGAGCCACGGAGAGCAGGTTCGCCAGCAGCGCCGCGGGCACGATCCAGCGCCAGCGCGCCCGCTGCTCCACGGCACGGCCGAGACGCGCGATCCAGAGCAGCCAGAACGGCAGCACCGGCAGCACGTAGCGCAGGCCCAGGTTCACGTCGGTCCCCAGGCTCACGGCCGCGAGGGTCGCGGCGGGGATGCCCCCGATCACCAGCTCCGAGGTGGCATCGGCGCGGAAGCGAGCCTGCGTCGCTGCGGCGGCGAGGGCCACACCGAACAGGAGCCAGGTCCCGACGGGAACCTTGAGCAGCAGCGTCACCAGGTAGTAGCGGTGCCAGCCGCCGCGACGCCACTCGCCGCCAAGGTAGGTGCGGTAGACCCCCTCCGTGTGTCGTCGGGTGGCGTCGATCCCCAGCACGAAGTGTTCGGGCAGCGGAACCGGAAGCGCTCCCAACGGGCTCGCCTCGAAGCGATTGCGGCGCTCGGGCGCGGTGCTCCGCGCGCCGGGGCGCGGCGCGGACCGCGTCAGATCGGCGCTCTCGAAGGCGAAGCGGTCCAAGCGACGCCCGCTGCCCTCGAAGCCATAACCGGCATTCACGACCCCCAGCAGCGCCGCGAGAGCCAGGGCGCAGCGCGCCGCACTGCGCCCGGCCGCGTCGAGGACCCGACGCCCCCCACGCACCGCTCCGCTGCGCAGGCGGAGCATGCCCTGCACCCCGGCCAGCGCCGGCCAGATCCCGAGCAGCAGCAGGGCAGTGAACTTCGTGAGGAGCGCCAGGCCGAGGGCCGCGCCCCAGAGCACGGCACTCGCCGGGCTCGGACGGCGCAGGTGGCGCCACAGGGCCCAGCCGGCCACCAGGAAGGCCGCCGCCAATCCGAGATCCATGGTGACGACACCGGAGTGGGCCAGGACGTTCGGGCAAAGGCTCCAGAGCGCGAGCGCCAGCAGCCCCGCGGTCGTGCCGAACAGCGCCTGTCCCCAGGCGAAGAGCACGAGACCCGCCAGCAGCGAGAGCCCGACCCCCACCAACCGCGCTGCGAAGTAGATGCGCTGATAGCGCTCGGCGTTGGCGTACATGAAGGACCAGCCGTACTCGAAGTGGGTGACGCCGGGGCCGGGCGGCCCGGGGACCACCGGATGCAGGGCCAGGGCCGGCAGCGCCGCCAGCAGCTTCACGAGCGGCGGGTTGTGGTGATAGAGGGCGAAGGAGCCGGTCTCCCAGTAGGAGATGCCCGCCGGCAGGTGAGCCACCTCGTCCACGGTGACCGCGTGCACCGAGAGGGCATGCACGGCTGCCGCGGCGTGGGCGGCGAGCAGCAGCCCGACGGCAACTGCGATGCGAGTCCGCTTGCGGATGGCCATGGCTCCCGCCGCGCGCGAGGACGCGACGGCCGCCAGCGTAGCGGGCGCCGTGGGCGCCGACCCCCCGGGGCTCGCGGCCGACCGGGGAGGCGTGAGATAATCCCCGCATGGCGACCCCCGCTGCCCGCGCCGGCCGCTGGCTCTACGGGCCCCTGCCCGACCTCCTGATCGGATGCGGGCTGTGGTACGTGATCGCCTTCGCCCTGATGACGGGGGCCGGCACCCAGATCCGCGAAGGCGGCGCGGCGGCCCTGATGCCCTTCGCGGTGCTGCTCTTCGGGGTCCCCCACTACGGCGCCACCCTGGTGCGCGTCTACGAGCGGGCCGAGGACCGTCGCGCCTACGCGTTCTTCGCGCTCCACGCGACGCTGCTGCTCGGCCTGGCGTTCGCGGTCGGCGTGCACAACGCGCTGGTGGGCTCCTGGATCGTGACGCTCTATCTCACCTGGAGCCCCTGGCACTACACGGGGCAGAATTACGGCCTCGCGGTCATGTTCCTGCGTCGGCGTGGCATCGAGATCACGCCCGCCATCAAACGCGCGCTCTACGCCTCGTTCATCCTCTCCTACGTGATGACGGTGCTGGCCATCCACAGCGGGGCCGACGCCAGCAGCTACACGCCCGTGGCCTACGACTCGTCGTCGTACCACTTCATCAACTTCGGGATCCCGGCCGTCGTGGCCAACGTCGGCTTCGCCCTGGCGGCCGCCGCCTATGGGTTGGCGCTGGGGGTGGCGGCGGTGCTGCTGCTGCGGCGCGGCTCCCTCGCCGATCTCGTGCCCACGGCGACGCTCGCCTTCTCCCAGGCGCTCTGGTTCTCGATCCCGCTGGCGCTGCGCGTGTGGAAGATTCCGACGGGCATCGAGCCCTGGCAGGCCAGCAACGGGCCCTACTACTTCCTGTGGATCGCCATCGCCCACTCGGTGCAATACGTCTGGGTGACGTCGTACTACGCCCGGGCCTCCGGCGACTGGAGCGGGCAGCTCCCCTACCTCGGCAAGATCCTGTTGGCGGGGATGGCGATCTGGACGGTCCCGGCGCTCGTCTTCGCGCCCGGGGCCCTGGGGCGCCTGCCCTTCGAGGCGGGCCTCGGCCTGCTGGTGGCGTCGGCCGTGAATCTGCACCACTTCGTGCTGGACGGGGCGATCTGGAAGCTGCGCAGCGGACGCATCGCGCGCGTGCTGCTGCGTCCGCGCGAGGCCCCCGCCTCGACCGGGGCGCCGCGCCACTCGTGGCTCGGCCGCGGGGTGTGGGCGACCGGAGCCGCCTGCCTGGGAATCGTGCTCCTCGCGCACTTCGAGCAGGAAGCGGCGCGGCGGGCGATCGCCAGCGGCGACCTGGCACGCGCCCGCACCGCCGCCAAGCGGCTGGACTGGATCGGTCGCGACGGGCCCGCGCTCCACGTGACCCTCGGCAGCGCGCTGGAGCGGAGCGGGCAGTCCTACGCGGCCCTGGTCGAATACCAGCAGGCGATCGCGCTGCACCCGACGGTGGGGGCCTGGCATGCGCTCGGGTCGTTCCACGCGCGCCAGGGTCGTTGGAACGAGGCGGCCGCGGCCTACGAGGCGGCGCTCGGCATCAACCCCGACGAGAAGACCGTCCTGCACCACCTGGGCGTGGCGTCCCTCGAGCTCGGACGTCCCGAGCGGGCGCGCCAGGCCTTCGCGCGGGCCGCCGAGCTGGATCCCGGACGGAAGATCCACCGCATCATGCTGGAACGCGCCGAGCGCGCCCTCCTCGAGGCCGTGCCGGCCCAGGCGGCGAACCCCGGCTAGCGGGTCGCGGGCCCAGCGTGATCGACAGGCGCAGGCAGAGGGGTCGGAGCCGCCGCCTTGCGCGCCTGCTGGCGCTGGCGGGCCTCGCCGCCGGTACGGCGGCACTCCTCGAGCTCGGCACCCTCGGCCTGGTGGAGGCCGGCGTGCTGCACACGCCGCGTCCGCCGCGGGCAGGTCCGGCCTTCTGGCAGGGCGACCACCCGGACTTCGGGGTCTGGCACCACCCGAACGCGGAGTGGGAGCACCGGAGCGCCTGCTTCCGGGTCACCTATCGCACCAACTCCGTGGGCGCCCGCGACGTGGAGCGCGCACTCCGCTCCCCCCGGCCCCGGGTGGTCGTGCTGGGAGATTCCTTCCTGGAGGGCTGGGGCGTGGAGCGCGCCCAGCGCGTCTCGGAGCGGCTCGAGGCCGCCACCGGCCTCGAGCACCTGAACTTCGCCATGGCGCACTTCGGCCCCTACCAGGCCTACCTGGTGCACCGCGAGCTGGCCACGCGCTTCGATCACGCGGCAATCCTGCTGGGCGTGCTCCCCACCAACGACTTCGTCGACCTCGACCTGGAGCGGGCTGTGAGGCTCGAGGACTACGACTACCGCTGGCGCCCCTATCTGGTGGGAGACGCGCCCCGCTGGCACCACCGGGACCTGCGGGAGCCCCGGGCGATGCGCCTGCTGCGCCGCCACTCCTATGCCTGGAACGCGCTCCGGGAGGGCTGGCGGAGCGTGCGCCCGCGGGCCGCCCGCAGCGAGCTGCCCTCCGGCTACTACGACTTCAGCGAGCGACAGCTCCGGCTGCTGGTCGGCGTGCTGGAACGGCTGGCCGACTCGGCGGACGGGCGCCCGGTGGCGGTGGTGCTGATCCCGACCCTGGCCGAGCTGCAGCGCTTCGCCCGCTCCGGCCCACCCCCGCTGGCCGCGCGGCTTTCCCCGCTGACGCAGCGCCTGGGGTTCCGGCTGGTGGACCTGCTCCCGGGCATGGCGCGGCGCACGCGCGACTGGGCCGGCTACTTCCACCGCTGCGACTACCACTGGAGCCCGTACGGGAACGCCGTGGTCGCCGAGCTGCTCCTCGATGCACTGGGGCCCGACTTCTACGAGCCCCTGCCCGAGGCGGGAGCGCGCCCCGTGCGACGAGCGCCATGAGGTCGCGCTAGCGCCGGCCCGCCTGGAGGTTCGCTTGGAGGAACCCCTCGATGGCGTGGGAGGCCAGCTCGTGGGCCCGTTCGTTGGGGTGGGGGTCGTGGCGGCTCACGACCAGCTCCGAGGCTTCGAGGGCCTCGAAGCTGCGGAGCAGGTCCAGGTGCGGAACCCCGAGCTCCCGCCACCGGGCGCCCAGGCGCTCGTGCGCCACCGCAAACCGGTAGTCCGGGCCGAGCGCGTGCACGAAGGGAAACGTGACCGCCCGCAGGCGTCCCCCGGCACCGTGCACCACGTCCCGGATTCGCTGCAGGCGCCCGGCCTGCTGCTCCCAGATTGGGCCCGCGTAGGCTTCGCGCACGAAGTAGAAGTAGTCGGACAGTGCCGGGTCGAAGCGCGCCTTCCAGCGGTAGTAGACCAGATTCACGAAGAAGCTGTTGCGCACCCAGAAGCCCGGGTCCGGCGCATTCCAGATCCGCTCGCGGATGGCTTCCCACTCCGGCACCAGGTCGGCGATGTCGTTCAGGCAGTTGACGAGCACCAGGTGGTCGAAGCCGTAGCCTACCTCGGCGAAGCGTTGCAGCTGCTCGAGATGGTGGCCGGTGTCGAGCCCCCCGGCGGCGAAGACGTGCACCTCCCAGTCGGGCCGTCGCGCGCGGATGCGGTTGGCGAAGCGCTCCTCCACGTCCTCCACCCCGTGCCCGTTGGTGAAGGAATCGCCGAAGAAGGTGATGCGCGGTCGGCCCGGGAGCGGGCGCTGGGCATACTCGTCGATCGAATCGCGGATCCCGGCGCGGTTCAATCGGTAGTGGCGGCGCATCCAGGCCTGCTCCACCAGGGTCACCCCGAACCCATCCGGCTCGTCGTATACGAAGCGGTAGTAGAGCTCGCCGGCGACGAAGACCAGGGCCGCCAGGACGCCGAGCAGGAGCAGGTTCCCGAGCGCGAGGCGGAGCCAGGAGGGAGGGCGACGCACGGGCGGGCATACTACCGGCACGATCCGCCGGCTGCTCGCGCCGCGCGGGTTTGACGGGCCCGGGCCGCGTCGGTGAGACTTCCCGGCCACGCGCGTCGCACGCGCCGGGGAGGAGCGCATGGGCCTGCCGGAGCCGCCCGCGCTGGGCGCGTCGGCCCTGCCGCGGGGCACCTTCGAGGGACATACTGTGGTGGTGACCGGAGGCGGCACGGGTCTCGGCAAGGCCGTGGCCGTGGAGTTCGCACGCCTCGGAGCGGCGGTGGCGGTCTTGAGCCGCGACGCGGATCACCAGGCCGCGGGCCTGGCGGCCGTGCGGGAAGCCGGCGGCCGGGGCCTCGGCGTCGGGTGCGACGTGCGGCGCCCCGAGGCGGTGGCGGCGGCCTTCGACCGCGTCGAGGCGGAGCTCGGCCTGCCCGGCACCCTGGTCAACAACGCGGCTGGCAACTTTCCGGTGCCAGCCGAGGATCTCAGCCCCAACGGCTGGCGCGCAGTGGTGGAGATCGTCCTGCACGGCACCTTCTTCTGCTCGCGGGAGTTCGCCCGCCGCCACCTGGCGGCGGGCGCTCCCGGGTCGATCGTGAACGTGGGCGCCTCCTACGCCTGGACCGGCGGGCCGGGATTTGCGCATTCGGCGGCGGCCAAGGCGGGCGTGAAGAACCTGACCGAGACGCTCGCTGTCGAATGGGCACCCTACGGGATCCGCGTGAATGGCCTGGTGCCCGGCCTCATGCCACACGAGGACGAAGCGGCGGCGATCCGCGGCGTGCCCGGCCGCGGGGAGGGCGAGGGGGCGCGCGCACCCGCCGGCCGCGTGGGGCACCCCCGCGAGCTCGGCTGGGCGGCCACCTTCCTGGCCTCGCCCTACGCCGCCTACGTGAGCGGGGCCACGCTGGTCGTGGACGGTGCCAACTGGCAGCGACGCGCCATGCTGATGCCGGAGTTCACGCCGATCCGTGACCAGCTCGGGCGCGGAGCCTTCTCGCTCGAGGAGCGCGAGACGAAGGGCCGCTGAGCGCTTCGCCGTGGCCTGCGGTGCTAGAATCGGACTCCGCCCATGAACGGCCCGGCTTTCGACGCCAGCTACGAGCTCGAGCACCGCTACACGCGCGAGTCGGGACGCGTGTACCTCACCGGGGTACAGGCCCTCGCGCGGCTGCCCCTGGAGCAGGCGCGCCGGGACCGGGCCGCAGGCCTGCGGACGGCGGGCTTCGTCTCCGGCTACCGCGGCTCGCCGCTCGGCACCTATGACCTGGCCCTGTGGCGGGCCCAGGCGCTCCTCGACGAGCACCGCATCCGCTTCCAGCCCGGCGTGAACGAGGATCTGGCCGCCACGGCGGTGTGGGGCTCCCAGCAGGCCAGCCTCTTCGCGGACGCGCGCTACGACGGCGTCTTCGCCATCTGGTACGGCAAGGGCCCCGGCGTGGACCGCTCCTGCGACGCGCTCAAGCACGGCAACTACGCCGGCGCCGCGCCCCGGGGCGGCGTGCTCGTGCTGTGTGGCGACGACCCGGCGGCACGCTCCTCCTCCATCGCCCACCAGAGCGAGCCCGCCCTGATCCATTGCGGGATCCCGATCCTCAACCCCGCCGACGTGCAGGAGTACCTGGATCTCGGGCTCCAGGGCTGGGCGCTCTCGCGCTTCTCGGGCTGCTGGGTCGCCATGAAGTGTCTGACCGACACGGTGGACAGTGCGCGCTCGGTGGAGGTCGGCCCGGACCGGGTGCGCGTCGTCGCGCCCCAGGACTTCCAGCCCCCCGCCGAGGGGCTCCACATCGGCTGGGCGAACCTGCCCCTGGCCGTGGAGAGACGGCTCTACCAGCAGCGGCTCGAGGCCGTGCGCGCCTTCGTGCGCGCCAACGGTCTCGACCGGGTGGTGTGGGACGCGCCCCGGCCCCGTCTCGGCATCGTGACCGCCGGCAAGACCTACGGGGACGTGCGCCAGGCGCTCGCGGAGCTCGGCGTCGACGAGGCGCACGCGCGGGAGCTCGGACTCGTCGTCTACAAGGTCGCCCTCACCTGGCCCCTCGAGCCACAGGGGGCGTTGCGCTTTGCCCGCGGGCTCCAGGACCTGCTGGTGGTGGAGGAGAAGCGCCCGCTCCTGGAGGAGCAGCTTGCGCGGCTGCTCTACAACCAGGATCCCCGGCCGCGTCTGCTGGGCAAGACGGACGAGCGCGGCGAGGCGCTGGTTCCCGCCGAGGGCGAGCTCTCACCGCCCCGGGTGGCGCAGGTCCTGCGTCGCTGGATCGAGCGACGCGTCCCGGAGGCGGCGGCCTGGCTGCGACCGCCAGCGCCGGACGCGGCCCCGGGCCGGGCCGCCGCGCTGACGCGGCTGCCCGCCTTCTGCTCCGGCTGCCCCCACAACACCTCCACCGTGGTGCCCGAGGACTCCTTCGCGCTGGGGGGGATCGGCTGCCACGGCATGGCGGTCTGGCTGCCCGAACGCCGCACCCTCGCGGTCACCCAGATGGGCGGCGAGGGTGCCAACTGGATCGGCGCCGCGCCTTTCACCGAGACCCCCCACGTGTTCCAGAACCTGGGCGACGGCACCTACTTCCACTCCGGGCTGCTGGCCATCCGGGCCGCCGTCACGGCGGGGGTGAACATCACCTACAAGATCCTGGCGAACGGGGCCGTGGCCATGACCGGCGGCCAGCCCATCGAGGGCGAGTCGATCCAGGGCGAGGTCACCGTGCCCGAGATCGTGCGCCAGCTCGACGCCGAGGGCGTGCGGCGCATCGCCGTGGTGAGCGACGCGCCGGACAAGTATCCGCGCAGCGCGCGGTTTCCCAGGGGCGTGAGCGTCCATCATCGGGACGAGCTCGAGCGGGTGCAGCGCGAGCTGCGCGCGATTCCCGGGGTCACGGCCCTCGTCTACGACCAGACCTGCGCCGCCGAGGCGCGCCGCCTGCGCAAGCGGGGCAGCTTCCCGGAACCGGAGCGCCGCGTGGTGATCAACGAGCTCGTCTGCGAGGGGTGCGGAGACTGCAGCGTGCAGTCGAACTGTATCTCCATCGAGCCCGTCGAGACCGAGTTCGGACGCAAGCGGCGCATCAACCAATCCTCCTGCAACAAGGACTATTCGTGCCTCAAGGGCTACTGCCCGAGCTTCGTCACGGTGCGGGGCGGGCGTCTGCGGCGGGCGGCTCGCGCCGCCGCGGATCCGGGTGGAGAGGCGATCTTCGCGGGTCTCCCGGAGCCGGCCCTCTCGGACCTGGCGCGGCCCTGCAACGTGCTCATCACGGGCATCGGCGGCACCGGCGTCGTCACCATCGGGGCCCTGCTCGGAATGGCGGCCCACCTGGAGGGCCGGGGCTGCTCGGTCCTCGACGTGACGGGTCTCGCCCAGAAGAACGGACCCGTCACGAGCCACGTGCGCATCGCCCGGCGCCCCGAGGACCTGCACGCCACCCGCATCCCGGCCGGGGCGGCGGACCTCGTGCTCGGCTGCGACATCGTGGTGGCTTCGGGGGCCGAGAGCCTGGCCGCCATGGCCAAGGGGCGCACGGCGGCGGTGGTCAACACCCACGTCTCGCCGACCTCCGACTTCGCCACCCACCCGGACCTCGACCTCTCCTCCCGCGCCATGGAGGAGGCGATCCGCGAGGCCGTGGGCGAAGGCGACGCGGAGTTCCTGCCGGCCACGCAGCTGGCCACCGCCCTGCTGGGCGACGCCCTGGCCACGAACCTCTTCCTGGTGGGTCATGCCTGGCAGCGCGGCCGGCTGCCGGTGGGGCGGGGCGCCCTGGAGCGCGCCATCGAGCTCAACGGGCAGGCGGTGGAGATGAACCGGCGCGCCTTCGCCTGGGGCCGTCTCGCCGCCCACGATCTCGGCGCGGTGGAGCCGGTGGCGCGGCCCCCTGCGCCGGAGCGGGAGGCTCCGGCGGGCCTGGAGCGGCTGGTGGCGCACCGCGTGGAGTTCCTGACCGGCTACCAGGACGCGGCCTATGCGCGCCGCTACGCCGAGCGGGTGGAGCGGGTGGCCACCCGCGAGCGCCAGCGGGTGGCTGGCGAGACGCGCCTGGCCGAGGCCGTGGCCCGCTACTACTTCAAGCTCCTGGCCTACAAGGACGAGTACGAGGTGGCACGCCTGTGGACGGACGGCTCCTTCCGGCGCCAGATCGCGCAGGAGTTCGAGGGTGACTTCCGGGTCGAGCTGCACCTGGCGCCGCAGATCGCGAACCGCCGCGACCCGGAGACCGGCCGCGCGCGCAAGTACGCCCTGGGGCCCTGGATCTTCCCGGTGCTCCGGCTGCTGGCCCGGGGCCGCTTCCTGCGCGGAACGCTCCTCGACCCCTTCGGCTGGACGGCGCACCGCCGCCGCGAGCGCGCCCTGATCCGCGAGTACGAAGCCACCCTGGCGGAGCTGCTCGACGGCCTTTCTCCGCAGAGCCACGACCTGGCGGTCCAGATTGCGAGCCTGCCGGAGCTCGTGCGAGGCTTCGACCTGGTGAAGGAGCGCCACCTGGCGGAGGCCAAGGAGAAGGAGGCCGAGCTCCTGGCGGCTTTCCGCCTCCGGGCGCCCGCCCCGTCCGTTGGCCGCTGAGCGGCGAGAGGGCGAGAGAGGAGCCGAACATGTCGCGGATCGTATTCCGGGGAGCCAACCTGCTGGATGGAGAGCGTCCGCCCCGCTCGGGGAGCACCGTGGTCGTGGAGGGGGAGCGCATCGTCGCCGTCGGCGAGCGCGGCCCGGCTCCGCGTCCGGACGACCGGGTGATCGACCTGGCCGGCCGGACCCTCATGCCCGGGCTCATCACCTGCCACTACCATGCCAGCTACCAGAACGTGAGCATGCAGCCGGTTCCCCTGGGAACCGAGAAGCCGCCGGCCTATCTGGCCATCGCGGCGGCGAACAACGTGCGCACGGCGCTGCTGTGCGGCTTCACGGGGGTCGTCTCGGCGGGCGGACCCCACGACATCGACGCCCAGCTCAAGATGGCCATCGACGACGGCCTGATCGAGGGGCCGCGCATCCTGGCGGGAAGCCACGGGCTCGACACCACCGGCGACTACAACGCCCTGGGAGACTGGTGGTGGGAGGTCGGGAACCCGGGCGGGCACCTGCTCTGCGACGGCCCGGACGCATTTCGCAAGCAGGTGCGCACCGAGATCCGACGCGGCGCCGAGATCATCAAGCTCTTCCCGAGCGGCGGACACGGGATCCCCGAGCCGAACACCACCCGGGGACTCTCCCGCGACGAGCTGCGCGCCGCCGTGGAGGCCGCCCACGAGCGCGGCAAGCTGGTGCGGGCCCACTGTCCCTGGAAGCACCTGATGCTCGAGTGCATCGAGCTCGGCGTGGACGTGATCGACCACGGCGACGAGCTCGACGCCGAGGTGATCGACGCGATGCTGCGCGCGGGCACGTTCCTCGCCCCGAGCATGCTGTTCCTGAAGAAGCTGCTCGGGGACGTGGACAACGTGGCCCAGGCCACGCCGGAGCAGCTGCGGCCCATCCGCGGCGACTTCGACAACATGCGCAAGATGCTGCCCGAGGCGAACGCCGCCGGCGTGAAGCTCGTGCTGGGCGACGACTACGGGCTCCTGATGATGCCCCACGGGACCTACGCGGAGGAGCTGGACCTCTACGTGAACACGGTGGGCATCCCGGCCCTCGACGTGATCCGCTGGGCCACCCGGAACGGGGCGGAGCTGATGCGCCGGGGAGACGAGCTCGGCGGCGTCGCCGAGGGCAAGCTCGCCGACCTGCTGGTGGTGGCGGGCGACCCGAGCGCCGACGTGACCGTCCTCCAGGACCGCTCACGCCTCGAGGCGATCCTGAAGGGCGGCCGCTTCGTGAAGGACGAGCTCTAGGCGGGCTCACATCGCGTCGGATTCGAGCTTCTGCTGCAGCAGGCGCGCCAGGGCGAGCCGGTCCTCGCGGCCGAGCCGTCGGATGGCGGCTTCGAAGTCGCGGATCCGTCGCTTCTGCTGTTCGAAGTAGACCAGGTCCTGCACCACGCGCAGGGCGTCGCGCAGGGTCCCGCGGATGCGGCCCAGGTTCTCCAGGGTGAGAACCGAGCGCCGGTGGCCTCCCAGGACGTCGGCCAGCCGCCCGAGCTCCTCCTCCCAGTTCGGGTGGTCGTTCTCCAGCTGCACGTAGAACTCGGCGTCGCTCACCATCCACAGGCGGATCAGCTCGAGGTCGTCCTCCCCGAGGCGGGCGCCGGTCTCGAGCTTGCGGATCACCGCCAGCGCCCGGTCGGCGGTCTCCTCCTGGATCGTCTCGCGCACGTGGCCATCGAGCTGGGTCAGGAGGGCGGCGAAGCCCTGGAGCTCGGCCTCGTCGGCGCCGCCCTCGCGCAGCCGTCGCGCCCCGGCGATGCGCTCCAGGGCGGTCTGGATGGCTTCGAAGTGCTTCACGGACCTTCTCCCACCAGCGTCCAGGAGGCGAGCAGCGTGCCCGCCTGGTCGTGGAAGCGCAGCGCCACCCGGCGCCCGATGGCGACCCCCTCGGCCTCGCCGTCGGTCCGTAGCAGGTCTCCCGCGTCGTCCACCAGGTAGCCGAGCAGGCGCACGCCCTCGTCCAGCTCGACCAGCAACACCACGAACGGGACCTTGTCCGCGTAGGCCGGGAGCGTGGGCGGGCGCAGCACGATCCAGGAGGCGATGGCGCCGTCGCCGGAGACGCGCGTCCAGGCGGGTTCCGGCGCCTGGCAGGAGGAGCAGATCGGGCGAGGCTGCCACAGCCACGCGCCGCAATCGCCGCAGCGTTGGATCTGGAGCTCCCGCCGCTGGCAGGCGTCCCAGAAGGGCTGCGTGTCGGCGTCCGGGACCGGCACCGGAAAGGCGCGGGCCGGGTCGAAGCCCGCCGCGCTCACCACGCATCCTTCGAGAACACGATGGCCCCGGTCGGGACCACGTTTCCGCTCGTCACCAGGGAGTGACGCACGTCCGGCACCTGGGAGGTGGAGGTCCCGCGCACCTGCCGCACGCCTTCCACCAGGAGGTTGAAGCCATGCACGTAGGCCTCCGAGAGGCCGCCGCCGCTGGTGTTGTAGGGCGGGTTCCGCTCCTCGGCCATCCAGGCCGGAGCCGCGCCCTCGCCACAGAAACCGTACTCCTCGAAAGCGATCGGGATCTGCGGAGTGAAGGCATCGTAGATCTGCACCACGTCCATGTCGCGGGGCGAGAGGCCCGTGTTGCGCCAGAGCTCCGGTGCCACCCAACGGTTCGGCGTCGCGCCGAGCTCGGGCCCGTAGAAGAAGGTCATGGCCGTCATCTGGGGTCCGCTTCCCATGGCGAAGCCGGTCACGTAGACGGGGGTGGCGTCCAGGTCCCGGGCGCGCTCGGCGCTGGTCAGCACCAGGGCCAGGGCGCCGTCCGTCTCCAGGCAGCAGTCGAACAGGCGCAGGGGGTCGGCGATCGGGCGGGCGGCCAGGTAGTCGTCCAGGCTCATGGGCTTCTGCATGAGCGCCATGGGGTTGCGCCGGGCGTGGGCGCGCTGGGTGACCGCCACCCGCCCCAGCACCTCGGGCGTCCAGCCATAGCGGTGGATCCAGTAGCGGGTGTGGAAGGCCATGCCGTCCACGGGACGCACCACGTGGTAGGGCCGCTCGAACTGGTCCTGACCGCTGGCCTGGAGCTGGGCCGCCCAGGGCCGTCCACCGGAGCTCCGGTTGCGGGCGCGCCACACCACCACCACGTCCGCCAGATCGTTCTCGATGGCCAGCGCCGCGTGGGCGACGGTGGGGGCGCCCGCGCCACCCCCGTAGTCCACCTCGCCGAAGGCGCGCAGGTTGCGCACGCCCAGGATGCGCGCCATCTCCATCTCGGTGGTGCCTTCCCACACGAAGCGGAACATGCCGTCCACGTCCGCCACCGCGAGGCCCGCGTCCCGCAGGGCGCCCAGGATGGCCAGGGCCCCGCTCTTGCGCTCGGTCATGCCCATGTCCTTGGAGAAGGGAAGCGCGTGGATCCCGACCACGACCGCCTGGCGGTGCCTGGCGCCGCGCGTGCGGCCCTTCATGCGATGGCTCCCTGGGCGCGCAGCTCCGCCAGCTCCGCCTCGGCCAGGCCCAGGGTGGCGCGCAGCACGTCGTCGGTGTGCTCGCCGAGGCGCGGGAAGCGGCGCACGGGCCCCTCGGCCATGTGGGAGAGCTTGACGGGGTTCCCGACCACCAGGAACGGGCGCCCGCCGTCGGGACGCGGCACCTCGATCAGCATGTGGTGGGCGCGCACGTGGGGGTCGGCGTGGAGATCCTCCGCCGTCTGGCTCGGGCCCGCGGCGATCCCGTGCTCGCTCAGCTCCCGGGCCGCCTGGAGCTTGGTGCGTGTGGCTGCCCAGGCCTCCAGGGCCGGCCGGATCACCGCGTCGGTGTGCTTCGCCCAGCCCTCGCGGGTGGCGAAGCGCGGGTCGCCGATCCACTCCGGGTGTCCCAGCGCGTGGGCCAGGCGCTCGAAGTGGTGCTCCCGGAAGACCGCCACCACGAACCAGCCGTCGCGCGCCTGGAAGGCGGCGCACAGGGCCAGGTGCCCCGCCGCCGCCCACTGGGTCGGCGCGCCCATGGACCACAGGAAGGGCGGCATGTCGGAGACGGCCAGCATGGCGTCGAGCATGGCCACGTCCACCTGCTGGCCGACGCCGGTGCGCTCGCGCTGACGCAGGGCCGCGAGCACGCCGATCACCGCGAACAGTGCGCTCGCCACGTCGCCCAGGGCGCCCGCCACCACCACCGGCGGCGGCTCGCCCGGCTTGCGGTTCGGTTCGTACAGGCCCGCCATGGCCTCGGCGATGGGCGCGTAGGCCGGCCACGCGGCGTAGGGGCTGCCGGTTCGGCTGCCGAAGCCGGAGATCGAGACGTAGACGAGGCGCGGTGCTCCGGCGGCCAGGGCCTCGTAGCCGAGGCCGAGCTTCTCCAGGGCGCCGGCCTTGAAGTTCTCGGCCACCACGTCGAAGTGGGGGACCAGCCGCTTGACCAGCTCCCGGCCGACCTCGTGTTTGAGGTCGACGGCGATGCTGCGCTTGGAGAGGTTGTTGCGCAGGAAGGTGGCGCCCACGCTTCGCCCGTCGGAGTCCGTGAGGGCCGGCTGGGAGGCGCGTCCCGAGTCGCCCCGCCCGGGCGGCTCGACCTTCACCACGTCGGCGCCCAGGCGGGCGAGGAGCTGGGTCGCATAGGGAAGGGCCTGCATCTGCTCCAGGGCCAGCACGCGCACCCCGTCCAGGGGCTTGCCCCACCGGGCGCGCTCCTCGTGGAGGACCTCGTCGACGCGCATCCACCGCCTCCCGCCGTTGGGGCCCGAGCGTATCGCAGCCCGACCCTCCCCAGGCTGGATCCCCCGCGGGGAAAGACCCTCTCGGATTACAATACGCTACGTTCCGTAAATAGGCCGACCCGGGAGGAGCTTGCCGTGGACTTCGAGTTCTCCGACGAGGAGCGCGCCTTCGCCGAGGAGGTGGAGAAGTTCCTCGACGAGCACGCCACCCAGGACGTGGCGGACGTGACGCGCGAGAACATGGCGCAGATCGTGGACACGCCCGCCCGGCGCGCCTTCATGAAGCAGCTGGCCGCCCGGGGCTGGATCGGCATGAGCTGGCCCCGGGAGTACGGCGGCCAGGAGAAGGAAGGCGTCTACGAGTACCTCCTGAACGAGGCCCTGGCCCGGCGCGGCTGCCCGCAGATCGGCAAGGGCGCCGGCATCGTCGGCAAGACCCTGATCCGCCACGGGAGCGAGCGGCTGAAGCGCGAGTTCCTGCCCCGCATCGTGCGCGCCGAGATCGAGTTCGCCATCGGCTACAGCGAGCCCCAGGCCGGCTCGGACGCCGCCAACATGCAGCTCCGCGCCACCCGCGACGACGCGCGATGCGGCTGGGTGCTGAACGGTCAGAAGATCTGGACCACCTCCGCCCACTTCGCCGACTGGTACTGGGTCGGGGCGCGCACGGACCCCGCGTCGAAGCACCAGGGCATCACGCTCTTCCTGATCCCCATGGACCACCCGGGCCTCACGATCCAGGCCATGCCCACCATCGGGGACGAGCGGACCAACGCGGTCTACTTCGACGACGTCTTCGTTTCCGACGACTACGTGGTGGGAGAGTTGAATCGCGGCTTCCAGTACGTCTCCGAGGCCCTCGACCTCGAGCGCTTCACGATGTTCACCTTCTCGCCCATCCAGCAGCGCTTCGAGGAGCTGATCGAGTACGTCGAGGCGGAGACGCGCGACGGGGAGCCGCTGCGCGACGACCCGATCGTGCGCCGGACCCTGGCGTGGCTGGCCACCTGGATGGAGGTGGCCCGCGGCCTGGGCCTGCGCTTCGTGGCCCGTTCCATGCAGGGCGGAAAGCCGCCCACCGTGGAGGCCTCCGAGTACAAGCTCTACGCCACGCAGCTCTCCCAGCGGCTGGCCGACGCGACTCTCGACGTGGTGGGGCCCGGCGGCCAGCTGCGGCTGCGCACGCCGGGGGCGCCGCTGCGCGGGCGGCCCGAGATGAGCTACCGATACTCGGTCATCGACACCATCGGCGGCGGCGCCTCCGAGATCCAGAAGAACATCATCGCGCGCCGCAAGCTGGGCCTTCCCAAGAACTTCTAGGCATGGCTTCCGCGGGTCTCCTCCAGGACGTCAGCGTGCTCGACTTCTCCAGCGTGGGTCCCGCTGCCCGCTGCACACGCATCCTGGCGGACTACGGCGCCACGCTGGTGAAGGTGGCAGCGCCCCCCCGGCGCGGCGTCGGGACGGAGCCGCCCTGGTGGGCCTACGGCGCCGGTCGCGGCGCGAAGCGGGTCTGCATCGACCTGAAGGCTCCCGAGGGCCGTGCGGCCTTCCTGCGGCTCGCCGCCAAGGCCGACGTGGTGGTCGAAAGCTTCCGCCCCGGTGTGGCCCGGCGTCTCGGCGTCGGCTACGAGGACGTGCGCCGCGTGAACCCGGCGATCGTCTACTGCTCGACCAGCGGCTACGGCCAGGACGGTCCCGCCGCCGCCTGGGCCGGCCACGATCTCGACTACCTGGCCCTGGGGGGCTTCCTGGCCTGCTCCGGCCGCCGGGCCGACGGGGGTCCGGCGCTCCCGGGGGCCACCGTGGCGGACGCGGCCGCCGGCGGCATGCACGCGGCCATCGCGATCCTGGCTGCGCTGCTTCGGCGGCGCGAGAGCGGTCGCGGGCGACACCTGGACGTGGCGGTGGCGGAGGGCGTGCTGCACCTGATGGCGCTGGCGGTGGACGAGTACCTGGCCACCGGCCAGGTCCCGGGGCCCGGCTGCTCGCTGCTCACCGGGGGCTACGCCTGCTACGAGCTCTACCCGGCCCGTGACGGGCGCTGGCTGGCGGTGGCGGCCCTGGAGCCGGTCTTCTGGGCCAACCTGTGCCGGGCGCTCGATCTCGAGGGCTGGATCCCGCACCAGCTGGACGAGGCCCGCCAGGACGCGATCCGGGCCGACCTGCGCCGGGCCTTTGCGCGGGACGACCGGGACGCATGGGTGGCGCGGCTCGCGGCGGCGGACACCTGCGTGGCCCCGGTCCTGACCGTTCCCGAGCTGGTGGAGCACCCGCAGCTGGCGGGCCGCGGGGCCTTCGTCGAGGCGGAGCATCCCCGTCACGGTCGCGTGCGCCAGCTCGCCCCCGTGCTGGCGGGCGCGGAGCGCAGGGCCATGCCGCTGCCGGACCCCGAGCGCACCGACACCGAGGCCCTGTTGCGGGCAGCGGGCATGGGGACGCCGGAGCTCGAGAAGCTGCTGGCCCAGGGCGTGGTGGCGTGAGCGAGCTTCCCGCGGTGGTGCGGGGCTGGATCGGCCAGCGCCGCTACGAGGAGGAGGGCGAGTTCCAGGTGGAGCGCGGCTACGTGCTCACGAGCTGCGCCTCCGTCGAGAACGGCAACCCGCTCTATTGGGACGAGGAGGTGGCGCGCGATCTCACCGACGGCTGGATCGCCCCGCCCAGCATGCTCTCGGTCTGGTTCCGGCCCCACCACTGGGCGCCCGGCCGTCGGGCTCCGCGCCAGCCGCTCCAGGTGCACTTCGACCTGAAGGAGAAGCTCGCGCTGCCCGAGGCGGTGATCTCCGACAACGAGATGGTCTTCGGCGAGCCCGTGCGGCCCGGCGATCGCCTGCGCACCTGGCAGGTGCTGCGCTCCGTGAGCGACGCCAAGCGGACGCGGCTCGGCAGCGGACGCTTCTGGGTGATCGACGTGGAGTACGTGAACCAGGACGGCGAGTTCGTGGGCCGCGAGAGCTACACGGGCTTCGGCTACCGGAGGGACCCGTGAGCGGCTTCCCGTCCCTGCACCTGGACCGCGTGAAGGTCGGCGACGAGCTCCCGCCGCTCGTGGTGGAAGTGACGGCTACGACCGTGATCCTCGGCGCCCTGGCCAGCCGCGACTGGCGTCCCATGCACCACGACCGGGACTTCGCCATCCAGCGCAACGGCGTCCGCGACGTGTTCATGAACACGCCGAACCAGGCCGCCTGGTTCGAGCGCTACCTCACCGACTGGAGTGGCCCCACGGGCCGCGTGGGGCGCATGAAGTTCCGCATGAAGGCCTCCGTCTTCCCGGGGGATCGCATGCGCCTGCGCGGCGTGGTGGAGCAGGTGGAGACGGACGCCGCGGGGTGCGGCTGGGTGGAGGTGGCGGTGACGCTGGCGGCGGGAGACCAGACGGCCACCGAATGCCGGGCCCGCATCGCACTCCCGACCCGCCAGGGCGACAATCCCTGGAAGCGCCGCGGCGAGGGCTGGACGCCGTGAAGAGGAGCTCCCCATGGATCTCGAGTTCAGCGAAGAGCAACAGCTGCTGCGCGAGATGGTGCGTCGGGTCTGCGAGGAGCACTGCCCGCTGCAACGCGTGCGGGCGCTGGAGGACGACCCGACGGGCTACGCTCCGGAGTTCTGGAAGCAGCTGGCGCAGCTCGGGCTGCTCGGCGTGCTGATCCCGGAAGACCAGGGGGGCGCCGGACAGTCCCTGCTCGAGGCTGCGATCCTCTACGAGGAGTTCGGCCGCTCCCTGGCCCCCTCGCCGCACTTCGGGAGCGCCGTGATGGGGGCCGGTGTGCTGCTGGCAGCGGGCTCCGGCGAGCAGCAGCGCCGGTGGCTCGCGCCGATCGCGGCGGGCGATGCCCGGCTCGCCCCCGCCTGGCTCGAGCCGAAGGGCAGCCCGGGGCCTCGCGGCGTACGGCTCGCGGCGCGCCCGGCGGATGACGGGGTGCGGCTCAGCGGCAAGAAGCGCCACGTGCCCTTCGCCAGCACCGCCAGCCGCCTGCTGGTGCTGGCCCGCAGCGGCCCGCGACCCGAGGACGTGGACCTCTTCCTGGTGGATCCCAGTTCGCCCGGCATCACCCTCACCCAGCAGCGGAGCCTGGCCGCCGACGCCCAGTACGAAGTCGTCTTCGAGGACGTGCCGGTGCCCGGCGCGGATCGCATCGGCCCCGAGCGCTCGGGCTGGGCCGCCTGGCGGCAGGTCTGGCTGGACGGCATCGTGCTGCTGGCGGCCCAGGCCGTGGGCGGCGCGGCGCGCTCCCTCGAGATCACCGTGGAGTACGCCAAGCAGCGCCACCAGTTCGGCAAGCCGCTCGGCGCCTTCCAGGCCATCTCCCACTACCTGGCCGACGCCCAGACCGCCGTGGACGGCGCCACGACCCTCGTCCACCAGGCGGCCTCGGCGCGAGCCACGGGCCGGTCCATCGAGCGCCTGGCCCCCATGGCGAAGCTGTTCGCCTGCCGCACCTTCCGGGACGTCACGGCCATGGCCCAGCAGGTCTGGGGCGGCGTAGGCTTCACCACCGAGTACGACATCCAGCTCTACTTCCGGCGCGCCAAGCAGCTCGAGCTCTCCTGGGGCGACACGCGCTACCTGGAGGAGCAGGTGGCCCGGGCGGTGCTGGACGCGCCGGCGGCCTGAGCCGGATGGACCCGGAGCGCGCGCGGCGTCGCGTCCTGGACGGCACCTGCTGGTCGGAGTTCTGCCGGGCCCTCGAGCGCGCGGGCGACGTGATCCTGCGCGAGGGCTCGCCCCGGGATCCCTTGGACCGGGCCGAGGGCTTCCGCTACCTGAGCCGGCTCACCCGGGTGGCGCTCGAGTCGTACCTCGAGTTCGCCGACCCCCTGTTCCCGGTGCTGCGGCGGCCCGCCCACGAGACGGTGAAGATCGGCGCCGACAATCCGGACAACCACTACCAGAGCGCCGCGGTGAGCGGCACCCACGCGTATCGCCTGTCGGGGACGCGAGGCACGGTGCACTACCTGGGCTTCGGCACCTATGCGGGCCGCTACGGGGGCGGCGGGCGCATGGCGCAGACCGGCTACCTGGACGCCGGTTCGATGCAGATCGGTGCGGACGGCAGTCTCGAGCTGGTGCTCTCCAGCGAGAAGCGCCCCGGCAACTGGCTGCCCATGGCGCCCGACACGTCCTCCCTGATCGTACGGCAGACCTTCCAGGATCGCAGCCGCGAGCGCATCGCCGAGCTTCGCATCGAGCGCATCGGAGCGCGCGGCGCCCCGGCTCCCTGGACGGCCGAGCTCCTGGATCAGGGGCTCGCCGCCGCGGCCTCCTACGTGGCGGGGACCGCCGCGCTCTTCGCCGACTGGGCCGAGGGCTTTGCCCGCCGCAAGAACCAGCTGCCACGCTTCGATCCGAAGCAGGCGGCGGCCGCCCACGGCGATCCGAACATCGTCTACTACCACGGCTACTGGGAGCTCGAGCCGGACGAGGCCTTGCTGGTGGAGGTGACGCCGCCGGCTTGTGAGTACTGGAACTTCCAGCTCAACAACCACTGGATGGAGTCGCTGGACTACCGCTTCCACCGCATCGCCCTGAATCACCACGCCGCCCGCCGGCGTTCGGACGGCTCGGTGCGGATCGTCGTGGCTCACGAGGACCCCGGCGTGGAGAACTGGCTCGAGACCGCGGGCCACCGCCGCGGCACCATGTGCCTGCGCTGGGTGGGAGCGCGGGAGCATCCGGAGCCCCGCACCCGGGTGGTGAAGCTCGCGGGGCTGCGCGCCGGTCTCGAGCCGGGTTAGGCTGCCGCGGCCTCCCGGGTCACCCCGAAGCGCTGCAGGTAGGGTGCGAAGCGCTCGGCGATCTCTTCCTCGGAGAGGCCGAAGCGTGCCGCCGAGTAGCGGTGCTCCCCGTGACGGCCCTGGGGGTTTGCGGCCTGCCAGGCGCCCATGCGCCGCTCGACCTCGTCGCTCCAAGGGAAGCCAAAGTGTGCGTAGGCGCGCCGCACCGCGTCCACCGGGTCCGCCACCAGCTCGCCGAAGTGAAGATCGAAGAAGCGGCGGGGATCCGCCCCCTCCCGCACGCGCAGGGCGTGCTGCATGCGTTCCGCCCACAGATCCACCTGCCAGCGCGCCACCGCGCGCTCCTCCACGCCGTCCTCGTAGAGGCTGCGCCAGCCGCTGACCAGGCTGCAGAGGGAGGGCAGCACGCGGGCCGGATCCCGATGGGTCTGGAGGATGCAGGCGTCCGGGTAGGTCTCCAGCAGTACCTGCAGGTGGGCCAGATGGGCCGGATACTTGAGCACCCAGCGCCGCTCCGGTGCGCTGGACTGCACGAGCGCCAGCACGTCGCGGTGCCAGGCATAGGTCGGGCGCATGTCCTGCTGGGCGTACCACTTGGTGTAGCTCGGGATGGTGGCGTTCGAGTCGAAGGTGTCGTCGGTGAAGCACTGCATGAAGAGCTGGCGGCACTCCTCGGGGCCGTCGGCGGTCATCCAGTGCATCGCCTTCAGGTCCGGGTCCAGCCAGTAGGTGAAGCGCAGCCCCCGCTGGGCCTCCCGGAAGCGCGGGTCGCGGGCCCAGCGGTCCCGGGCCGGCCGGGGCCCCGGCGCCGCCGCCAGCCAGTACTCGAGCACCTGCTGGGCCGGATCCTGGGCGAGCAGGTGGTGGAGGGCCGTGGTGCCGGTGCGCGGCAGGCCGAGCACGAAGAGCGGGCGCCGCACCGCGGCGGAACGCAACGAGGGATCGCGGGCCAGCTGGCCCCGCACCGCGAGATGGCTCTTCAGCACGGCCAGCAGCTGCTGCTCCACCATGAAGCGCCCGAAGGGGTTGAGGCGCGCCTCCTCGTCGTAGGCGTGGAGCAGCACGCGCAGCCCGTCCAGGAAGCGAGGGTCGCCGGGGTCGTCGCAGCCGGTGGCGCGACGCGCCTTCTCCCGGAGCCGCTCCTCGCTGGCGGCCAGGGGGGGCGGCCGACGGCCCAAACGGGCGATTCCCCGCTGCACCTGGTTGTAGAGCCGCACGGGGAGGCGCCGTCGCATCGCTGGTATCGTACCACGGTCCCGAAACCGCCCCGGCAGGGAGAGCCGCGCATGGACATCCAGGAGCTCGAGGCAACGGTCCGCGCCCTGGAGCGTCGCCTGCGACGCGCGGAGGACGTCCAGTCCATCGAACGGCTCAAGGCCCGCTATGGCGAGCTGGCCGACAGCCGCTACGCCGACGGCGCTCCGCGCGCCGACGACGAGCTGGCGCACATCGCGCGGGAGATCGCAGCGCTCTTCACCGTGGACGCGGTCTGGGACGGAGGCCCGGCCCTGGGCAGCTGCCGCGGTCGGGCGGCCATCGAGGCCCGCTTCGCCCGGCCCACGCTGCGCTTCTCGTGGCACTACTTCGTGAAGCCCCGCATCGAGGTGGAGGACGACCGGGCGCGCGCCCGCTGGGACGTGCTGGCCCCCTGCACCACCCGCGACGGCGTCCCCCACTGGCTGGCGGGCGTGGAGGAGGACGAGTATCGACGCGTGGAGGGCCGCTGGCTTCACAGCCGTCTGACGCTTCGCGTGATCTTCCTGGCGCCCCACGCGAGCGGCTGGAGCCTGGGCTCGAAGTTATGAAGCGCGGGCTCGATCCCCCGATCCGGGCGGTGCCCACCCCCGCCGATCCGGACGAGGTGGTGGGCGGGCCCCGTCCAAGCCGGGTCGCGGATCTCGTGGCCTGAGGGCGGCGCAACGGTGATAGGATCGGCGCACGGAGGATCCCCCCATGCGAGGCCTGCGAGCCCTGCTGCCTGCCCTGGGTTTCGTGGTCGCATGGACGCTGCCCGGCGCGTCCCTGGCCGACGAAACCTGCCAGTCCCCCTACCTGCCCAAGCTCGTGGGCCAGGAGGACTACGTCTACGTCTGGACCCTCGGCGTGCCGGGGCTCGGCGACGGCTCCGACAAGCTGGTGACGGTGGGTGCGAATCCGGCGCGCCCGGACTACGGCCAGGTGGTGTCCTCGGTCTCCGTGGGAGGCCGCCACGAGGCCCACCACGGCGGCTTCAGCGACGACCGGCGCCACCTCTGGATGGGCGGCCTCGACACCAGCGCGATCTTCGTCTTCGACGTGGCCTCGGACCCCGCCCGCCCGCGCCTGGCCAGACGCATCGAGGACTTCGTCGAGCGCTCCGGTGGTGTCGTGGGGCCCCACACCTTCTACGCCCTGCCGGGCCGCATGCTGATCAGCGGCCTTTCCAACGACCGCGACCTCGGCGGGCGCACCGCCCTCGTCGAGTACAGCAATGCCGGCGAGCCGGTGCGCACCATCTGGATGCCCGAGGGCGCCGAGTACGGCTACGACGTGCGGGTGAACGCGAACCTGAACCGCATGCTCACCTCCTCCTTCACCGGCAAGAAGAACTACATGCGGGACCTGCGCCAGCTGATCCAGGATCCGGAGGCCATGAAGGAGTTCGGCAACACCATGGTGGTGTGGGACTACCATGCGCGGAAGCCGCTCCAGGTGCTGGAGGTGCCGGGTGCGCCCCTCGAGATCCGCTGGGCGCTCCAGCCGCGTCACGACTACGCCTTCACCTCGACGGCCCTCACCTCCAAGATCTGGGGCGTCTTCCTGAAGCCGGACGGGACCTTCGAGGCCGTGGCGGTGGCCGACGTGGGAGACCCGGCCAAGACGCCGCTCCCGGTGGACATCAGCCTCTCCGCCGACGATCGCTTCCTGTTCGTGGACAGCTTCATGGACGGGATGGTGCGCGTCTTCGACGTCTCGAACCCGCGTCAGCCGAAGCAGGTCCACGAGCGCAAGATCGGCAAGCAGGTGAACATGGTCTCCCAGTCCTGGGATGGCAAGCGGGTCTACTTCACCTCCTCCCTGCTGGCCAGCTGGGACAAGCCGGGCGAGGACGACGAGCAGTTCCTGAAGGCGTTCCGCTGGGACGGGCAGCGCCTGGAGCCCAGCTTCGCCGTGGACTTCCGGGCCGCGGAGCTCGGGCGCCCGCACATCATGCGCTTCGGCGCCGAGGGCTTCTATCGCGGGCGGGTGGCGAGCCAGGGGGTCCCGGGGCTGGGGGGCGGCCGGTGAGACGCGCCGCGGTGGCACTCGTGGCGGGGCTCGCCCTCGCGGCGGCGGCATCCGCCCACGGGCCGGCGGCGCCGCCCGCGCCGCGGCCGGCCTCGGCGCCCGTCTCGCTCCCCGAGCCCGGGAGCTACGAGCTCCCGCCCATCGGGACGGTGACGGAGCATCGGCTGCTGGATCCCGACGGCCACCCCGCAGCGCTCCTCGCCCGCGACCCCGGCGCGCTGGCCCTGGTGTCCTTCGTGTATACCCACTGCCCCGACGTCTGCCCGAGCGCCCTGGCCGTCCTCCAGGCCGTGGACCGTCGCCTGGCCGCCGACCCGCAGCTCGCCCCGCACGTGCGGCTGGTGACCGTGAGCTTCGACCCGGCCCACGATACGCCGGAGCGCATGGGCGTCCTGCGCCGGGCCCTCGCACCCCAGGCCGACTGGCGCTTCCTCACCGCCCGCAGCGGCGCCGAGCTGGAGCCCGTCCTGGAAGACTACGGCCAGGACGTGCTCGCCCTGGTGGATGCCCGGGGCCACGCCACGGGTCTGCTGCGTCACGTGCTCAAGGTCTTCCTGGTGGATGCGCGGGGCCAGGTGCGCAACATCTACAGTGCGGGCTTCCTCTCGGAGGATCTCCTGCTGCGGGACCTGCGCACGCTGCGCCTGGAGCAGGCGCCGCAGACCGGAGCGCCGTGAGCCGCCGCGTCAGGCGGCGCACACGAAGTCCACCAGCTCCCGGAAGCCGAGGCGGGCGAGCATCCCGCGGATCTCGCCGCGCGCGAAGCTCCCCGCGACCGCCGCCACGATCGGATGGCGGGGCAGGCCCGGCAGGCGCTCGGGGCGCACCACCGGAGCCCCGTGGATGTGCTCGCCCAGGCGCCCGGGATGGAGCTCCACGATCCAGGCCGGGCGCTTGCCGTGAGCGAGCAGCGCCCGGCGCAGCGCCTTGCCCGTCTCGCCGTAGCCCCACAGGACGTAGCGCTCGTCGCGTGCCAACAACCCCTGGGCCAGGAAGGCGGCCTTGCAGGCCAGGAAGCGCAGCGGGGAGTAGGCGCCGCTCGTTCGCCACAGGCGCTCGGGCCGGTCGCGCCAGGCCAGCAGGCGGCGAGGCACCACGCCCAGCTCTCCGCCGCGTTGCAGGAGCCGCAGCAGGAGGTCGTAGTCCTCGGGCCAGCCCGCATCCCGGTAGCCCACCGTGGCGAGGACGTCGCGGCGCAGCATCCAGGTGGGGTGCGGCAGGGGACACTCGACGAAGGCCTCCTCCCGCACGCGGCGCGGGGAGTCGATGCCGCGCAGCCAGCGCTCGTAGTCGCGCAGGCCGTCGCGCAGCTCGCGGCGCGGAAAGACCCGCACGTGGCAGCCGACGCCGGCCAGCCGGGGGGCCGCCTCGAGGGCGGCCGCCTGGAGCTCCAGGCGGCGTCGGTGCATGACGTCGTCGGCGTCCATGCGCGCCACGTAGCGGCCCCGGCAGCGGGCCAGGCCGGCCTGGAGCGCCGGGACCAGGCCGCGGGCCGGCTGGGCGATCACCCGGAAGCGCGGGTCGCACGCCGCCACCGCCCGGGCGCGGGCCCGGGTGGCGTCGCGCGAGCCGTCGTCCACCACCACGCACTCGAAGCGGGTCTCGCTCTGGCGCCGCACGCTGGCGAGGCAGGCCGGGAGCGTTGCGGCGGCGTCGCGGGCCGGGAGCAGCACGGAGACGAACGGCGCCGGGCTCAGGACGGCGACCCGGACGCGTCGGGCCGGAGCGGTCCGGCCAGCAACCGCGCCCCGAGCTCCCCGTGGTCGAGGCCTGCCGCCCGGTCGAGCCGCGCGATCCACTCCGGAAGCACCAGCCGCAGCTTGATCCGATGCTCCTGGACCCGGAGCGGGGCCAGGTGCTCCCGCCAGGCCGGCCACCAGGGAGCGACGCGTCCCGCCAGGGGCTCCACCACCAGCAGCCGAGCTCCCGCCGCGAGGCCCGCCGCCAGCGTCGTCAGGAGCTCCCGGCGTTCGGCGTCGTCGAGCTCGTTCACGGTCCAGCCCAGGAACACCAGCTCGCCCGGGCGCGGCGTGGATGCGGCGCCCGGAAGCGCACCGCGGCGCGTGCGGGCCGGGATGCGGAAGGCCGCGTGGGTGCGTCGAGCCTCCGCCAGGGCGAAGCCGGAGCAGTCCACGGCCAGCGTCTCGGGGCGTTTCTCGAAAGCGCAGGCCACGGCGGCCCCCGCCGCTCCCGTGCCGCAGCCCAGGTCGATCAGGCGCTCCACGACGCCGAGCCGCGCCGGTCCGATGCGGGCCAGGGCGTGGTGTACGGCCAGAAAGTGGAGCGGCGCGTAGTAGGTGGCCAGCGCCGCCCGCTTTCCACTCCCCGACCGGGCCCGGGCTGCCAGCTCCCCCTCGCCGCGCCGCTCCACGTACAGGGACGAGAGGGCCTGGACCCCCTTGCGCACCTCCCGGAAAACGAGGGGCGGCACGAAGCGCGCCACGGTCGCGGCGAGCCAGGCGTCGAACTCGGCGCGCAAGGCGCCGGCGAGATACGGGCCCCGGGGTTGGGCCCCGGCCCCACGGCGCGCTGCCCTGCCCATGCCCACCAGTGAACCACGGCGCGGGGCGGGACGCCGCTTCCCAGCGGGGCAGCCGACCGCACCCGGAGTGGTAGACTGCGCCCGCCCACGAAGGAAAAGGGGGGATCGCGATGCACGAGAACGGCTGGCTCGGATCGAACGCCTGGCGGCGGTTCGCCGGGGCGGGGCTGCTCCTGGCCTTCCTGCCGCTCGCCACGGTGGGGTGCTTCGGGCGCTTCCAGCTGGTGCGCAACGTCTACCACTTCAACCAGCAGGTGAGCCCCGACAAGTGGATGCGCTGGTTCGTCTTCCTGGTGCTGAACGTGATTCCGATCTACGGGCTGGCAGCTTGGATCGACGCGTTGATCACCAACTCGATCGAGTTCTGGACGGGGGAGAACCCGGTGCAGCCCCACGCCGCGGGCGCCACGCGCGTGGTTCAGGGTCCGGATGGCTCCCAGGCGACGCTGACCCTCCAGGCGGACGGCGCCATCGCCGTGGCGATCCGGGGTACGGACGGCTTCGAGCGTCGCTTCCGCCTGGTGCGGGAGGCGAATGCGGTGGCTGCCCACGCGGAGGACGGGACCCTGCTGGCCCGCGTCGGCGACGTGGACGGCCGCCCGGCGCTCCTGGCGGGCGCCCTGGCCCCCGCTCGCTAGGCGTCGTCGGCAGCTCGCAGCCCGGATGACGCGGGCCCCGCGTCGACGTCGCCTGCGCCTCGCCGACGCGGGGCTCGTGCTCGCCCTCGCCGAGTGGGGGGATCGGGGTCCTCTCGTCCTCCTGCACCATGCCAACGGCTTCTGCGCCGGGTTGTGGACGCCGGTGGCCGAGGCCCTGGCGGGACGCCATCGGGTGGTGGCGATCGACGCTCGCGGCCACGGGGACTCGGACCGCCCCCCGGAGACCCGGGCCTTCCTCTGGGACCGCTTCGTGGACGACCTGGTGGAGGTGGCCGCCCGCCTCGCCGCCGAGCATCCGGACGGCCGGGTGGCGGT
This sequence comes from Myxococcota bacterium, assembly GCA_041611735.1. Taxonomy (GTDB): domain Bacteria; phylum Myxococcota_A; class UBA9160; order UBA9160; family PR03; genus JBFIML01. Next base: position 89,039 of record JBFIML010000003.1, on the reverse strand, counting down.
GGGCGTCGGACACTCCTTCGGGGGCACCGCCACGCTCGCCGCCGCCGCCCGGCGGCCCGAGCTCTTCGGGCGGCTGCTGCTCCTCGATCCGGTGCTGCCGCTCCCGCCCGGAATGCGGCCGGACCCCGACCGCATGCGGCGCATCCGCCTGCTGGCCGCCACGGCCCGTCGCCGACGGGAGATCTGGCCGAGCCGCGACGAAGCGCGCGCCAGCTGGGCCCGACGCCGCTTCTTTGCGGGCTGGGATCCGCAGGCCCTGGACGCCTACGCGGCGGACGGGCTGCGGGAGCTGCCGGACGGCCGGGTGACGCTCAAGTGCTCGCCGGAGGTGGAGGCCACCATCTTCGAGAACAGCGGAAGCCTGGACGTCTTCGGCCTGGCGGCCCAGGTCCTGGCGCCGACCCGGATCCTCTGGGCCCGGCACGGGGACTTCTCGCGCGCCGCCTACGAGAAGCTCGCCGCCGGCATGCGCGCGGCGGAGGTGGTGGACGCCGACACGGGGCACCTGATCCCCATGCAGCGTCCGGAGCTCGTGGTGGCCGAGATCCGCGCCGCGGCGGCCGCCGGGGAGTAGGACCGCGGCGCGTCACGGCCCCAGCCAGGTCCAGGGCTCCACCCCCAGGCGGAAGGCGGCGTAGAAGCCGAGATAGCCGCCCACGACGGTGCCCAGGAACGAGGTAGGACCGAGCCAGGGGAAGGCGATCTCGTGGCGCCGCCGGGTCTCCGCCGCGAACGGCCTCACCAACAGCGCGTACACCGCCGCCCCGACCAGCAGGCCCACTGCGCCGTCGACCCAGAAGTGCTGCTTGACCGTGCAGGTGGAGATGGCAATGGCCCCGACCCAGGGAATCGCGACGCGGGCCGAGGGTGATCCTGCCTTGTGAGCGGCCAGCGCCGCCAGCGCCGCCACGGCCACGTGCAGCGAAGGAAACAGGTTCCGGGGCGGGTCCAGGGCATACAGGGTGCGCATTCCCCAGGTCGTGAAATGCGCCGGGTCGAGGGCGGTCAGGTCGGCCCGCAACCCCAGCGACGTGACGGGCCAGGCCAGGAACGACGCGAACGCCACGCCGATCGTGATCGCGTAGCCCAGCGCCACCCGGCGAAGCAGCGCCGGGCAGCGCACCACGAACAGCGGGAGAAGCAGCAGGAAGTACACCGACGCGTAGACGAAGATCGACTCGGGAACGAAGGGGATCCGGCGGTCGAGGGCCGTGAGCAGGGTGTACTCGACGTCGGTCGGGCCATTCCCGATGCGGAAGTAGCCGATGCAGTAGTAGGTGAAGAGCGTGAGCACGATGAGCGTGCGTTCCGTACGCGACGCCAATGCGGCGAGGCTCGCCCGACCCGATCTGCCCGCCTGCGCCAGATCCACTCAGGCCACCTCCCTGCGCGCCTGCATCTCGAGCCAGCTCTCGAGCACGACGCCGATGGAAGCCACGAAATCGCCAAAGCGCTCCTCGTCCGCCGCGTCGAAGAGCCGACCGTCGATCCGGTTCAACAACTGGGCGACGGCGAAGACCTCGCCCGACGCATTCCGGATCGGGACACAAAGGATCGTCCGGGTTCGGAAGCCGGTCTGCTGGTCCACTTCCCGATTGAAGAGCGGGTGCGCATAGGCGTCGTCCACCCGCAGGCTGCGGCCGCTGGTCGCCACGTGACCGGCAATGCCCCGATCCATGGGCAGGCGCGCCTCCAGCGGCCGACCTCCTTCCTCCCGGGCCACCTTGATCAAGAGATCGCGTCGCTCCGGGTCGACCAGGAACAGGGAGGCCCGCTCCACCTGCGCCATCCGTGCAAAGCGGAACGTGGCGGCGCGCAGGACCTGCTCCAGCATGCTCTCGAAGGCATCACTCTGGGCGAGACGGGTCACCTCGAGGAAGCGCTTCGACTCCGCCGTCGCCTCGTCGAGCCAGGCGAGGAAGTCGTCGTCCGTCATGCCCTCCAACTGGCGGTCGATTCCGCCCTTGCGCTTGTGGTCGGCCAGGGTGCCCATCATGAGCTGGGTGCTGAGCAGGACCGCGTCGGTGAGCGACTGGAGTCGGCCGTCTTCCAGATGGAGGATCCGGTCGGCGATGTCGAGGATCCGATTGTCATGGGTGACCAGGAGGACGGTCACCCGGTGCTCCCGGGCGAGCCGCCGGATCAAATCGGCCACGTCCCGCCCGGACTTCTTGTCCAGTGACGCGGTGGGCTCGTCGGCGAGGATGATGCGCGGACCGTGCGCCAGCGCCCGGGCGATGGCCACGCGCTGGCGCTGTCCGCCGGAGAGCCGCGCCGGCCGGACCTCCAGCTTGTCGGCGAGGGAGACCGTCGACAGCGCCTCGGCCGCCCGGGCTCGAGCTTCTCGCTGCGGTACGCCCGGATGAAGCAGCAGCGACATCATGACGTTCTGCTGCGCCGTCAACGCATCCAGGAGATTGTGGGCCTGGAACACGTATCCGATGCGGGTGCGTACCTCCTCGAGGACGTCCGTCCGCGCACCCCGCAGCTCGCGGTCCAGCACGCGCACGCTGCCCTCCTGGGGGGATCGCAGCGCGCCGACCAGCATCAGCAGGGTCGTCTTCCCGGAGCCGGAGGGGCCCGTGACGATGACGATCTGCCCGGCGTCGATCTCCACGCTGATGTCGTGGAGGATCTGTCTGCGCAGGGGCCCCTCTCCGTAGAAGTGATTGACCCCCCGGAGCACGATGGGTGCTGCTTCGTGCATCAGAACACGTCCGCGGGATCCGCCGCACGCACCTTGCGGAGCGCCATCAAGGCGGAGAGCGAGCACATGGCCAGCGTGAGGACGAAGACGCCGGCGGCGCGCTCCCAGGTCATCTCCAGGGGCAGGCGCGTGGCCCGCCCCGCGGTCTGGTAGAGCCCGAGGGCGATGGCGACGCCGGGCAGGTAGCCCAGGGTCGCGAGAATCGAAGCCTGCTGGATCACGACGACGCCCAGGAAGGTGTCCGAGTAGCCCATGGCCTTGAGGGTGGCGTACTCCGGGAGGTGGTCTGTCACGTCCGCAAACAGGATCTGGTAGACGATGATGGACCCGACGACCAGCCCGATCATCACGCCGAACGCGAACACGTATCCGATGGGTGTGTAGGTGTCCCAGTAGGTGCGCTCGCGGGCGATGAAGTCGGAGCGCGTGAAGACCAGGACGTCGCCGGGGAGGCTCGCACGCAGCGCATCGCGGACCCGATCCGGGTCTGCCCCGGGATGGAGGCGGACCAGACCGAAGTCGATCAGGCCGCGGGTTCGGAACGGAAACAAGCGCAGGAAGTTGGCGTCGCTGGTGATCACGCTTCCCGAGATGCCGAACGAGGTGCCGAGCTGGAAGAGGCCCACCACGGAGACTTCACGGTTGTTGAGCTCGGCGGTCACGGGGCCGCCCGCGCGGAGCTCCGCTGCAATGGGGCCGTAGTCCGGGCGCGAAGCCTCGTCGAAGAGGACGAAGTCCGCGAGGGCGGTACGCCCCAGCGGCACCGCGAGGCCGGGCAGCTCCAGGGGGTCGTCTTCCGGGCGGACACCGACCACGTAGATGGAGGTCCGATCTCCGTTGTGCGGGTTCCTCCAGTCGCCGAGGCCCGCGTAGATCGGGGCCACGGAGGCGACGCCGGGCGCGCCGAGCGCCTGGTAGAGCCGACGGCTGGAGAAGGGATGGGGTTGGACGATGAAGGCGGTCTCGGAGCTAAGCAGGACGACGTCGTAGCGAAGGTGTTCGTGGTAGCGGACTGCGCTCGCGAACATGGATTCACGGAATCCGAGCTGCATCAGGATGAGGATCACTGCGAAGGCGACGCCGGCGATCGCCACCAGCAGACGTGGCTTGTCCTTGCGGAGCTGCAGCCACCCCAACGGCAGCCTGGCGAGCGTTGCGAGCGGATGGTTCACGGCTCGAACACCACCTCCACCTGCATCAGGCTGTACGGGGCCGCGACGGGGCTCTCCTCGAGACGCACGTCGACCTCCACGACCCGGGCGTCGGTGCGGGCGGCGGGATCGGTCCCGAGCTGGTCCATCTTGCCCACCTTCAGGCCGATGCGGTCGATGCTGCCTTGCAGGGGCAGGGGCAGGGCCGGGCTGCGGACGGTCGCCCGCTGGCCGGGCCGCAGCCGCGCCACATCGGTCTCGTAGACCTCCGCGATGGCATACATCTGGTCCGTCTCACCGATTTCCAGGATGCCCTCGGGCCCCACCCGCTCGCCCGCGCGGGCGTGGATGTCGATCACCTGCCCGTCCACGGGCGACCGCACGCGCGTCCGCTCCAGCTCGGTGTGAGCGCTTCGCAGCCGGGCGCCGGCGAGCTCCATCTCGAGCTCCAACCTCTCCCGCGCGGCGTCGGAGATGACCCGCTCCTCGTAGAGGGCCACGTGCCGGCGCAGCTCGGCCTGGGCGTTGCGCAGGCGCGCCGCGGCGCGGGTGATGTCCGCCTCGCGCAGGGCCTCGTCGTCGAGGAGCGCAACGATCTGTCCCGCCTGCACCCGGTCGCCCTCCTCGACCAGGAGCCGGTCGACGACGGCCACCGGCCGCGAGGGGCCGGCCAGACGGCGGATTCCGTGGCGCGGTTCGAGACGTCCGAGGGCCGTGACCACCGGCGGCCCCGGCGGCTCGGACGCCCCGGCGGAGGCGGCGTCCGACGGGACGGTCTGCCGGGGGTGCGAGGAGAGCGCGAGGGCGCCCGCCAGGGCGACCAGCACCGCTCCAAGGAGCCGCGAGGCTTTTCTTCGGGGCCCGACCCGCATCGGGCGGCCCCTCCCATGGGATCGCTGCGGATCCTATCAGAGCTGGGAAACGACCCATCCGTCAATGAAAAAAGTTGTACTTGATCGAAGATATGCGAAGAAGCATTCTATCGGGGTAGATCCACCCCATGTTCGGTCCTTCAGGAGGATGCGTCGGCCCGAAGAGCCCGCGTCAGCATCTGGATGGCGACCGCCATCAGGAACAGGGCGAAGAGGATCCGCAGCTGTCGGTCTGGCAGCCGGGAGGTCAAGGTGGCGCCCAGCCAGCCGCCGGCCATGGCCGTCCCCGCCACCACGGCCACGATGCGGGGGTTCACGTGGCCGAGTTGATAGTGGCGGCCTGCCGCCACCAGGGCGGTGAAGAGGATGACCGCCATGGAGGTGCCGACCGCCTCCCGGGCCGGCATGCCGAGCAGTCGCAGGAAGGCGGGGACCATCACCACGCCACCCCCGACGCCGAGCAGACCGCCCAGGGTCCCCGCGACGATTCCGATCAGGGCGCAGATCACGAAGAGCGAGAGCGGCTCCATGGCCTCCGGCGCCTCTTGCAGGGGCGAATCAGCCTAGCACGGCCCCGCGCCGGCCCGTCGTGAACCTCTCCGAGGCTTCGCCCGTCTCACGCCGGCCAGCGTGCCGCTCAGGAGCCGGCGTGGAACTACCGATGACCGTGTTGTACACATGAGAAGGCGAGCGGCAGGCGCTGCGACGCCGCGCTCGAGCGAGGAGCCGAGTCCCCGATGCCTACCGAAGGGCGGCCAGAGCAGGCCTCCGAACGCGAGGAGACCCCCCCCCGAGGCGATTCCGAACCGCACTCGGAGGAACTGGCCGGCTTCGGGGTGAACGCCGCCCTGGTGGAGGAGATCCGCCAGCGCTACGAGGTGGACCCCAGCTCGGTGGACCCGAGCTGGCGCCAGCTCTTCGAGCCCGGAGCGTCCCCGCCCCGGGCCGCGGAGGCTGCTGCCCGGGCGGAGCCTGCCCCCGCCCCTCCCGAGACCCCCCTCGACCGTCGCGACGCCGAGAAGCACGCGCGCGTCCTGCGCCTGATCCACTCCTACCGGGCGCGCGGCCATCGCGTGGCGGACTTCGACCCGCTCGGGGGCCACGCCTCGTACTTCCCCGAGCTGGATCCGGCCCACTACGGCTTCGGCGCCGAGGATCTGGACCGCCCCGTCATCGCCGGAGACCTCCCCGGCGGGCCCGTCCAGACCCTGCGCGAGATCCTGGACCGCCTGCGCGCCACCTACTGCCGCACCGTGGGCGTCGAGTTCACCCACATCCAGGACCCCGGACGCAAGGTCTGGCTCCAGAAGCGCATGGAGGAGACCCAGAACGAGACCGCCCTCGACCTCGAAGACCGCCTGCGGATCCTCGAGAAGCTCTCCGCGGCGGAGCTCTTCGAGCGCTTCCTCCACACCCGCTTCCTGGGCCAGAAGCGCTTCTCCCTGGAAGGGGCCGAGTCGCTGATCCCGCTGCTCGACAGCCTGGTGGAGACTGCCCCCGATTTCGGCGTCCGGGAGTTCGTGATCGGCATGGCGCACCGCGGCCGCCTGAACGTGCTCTCCAACGTTCTCTGCAAGTCGCTCGAGTCGATCTTCGGCGAGTTCGAGGACATCGAGCTCCCCGAGGCGCCCTTCGGGTCCGGCGACGTGAAGTACCACAAGGGCTTCTCGAGCGACCGGCGCACCCGGTCGGGGCAGCGCGTGCACCTCTCGCTCACCGCCAACCCCTCGCATCTGGAGGCCGTGAATCCGGTGGTGGAGGGCAGGGCGCGGGCCAAGCAGGTGAACGCCGGGGACCTGCGCGGGCGCTCCATCGCGCCGCTCCTGATCCACGGCGACGCGGCCTTCGCCGGCCAGGGCATCGTGGCCGAGACCCTGAACCTCTCCGGGCTGGTGGGCTACTCGACCGGCGGCACCATCCACGTGGTGGTGAACAACCAGATCGGCTTCACGACCACGCCGTCGGAGGCCCGCTCCACGCTCTACTGCACCGACGTCGCCAAGATGATCCAGGTGCCGATCTTCCACGTGAACGGAGACGATCCCGAGGCGGTGGTCCACTGCGTGAAGCTCGCCTTCGCCTATCGGGAGCGCTTCGGCGACGACGTGGTGATCGATCTCGTCTGCTACCGGCGGCACGGACACAACGAGGGCGACGAGCCCAGTTACACGCAGCCCTTGCTCTACGAGAAGATCCGCCAGCGCCCGCCGGTGCGCCGCCTCTACACCGCCAAGCTCATGAACCTGGGCCTGCTCCGGGAAGAGGACGCGCGCCGCATCGAAGAGGATCTGAACGATCAACTCCAACAGGCGCTCCAGGTGATCAAGACCGGCGCGCCGGAGCCCGACGAGCCCTGGGAGCCCCGTGGACCCTGGACCGGGTTCTCGCGCACGCTGCCGTCCAACGAGCCCGACACGGCCGTCTCCGTGGAGCGCCTCAACCAGGTCGCCGAGCGCCTCGCGGAGCTGCCGCCCGGCTTCCACGTGCACCCGAAGCTCGCGCCCTTCCTGGAGCGCCGGCGCAAGGTGGTGGCCGAGAACGGCGCGGTGGATTGGGCGCTCGGCGAGGCCCTGGCCTTCGGGACGCTACTGCTCGAGGGCTACGCGGTGCGGCTCTCGGGGCAGGACAGCTCGCGCGGCACCTTCAGCCAGCGACACGCGGTCCTGGTCGACCAGGAGACCGAGCAGGAATACGCGCCCCTGGCCCACCTCTCGCCCAATCAGGCCCGCTTCGAGGTCTACGACAGCCTGCTGTCCGAGGCGGCGGTGCTCGGCTTCGAGTACGGCTATAGCCTGGCCGACCCCATGACGCTCACGATCTGGGAGGCCCAGTTCGGCGACTTCGTGAACGGTGCCCAGGTGATCATCGACCAGTTCGTCTCGTCTGCCCACGAGAAATGGGGGCGCATGAGCGGGCTGGTCATGCTGCTGCCCCACGGCTTCGAGGGCCAGGGTCCCGAGCACTCGAGCGCGCGCATGGAGCGCTTCCTCACGCTGTGCGCCGAAGACCACATGCAGGTGGCCAACTGCACGACACCGGCCCAGTACTTCCACCTGCTGAGGCGGCAGATGCGGCGCAACCACCGGCTGCCCCTGGTGATCTTCACGCCCAAGAGTCTGCTGCGCTCGCCGCGCGCCACCTCGCGACCGGCCGACTTCGCGACGGGCGGCTTCCAGATGACCGTGGACGATGCGGTGGCGTCCGGGCGGCCGCAGGGCGTGCGACGCCTGCTCTTCTGCACGGGCAAGGTCTACTACGACCTGCTCGAGGCACGCGAGAAGCGCGACGAGCAGCGGGGCTGCGCCGATGCGCCGGACACGGCGATCGTGCGCGTCGAGCAGTTCTACCCCTGGCCCGCAGCCGAGGTGGCCGAGGCGGTGCGGCGTTACGGGCGCGCCGAGTCGGCCTTCTGGGTCCAGGAGGAGCCGCACAACATGGGCGCCTGGAACTTCGTGCGCGATCGCATCGAGGAGGCGCTCCCGGAGGGCCGCGCGCTCCACTACGCCGGTCGGCCCGAGAGCGCGAGCCCGGCGTCCGGCTCCATGCGCGTGCACCGGCTCGAGCAGGCCAAGCTCGTTCTCGACGCCTTCGCGGGCCTCGACTGAGCCGCGCCCGCGCTCATCGCCCCGCGGCGCCGTTGCGGGTCCGCGCCAGGAGCTCCCGCAGGCTCCCGGCAGCCCGCACCGCCACGGCTGCCGGGGGCTCGGCCGCGAGGGCATCCGAGAAGACCTCCACGCCGAGCGGCGCCGGCGACCCGATGGCGTCGAGGATTCGCAACAGCCCGGTCAGGTCCGCCTCCCCCGCGCCCGGGAGGAGCCGGCGGTGCAGCGTCTCCTCCACGAGGTCCGCCTCGGCCCGGCGCGGCGCGTCGGAGAGCTGCACGGCCAGGACGCGCGCGCCGGGCAGGGCGCGCAAAGCCGCGTCGTCGAGTCCGCTCCGGAAGTGATGCCAGGCATCCAGCAGGATTCCGCCGTTGGAACGGCCGGCGCGCTCCACGATGGCACAGGCCGTGCGGGCGTCGGGGATCGTCGTCCAGGGCAGGAACTCCAGGTGAACCAGGAGCCCGTGGCCCGCTGCCCGGTCGCACACGTGGGCGAAGGCCTCGGCGACCCGGTCGGGCGGCGGCGGCGGATCCGCCACGCAGACGAGGTTCAGCGAGCGGGCGGCCAGGGCATCCGCTGCCCGCAGGGCGTCGTCGAGGCCCTGGCGGTAGAGGACGGCGCCCCAGGCGTCGAGGCCCGCCGGCTGCGTGCCGGGGATCCAGCGCAGCAGGGGGTCCAGCTCCGCCACGGCGAGGCCCCGATCCGCCAGGAGCGCGCGCAGGTCCGTGGCGCTCCAGCCCTCGGCGCGGGCCTGCTCCAGGTCGGTCACGAACGCCGAGATCCCGGCGAAGCCGGCGGCGGACGCGGCCTGGACGCGGTCCGGGAGCGAGACCCGCGCGAGCGTTCCCGCGCACAGCACCAGGTCTCGGGGCCCCAGGGGCACGCCTCAGTCCGCGTGCCTTCCGGGCACGGCCAGCGCCAGTGGGTCGTCGGGACTCTTGACCTCCTGCAGCTCGATCACGTTGCCGTCCGGATCGCGCCCATAGGTGCACTTGACCGTGCCGTAGTCCACCGGCGGGCAGTGGAAGCGCACGCCGGCCGCCCGCAGGCGCGCGTACTCGGCGTCCAGGTCGTCCACGTCGAGGCACAGATGCGTGATTCCGTGGTCGCACAGGCGACGCGTCGGGTCCGCGGGGCGCGGCGTCGGGGTCGCGTACTCGAAGAGCTCCAGCATGGCGTTGCCTGCGCGCATTAGCACGACGCGCCCGGCGGCCTCCGCGAGCTGGTGGGTGCGGTTCAGGTCGGCGGTTCCTGCCGGCCAGCTCCAGTCGAGCGCCGGCTCGAAGCCGAGCAGGTCGCGGTAGCAGGCCAGGGATTGCTCCAGGTCGGCGGAGGAGATGGCCGCATGGTGGGTGCCGCGGATCATGCACTGCCCTCCTCGGTGCGGAGGCCCCAGTATAGGAGCGGGGGGTGAGCCTCGTCACCGCGCGACGTCTGGTGCTGCGCCTGGCGCCGCGATACCGGCTCCCCGAGCCGATCCGGGCCGCCCATGCGGAGGGGAGCCGCCTGCGTGCGGCGGCGGAGCCCGAAGAAGTCAAGGGGTCAAGAACGTCCCCGTTCGCAGGCGGTTGATGGCGGCGGCGATCTCGTAGCGGCGCGGACGGGCCAGGTCGCCCGGGTGGCCCTCGCCGCGACGCAGGGGGTCCAGGATGTCCAGTCCCTCGGCGTCGAGGGCCGCCTCCAGGGCCTCCAGCACCTCGCGCAGGGTCCGCTTGCGATCCATCCAACGGCTGCGGGCCAGCTGGATGGCATAGCCGACGGCCCGGGTCTGGCTCGGGTCCACCAGCTGCTCCACGGCGCGCAGGTCGATCGCCTCGCGGCCGAACAGGACGAGGTCGCGCCCCTTTGCTTCGATCTTCACCGGGTGGCGTCCGCGCGAGGGGTCGAAGCGCTCCGGCAGCGGAATGCGCTCGGTCGCCGGCCGCAAGGGCCCGCTCGCTTCGGTCCGACGCGCGGTGGGATGCTCCGCCGCCGCCCGCTGGGCCGCTCGCGTGGCATCCTCCGGCACGTAGGCGTCCATGCGGATCACCAGGTCGGCCACGTCGAAGTAGTCGCCGCAGCCACCCATCACGAGGATGGTCGAGACTCCCAGCCGCTCGTAGAGCTCCCGCACGCGGTCCACGAAGGGGGTGATCGGCTCCCGGTCGGCGGTCACCAGCGCCTGCATGCGGGCGTCGCGCACCATGAAGTTGGTGGCCGACGTGTCCTCGTCGAGGAGCAGCAGCCGCGCTCCCACCTCCAGGGCTTCCACGATGTTGGCGGCCTGGCTCGTGCTGCCGCTGGCGTCTTCGCTGCAGAAGGCGTCGGTCGTGCGGCCGCCGGGCAAGTCGGCGACGAACGGATGGATGTCGACCTGCTCCACGCGGCGCCCGTCCTCGGCGCGGATCTTGACCGCGTCGCGCACGGTGATCACGCCTTCGCGTCCGTCGCCCGGAATGTGGGCGTAGACCCCGCGCTCGAGGGCCCGCAGCAGGGTCGACTTCCCGTGATAGCCGCCGCCCACCACGAGCGTCACGCCCTTCGGAATGCCGAGGCCGCGCAGGACGCTCCTGCCGTCCACGGGGTTGGGGACCTCGATCTCGACGCGCAGGGCTTCCGGCGCCCGCAAGGGAACCGCGTCCCGTCGCAACGGGCGGTCGCTCGCTCCGCTCTCCCGCGGCAGCACCGCCCCGTCCGCCAGGAAGGCCACGAGACCCAGGGCGTCGAGGCGTTCGCGCACGTGCTCCTGGTTCTCCACGCAGGCGACCAGGCGTCGCGCCTCGTCCTGGGCGACGCGCTCCCAACAGAGCGCCTGCTCGGCCAGGCGCGGGAGCTCCCGGCACAGGATCTCCTGGGCCTCGCTGCCGAGGACGCTGCGTCCGGTGGCTGGCAGCCCCACCGAGAGCCGGGTTTCCACCCACGCGGAGGTCACCCGGACCGCCGTCCGCTCCAGCACCTCCTGACCCCCCGCATCCACGTGAAGCAGGCCGCTCTTGCCGCTGCCGCGCCGGCCCGTGCCGGCGCGGCGGATGGCGTCGCGGAACGCCCGGGCCAGGAAGTCCTGGAGTGCGGTGCGCCGCACGCGGCTGCGCCACAGGTCTTCGGGGAGCCGGGCCGCGCTCTGTCCCAGGCGCAGCCGCAGGCGGGAAGGGGCGGCGAACGGGTCGCCCTGCACGTGGTCCACGTGGAGCTCCAGGTCCCCCGTGGACCAGGCGCCGCGGATCTCCCGGTAGGCCCGGTAGCCGCGCCGCTCGATGCGGCCCAGGACGCGGGCGAGGTCGTCGAGGCTCCGCACCGGCCGCGCCTCAGCCGAACAGGGCGAGCTGGCGGCGCTCCCCGGGCCGGCGGAAGCCCTGGGTCGAGAGCGGGGGCGCCGCCTGGGCGAGGCCGTGACGGCGGCAGGCCAGGTCGAAGAGGCGGCGGATCTGCTCGGCATGGACGCCCTGGCCGTGCATGCGGTGCCCGAAGCGGGGGTCGTTCAGCCGCCCCCCGCGCAGCTCCCGGATGCGGTTCAGCACCTTGTTCTTGCGCTCCGGGAAGTGCCGCTCGAGCCAGTCCACGAAGAGCGGTGCCACCGCGTGGGGCAGGCGCAGCAGCGTGCGGCGCGCAAAGCGTGCCCCGGCGGCGGCGCCCGCCGCGAGGATCTTCGGGATCTCGTGGTCCGTCAGTCCCGGGATCAGCGGGCCCAGCAGGACCCCGGTGGGCACGCCGGCCCGGGCCAGGGTCTGGACCGCCGCGAGCCGCAGGGCAGGACTCGCCGTGCGCGGCTCCATCACCCGGTGCAGCTCCGGGTCGAGGGTCGTGACCGACAGGAAGACGGCCACGGCGTCGTGTCGGGCCAGCTCCGCCAGCAGGTCCGCGTCGCGCGCCACCAGGCGGTTCTTGGTGATGACCAAGACGGGGTTGCGGTACGCCTCGAGCACCTCGAGGCAGCGGCGCGTCAGCCGCAGACGCCGCTCGATGGGCTGGTAGGGATCGGTCACTCCGGAGAGCGCCAGCACCTGGGGCGTCCAGCCCGGCGCCGACAGCTCGCGCGCCAGGAGCTCCGGCGCATCCTCCTTCACCAGGATCTTCGTCTCGAAGTCCAGCCCGGCCGAGAAGCCCAGGTATTCGTGGGTCGGTCGGGCGTAGCAGTAGATGCAGCCGTGCTCGCAGCCCCGATACGGGTTCAAGCTGGCGTCGAAGCCCACGTCCGGGCTCTCGTTGCGCGCAATCACGCGGCGCGCCGGATCGCGCAGGAACTGGGTCCGCGGCGAGACCGGCTCCGCGCCGGGATCGATGGCCTCGGGGGGCTCGGGCTCGTAGCAGAGCTGCTCGAAGCGGTTGGGCGGATCGGAGGCGGCTCCTCGGCCGCGGATGGCGGGCGGCAGCTCCATCACGTCAGGGCACCAGCAGCACCTTGCCCACGTTCTTGCGGTCCTGGATGTAGTGGTGCGCCTCGGGGGCGCGGTCGAAGGGAAAGGTGGCGGCCACCACCGGCTGGACGGCGCCATCGCGCGCGTAGCCCAGGAGGGTCTCCATCCAGCGGTTCACCCGGTCCGCCTCTTCCCAGAGATGGCCGAGATTCACGCCGAAGACCGCCTTGTTCGCGTTCATGAGGGCGAGCGGGGTGAACTGGAACCAGGGCGTCTGGGCGGCGGCCTTCAGGAAGCTCGTCCAGCTCTTCTCCTTGCCGGTGGCCGCCGCGGACATGCCGAACATGCCGAGGCGACCGGTCGGCGCCAGCGCGCGATAGCTCTTCTTGAAGGACTTCCCGCCCACGGCGTCCAGCGCCAGCTCCACGCCGCGGCCCTGGGTGAGCTCGCGGACCCGCTCCTCGAAGTCCTCGCTGGTGTAGTCGATGCAAGCGTCCACGCCCAGCGACTTGAGGTACTCGTGCTTGCCCAGCGAAGCGGTTCCGATCACGCGCGCTCCGATGCGGCGCGCCAGCTGGATGGCGGCGATCCCGACCCCACCCCCCGCGGAGTGCACGAGCATCGTCTCGTTCGCATGCAGGGCGCCCATCACCTCGATCAGCTGGTACGCGGTCAGGTAGTTGACCGGGAGCGCCGCACCCTGCTCGACGCTCAGGTTGTCGGGCCGCGCATGGGCCTGCATCTCGGGAACGCACACCACGTCGGCATAGCCGCCGAAGCGCGTGAGGGCGATCACGTCGCGCCCCACCCAGTCACTCTCCACGCGATCGCCCACCGAATCCACCCGGCCGGCCACCTCGTAGCCCACCACCACCGGCATGGCGGGGAGATCGGGGTAGAGCCCGAGCCGGCCCATGATGTCGGCGAAGTTGACGCCGGAGGCCTGCACCCGGATGCGCACCTCCCCGGGCTTCGGCAGCGGGTCCGGCGCCTCGCGCACCTCGAGCACCTCGGGCGGGCCCGCGCGCGGAATCCAGATCTGACGCATCGGCTCCTCCCTGGGGCGCGCAGCCGGGATTCTACTGGACGTGGGGCTCCCGGGCCGCGAGCCAGCGGCCCAGGCCGGCGGCTTCCCTGCGCACGAAGGCGTTGTCCAGATCGAAGCGCTCCAGCGCCTGGCGCAGGGCGCGCGTTCCGGTGGGGAGCGGGTGCGTCCGGAAGAAGGCGGCCACGTCGCGACGCCAGCGCGGCGCCCCGAGCGCGGGGGTGGCCTCCACCAGACGGGTCACGAGCATGGGCGGCATGCGCCGACGCAGGGTCGACCAGCGCCGCTTCACGAAGCCCCAGCTGCGCTCGCGCCCGGCCGGGTTCCGCAGCAGGCGCGCCAGCAGGAAGGCCACGTCCTGGGTCGGGACCCGCCGGGAGAGGGTCAGCGCGAGGGCGCGGTCCACCTGCTCGGGAGGGCGGAAATCCCCGAGGGCGAGGAGGAACCGGCGTCGCTCCTGGGGCGTCGCCGCATCCCCCAGGGCGTCGAGCAGCGCGGCGAAGCGCGCCGCGTCGCCGGTTCGGGCGGCCAGGGTCACCACCACGTCGGCCAGGTTCGGGTCCAGGGAGCGACGGTCGGCCAGGAAGGCCCGGAAGCGCTGCGCCGCCTGCTCCAGGACCGGGGGCCACGCGGCCACCTCCCCGAGGATCCCGAGCAGCGCGGCCCGTCGCAGCCGCGGGTCGTTCGGCTCGTCCTCGGCCGGGTCCCAGCCGAGGGCCGCCAGCGGACCCCGGTACAGGCGCACGAGCCAGGCCCGCAGGCGGTCGGGGGCCCCGGCACCCGCGGCCCCGGCGAGGCGGTCCTCCAGGAAGCCCAAGGGGCCACGCAGGGCCAGCAGCACGTCCGGATCCGGCTCGTCGGCCAGGTGCTCCACCAGCTCGAGGAAGCCCTGCAGCGGGGCGCGTCCCGCGCGGGCCAGGGTCCACTGGTGGTCCACCAGCCCCATGCGCTCCACGGCGGTGAGGCGCTGGCGATGCCGACCCAGGCACTCCAGCTCGGAGGCGTCGTGGAGCGGGCGGAAGAAGCCGCCCTCGTCGGCGTTGCCGTAGAGGAAGGCGATCGGCTCCGCTCCGAGCTCCACCGTTTCGCGGGCACGACGCAGGAGGTGCCGCGCGACGCGCGTCCCTCCCCGGGCGTCGCCGATCTGCCCCACCCAGGGGATCGGCCAGCGTGGCGACCGCGCGGGGCCCCCCTGCCGACTCGCACCCGGGCGCGCATCCGCCCGGAAGCGCTCCTGCCGCAGCTCGACGCGAAGCGCCCCGTCGCGGCCGCGACGGCGAAGCGCCACCAGCGGCAGCCCCGCCTGCTCGATCCAGCCGCGCACGATCGGCTCCACCGGCTCAGCGGCCGCCTCCGAGAGCGCACGCCACAGATCCGAGCCCGTGGCGTTCCCTTCCCGATGCCGACGGATGTAGGTGCGCACGCCGCTGCGGAAGGTCTCCGGGCCCAGGTAGCGCTCGATCATGCGCACCACGGAGGCTCCCTTCTCGTAGGTGATCAGATCGAAGTTCTGGGTGGCCTCGGCAGGGCTTCGCACCTCGCTGTGGATCGGATGGGTGTGTCGCAGCCCATCGAGCCGCAGCGCCGCGGCGCGGTGGTGCTGGAAGTCGTGCCACATCTTCCAGCCGGGCTGCCAGCGGTCCACCACGTGGAAGGCCATCCAGGTGGCGAAGGCCTCGTTCAGCCACAGGTCGTCCCACCAGGCCATGGTGACCAGGTCGCCGTACCACATGTGGGCGAGTTCGTGGCAGATCACCTCGGCCACTCGCTTCCTCTCGGTCAGGGTCACGGTGGCGGGATCCACCAGGAGCAGCGTCTCACGGAAGAAGACCGCGCCGGCATTCTCCATGGCCCCTGCCTCGAAGTCCGGCACGGCCACCAGGTCGAGCTTCGCGTAGGGATAGGCGAGGTCGAAGTACTCCTCGAGCCGTTGCAGGCACTCGCGCGCCGCCTCCAGCGCGAAGCCGGTGAGGTGGCCCTTGCCCGGCGGATGCCACACGCGGATCGGGGTCGGGCCCAGCGCCGTGGGCTCCGTGGCCTCGAGCGCGCCCACGGCCAGCGCCACCAGGTAGGTGGACAGCGGAGGAGTGGCCTCGAAGTGCACGGTGCGGCGGCCGTCGTCGCGACGCTCCGTCCGGGCGATCGGTGCGTTGGAGATCACCTGGTTGCCGGCTCCCGTGGTCACGGCCAGGCGGAAGCGGGCCTTCATGGCTGGCTCGTCGAAGCACGGGAAGAAGCGCCGTGCGTCGGCTGCCTCCAGCTGCGTGAAGGCGTAGCGACGCCCTTCCGCCGAGGCGCCGTAGAGGCCGCGCAGGTCGTGCCTCAGCCGTCCGGAGAAGGCGAGGCGCAAGGTGCCCTCACCAGCCGGGAGCGGCGGGTCGAAGTGGACGCAGATCGTCTCGCGCTCCGGTCGCTCCTCGATGCGGCCGCGCCGGACGCTCCCCGCCGTCTGGAAGCGCGCGCGAGCCACCCTCAGATCGGCGGCGTGTAGCTCGACCCTGCGGCAGGACCGGCCCAGGCGGAGCCGCACGTCCACCTCACCCCGGAAGGTGGAGCCTCTGCCGGGATCCACCTCCACGTGGACGTGGTACTCGTGCGGAAGGACGTGAGGAGCGAGGCGATGGGAGGCCGCGCGTTGCCTGGTCGCAGGCGAAGCGCGCGTGGCGGAGGTGGTGCTGGCGCGCGGCTTCGCTCCGCGTCGCCTGGCGACGCGGCGGCTGCCCGTCATGGGTCCCCCTGTGTGCGCGCAGGATAGGGAAAAGCCGGCCGGCGCGAGCCGCGCCGCCTCGGCCCCCAGGCTCAAGATGCCGATTCTTCAGCGCTTTCCAGGGTGGTGGCGGACCGATCCCGGACTCTCGAGGGGGCATCCGGCTGCGGGCACCAGCGCAGCGTGGCATCCAGCGCCCCTGCCGCCCGAAGCCCATGAAGCTGCGGGAGCCGCACGTACCGCGAGCTCCCGAACAGCTCCGGGCTCAGGTGTTGGCGGAAGGCCGCGTAGACCTCCTCGATCCCCCGCCGCAGGGTCCAACGCGGTTCGAATCCCGGCAGGCGGTGGGCCGCCTTCGAGAAATCCACCCGATAATTGCGTCGGTCGGGTGCCGCCCCGGCTGCGAAGGTCACGCGGCTTCCCGGGACGATCTCCGTCACCAGCTCGGCGATCTGCCGGACCTGGTAGTTCTCGCCGGGACGCCCGATGTTGAACACCTCGTTGTGGACGCTCTCTCGCGGTGCCTGGGCCACGGCCAGAAACGCCCGGCCGATGTCCTCCACGTGGACCAGCGGCCGCCACGGGGTCCCGTCGCTCTTCAAGAGCACCTCTCCGGACGTGACCGCGTGACCCACCAGGTCGTTGACCACGAGATCGGTGCGGAGACGCGGCGAGATGCCGTAGGCCGTTGCATTGCGCAGGAAGGTGGGGCTGAAGCTGGCGTCCGCCAGCTGCGCGATCTCCCGCTCCGCCAGGATCTTCGTCTCGCCATAGGCGGTGACTGGACACATCGGGGCCGATTCGTCAAGCTCCGTGGCGCCGTCCGCCGCTCCATACAGGCTACAAGAAGAAGAGAAGACGAAGCGCTGGATCCCCGCGCGCTTCGCCAGCCGGGCCATGTGGACGGATGCCCGGTGATTGATCTCGTGGGTACTGTCGGGGCTCAGTGCGCCCAACGGGTCGTTCGACAAGGCCGCCAGGTGCAGGAGGGCATCGAAGCCTCGGAAGCGCCCCGAGAACTCCGACTCGTCCGCGTCGCGCACGTCGACCATCCACTCTTCGACCCTCGGCGGCTCGCCACCGAAGACGCAGTGCCGAAACCAGCCCGTATCGAGTCCGTGCACCTCGTGGCCGGCCGCCTCGAACAACTTCCCCATCACGGCTCCGATGTAGCCGTCGTGCCCGGTGATCAGAATCCGCATCGCCTCAGCTCCTCTTCCAGTGCTTCCCGCAGCCACTCCCGCTCTCCCCGCAGCGTGCCAGCAACCCGGCTTCGCGCAGTGCGTCGGCCGCCTGCTTGATCAGATCGAAGGGCAGGCGGGCCCGCTGCGCGATGTCCAGCAGCGTGTGCGTGCCATCGGCCAGATTGAGGACCCAGAGAAGCGGGAGCTCCCGGCTGCGCCCGTCGGCCTGACCAGCGATCCTGCGGTAGAGGCCGCGCCGACCCAGCTGGGGCTCGCCGTAGGGGTTCAGGGATTCGTAGCGGACGTTGTTCTCCAGCACGTCGAGGATGGCGACGTACTTCTCGAAGGAATCCGCCAGATACTCCGGCCGGACGAGGTCGAGATCGTCGGCCGAGGTGTGATACTGGGCAAAGCCGTCATGGGTCGAGCGGGTCAGCACGCCGACCGGCAGGTCGAAGCCCGGTGAGCTGTACTGGCGTTCGTCGAACCCGTAGGGGCTGAAGTCGGAGATCTCGAATCCGTCGCCGCAGTGCTCCAACACGTGGGCTGCCGCCCGGTCGATCTCGGCGTCGCCGCGCCGGCTGCGTTTGTAGTGGAGTTGGCCGGGATCGCCGACGCAGGCCACGACGAGGCCGTGCCGGATGGACGCTGCGCGCTCGCGATTCCGGGCCAGCCAGGTGATCGATCCGATGGTGGTCGGGATGAAGAGGAAGCGATACGTGTAGCGAAGCGCCAGTCCGGCCAGCGAACGCGCCAGGAGCGACGCCAGCACCACCCCGGAAAGGTTCTCGTTGCAGAGCGACGGATGGCACACGTGGCAGGAGATCAGGATCTCGTCCGCGGTGCTTCCCTGGATCACGAACTCCCCGTAGGTCAGGCTTCCCTCGCTCAAGCTCGAGTCGATGCAGACCTCGTATTGTCCCTCCCCGAGCGCCTGCAACTGATTGTGGGTCAGGCAGAATCCCCAGTCCTCGTGGTAGTAGGAGGTGCGGAACGGGATCCAATCCGGGTGCTCCGGAAGCGTGAACAGGTGCGGCTTGAGCTCCTCGAGCGAGAGTCGCGCACGCACGGGCACGCTGTAGCCCACCACGTGCAGGTTGCAGCGCTGGAAATCCACCACCCGCCGGCCCGTCGAGTCCTTGATCCAGGCGTCGCGTACGTTCCACTCCCTGGGCACCACCCAGTCGAAGACCTGGGTGCCGGTGGGTACTTCGTGCACGGTGAGCGGCACCTGCTTGCGAAGGATGCGCAAGGTCTCGCGAACCCCGTCCCCGGTGAGGCTGCGGCAGATCGGGTAGAGCTCTGCCATCAGGCCGTGCATGTGCGCGCCGATCGACTGGGCGTCCATCTCGCTGCGAAAGGCGCTCAGGTCCCGGGCGTCAGGCATGGACCTGGACCTCCGGCACGGGCACCACGAAGTGCCCTCCCCAGCTCCGGATGCCCGACATCTGCTGCATGATCTCCTCGCGCAGGTTCCAGGGCAGGATCAGGAGCAGGTCGGGCCGCTCCTGGAAGACGACCGAGGGGTCGCGAATGGGGATCAGCGTGCCCGGGACGAAGCGCCCCTGCTTGTGGGGGCTGCGGTCCACGACGAACTCCACGAACTCGCGTCCGACGCCGCAGTAGTTGAGGAGCACCGTTCCCTTGGCGGCCGCCCCGTAGGCCGCGCTGCGCAGGCCCTGGCGCCTGGCATCGCTCAGGAACTCCAGCAACCCGCACTTGACCCGCACCACGTCGGCGGCGAAGCGGTGCAGACGTTCGCTCCGCGTCACTCCGGCCGCCCGCTCGTGCTCGCGCACGGCCTCCACGGCGGGCGTCGGAGCCCGCGCGGCGCGCCCGGCGTGGCACACGTGGACCCGCAGCGAGCCCCCGTGCGTCGGGAGCTCCTCGACGTCGAAGGCAACCAGGCCGCAGGCGGCCAGCAGGCCGTCCAGCGCATGCAGCGAGAGGTAGGAGACGTGCTCGTGATAGATGGTATCGAACTGCGTCTCCACCACGAGCCGGAGCAGGTGGGGGAACTCGAAGGTGGCCACGCCGCGGGCCTCGAGCAGCACGCTCACTCCCGCGAGGAAATCGTCGGGCCGCGGCACGTGGCCGAGCACGTTGTTCGCCACCAGGAGGTCCGCGGTCTTCCCGGCATCCCGCAGCCGCCGCGCCGTCTCTTCCCCGAAGAAGGCGACCAGCGTCTCGATGCCCTTCTCCCGGGCGACGGCGGCCACGTTGGCCGCCGGCTCGATGCCGAGCACGGGGATTCCGAACGGCACGAAGTGTTGCAGCAGGTACCCGTCGTTGCTGGCGATCTCGACCACGTGCTGCTCCGGCGTCAGTCCGAGGCGGCGGACCATGTCGTGGCAGTACTGTCGTGCGTGGCGAAGCCAGCTGTCGGAGTACGACGAGAAATAGGCGTACTCGCTGAACACCTGGTCCGGACACGCGACGTGCTCGAGCTGCACCAGGTAGCAGCGCTCACAGAACTGGACCCGGAGCGGAAAGAAGGGCTCCGCCTCGGCCAGCCTCTCGGGTGAGCGGTAGCTGTTCACCAGGGGCATCATGCCGAGGTCCAGGAAGGGCTCACCGAGGGGGTGCCCGCAGGCCCGGCACGCCACGGCCTGCTCGAGGGCCGGCCGCGGCTGGATCGTCTGGATGGCCATGCTCAACTCCGGGGCGCGTGCAGCTCGAAGGCGACCACACGTCGGTCCTCGAGCACGGTGTGGAAGTGGGAACGCAGGTACTCGCCGAGCTTCGTGTAGTGGTCGAGCCACCAGAAGCTGGGCCAGGCGAATACCATGTGGGTGGCTCCCTCGCGCCGCATCCGCTCGAGTTCGCGGATGGCCGTCTCATCGTCGGCTGGGGCCCCGAAGTAGCGGCCCCCGCGTTCCAGGAACGGCAGCGTCTTCCGGCGCAGGAACTTCTCGCTCTCGAACCAGCAGTCCCCGACGAGGAGGACGACGTCCCGATCGTCGGTGACCGCGCGGATGCCCCGCGCCACCCGGCGCAGCCGGGCCTGCTCCAGGGCGTGAACCACCCGCCGGTAGCCGGCGCGCATCGGCTTTCCCAATCCGGGGATGCGCCCCATGGCCCAGATCAGGTCCCCCAGCAGGGCCGCGGCCGAGCCGCGCAACCAGGGCAACAGCTCTCGCCAGCAGCGCAGGCGCTCCCCGGCGCGAAGCGGCGCGCGCCGGATCGCGGCGGCGTACTCGGCCAGCAGTCGCCAGCGCGGAAAGATCAGTCTGCCTGCCTTGCTCGGATCGTACCAGACCACGGCGCGATGGGGATTGCGGAAGTCGTATCGCCGTACGGAACGGCCGCGGTGCTCGCGCTGCAGGAAGAGCACCTCGGGAATCTCGTGAAAGCGGCCAAGCAGGGCCAGCTCGGCCAGCAGTGGGAGATCATGCCCGGGATAGCTGCCGAACAAGGGAGTTCGCCGCAGGACCTCCACTCTCATCAGTCCCCAGATCGGGTGCGTCTCCCGGGGCCGCAGGGCCTCTCGGAAGCGTTGCTGCGGGCTCCCTGCGGCGAACGCCGGCCGCGCCTCCCATTCCTTGATCACCTGGTCCCGCTCGTCGATGGTGGCGGTCCGGGTGAAGGCCAGCACGGCTCCGGGATCGGACTCCAGGGCCTGCACGCAACGACGCAGAAAATCCGGCCGGCACACGTCGTCGTGGGCCGCCCACTTGAAGTAGCGGCCCCGCGCCTGCTCGAACACGCGGTTGTAGTTCGGTGCCGCGCCGATGTTGGTGGCATTGCGCGAGTAGCGGACCCGAGCGTCTCGTTCCGCATGGGCGCGGCAGATCTCGGGCGTGCGGTCGGTGGAGGCGTTGTCGGAGATGATCAGCTCGAAGTCCCGATAGGTCTGGTCGAGCAGCGAGCGGATCGCCGGCTCGAGAAAGTTCTGGCCGTCGTAGACGGGGAGGCCGATGCTGACCCGGGGTCCGTCGGGCACGCTCGGCATCCTCCCGATCTCGGTCCTTGCTGGGCGGCGCGGATCGCTCACGCGCGGCTCGAAGCCGGTCCGCCCAGCGCCTGGTCCAGCAATCTGGGCAGCACCGCGCGGTAGCCGAACGTGGTCTCGGCGATCTCGCGGGCCGCTGTGCAGTGACCCGCATAGTCGGCATTGAGGGCGTCGATGCAGCCGACCGCCTCTTCGAGGTTCGAGAAGGCGAGTACGCCCCGCCCGGTGGGGAGCCAGCTGCTGAAGCCCGTGTCCTGGAGGATCGTGGGTCGACCGGCCGCGAGATAGCAGACGCTCCGGTCGCTGAACCAGCCGCTGCGGGTGACCACATAGCCGTGCTTGGCCACGCTGAACTCCCCGCGCGATCCCATGATGTAGGCGTGATACGTCCGGAAGTGGGAGCTGACCTCCCGCGCCGGACGAATCCGCCAGCCGGCGGTTCGCAGGCGCTGCTCCACGTCGGCGCCGGCGCCGGAGAGGGTGAGCTCGATGGCCTGCGAAGTGCGCCGCGGGAGTTCGAGGATACGCAGGAACTCCTCGTCCTTCTGGCCGAAGCGGCGGCCCCCATGGGTGACCGAGCCGTACGGGTTCCAGTTGGTGATGGTCGTGAGCGAGCCGTTCTGGAGCTTCCCGGACGAGTCCGCCGGCTCGGCCGGGACGGCCCCGTTCCAGAGGTCGGTGACGACCGGGGGGACGGTCGGCCGCCAGTCGATGCCGTCGTCCGGGATCGAGCAATCCGGCTGCTGGAAGTTGGCTCCGTAGGTGAAATGCACCTGGTGGTTCGCCACGGCCTCGGCTCCGAAGCGCCCCAGCTGGGTGAACCCGGGGTCCATGTCCACGTAGGCGCGGCGCTGGCAGCGCAGGAAGTCGGGCAGCCAGCACACGCCGCCCACGTTGAGGAGAAGATCCGCCGCGTCCAGGTGGCGGGTCAAGTCGCTCCACTCGCCGCCATGCACCGCCTGGGTGTCCCGGTTCACGTAGTACAGGGGGAGCTCGAGCCCGTACTGCCTGGCGAGGGCCGAAACCACCGCCATCCCGGTGCTGGGGTCGTCACCCATCTCGTGCTTGTAGGGGTCGTAGCACGAGTTCGGCCAGCCGCTTTCTTCCACGTACACAACCTCGTGCCCAAGGCGAGCGAAGCCGAGCACGTAGTGCAGGTAGGCCATGGTGTTCCCGGCGACGGGATGCCGGATCATGTAGCCGTTGATCACGATTCGGGCCATGCGAGGTACCCATCCTTCTTCGGGTTCGGAGCCGCCCAGGGGGAGGCCACTAGGCCAAAGCCTGTTCCAGCAGCCGCGACGTCACCCGGCTAGCGTCGAAGTGCTCTTCGGCGAGCGCGCGCGCCAGTGCGCACTGGCGTTCGTAGTCTTCCGCAACGGTCTCCAGATGCCGGGCGGCTTCGGCCAACGTGGAGAAGCGGAACAAGCCCGCCGCGTCGGGCAGGAAGCGGCTCGGACCCGTGTGCTGGACGACGGCCGGCTTCCCGCTGGCGAGATAGCAGAGGGTGCGGTCGCTGATCCAGGCATTCTGCAGCCGCACGCAGGACGGCTTGGCGCAGCTGAACTCGCCGCGGGAGCCTTGGACGTAGCGCTGGTAGTCGTGCGGGTTCGCCACGGTCTCGTGGGCCTCGCGCACCCGCCAGCCGCGCTCCTCCAGGGCCCGGCGTTCCTGGTCGGCCCACTTCAGCGAGAGGGTCAGCTCGAGGGGCTGGCGGGTGTGGCGGGGCAGGTCCAGGAAGGGCAGGAAGCCGCTGCGTTTGTCGTTCGCGTAGCTGCCGGCCTCGTCCTCCATGCAGTAGTCGTTCATGATCCAGTTGGAAACCGTGGTGAAGGGAGCGTCATCGGGCGCGCGCCGGGTGGGCCACCAGTCCAGGGCGACGCAGGGAGGCAGGTGCTGCCAGGGGAGACCGCAATCCGGGAAGCGAGCTTCCGGCCGACCCACCGTCTCTCCGATCGTGAAGTAGAGGTCGTGCGGCGGCAGCTCGAACTGGCCGCGGCTGACCCAGATCTGGCAGAGGCCCGGGTCGATGTCCACCAGGACGCGGCGCCGGAAGGGCGCCACCACCTTGGACGAGCCATAGGCCATGTTGACGAGCAGGTCGGCGTCGGCCGCGGCCTCCAAGCCGAGCCATCCCGAGTTCCACTCCGGCGCCAGGGGCTCGCCATCGGCGGAACACAGAGCTACCCGATCCGCCAGGCCGAAGGGCCGCAGGCGATTCTTCAGGGCGTCGACCCAGGCTTGCAGCCGGTCCACCGGCGTGCCGGGCCAGACCACCTCGAGCCAGACCACCCGGCAGCCCAGGGCGCGCAGTCCCAGGGCCCAGTTCAGGTACACCCAGGCGTGGCCCCCCGCCATGGGCGTCGACAGCGTCCGGGCCAGCAGCCAGACCGTCGCGCTCACGAAGCGCTCCCGGCGGCCGCCCGCGCGGGCGCCTCCCGGACGGCGATCCGCCCCTGCTCGACCGACAACTCCACGTTGCAATCGCGCAGCGTGCTCAAGCGATGCGCGATCATGAAGGTGGTTCGCCCCTTCATGAGCTCTTCCGTGGCTTCGACGATGGCGGCTTCGGTGCGGAGGTCCACCGAGCTGGTCGGCTCGTCGAGGATCAGGATCGGAGCGTCCTTCAGGAAGGCTCGCGCCAGGGCGATGCGCTGCCGCTCCCCCCCGGACAGGGCCATGCCGCGCTCGCCCACCTGGGTCTCGTAGCCCTCGGGAAGCCTCGACACGAAGTCGTGGGCATTCGCCAGCCTCGCGGCGGCGACGATCTCCTCCTGGCTGGCGGCCGGACGCGCGTAGGCGATGTTCTCACCGACGCTGGTCGAGAAGAGGACCGGCTCCTGGAGCACGATGGCAAACTGCCTGCGCAGGTCCGCCAGCCGGAGGTCGCGCAGATCCGTGCCGTCCAGCAGGATCTGGCCCTTGGTGGGATCGTAGAACCGCATCAACAGGCTCACGAGCGTGCTCTTTCCCGCCCCCGTGGGCCCCCGGATGCCGACGCGATCTCCCGGCACGATCTCGAAGCAGATGTCGTGGAGCACCTGCGGACCGCCGGGGTAGGAGAAACACACGTCCCGGAAGGCGACGGCCCCGACGGCGCGGGCGACGGGAAGGCCGTCCGGTCGTTCCACCACCTCCGGCTCCTGGTCGAGCAGGGCGAAGGCCCGTTCGGCGCCGGCCAGGGAGGCCTGGAGGTCCCCGATCTTCTGGCTGATGGTGCGCAGCGGCGTGTAGAGCTGGGCGAGGTACGCCATCACGAGCAGCAGGTTGCCGAGCGTCAAGGCCCCGGACTGGACGTGGCGCACGCCGATGAAGAGGGCCACCGCGGTTCCCGTCGCGATGATGAGACCGATCAGCCCGTCGAAACCTCCGTTGATCCAGGCCAGCCGGATCTGGCCCCTCAGGGTCCGCTCCGAGTGGAGCAGGAAGCGGTCCTTCTCGCGGTCTTCCTGCCCGAAGGCCTTCACCACCCGGAGCGAGGACAGGGCCTCCTGCACCCCGCTCATGGTGGAGCTCTCGATTGCCTTCACCTTCGACCACTCACTGCGGATCCGCCGACGGAAGATCTGCGTGACTCCGAGCAAGACGGGAGCAACCAGGATCGCCACCAGGGCGAGCTGCCAGTCGATCCGGGCCGTGATGGCTGCCATGCCGAGCACGGTGAAGGCCGCCGTCAGGAACGGAATCACCCCCTGGACGGCGACCCACTGGATGGCGGGAGCGTCGTGCTGGATGCGGTAGACGGAGTCGGTCGCGCCCTTCCGGTCGTGGTAGGCGAGGGAGAGGCGTTGGCCGTGCTGGAAGAGCTCGGCCCGGAAGGCCAGCACGAGCCGCTCTCCCGTGAAGGTTTCGAGCAGGATGCTTGCGAAGCCGCGCAGGTAGGCGAGAACGGTGATGGCGATCAGGAAGAAGACGGCGAAGAACAGCACCCCGGAGGGCGACTCCGACACGGAGGCCGGCACCAGGGTCGCCAGCACGCCCGGCAGGGGGTGCGAGCCCAGTGCGCTGTCCACGACGATCTTGAGGGGCAGCGGGTTCAGGAGCGCCAGCGGGGTCGAGAGCAGGCTGAGGACCAGGATGCCGCCGATGTGCGGCCAGTAGGGCCGCGCCTGCATCAGCAGGCGTCGATAGATCTGGAGATCGCTGTGCTGGCGCGTCGCCATGGGCCTCGACTTCCGGGAGCGATCAGGTCGTCTCCGAAGTTCCTTCGAACGCCCTGGCGCAGACGTCGTCCGTCGCGGCCCGCATCCCGCTCTCCAGGCGGTTGGCCTCTCGGATGGGGGTGATCCAGAGGAAGCCGAGCAGCGCGGTGAACGCGGCGCTGGGCAGGAGAAGCCCCAGGGCCGCGGTGGCACCAGCGCCCAGGGCCGCGATGCCCAGGGCCCAGGAGATCGCCGGGCTGGGTCGGATGTCGGCGGAGAAGCGGGCCAGCCGCCGGGGGCCGCCATGGTGCTCGACCACCATGCGGAGCCAGGCCTCGCCCAGGGCGCCGCGGCGAAGCTTCAGGTCCCAGGGCTGGAAGTCGGAGTTCCACCCCACGGCGCAGCCCCCTCGGGTGAAGAGCCCGGTGAGGCGTTCCAGGATGCCGTTCTTCTCCAGGCTCATGTCTCCCGGATAGGACCACTTCAGCGTGCGCCGCAACGGTTGCAGGCGCCGCCACCAGGGGGTCGTCGTCCGCCGCGGGTGGTCCGGATCGCCCGCCAGCGCGGGTCGCCACGGGGTCAGGCCGCCCTTCAGGCGGCCCCAGTCCCGGGCCAGCGGCTCCAGGAAGTGCAGCCAGCTGATGGTGGCGCGCCACTTGAGCCGCTGCATCCAGCTGGCGCGCTCGGGCCGCTGCGCCAGCACGTCCAGGTTGGCGCTGCGGCCGCATACGGCGCAGTAGAAGGCGATGTAGCCCACGGCCAGTCCCACCGCGGCCAGCGCCCACGGAAACACCACGGAGACCGCGACGAGCACGGCCAGGGTCACGTGCATCTCCATGGCGCGGGGGAGGAAGCTCAACACCCCGCCGCCCCCGGGATGGTACATGGACTGGAAGGGAGCGGTTCCCCACAGGCCCTGGTAGATCACGGGTCGGCCGAGCAGTCGGAACTGGGGGTAGGGAGCGTAGATCGTCCCCCCCCAGTAGGTGTGGCCCCAGGGGTTGAATTTGCTGGGGTGCCTGCGCTCCAGCAGGGATTCGGCCTTGCCGTAGCCCACCTGCTGGCGCCAGTAGGCGCGCAGGGAGGGCCGGCGGTGGTGCCAGACCACGGCCGAGGGACTGAAGCCCAGCCGGTAGTTGCGCTCGAGCAACCGCCAGCACACGTCCACGTCGTCGCCCGCGGCAGTGAAGATCGGGTCGAATCCACCGATCTCCTCCAGTGCCCACTTCCAGAAGGCCATGTTGCAGCCGGGAATGTGCTCCGCCGACTTGTCGTCCAGCATCACCTGGGTGGGACCTCCCGGGGAGCGGTAGACGCACTTGGCCACCCAGTTGTCCGCCGGCGGCACCAGGTTCGGACCCCCGACTCCCGCCACGTCCGACTCCAGGAAGGTCGTGGCCAGGTAGCGCAGCCAGTCCGGGTCGGCGTAGGCATCCGAGTCGATGTACGCGACGATCTCCCCCGTGGCGGCCCGCAAGCCCCGATTGCGGGCGGCGCTCACGCCCCCGTTGGCGCCCGAGATGCAATGGAACGGATAGCGGTCGATGATCGCCTGGCTCCCGTCCGTGGAGCCGTCGTTCACGACGATCACCTCGTAATCGGGATAGTTCAGCTTGGTCAGGGAGGCCAGACACTCGTCGATCGTCTTCTCCGCATTGTACAGGGCGACGACGACCGACACCTTGGGCCAGCGCTTCTCCGGAGCGAAGGGCACGCTGGTGGCGAAACGGCGACGGATCACGTCGTAGGAGGGCTTCGGCTGACGCTCGGCGTCCACCAGCCCGAAGCCCCATTCGTCGACCAGGCAGCCGTCCTGGAAGAAGGGATCCGTCCAGCTGAACACCACCGACCCGGCCAGACCGTGATCGAAGGCCTCCTCCGTCTGCCAGCGCAGGAACTCGGCCTGTCCCTCGCGCCCGTGGCGGAAGCTGCACATCCCCAGCTCGGTGAGCACCAGCGGCAATTCTCCCGCCAGGTGCTGCAGCCGCGAGAGATAGGCACAGAACTGTGGGCGCTGGTGCAGGTAGACGTTGAAGGTGTAGACGTCTACGAACGGAAGCTCCAGGTACTCCGTCGTGGGGAAATTCGTGTAGGTCACCAGGCTGTCCGGGTCCTCGTCCTTGGCGACGTGGTACAGGTCCCGGAGGAACGTCTCGACCTTCTTCTTGCCGTGCCAGCGGATGATCTGGGGCGGAAGCTCCTTCGCCACCGCATACATGAGAACGCCCGGGTGGTCGCGACAGGCTGAAACGGCCTCCCGCACCGCACGGCGGGCGTCTCGGCGTGTGGTGGCCTGCTCCAGGAAGCAGACGTGGCCCATCCACGGAATGTTGACGATCAGGCGCAGGCCGTTCTGCTGGGCCTGGTCCAGCAGCGACGGGGGCGGGACCGTGTAGGTCAGGACCGAATTGATCCCGGCCTCCTGCATGAGGGCGAAGTCCTTGTCCACCTGCGCAGGGTCCGGAAACTGATGGCCCCGGGCGTTGGGCGGGAACGCTCCGTACGTCACCCCGCGAACGAAGAACTTCTCCTGCCCCAGCCACAGGAACTTCCCCTCGGCCCGCGGCCGGAGCAGGGACGGGTGGACGGGAGCTGCGGTGGTGCGCGCGCCACGCGGGCGACTCGTCCGTGTCAGGGCGTTGGCCGCTGCCAGGATCTCCTCAGCCATGCTTCCTCACTTGCTCCAACCGCGATTCGGTCTGTCCTGGGTGAACGTCGCCGGGGAGGTCGCTTCGGGCGCAGTCGCCGCCTGGGGCGAGCCCCGCAACCTGGTGACCCGTGACTCGAGCTCGGTCTCCGACTCAGCGCAGCAGATGTTCGGCTCCACTCGGGGACGCCCCACGGCATCCGAACCTTGGATCCTCGGGCCCGACCTCCCGATTCTCCGGCTGGTGGGCGGCTTCAGCCCGTCGCCCGTGGGGATCCCATCGTATACTGCTCAAACAGCGTTTGCAGCCCCTAAAAGGTGCCGATCCCATGCGACTCCGTGACGCCGATCCCGACGGCCGGAGGCCGAAAACCCGCCAGTCTTCCGCCGATTGTGGAACGAGTTGCCTGTTCGCTGCCCACCGCTGGACCCCTTGCTCCGCTTGCTTCGACACCCCCTGGATCGACTGGCAGCCCGGGGGAATGCGCGGTTCCCTTCCGTCGGGACGCTTGCTTCGTGACGCGCCCGAACTGGCGGCCCGTCCGGACGGCGATCGGAAGGGGCGTGACAGTACCGAATCTCTTCCTCGTCGGCGCGCCCCGCTGCGGCACCACGTCGCTGTACCGGTACCTGGCAGCCCATGAAGAGATCTTCATGTCGCCCGTGAAGGAGCCCCACTTCTTCGGGAGCGATCCGTACGACCCGACCTCCCTCCGCGACGAGAGCCGCTCCCGCGCCCTGTTCGAGCATGCGGGTGGCGCGCGTGTCGCTGGCGAGGCGTCGGTCTGGTACCTCTACTCGCAGACCGCCGCCAAGCAGATCCGCGACTTCTCTCCCGACGCGCGGATCCTGATCCTGTTGCGCAACTCCGTCGACATGGTGCTCTCGCTTCACACGCATCACGTGTAGCCGGCCACCAGGCGGTCCAGGACTTTTACACGGCCATGGAGCTCCAGGCCGCGCAGCAGATCTCGCCGCGAGGCACGCGCTCGCGATCGTTCCGACGCGACGTCTCGTATCGCGCGGTGGCCCGATACGCCGGTCAGGTCGAGCGTTTCCTCCGGGAGTTCGGACCCGAGAGGGTTCACATCGTCCCGTCCGAAGACCTTCGGGACGACACCTCGCGCACCTATGGGCAGGTGCTCCGGTTCCTCGGCGTGAACGATCGGTTTCGCCCGGGGTCGTGAAGCACAACGTCCAACGCAGGACCCGTAGCAAGTCGGTCGAGCGCGCCTACCTCGAGCTGTGGAGATCCAGCGAGAAGGTCTCCCGTCGCCTTCAGGGGCTCAAGCAGCGCTTGTTCTACCGGTTGGGCGTGGATAGGCTGAATACCGCGGCCTTGACCTCGGGAGCTTCGGGAGCGGCTGCAAGCCGAGTTCGAGCAGGACGTCCAGGGGCTGGGCGCGTTGATCGGTCGCGATCTGTCCGCATGGCCGGGGAGGTCTAGTGCAGATGAGCGCGGATCTTCTCGAGCCCCTTGAGCGCATCGAGCACGGCCCGGGCGATCAGCTCGTAGCCCTCTGCGTTGGTGTGCCAGCCGTCGGCCTGCATGTGGATCTCGCCAAACGTTTCGATGGGGAGATGTGCATGCCCCCGGCGATGCCTGTCGTCCACCGTGAGGCGCCTCAGATGCGGCACGTCGAGCCCCTCCCATTCTCCTTCCTTGCCGCTGTTGGTGTAGACGTAGAACGCCGTCGTCCCCGGTGAGAACGTGGCGGAGAGGGACCAGACCGCGTCTCCGGCCTTCTGGTCACCGCGAGTGCCGTCGTCGTGCAGGGCCACCCGGTTCGGCACGCCATCCCCGAGCTTCGGATGGGCTCCCGCGACGTAGACGCCCTGGGGAACCGGACGATCCCCGGTGTAGACGCGAAAGATCACCTCGATCTCCTGGCCGGGCTCGGCCTGCCTCGGTGGAGGCGGTTGGAGGCCGAGCTTCCGCTCCAGCGCTTCCTCGATGCGCTGCCTGGCCCGCTCGACCAGCACGCTGCCGTCCACCAGGGGCACGCGCTCCTGTCGGGCAATCTCCCCGAGTGCCGCCCGATGGGGACTGACCTGCCCCACCCGGCCGATGCCTGCGACCTCCCCGGCGTCTGCAGAGAGCTGGTTGTAGAGCAGGATTGCTTCGGCACCCCGGCTGCGGGCCAGATCGATCATGGCGCGGACGTTCCGCTGGTAGTCCGGGGCGGGGACCCGCGTCCAGGGCGCGAGCTGCTCGTAGTCCAGGGCCTCCCGGGGCTTCGCGGCGGCGGCGGTCGTCCGCCGCAGATGATCGGTGAGCGATTCGCCTCGCCATCGAAGCACGAGAGCCCAATAGCGGAGCAGCTTGTAGGACTCGATGTGCTCCAGCACGGCGCCCAGCCGGTCCGTCCCGGGACGCTGCGGTCCCTGCCGGGCACGGGCATCCTCGTCGCGCCAGCCGGACACCGCCGAGTCGTTCATGGCGTACGCGATCACGACCAGATCGGGTGCGAGGGCGTCGATACGCTGCTTCAGGAGCTCCAGGCCCTGGAAGGACGAGTATCCGAGGACCCCCAGATTGAGCACCTCGAACCCGGCTTCCGGGAACTCCCCCTGCAGCAGGGCAGCGAGCCGCGCCGGGTAGGCCTGGTCCTGGCCCACGTTCGCGCCGAAGGTCCACGAATCGCCCAGGCAGAGGATGCGGAACGACCTCGCCGGTCCCTTCTCCCGGAACTCCACGTCCCGGAATCCGTCGGAGTTGAGCGAGATCTCCCAGGTCGGGTTGTCGCTCAGGTCGGCCGGGAGCCTGGGCAGGAAGCGACGCAGCAGGAGGACCCGCTCCTCCTCGTTTCGCACCGGACTGAAGACGTCGATGTACTTGCGGCGGAGATTCGGGCGGCTCCTCCAGAGCAGGCCTGCATCGGGCTCCAGGATGCGGAGATCGTCCAGCCACGGCGGGAGCGGGCCGTAGCCGTGCCCGATCACGTAGGGCAGGGGCACCGAATCCGCCGCCGAGTTGCGGACGAAGTAGGCCGCCCGGATCACGACCTCGGCGACGGCGAAGACCACGAGTGTTGCCGCCAGGGTCTTCAGGAGATCCCCGAGCCGCGACTTCACGCGCGGGCTCTCACCCCGGCTGGCTTCCGCACCCTCAGGAGCCTCCACCCAGCGCGGCGTCGATCAAGCGGCCGAGCACCTTGGAGGAGTCGAAGTACTCCTCGGCCGCCGCCCGGGCGGCCCGGGCGTGACGCTCGTAGTCGCCCTCGACCTCGCGCACGGCGGCGGCGGCCTCCTCGAGGCTCTGGAACTGCAGGATGCCCTCCCCGACCGGAATCACCGGCTCGAAGCCCGTGTCCTGGACGACCACCGGGCGGCCGGCGGCCAGATAACAGGCAGAGCGGCCGCTGAACCAGCCGGCGCGGCCCACCACGTAGCCGTGTTTGGCCACGGTCCACTCGGCCTTGGAGGACTCGATGTAGCGGCGATAGCCGTCGAGGTCGGGGCAAACGACCATGGGGTCCACGAGCCGCCAGCCCTTGGCGCGAAGCAGATCCGCCGGAGCGCGCCGCGTCTTTCCCATGCCCACGGCCATCTCGAGCTGCGCCGGGGCCACCAGGCCGGGCAGGTCCAGGAAGCGCATGAACTCCACGTCCTTCTGGCCGTAGGTCTGGCCTTCGAAGACGACGTCCTTGTAGGAGGTCCAGTTCATGACGGTCGTGAAGGCTTCGCGGCGGGGGGCCGCCGGATTCCACTCCGAGAGCAGGATCGGCTTCCTCATGGGAAGCCAGCGGTCTCCCGTGTCAGGAACCGCGTCGGACAGGCACTCGCCGTAGCTGAAGAGCACGTCGTGCTCGTCGATCAGCTTGCGGAAGTCCGGCTGTCCGCGAGCGAGCTTGACCTGGGTGAAGACGGGGTCGGTGTCGACGTAGGCGAGCCTCCGCACCGCGCGGTACTCGGACGGGCGCGCGAGTGCGGAGGAGACATTGACGAGCAGGTCGGCGGACGCGATGACCTCGGCGCGTTTGCCGTCTTCGAGCCCGAACCACTGCTCCTTGTGGGGGAAGCGGTACGCCCAGCGGTCGGAGAGGCCGAAGCGCGACATCAGGGTGGCCAGGTACCCGACGGTGAAGGTGCTCTCCCGGGCCAGTCCTCCCTCTTCCGGGTTGTACGGCCAGAGTCCCGTGTCCTCCAGGTAGTAGACGTCGTGACCCAGGCGCGCCAGCCCGACCACGTACTGCAGGTAGTCCCACGCGACCCCGCCCAGGGGATACTGCGCGATCAGGCCGGAGACGACGATGCGAAGCCGGGAACTCATGGCGCCCCCTCCAGAGCCGCCTTCAGGTCGGTGTCCGGTCCCATGGCCAGGCGCGCCAGGCGGTAGGGGTCCGCAACGGGCAGGCGCAGCGTCCCGCCTCCGTACAGGAAAGCCGCCCGGTAGCCGGCGTCCTTCAGGGCGGTCGCGGACTCCTGCGGGCTCCGGCCCGGGTCTCCGTAGGGGAACGCGATGGTATCGACGCGGGATCCCAGATGCTCCTCCAGCACGGCCTTGGAGCGGATCAATTCGTGGTCCTGCTCCGCGGGGCCGAGCTCCGAGAGGCGCCGATGCGAGGCGGCGTGGGATTGGATCGAGACGCCTCCCCGCTGCAGCTCGCGCAGATCCTCCCAGTCGCAGATCGCCTCTTCGGGCTCCACGCCTCGATCGAAGCAGTTGAGCCTGCCGACGTAGTCGGTGGGGACGAAGAGCACCCCGGGATGGCCGAAGCGCTGGAGACACGGCAGCGTGACGTCTCGCATGGAGCGATAGCCGTCGTCGAAGGTCAGCAGCGCCGCCCGTTGCGGCAGACCCTCCGGCCGCTCGAGGCCAGCGAGCAGGCGCGGGACGTCGAGCACTTCCCAGCCGCCGTCCCGGAGCTCCTCCAGGAAGCGGACGAAGGTCTCCTCGGGCACGTAGAACCAGCTCGGCCAGTCCTTCGGGGGGCTCCCGATCTTGTGGAATCCCAGGATCGCCAGGCTGCGACCGTTGTTCTCGATGCTCATACTCGCTTCAGCTCGGTCTCCGGATCAGCGGCAGCGGCTCCACGGCAAACGCGAACGCCGGGTCGCTCCCTCCCCCATCGGACCCAACATCGTATCCGCGGACGCCGTGCTTTCCCACCGGAAAAAGCGGGCCGGCCGCGAGCGCTGCGGATACTCGGGCCGCTTCCGGCGCCTGGCGACCCAGTTGCGCGTTCCTGCACCGGCGCGTCGGGCTGCCCGCCGTCACCAGCTCTCGCCGAAGGGGCGAACGTCCAGCTCGAAGCTCCAGGAGGAGCGATCCTGCTGCACCAGCTGGAACACCGTCTCCGCGATGGCTTGCGGCTGGAGGAAGAACGCGTCGGGGCGATCCCGGAAGAACTGACGCGTGCGGGGCGTGTCGATCACTCCGTCGATCACGACGTGGGCGACGTGGATCCCTTTCGGCGCGAGCAGCCGGGCCATGGACTGGGCCAGGGAGCGCTCGGCGGCCTTGGCGGGGGCGAAGGCCGCGAAGTTGGGCCCGCCACGCAACGAGGCCGTGGCGCCGATGGCCACGATGGCTCCCCGACCCCGCTCCAGCATGTCGGTCACCCCCTCGCGTCCGCACAGGAAGAGGGCGAGCGCATTGGTCCGCCAGCTCTCCTCGAGCTGCTCGGCCGTCACGTCCAGGAAGGAGCCGAAGACGCCGCTTCCGGCGTTGTGGATCAGCACCTCGACGGGGCCGAGCTCCTCGCGCACGCGGCGGAAGGTCTCGCCCACGGCGCTGGCGTCGCTGACGTCGGTCGCATAGCCGCGTGCGCCGGGGACCTGGCGCGCGATCTCCTCTAGGGCGGGCGCGGTGCGCGCCAGCATGGCCACCCGGTAGCCGTCGCTCGCGAAGCGGCGGGTCAGGGCTGCGCCGTTGCCCGGCCCGACGCCGGTCACCACACAGACGCGATCGCTCATGGAAACTCCTCCTGGCGCGGGTGCCCCGCAGCGAGTCACGGTCAGGCGGCCTCGATCGAGCGCAGGGGCGTGCCGAGGCACGCCAGCACCGGCTCGGGAAGCGCGCGGTCCGCGATCAGCTCCAGGGCCGTGGGTCCCGGGGCTCCGGGCGCGATGCGCACCGCCACACCCAGGGGCGAGTCCGGCCACCCGAACAGCAGGCGCCCGTCCTGCTCCCGGCCGACCCCGCCCAGGAGCTCGCCCCACTGGCGCCGCACTGCGGCGGCGTCGGGTGCCACCAGCTCGAGACGCAGCAGGCGCACCGCGGCCGGGGGGTTCGCGGGCAGCGGCGGCCCGCTCCAGTGCGTTGGCGGCCCCGGGTCGAGCTCTGCATGGGATTCCGCCAGCTGTACGACGATGCCCTGGGCCTGCTTCGGGTGCAGGAACGCCTCCTTCCAGGACGGATGGCGATCGTCGTAGCCGACCACGTCGTAGCCGAAACGACGTGCCCGCTCTGCAGCGTGCGCCAGCTCCGGAACCTTGAAGGTCACGTGATGGACCCCCGCTCCGTGGCGGGCCAGGAAGCGGTGCAGGAAGCCGTCGGGTGGCCCATGGGGCTCGATCAGCTCGAGGCGTCCGCCGGAAGCGAAGACCCACTGGGACCATTGGAAGCCCACGCCCGGACCCCCTTCGAAGGGCTGCGCGCCGAGGGTACCGACCAGCACCAGCGCGGTTGGCGCCATGGCCGGGACGGCTACGGCCACGTGATCGAGGACGTAGGGCTTCGCGTCTTCGGGTCGAGCCATGACCGGTACGTTGCCGCGTCCCGGCCGCTCGTGCGAGCGGCGGGCGGAGCGCTACGGTCGTCGCGCCGGTCCGGCTCCGACCGGCCGGCGCCGAGGGGGGGCGCGCCATGCAGGAGACGCCGCGCGAGCAATGGGGCACGAAGGCCGGCTTCGTGCTGGCGGCCGTGGGCTCGGCGGTGGGCCTGGGCAACATGTGGCGCTTCTCGTATCTCACCGCCGAGAACGGCGGCGCCGCGTTCGTGCTGCTCTACCTGGCCATGACGGCCCTGATCGGCCTGCCCGTGATGCTGGCGGAGCTCGTGGTGGGGCGCGGCGCGCGCCAGAGCCCGATCCAGGCCCTGGCGCACTTCGGTGGGTCCGCCTGGCGACCGCTCGGCGCGCTGTTCGTGCTCGCCGGCTTCGTGATCCTTGCCTACTACAGCGTGATCGCAGGTTGGACCCTGCGCTACGCGGTGGCGGCGATCGTGGAGGGCTTCGGCGACGACCCGGCCGAGACCTTCCAGACCGTGGCCAGCGGCGCCAACGCCATCGGATGGCACCTGCTCTTCATGGCCATCACGATCTTCATCGTGGCCGGCGGCGTGAAGCGCGGCATCGAGCGGACGGCCGTGCTCCTGATGCCCGTGCTGTTCCTGATCGTGGCGGGGATGGCGGTCTACGCCGCCTTCCTGGACGGGGCGCACGAGGGCTATGCCTACTACTTCCAGACCAGCTTCGGAAAGATCCTCTCCCCGAACGTCCTGAAGGACGCCGCCGGCCAGGCCTTCTTCAGCTTGAGCCTCGGCATGGGCGCGATGCTCACCTACGCCAGCTACCTCGGGCGCGAGAACCATCTGCCCAATGAGTCCCTGGTGATCGCCGGCGCCGATTTCGGCGTGGCCTTCCTGGCGGGCCTGATGATCTTTCCGCTGATCTTCGCCCTGGGGCTCCAGTCGGAGGTGGGCGGGAGCACCGTCGGGGCCCTCTTCATCACGATCCCCCACACCTTCGCGGCGATGGGGAGCACGGGCCGCCTGCTCGGCATCCTCTTCTTCGTGGCACTCGCGGTTGGAGCGCTCACCTCGGCCATCTCGCTGCTCGAGGTGGTGGTGGCCTCGGCCGCCGACGGCCTCGGCTGGTCCCGCCGCCGGGCCGCGGAGGTGCTGGGCAGCGCCATCGCCGCGCTCGGCGTGCTGCCGGCCCTGAACCTCGATGTCCTGGGCGCCATGGACCAGATCGCCGGCAACGTCTTCCTGGTGTTGGGAGCTCTGGGCCTCTCGCTCTTCGTGGGCTGGGTGATGGCGGACCCCTTGGCGGAGGTGCGGGTCGGGGCGCCCGGCGTGCGCTGGTTCTTCCTGTGGCGGGGCCTGTTGCGCTTCGCGGTGCCGCCGGTCCTCGTCTTCGTGCTCGTCTATGCCCTCGGCGACACCGTGCGGACCTTGGCGGAGCTCTTCTAGGCGCCTACTCCGCGATCCCCAGCCGGCGGGCGGCGGCCAGGGCGTCGATGGCGTCGACCCGGCGTACGGCGTCGGCGATCTCGGCCCCGAAGGCGCGCCGACGCTCCAGGAGATCCGGGGCGCCCGGGTCCAACAGGTTGCGGTTGCGGGCCAGCCGCAGGGCGTTTCGGAAGTAGACCTTCGAGACCGACTCCGGGCTCCGGATGCGGCGCTGGAGCACGTACTGCCGGGCCAGGGGCAGGCAGGAGGCCAGGAAGGCGTTCTCGTCCAGGGGCTGCATCGGGTCGTGGCGCAACAACGCGTCGGCCACCACCCGATAGGCCTCCAGGAAGGGCCGCAGCACCCGGTGGGCGCTGAAGGGGCGGAAGCGGCGCAGCAGCGCGTGCGCCTCCGCGTCCCCCCCGTGCAGGAAGCGCTCCCACTGCGGCTCGTGGAACGCGATCTCACGGGCCAGCTCGTGCCGGAACTCCTCCCGTCCCGCGAAGAAGAACTCGAACTTGAGCAGATCGCGCAGTCGCAGGGACTCCTCGATCAGCTCCTCGCGATGGTTGGGAACCGCGGCCTCGGCCACGTGCAGGAGCGCCAGCTCGGCGATGGCGCCGGTCACGAAGAAGTGGATGACCGTGTTCCGGTAGTAGGCGGCCGCCAGGTGCCGGTCCGGACCGATGGCGTAGACCGCCTCGGGCCCCTCCGCGAAGCACGTCACGACCCCGCTGCGCACCAGCGCTTCCAGGGCCCGTTGCACCCCGTCCGCCGTGTCCAGGTCCAGCTCGCCGGTGGTGGGAAGCTTGCGCTCGCGCACCGAACGCACCAGGTTGGTGAGCGCCAACCGGGTTTCGTCCACACTGAGCGCCCGCTCGCCCACGCCCAGCAGCGCCAGGGTGACCAACGAGGTCGGCGTGATCGGGGTGACCCGGTTGATGCGGTGGCAGACCTCGAAGGCGAGCTTCTGGACCGTCAGGCTCGTCTCGTCCGGGTCGGGCTCCGCGCCGGGGTCCGGCGGGCCGAGCTCCCGGGCCAGGGAAAGCGGCTCCCCGAGACGGATGTGGATGTCGCCGAAGCGAAGGCTCAGGCGCCGCACGAAGCGTAGGAACCAGCCGAAGCTCTCGCGCTCCTTGGGACCGCCGCGTTGCTCGGCCACGTAGTCGGGCACGTCGGAGATCTGCTCGTAGGCGATGGATGCCGGAATCAGGATCACGTCGTCGCTCTTGCCCCGGCGGTAGCCATCGACCACGTAGGCGAGCAGGCCGTAACGGGGGGGCAGGAGCTTCCCGGAGCGGGAGCGGCCGCCTTCGATGTACCACTCCAGGGCGAAGCGCTTCGCGATCAGGTAGTCGATGTAGTGGTGCAGGACGACCTTGTAGATCTCGTCGTCCTTGAACTGGCGTCGGATGAAGAAGACCCCCGCGCGGCGGAGCAGGGGGCCGAGCGGGAAGAAGTTCATGTTGATCCCGCCGGCGGTGTGGTTGGGCGGAAGGCCGTTCTCGTACAGCGCGTAGCGCAGCACGGGGTGGTCGAGGTTCGACTTGTGGGAGGGGAGGAAGACGAGCGGGTGCCGCTGGGAGAGGGCGGCGATCTCCTCGAGCTGGCGGCGGTCGTAGCGGAGCACCTCGCCGTAGGAGCGGGCGTACATGCGACGGAAGAGCTCCGACACGAGATCGATCACCCGCGGGCTGTGGGTTGCGGCGATCTCGCGCAGGTCGCGGGCGGCCTCGCGACGCACCTTTGCCTCCGAGCGACCCAGGCGGCGGGCGAGCCGGGCTAGGCTTCCCTGGAAGCCCGGGCGCCCCAGGATCTCCTCGCGCACGAAGCGCGGCACCTTGTAGCGGGCCCCGCGCAGCCGTCGCTCGGCCCGCTCCAGGGCTAGCGCCGCCTGACGGGCCACGAACTCCGGCAGGCCCGTGGTCTCGGCGATGTCCACCCCGCAGGCCGCTCGCCAGCGCTCCCGCAGCTCGGAGAGCGGGGCCGGCTCGCCCGCCACCACCCGGCAACGTTCCGGGTGGCGCCAGCGGATCCATCGCTGGCGCAGCCCTCCGGGATCGCGCGGATCACCCAACCAGAGCAGCTCGCCGATCCGCACGGACCTCTCCCCCTCACGAGTGCGGGGAGGAAGCCACGCCACCCGCAGGGGCGCCAGCAGCGGGTCTTCCCCGCCGGACAGCAGCACCTCCAGGCGTCCGTCGAGCTTCGGCCGGCGCGGTCGCCGGCGGGAGGGCGGGATCGGCGCGGCATCCACCGTCGCCCCGGCCTCCGCGGGGCGGTGGCGGGCGATCCAGTCCTCCAGGACGCGCCGCTCCAGGGCGCTGGACGCGTCGAGCAGGAGGACCACGCGACGCCCCGGCTTGCCGGGCCAGGCGGGCGGCCCCGGGTGGGGCGAGGAGGCGGCGGCTTGCGACCCAGGCATGCCCCGTCGATTGTATACCGGACCGGGCGGCCCGCCGGGGCCGCCTTGCGTGGAGGCCCGACTGGGCGGAACCCACGGACTCGAGGCGAAGCGTGTCTCCGCGGCGGAAGCGGCCGCCCGGGTGCGGGCCGACGACGCCCTGGCGGTTCCCGTGGGCACCGGGCAGCCGGCAGCCTTCCTGCACGCCCTCGGCGAGCGCGACGACTTCCGCGCCCTCACGGTCTTCGCCGCGCTCGTCACCGAGCCCTACCGCCTCTTCACGCGTCCCGGCGTGCGCCTGCTCTCGGGCTTCTTCGGACCCCTCGAGCGCGCCTGGGTGGAGGCCGGACACGAGGTCCGCTTCGTTCCCGCCGACTTTCGCCGCTTCGCCGCCATCGGTCGGCGCCTGCGCCCGCGCGTGATGGCCACCCTCGCCGCACCGCCCGATGCGGACGGGCGCATGAGCCTCGGGCTGCACGCCGGCGCCACCGTGGAGGCACTGCGCAGTGCCGGGCGCGATCCCGAGCGTCTGCTCGTGGTGGAGGTGAATCCGCGCGTGCCGCGTACACTCGGGCTTCCGCCCCAGCATCCCCACGCCCTCCACGTCGAGGAGGCCGACCTCGTCGTGGAGAGCGATCGACCCCTCTTCGAGCTGCCCGACCCGGAGCCCAGCGCCGTGGACCGGGCCATCGCGGAGCACGTCCGGACCTTCGTTCCCGACGGCGCCACGCTCCAGACCGGCATCGGGGGCGTTCCCAGCGAGGTGGCGGAGCTGCTGGCGGCTGGCCCCGGCGGCGACTACGGCATCCACACGGAGATGTTCACCACGGGGCTGATGCGACTCCACCAGGCCGGCAAGGTCACCAACCGCAAGGGCGTCCACGACGGCTACTCGGTCACCACATTCGCGGCCGGGACCAACGAGCTCTACCGCTGGCTGGACGGCCGGGAGGACGTGCGCTTCCTGCCCGTCTGGGCCGTGAACGACCCCGTGACGATCGCTCGCAATCGCCGCATGATCGCCATCAATGGAGCGCTGGCCGTGGATCTGCTGGGGCAGGTGATGGCGGACACGATCGACGGCCGGCAGCACTCGGGGATCGGCGGCCACGAGGATTTCGCCATGGGGCCCGCCTTCTCCGAAGGCGGGCGTTCGCTCATCTGCCTGCCCTGCTCCGCCCAGGTGGACGGCCGCCGCGTCTCGCGCATCGTAGCGGCGCTGCCGGAGGGAGCCGCCGTCACCACGCCGCGTCATCAGGTGGACGTGGTGATCACCGAGTGGGGCGCCGCGGAGCTGGCCGGCCGCACGGTGGAGGAGCGGGCCCGGGCCCTGCTCGCCCTGGCGCACCCGGAGCTGCGGGAGGGGCTGCGCGCCGAAGCGGCGAAGCGGCTGGGTCTGGGCTAGAGAGGCGGCCGGGAGGCAGGAGTCCATGAGGCGTACGCGTTGGCTGCACGAGGCCTGGGTCCTGGTCCTGGCCGGGCTCGTGTGGTTCGCCTCCGCGTCGAGCGGGGGCTGGGCCGCCTACCTGTTGGCGGCGCTGCCGGGCTCCATGCTGCTCTCGGCGGGGGTGGCCACGGGGCTGTGGCCCGGCGACCCGCGCGCCGTGCACTTCGGGGCGCTGGGGGGCCTGGCCGGGACCGTCGTCGGCCTGACCGCCTTCTTCTGGGCCGGCCCGCTCTGGGGCCTGCTCTTGACGGCACTCTCGGTGGCCTCCTTCCTGGCGGCGGGTTGGCTCTCCGCCCGCGCCTTCCCTGCGGCGGAGGAGGTGCCGGAGGCGCCCCGCTCCGCGCGCTTCGCCGCGGAGGCCGCCCTCGACGAGGGGCTGCTCGGGGCCTTGAACGTCCACCTGCTCGGGACCATGAACCTCGCGCTGCCCCTGGCGCTGCGCACCCGCCGCCAGGAGATCCACAGCGAGGCTCGCGAGGCCCTCGAATGCTTCGCCGAGCACGGCTGGCTGGACGAGCCGGCCTCCTACCACGTCCTCCCGCCGCCGCTCGAGAAGGTGGAGCTGCGGCCGGCGCGGGCCCGAGGGCTGAACTTCGAGCGACTCTCCTTCGACAGCGGCTACGAGCCCCACGCCGACGAGCCGGGGCGCGAGCGCTGGCTCTCGTATCCCCGCTGCCGCACCGGGTGGGCCTGGGTGATGCGCCACCAGTCGCCGGGGCGCCCCTGGCTGGTTTGCATCCACGGCTACCAGATGGGTTCGCCCGCGGTAGACCTGGCGGCCTTCCGGGCCGGCTGGCTCCATCACCGGCTCGGGCTCAACCTGCTCCTGCCGGTGCTGCCCCTGCATGGCCCGCGTCGGATCGGGGCCGTGAGCGGGGACGGCTTCCTCTCGGGCGATCTCCTGGACACGGTGCACGCCGAGGCGCAGGCGGTGTGGGACATGCGGCGTCTGCTGTCCTGGATCCGTGCCCAGGGCGGAAGCACCGTGGGGGTCTGTGGCCTCTCGCTGGGCGGGTACAACACGGCGTTGCTCGCCTCGGTGACGGACGGCCTCGCCTGCGCCATCCCGGGCATTCCGCTGGCGGACTTCACGCGCATGTACTGGTGGCACGGCCCGCCGCGCGACATGCGCGAGGCCGAGCGCGCGGGCCTCGGCCCGGCCGCCATGGAGCAGGTGCTGCGCCCGGTGGCGCCGCTCGCCTTGGGTCCGCGGGTGCCCAAGGAGCGGCGCTACATCTTCGGTGGCACCGCCGACCGGCTCGTCCCGCCCGAGCAGGTGCGCGACCTGTGGCGCCACTGGGACCGGCCGAAGATCCTCTGGTACCCCGGCGCCCACGTGACCTTCCTGCTGCACGGCTCGGTGCGGCGCTTCCTCTACGAGGCGCTGTGCGAGTCGGGGCTCGTGGCCCGGGATCCCGAGCGACGCGCCGCCAGCGCCTGAAGGATGCGCGCGTGGGCCGCGCGCGAGAGCGGGTAGCGGCTGGCGGCCCAGGCGGCGAGCGCCACGAAGGCGAGCGGCGCCAGGGCGGT
This sequence comes from Myxococcota bacterium, assembly GCA_041611735.1. Taxonomy (GTDB): domain Bacteria; phylum Myxococcota_A; class UBA9160; order UBA9160; family PR03; genus JBFIML01. The sequence continues at coordinate 47,196 of JBFIML010000003.1, read as the reverse complement.
CAAGGCCCGGATCGCCCCGATCGCCGCCTCGGGCGGAGGCTCCGAGCGGCCGAAGCCCGTGGCATCCAGCACCACGCCCGCCAGCAGCACCCCGCTCGGCCCTCCGAGCTTGCGCAGGAACATGAAGGACCCGGCATACAGGCCTTCGCGACGCTCTCCGCTCTGCAGCTCGTCCTCGTCCACCACGTCGCCCAGCATCGACCAGGGCATCACCTCGATGGCCGCGTAGGCCAGGCCCGCCCAGCAGGCCAGCGCCAGGACCAGCCAGCGCGGCCAATCCGGGTTGGCCGCCAGGAAGGCGAGCTGAACCCCCACCCAGGCGGCCGCTCCCGCCAGGAAGAGCGTGCGCTTGTCCGTGCGGGTGGAGATGCGCAGCCAGACCGGGAGCGCCAGCAGCACGCTCGCCAGGAGCAGGAACATGCTCCACTCGAAGTCGCCGGGGCGGCGCATCCAGTACTCGAAGTAGAAGATCAGCATGGCCAGCACGAGATCCACGGCGATGCGCGAGAACAGGAACAGGGTGGCCACGACCCGGTAGGCGCGGTGACGGAAGAGGTCGCGCAGGGCCACACCCAGCCCGGTGTGCACCGGGCGTCGGAACCCCGGGCGCTCCCAGCTCACCGCCCAGACCGCGAGCCAGGGCACGGCCAGCCAGACCCCGAACGCAGCGCCTGCAGCGGCGAAGCCCGTAGCGCCGCCGCCCGCCTGCTGCGCCAGGCTGCGCAGGCCCACCGCCACCACGGCACCGAGCATCGCGCCGGCGGCCCGGAAGCTGTTCAGGTTGGTGCGCTCCTGGTAGTCGAAGGCCATCTCCGGGATCAGCGCCAGGTAGGGCACCGACAGCACCGTCACGGCCACGCTGAAGAAGACGTAGGCGGCGGCGTAGTAGAGGAAGCGCCCGAGCTGGGATTCGATGGGCACGTCGAGCCACAGCAGGGCGAAGGCGAGGCCGAAGGGAAGGGCGCCGATCAGGAAGTAGGGGCGCCGCCGGCCGCGCCGCCAGGCGGTGCGGTCCGAGATCCGGCCCATGATCGGGTCGGTGAGGGCGTCCACGATGCGACCCACCCAGGGCACCAGGCCGGCCAGCGCGGGCCTCAACCCCACCACCTCGGTCAGGAAGAAGAGGTAGTGCATGGAGAGCGCGGCCAGGGCGGCGTTCACGGTGTGGTCGCCCAGGCCGTAGACGGCCTTGGCAGCCGGTCCGAGCGCCGGGATGCCCTCCGGCTGCGGTCCAGTCGCTTGCTCCGTCGCCTCGCCCCCCGCGCCGCGCCCCCCGGCGGTCGCGGCCGATTCTAGCCGCCGTGCGCGCAGCGCGGCTCACGGTTGACCCGGCGCGGCGCGCCCCCTAGCCTCCCTTCCGCCCTCCTAGCGCTCCTCCCCGTGTCGGGTCGGAATGAGCCAGGCGGAAGCGTCCCTTCTGAGCGCGCTGCTCGAGCGGGTCTCCGGCATCGTCTGGGGTCCCTTCCTGCTGATCCCCCTCCTGGTCGGCACCGGGCTCTACCTCAGCGTGCTCCTGCGCGGGCTCCAGTTCCGGGAGCTCGGCCACTCCCTCTGGCTCGGACTCGTGAAACGTCGCGAGCGTGGTGCCGAGGGCGACATCTCCCATTTCCAGGCGCTCATGACGGCGTTGGCGGCCACGGTCGGAACCGGGAACATCGCCGGCGTGGCCACTGCCATCGCCGCCGGGGGGCCGGGTGCGCTGTTCTGGATGTGGGTCACCGGGTTGGTGGGCATGGCCACGAAGTACGCGGAGGCCATGCTGTCGGTGCGCTTCCGCGTGGTGGACGAGCGCGGCCACATGTCGGGGGGTCCCATGTACTTCCTGGCGCGTGGGCTGCCCTGGCCCCGGGCCGGGCGGGCCCTGGGGGCGTTCTTCGCCGCCGCCGCGGCGATCGCCGCCTTCGGAATCGGCAACGGGGTGCAGTCGCGGGAGGTGGGCAACGCCCTGCGCGCGACCTTCGGCTTCGACCCGCTGCACACGAGCCTGGTCATCGCGCTACTGGTCGGGGCGGTCATCCTGGGCGGGATCAAGACGATCGGTCGCTTCGCCGCCCTGCTCGTGCCGGTCATGGTGCTGATCTACGGGGCGGGGGCGCTCGTGGTCGTGGTCCTGAACGCGCAGTACGTCCCCGCGGCGCTCGCCGCCGTCTTCGAGGGAGCCTTCGGCGGAGGCGCCCTGGCGGGAGGCGTCCTGGGCGCCAGCGTCTCCGCGGCGATCCGCTTCGGAGTGGCGCGCGGAATCTTCTCGAACGAGAGCGGGCTCGGCTCCGCCGGCATCGCCGCTGCCGCGGCGGCGACCCGCGAGCCGGTGCGGCAGGCACTGGTCTCGATGACGCAGACCTTCATCGATACGCTCGTGATCTGCACGCTCACGGGCCTCGTGATCCTCACCACGGTGTTTCGCGACCTGGAGAGGGCGGGCGACTTCGAAGCCGGGGAGCTGGCCGGTGTGACCGCCACGTTGGTCGAGTCCCGCGATCGAGGCGCCCTCGATCCCTTGGATCGGGCCTTCCCGGAACGGGCCGCGCAGCTGCTGCCGGAGGCCGCGGACCTGGCCCCCGTGGCGCGCTGGAAGGTGGTGAGCGGCTCCGAGTGGACGACCCTCGCGTTCCGAGAGAGCCTGCCCGGCAACTGGGGCGGCGTCATCGTGTCGCTCGGTCTCGCGCTCTTCGCCTTCTCCACGATCCTCGGCTGGAGCTACTACGGGGAGAAATCACTCCAATACCTCTTCGGGTATGCCGTGGTGCTGCCGTATCGGCTGGTCTTCGCGGCCATGGTGGTGGTCGGGCCGCTCTTCTTCGGACCCTCGATCTGGCTGTTCTCGGACCTGATGAACGGCTTGATGGCGCTCCCCAACCTGATCGGCTTGCTGGTGCTCTCGGGGCTCGTGGCGCGGGAGACGCGCAGCTACTTCGCCCGGGAGACGCCCGACGTGGAGGCCCGCGAGATGGGGTGAGGCGGCTCACCCCGCCAGCAGGACGAAGACCACGCCGGCGCCCATGAGCGCCGCAGCCGCCAGCCGCCGGCCGAGGTGGCCCTCGGCGAAGAAGGCGACCCCCAGCACGACCGCGAGGACGTTGCCACCGGCGCGCTTCACCGCGTCCACGTAGGCCACGTACAGGAAGCGGTAGCTCAGGAACTGGAGCAGCAGCGCGGCCGCCCCCGCCACGCCGGCCAGCGCCAGCCACCCGAGCAGGCGGCGCCGCTTCGCGAGCTCCCGGCGCACCGTCGGCAGGGCCACGAGGGCGAGCGCGATCGACCCGGTGAGGAGCGCCGCGTAGGCCGGCTCCGAGGCGCGCAGGATGGCGAGGCGGTCGATGGCATTGGTCAGCGCGAAGCAGAGCGCCACCAGCAGCATGATGCGACTGCCCGGCTCGCGCGCCAGCGCCCGCCAGGGCGCGCGCCAGGCCTGGCGGGCCGGGACGTCCAGGAGCAAGGCCCCGGCCGCCACGGCCCCCACGCCCACGATGCCGCCGAGGCCCGGCAGCTGTCCCAGCAAGAGCGCGCCGGCGCCCAGCGTGAACACCGGCGTGAAGCTCAGGTAGGGGACCGTGGAGGAGAGCGGTGAGCCCCGCACGGCCCGCACGAACAGCAGGTTCGCGGTCAAGGCGAGGAGCGCGGCCAGGAGCGTGAGCGGAACGAAGCCGGGCTCCAGCACCAGGGAGTCCTCGCGCAGCGCCAAGGTCAGGTGGAGGGGCACCTGGGGCGCCGTGATTCCGAGCACGATGGCGGGCGCCGAGAGGTCCCGGGCCAGGCGCTTGCGCAGGGCATCCAGCACCGCCCACGCCAGGGCGGAGCCGAGCGCGAGCGCCGCTCCCGCGACCAGCGAGGACGAGAGCGCCATGGCGGGCGCGCACGCTAGCCGCGGGCTAGCCTCGCCGCAAAGTCGGGTCCCGGGGGTGACGGGGAGCGTGCACACGAACCTCGAGATCAAGGCCCGCTGTCCCGGCCTGGCGCCCATGCGCGAACGCGCCCGGCGCGTGGCCACCGTGCACGTGGGTCTGGACCGCCAGACCGACACCTACTTCCGCACTGGCACCGGTCGTCTCAAGCTGCGCGAATCGTCCCTGGCCGGCGGCCAGTTGATTCCCTACCTGCGCCCCGACACGCCCGGCCCACGGCGATCCGCCTACCGCGTGATCCCGGTGTCCGATCCCGAAAGCCTGCGCGATCTGCTCGGCCGCATCCTCGGCGTGCACCGGGTGGTGCGCAAGGAGCGCGAGATCTTCCTGTACGAGAACGTGCGCATCCACCTGGATCGGGTAGAGGGGCTCGGGAGCTTCGTGGAGCTCGAGGCGCAGCTGGACGGCCGCGAGGGCGACGATGCCGCCGCCCGTGGACGAGTCGCATTCCTGGTGCGCGAACTCGGGATCCAGGCGGAGCACCTGGTTGCGGGTTCCTACGAGGGGCTGTTCGCCGCGGAGGACTGACCCGCGGGCTCAGCGTCGCCGCGCGCGCTCCTCCTCGAAGAGCTCCTTCGTCGCCAGCGCCGGATCCTCCTCTTGGTCCTGCTCCAGATCTTCCGGCTCCGGATCCGTCTCGAGCGGCTCGAGGGCCGGCTCGCCGGACGGACCCTGCTGCTCGCCGGCCTCCAGGGGCAGCGGCGCCTCGCGCATTCCCGCCGCCAGGGCGGCGGCCCCGTCGGGTGAGAGCGTCCGCGCCCCCTCGGCCAGGTGGTCGTACACGGCCCGGTACTGGAGCGTCATGCGGCGCAGCAGGTCCGAGGTGCGCGTGAAGTGGTCGCCCACCTGCCCCCGGTAGCGGGAGAGCTCCTGACGCGATGCCTCCAGATCCTCGGTGAGCCGACGCACCCGGGCGGCGTGGTGGCCGCTGCGGCGTCCCAGGAGCATCCCGAGCCCGATTCCGATCAGCAGGCCGACGACACCCGCCGCGATCAAGGTCCAGGACACGCCAGCGACCTCCACGCCTTTCCTCCCCGCGGCGCGAGCGGGTCGGCCGCCGGGATCCAGTCTACGCCATTCGGCGTGCCAGGGCACCGCCGAAATCGCCGCGGGCAGAGGGACCCGACGTGTCTCCGAGGCGTCGACTACAATCCCTGCATGGCGCGCCGGTCGACGCGAGCCCTCGGCAACGGCGAGATCGCGCGGACGCTTCGCGAGATGTCCCTCTTCCTCGAGATGGAAGGGGTCGAGTTCAAGCCCCGCGCCTACGAGAAGGCCGCCTACTCCGTGGAGGCCAGCGAACAGCCGGTAAGGGAGCTGTGGCGCGAGGGCGGCGCCAAAGCGATCCAGACCCTGCCGAGCATCGGCAAGGGCATCGCCGAGAAGATCGCCGAGCTGCTGGAGACGGGCCGCATCGAGGAGCTCGAGGTCATGCGGCGCAAGACGCCGGTGGACGTGCTCGCGCTCACGGCCGTGGAGGGGCTCGGTGCGCGGATGGTGAAGGCGCTCCACGACCGCCTCGGCATTCGCACCCTGGCCCACCTGGAGAAGGCGGCCCGTCGCGGCCACATCCGCGAGCTGCCCCACTTCGGCGAGAAGAGCGAGCAGAAGATCCTGCGGGGCATCGAGTTCCAGAAGCAGGCCGGTGGGCGCATGCCGATCGGCCAGGTGCTTGCGCTGGCCCGGGAGATCGAGGTGCGCCTCTCCGCGGACCGCCACGTGAAGCGGGCGGTGGCCGCGGGCTCCCTGCGCCGGCGGCGGGAGACGGTGGGCGACCTCGACTTCCTGGTGGTGTCGGGCCAGCCCGAGGCGGTGATGGAGCGCTTCGTGTCCATGCCCGAGGTCGTTCACGTGCACGCCCATGGGTCCACCAAGAGCATGGTCCGCCTGGCAGTTGGCATCGATGCGGACCTGCGCGTGGTGGAGGAAGAGAGCTTCGGTGCGGCGCTCCACTACTTCACGGGCAGCAAGGACCACAACGTGGTGATGCGGCGCATCGCCCAGGACGCAGGCCTCAAGCTCAACGAATATGGCCTGTTCCGCGGGCGCAAGCGCGTCGCCGGGCGCACGGAGGAGGAGGTCTTCGAGGCACTCGACCTGGCCTTCATCCCCCCCGAACTGCGCGAAGACCGAGGTGAGATCGAAGCGGCCCGCCGCGGTTCGCTCCCGGAGCTGATCGAGCCCGGGAGCCTGCGGGGCGACCTCCAGATCCAGACCGATTGGACCGACGGCGCCAACTCGATCGAGGACATGGTGGAGGCGGCCCGCGCGCTCGGGCTGGAGTACGTGGCCATCACCGACCACACCCGGGATCTGACCATGGCGCGGGGCTGTGACGAGCAGAAGCTACTCGAGCAGCGCGACGCGATCCGCAAGCTGAACGAGCGGCTGCGAGGCTTCCGGGTGCTTTCCGGCGCGGAGGTCAACATCCGTGCGGACGGGAGCCTCGACGTGGCCGACGAGGTACTGGCGAAGCTCGACGTGGTGGGTGCCGCGGTGCACGGCCAGTTCAAGCAGTCGCGCGCCCAGATGACGAAGCGGCTGATCCGCGCCATGGAGAACCCACATGTGGACGTGCTGTTCCACCCGACCTGCCGGGCTCTGGGCCGGCGTGAGGCGGTGAACCTGGACTTCGACGCGATCCTCGAGACGGCCCGGCGCACCGGGACGGCTCTCGAGATCGACGCGCAGCCGGAGCGGCTGGACCTCAAGGACGAGCACGTGCGCAAAGCCGTGGAGGCGGGCGTGCCGTTGGTGATCGACTCGGACGCCCACAGCGTGAAGGGGCTGCGCTACCTGGACGAGTACGGCATTCCCCTGGCGCGGCGCGGCTGGGCCACGGCCGCGGACGTGCTCAACACGCGGCCCGTCACGAAGCTGCTGGCGGCGCTCAAGGACGGCCGGCGCCGGCGCAAGGCGGCCGGGAAGAAGAGCCGCAAGGCGCCGAGCCGCGCGCGGCGGGGCTAGGGTGCCGTCCCGGAAATCGGGTGCCTATATCGGAGTCGAGACGCGCCACCGGCAAGGCGCACGACCGAAGGACGATCCATGAATGATTCGGGGCAGTGCAACGCGGCCAGTAGATCGGCTGCGAGATCGGTGGGGCAGGGCGCTCACTAGGGAGTCGCTGACCCGGCGGGCGGGCCCCCAGCGGCGAGTGCCTTCCGCACGAACGCGACGATCCGCTGCGGGAGCTCTGGCCGAGACCCGAAGAGGTTCGTGCCGTGGCCGCCGCTCGGGAACACCAGGAGCTCCTCGGGGCCCGCGTGGGTCTCCACGAGACGGCGCGCACTCTCGGCGGAGCTCGGGTCGTCCTCCGCCGCCACGGCGAGCAGCGGGCCGGCACCCGCCGCCACGTCCGTCACGTCCACGTCGAAGTAGGCCGTGCCGGGCGAGAGCAGCACCAGCCCCCCCACGCCCTCCAGGCGTCGGGCGGCGAGCAGCGCCACCGTACAGCCGTAGGAGGCGCCGACCAGGAAGATCCGATCCGTGGCGAAGCCGCGCTCGGCCAGGTAGCGGCGGGCTGCCGCCACGTCCCGCGGGCCGGTGCGCACGAGCTCTGCGAAGCGCTCCCGCGAGAGATCGTCCACGCGCAGCGTGCGGCCGTCCTGGCGGGTGGACTCGCCGTGGGCGCGCTGATCGAGGGCGAGCACCGTCAGGCCCGCCTCCACGAGGGCGGGCACCAATGGGTCGAAGGCGCGCCGATTCGAGCGGTACATGTGCAGCAGGATCGCCACGGGCGCGTTCACGTCCGCGGCGGAGGTCAGGTCCCCGTGCAGGGTGAAGCCGTCCTCCGTCTCGAACTGAACGGCGAAGCGGACCGGCTTCCGTCCGGGGCCGGAGTCGGCGCACGCCGGTGCGGCGCCCGCCAGCATCAGGAGCGCCAGGCCGACTCCGCCCCAAGGCGCCCTCACGCCGCCGCTCCGGCGGCGGGGCGCACCCGCTCCGGGCGGCCCGACCAGGTCCAGGCGAAGGAGGTGCGGCTCACGCCGATCAGGACGCCGTCCAGGGCCCGGGGGTGCAGGAACAGGTTGTCCGCCGCCTCGCCCTCCGCCGGTCCGGTCCAGTCCCGGGGTGCGTGCTCGTTGAGGCGCCCCCGGATCTCCGCGCTGCGGTCCGACTCGCCGTAGGCCATGTAGAGGCACGGTCCGCGCCGCGCGAAGAAACGGCCCATCGTCCGGCCTGGGTCGAAGGGCGTGACCGTCTCGACCCGGTCCAGGCGGTCCGGGTCGAACAGGGTGAGCCTGCCCTCGTAGCCGTAACGCTCGGAGCGGATCGGCACGAAGTGGCGGGACTCGAGCTCGAAGACCCGCGCCAGGCGCGCCGCCGCTGCGGTGAAGTCGTGGCACAGGTGAGTCACCTCGTAGAGGTGGGTCAGGAGCCCCGCCGGCTCCCGCTCCGCTGCGGGCGAGACCACCAGGTGCAGGCCCGGCACGTCCAGCCAGTCGTGGTGGACGAAGATCTGTTCGCCCACGACGAGGTGGTGGATGCCGAGGGCGTCGAGTCGTCGCTGCACGGCCTTCGGATCGAGGGCGGTCACGCCCAACGCGAACACCCCGGGCCGGGAACGCGCCAGGTGGTTGGCCACCGCCCCGATCCCGGCCATCTCCAGGACCTCCACCTCGCTGCTTCCCACCCGCAGCACGCTGCGGTTCGCCCCGAGCGCCGGCACGGCGTCCTCGCGGACCAGCTCGGCACCGAGCAGGCGTCGCCAGGCGGCGATGGCCCGGCGCCGGTCTCGGGACACGACCAGGATCCGGTCGACTCCCGTCAGCATCGCTACCCTCTCTTCCTGGCTGGCCCGGCATGCTAACGCAGCCGACGACCCGGCGGGGAGGGTTCATGCGACGCGAGATCTTCACGCCCGAGCACGAGCTCTTCAGGGAGCAGTTCCGGCGCTTCGCGGCCAAGGAGATCGAAGCCAGGGTCGCGGAGTGGAACGCGAAGGGAGCCAGCGACCGGGCGACCTGGCGTCGCATGGGAGAGGCGGGCTTCCTCGGGGCCTGCGCGCCCGAGGAGTACGGAGGCGCCGGGGGCGACTTCCTCTACGACGCCATCGTGATCGAGGAGATGGCGCGTGTGCGCGCCCACGGGCTGATGATGTCCCTGCACTCGGACATCTGCATGCCCTATCTCGTCCACTACGGAACCGAGCAGCAGAAGCGCCGCTTCCTGCCCGGGGCGATCGCAGGCGAGGTGCTGCTCGGCATCGCCATGACCGAGCCGGGCACCGGCTCGGACCTGGCCAACGTGCAGACCCGCGCGGTACGCGAGGGCGATTCGTGGCTCCTGAACGGCTCCAAGACCTTCATCTCGAACGGCCAGATCGGCGATCTCTTCATCGTCGTGGCGAAGACCGATCCCGAGGCGGACCCGCCCCACGCGGGGATCAGCCTCCTGCTGGTGGAGGCCGAGAGCCCCGGCTTCGTGCGTGGTCGCAAGCTCGACAAGCTCGGCCTGCGCGGGCAGGATACGAGCGAGCTCTTCTTCCAGGATTGCCGCATCCCGGCGCAGAACCTGCTCGGCGTCGAGGGCCGCGGCTTCTACATGCTGATGGAGCAGCTTCAGCAGGAGCGCCTCTGCATCGCGGTGGCGTCGGTGGCGTCGTGCCGGCGTGCGCTGGAGGACACGCTGCAGTACGTGCGCGAACGGCACGCCTTTGGCCGTCCGATCGGCTCCTTCCAGAATACGCAGTTCAAGCTCGCCGAGCTCGCCACCGAAGTGGAGATCGGCCAGGCGTTCGTGGACCGATTGCTCGTCGCGCACGTGCGGGGCGAGAACGTGGTGACCGAAGTGAGCATGGCCAAGTGGTGGACGACGGACCTGCAGAAGCGCCTGACCGGCGACTGCCTGCAGCTCCACGGTGGGTACGGCTTCATGCTCGAGTACCCGATCGCCCTGGACTACGCGGACGCCGCCGTGCAGTCGATCTACGCCGGCACCAACGAGATCATGAAGGTCATCATCGCCCGCCGCCTCGGACTCGGGGACGTTCCTGGCTGATCGACCTTTCGGGCTCCCCAGAGTCGCTGTGTCTCGAGAAGTCAATCGATCAAGAACGTCCCCGCCCAGACGAGGCCGAAGGCGCAGAGGGCGGTGATGGCGACCCAGAGCGCGAAGCGGGCCCGGTCCGCCGGCGTGGCGCGCGGGGCAGGCCCCTGCAGCGCCAGTCGTTGACGCAGTTCCCCCACGGTCCAGTCCAGCAGCTCGTCCCGAAACTCGCCTTCGGCTCGGTACAGGCTCGTGCCGTGGCGGCCGCGCACGAAGGCCCGGAAAGTGCGCCGCGGCGCGATGACGAGGCCCACGGCAAAGGCGCCGAGGTTGAGCCACCACGCCCACCAGTGGTCGGCGCAGCCGGCCGCGATCTCCCAGGCGCCGATCTCCGCCTCGCCGGTCCAGCTCGTGTCGTAGCCCGTGGCCACGTGGTGCAGGTCGTGCAGCTTCACGGCGCGCACGCGTCCCGGTCGATTCGGGAAGCGGAGCGGGAGCGGTCCCGCCTGGAGCTTGACCCAGCGCGCCGTGTAGCCCCCCGCATCGAAGTCGTTGGCCCGGAAGTAGCGCTCCCGCGCGTCGCGCAGGGAGAGCTCGTCCTCGTAGCTGGGCATGAGCTGGGCATGGTGAGGTCCGTCGCGGACGCTCTTGACGGATTGATCTTTCAGGCCCCCCGCGTCCCGGGTTCTCGAAAAGTCAACAATCAGTCAAGAGCTCCCCGCCGTAGAGAACGAGCGCCTCGGGCAGCCGCGCCCGTTCGACTCCGGGCTCCTCGGCCACGGCACGGAGCCAATCCGGACGCTCGACGGCACACACGCAGATGGGCTGGGCCAGGCGCGAGAGCTGGTTCGCCTGGCGCACGAAGCTCGTGGCGTAGTCGGGGGGACGCACGTCCCGGGCCAGCTCCAGCAGCGCGAAGGGATCCGGTGGCACGACCCCCGCTGGCGGGAGCGCCACGTGGGGGCTCCCCGGGCGCGGCCCTCCGCCCGCCAGGCCGGGACCGTCGCACAGGATGGCGCCGCGCACCCGGTCCGGACGCGCGCCGGCCAGCAGCAGTGCCACGTAGGCGCCGAGACCCCGCCCAAGGACGGTCGCCTGGCCGAGATGGGCGAGGGCCGCATCGGCGTCGCCCATCAGGAGCTCGGCCGTGTAGCCGCCGCCTTGCGGCACCGTCGAGCGCCCGTGGCCCGTGAAGTCGAGGGCGTAGACGGGCCCCCGCCAGCCCGCCAGGCCAGCCGGCAGGCTCTCCGGCGCCCGCTCCCCGAGGCCGTGCAGCAGGAGCAGCGCGCCTCCGCTTCCCTCCTGGCGCAGGGCGTGCAGGACGAGCCGCATGCGGGCGTGGGTCAGCTCGATGGTCACGCCACGAACTCCAAGACCAGCTTCGCCACCGCGTCGGGCCGCTCGATGTGGATGAAGTGCCCCGTGTCCCCGAACAGCTCGATGCGCGACTCGGGGGGCAGGTACGGCTTGAGGACGCCCGGCGTCGTGTCCCAACCCATGGGCTCCTGGACCGCCCCGAGCAGGCCGAGCAACGGCATGGCGAGCGAGGGCAGGCGCTCCAGATGCCATTCGGGCCGGAAGGGTCCGAAGCCCCCGAAGCGCAGCGAGGGATCGATCTTCCAGCGCCAGCCGTCCGGGTCGCGCCGGGCCCCGACCCCGACCAGATACCGCAGCCAGGCGTGCGAGAGGCGCGGATTCATCCGGCCGCGCCGCCTGGCCAGATCGTCCAAGGTGCCGGGCTTGCGCACCAGGGTCGCCGCCCGCCGGCGGTGGTCGAGCCACCCCGCCAGGTCCTCGGCCAGCAGCCGCGTGCGCTCGTGGTCCGCCACGTCCGGGTGGCGACGGCGCGACGGCATGCCGTCGATGCTCACGAGGTGGGTGGCCCGGTGCGGGCAGCTCAAGGCGAGCTGGGTCAGCACGGCTCCCCCCTTCGAGTGGCCCACGAAGACAGCCGGCTCGCGCGTGGTGGAGTCCAGCACCCGGAGCGCATCGCGTACATCGGCCTCCCAGGAGTAGAGGGCCGCGTGGGCCGAGTCCCCGTGGCCACGGTGGTCCCAGGAGACCACCCGCCAGCCCCCCGCCGCCAGCAGTGGCGCAAAGACGTCGAAGGTGCGCGCGAAGTCGAAGCCGCCGTGGGCCAGCAGGAGGACCGGTGCCGCCGGGTCACCCCACTCGTAGACGGCGAGGCGCAGGCCGAAGGAGTCGACGGAGCGGAAGCGATCGGGGGTCCCGGCGCCGGGAAAGGAGACGTCCGCCGCCTCCGGATCGGCCGGTTGACCCGGGCTGCTGGGCATGTCTCCCCCTGGCGGCGGGTGCGACCGCCATTCTAGACGGCCGCAGGGCCCTCCGCCTCGCCGCTGCGCAAGCGCCGCCGCCGCCGACCGCCCGGCCAACCGGACCGGTCTGCTACCTTCGGCGCTCATGAAGCCCGTCAATGTGGCCGTCGCCGGAGCCACGGGAGCCGTGGGCGCGGAGTTGCTGCGCCTGTTCGCGCTGCGTGACTACCCGATCCGGGAGCTGCGCCTGCTGGCGAGTCGCCGCAGCGTCGGGCGGCGCATCGCCTTCCGGGGCCGCGAGCTCCAGGTGGAGGAGCTCACGGCCGCGTCCTTCCCCGGCGTGGACCAGGCCTTCTTCAGCGCCGGCGGCGGGACCAGCAAGGAGTTCGCGCCCCACGCGGTGCAAGCCGGCGCCGTGGTGATCGACAACTCGAGCGCCTTCCGTTACGACGCCGACGTCCCGCTCGTCATCCCCGAGCTGAACCCGGACGACGCCTTCCGCCACCGGGGTATCGTGGCGAACCCCAACTGCACCACGATCGTGGCGCTCATGGCCATGGGACCGTTGCACCGGGCCTTCGGGCTGCGGCGGGCGGTAATGTGCAGCTACCAGGCGATCAGCGGCGCCGGAGCCCAGGCCATGGCGGAGCTCGAGCAGCAGGTGCGCGACTGGGTGGCCGGGCGGCCGCTCCAGGTCAAGCACCAGCCCAAGCAGATCGCCTTCAACGTGATCCCGCGCATCGACGCCGTGCAGGAGAACCTCTACACCAAGGAGGAGATGAAGTTCCTCTGGGAGAGCTGCAAGATCCTGCACCACCAGAGCCTGCGAGCCAGCGCCACCTGCGTGCGCGTGCCCGTGCTGCGCTCCCACGCCGTGGCACTCCACCTGGAGTTCGAGCGGCCGGTCACGCGGCAGGCCGCCATCGACGTGCTCGAAGCAGCACCCGGTGTCGTCGTGGAGGACGACGCCGCTGCGGACCGCTACCCGACGCCCCTCGAGTGCTCGGAGGGAGACGAGATCTCGGTGGGTCGTATCCGCCCGGATGTCTCGGTGCCCGATGGGCGCGGGCTCGCCCTCTGGGCGGTTGGCGACCAGCTCGGCAAGGGCGCCGCCCTGAACGCGATCCAGATCGGCGAGCTGCTCCTCGCGAGCCGTTGAATCCTCGCCGGCTGGGTGCGTCTCTCCTTGCGGCCCGAGCGATCGGGCGGGGGGAAGATCCCCTCACCCTCAACCACCACAGGAGGATGCATGCCTGCCATCAAGGTACTGGAGCTGGTCGGAATCTCGAACAAGAGCTGGCACGACGCCGTGGAGAACGCCCTCAAGGAGGCCTCCAAGACTGTTCGCAACATCACCGGGGTGGACGTCCTGAACACGACGGCCAAGGTCGAGAAGAGCAAGATCACCGAGTACCACGCCAACGTGAAGTTCGCGTTCCGGGTGGAGCGCTAGACCCGAACCGGGAGGCCCGACCGGCTCGGGCCTCCCGGCCCTCTTGACGCGGGGAAACCGATCGGGCACGGTTTGCGCCAATGGTCGACGGATTCGCGCATGCCGGTTTCCGCCGTGGCCGCCGTGGCCGGGGCTGGTGGACGCCTCGCTAGTCGGGGCGGCCACGGGCATTCGCGTTCCGTGAGGTTTCGAGGCCGTCTCTCCGAGGCGGCCTTTCGGTTTCCAGGGACCGCCGCTTCGGATCCGGGGCGGCGGTCCCTTGCGTTCGGGCCCCCGGCGGCCGGGTGAGGACGATCCCATGCTTCGATCCCAGACGGGCTCCGCGACGGCGCACGAGAGCGTCACCCGGGGCGGGATCCGCGTGCGGCGGGAGGTCGAGCCCGTCGACGGCGTGCGCGCCGTCGAGGCGCTGATCGACCGCCTGGACCGGCGAGCCGGTGTGCTGCTCGCCTCGAGCTTCGAGTACCCGGGCCGCTACACGCGCTGGGATCTGGGCTTCTGCGACCCGCCCCTCGCCCTGGTGGCGCGGGGTCGCGACTTCCGGGTGACGGCCCGCAACGCCCGCGGCCGCGTGCTGCTGCCCGCCCTGGAGCGGACCTTCGAAGCGCTGCCGGCCACGGCGCGGCTGGAGCGCGGCGAGACGGAGCTGCGCGGAGCGATCCGGGAGCCGGCGGGCCGCTTCCCGGAGGAGGAGCGCAGCAAGCAGCCCTCGGTCTTCTCCCTGCTGCGAGCCTGGGTCGAGCTGTTCGCCTCGGACCAGGAGCCGCACCTCGGCCTCTACGGCGCCTTCGGCTACGATCTGGCCTTCCAGTTCGAGCCGGTGCAGCAGCGGCTGCCGCGTCCTTCGGACCAGCGGGACCTGGTGCTCTACCTGCCGGACGAGCTGCTGGTGGTGGACCACCAGCGGGAGACGGCGCTGCGGCGTCGCTACGAGTTCGAGCTGGAGGGAGCCTCGACCCAGGGGCTGCCGCGCCAGGGCCCCGAGGAAGCGGCGCCCGTGCCGGGCCGTGGTCCCGAGGGCGGTGACCACGCCCCGGGCGAGTACGCCGACGCCGTGCGCACCGCACGCGAGGCCTTCCAGCGCGGCGACCTCTTCGAGGTGGTGCTCAGCCAGACCTTCCGGCGCCCCTGCCCGGACCCGCCCTCGCGACTGTTCCGCCGCCTCCGCCAGCGCAACCCCTCGCCCTACGGCTTCCTGATGAACCTGGGAGAGGGCGAGTACCTGGTGGGAGCCTCCCCCGAAATGTACGTGCGCGTGGAGGGAGAGCGCGTCGAGACGTGCCCCATTGCGGGCACCATCGAGCGCGGCTCGGACGCCATCGGCGATGCCGAGCAGATCCGGCACCTGCTCACGTCGAGCAAGGACGAGTCCGAGCTCACCATGTGCACCGACGTGGACCGCAACGACAAGTCGCGCATCTGCCGGCCGGGCTCCGTGCGCGTGATCGGGCGCCGGCAGATCGAGATCTACTCGCGGCTCATCCACACCGTGGACCACGTGGAGGGGACCCTGCGCGAGGGCTTCGACGCCCTCGACGCCTTCCTGGCCCACGCGTGGGCCGTCACCGTGACCGGCGCGCCGAAGACCTGGGCCATGCAGTTCGTGGAGGATCACGAGCGCTCGGCCCGGGCCTGGTACGGCGGCGCGGTGGGCATGGTCGGCTTCGACGGAAATCTGAACACCGGCCTCACGCTGCGGACCATCCGGCTGAAGGACGGCATGGCCGAGGTCCGCGCGGGGGCCACGCTGCTCTTCGACTCGGATCCCGAGGCCGAGGAGCGGGAGACGCGGATCAAGGCCTCCGCCTTCCTGGACGCCATCGGGCGCGAGGCGGCGGAGGATCGGACCCGGCCAGCGCCCCTGCGCGTCGGAGCCGGCCGGCGTGTGCTCCTGATCGACCATCAGGACTCCTTCGTGCACACCCTCGCCAACTACTTGCGCCAGACCGGCGCCGACGTGGTGACGCTGCGGGCCGGCTTCCCGACCAGCGAGCTGGATCGGCTGGCCCCGGATCTCGTGGTCCTCTCTCCGGGGCCGGGCCGGCCCGGCGACTTCGAGGTGGCGGCCACGGTCGGAGCCCTGCGCCAGCGGGGAATTCCGATCTTCGGCGTGTGCCTCGGGCTCCAGGGGATCGTGGAGGCCTTCGGCGGCGAGCTGGGCGTGCTGCCCTCTCCGATGCATGGCAAGCCCTCCCCGGTGCTGGTCCGGGGCGGGAGGCTCTTCGAAGGCCTCCCGGAGCGCTTCGAGGCCGGTCGCTACCACTCGCTCTTCGCGGTGCGCGAGAAGTTGCCCGCGGTGCTCGAGGTGACCGCCGAGTGCGAGGACGGCGTAGTGATGGCCGTGGAGCACGAGGAGCTCCCGATCGCGGCGGTGCAGTTCCATCCGGAGTCGATCCTGACGCGCTACGACCTCGGGCTGCGGTTGCTGGCGAACGCCGTTGGACGGCTGCGTGCCTGAAGCGCCGCCCGTCCGCCGCCAGCTGGTGGGGGCGGCGGAGGTCGCGGCGGCCTTGCGGCGGCGCGCGCCCCTGCGCCTCCTGCTGGCGCGCCCGGGCGCCCTCGATCCCGCCAGCCGCGCGGCCGTGGCCCGCGCGGCAGCCGCCGGTGTGCCCGTGCGCCGGGTGACGACCAACGACCTGCGGCGCATGTGCCGGGTGGACCCGCCGCAGCCCTTGCTCGGCCTGCTGGGGCCCGACCCCGGGGCGGACGCCGCCACCCTGCTGGCGGCGCGCGGCGCGGCCTGGCTGCTGGCCGGCGTGAGCTACCCCGGCAACGCCGGCTTCGCGATTCGCACCGCCGAGGTCTCCGGCGCCGACGCGATCTTCCTGGATGCGGCCCTGGGTGCCCGCGGTCGCAAGCAGGCCCTGCGCGCCTCCATGCACGCGGAGCGCTTCTTCCCGGTGCGCTGGGCGAAGGCGGAAGCCGTGCTCGAGACGGCGCGGCGCGCGGGGCGGCGCGTGCTGGCGGTGGAGGATTCGGGCCGGCGGGCGCCCTGGGAGCTGGATCTCATGGGCCCCGTGCTCTTCGTGATCGGCGGCGAGGGGCGCGGCATCCCTGCGCCGGTGCTCCGCCGCTGCGACGACACCATCCGCATCCCCATGGCGGGATTCGTCCCCTCCTACAACCTGCAGGCGGCGCTGGCGGCGGTGGCGGTGGAGCGCCTGCGCCAGGAGCGGAAGCGCAAGCCGACCACCGCGCGTGGCGGACGCACGGGTGCGCGTTGACCGGGGACCCGATCGCCCGCTTCCGGAGCTGGTGGCGCGCAGCGGGCCGCGCCGCGGCCCCGCCCCGGGACGCCGTGGCCCTGGCCACCGCAACCCGATCGGGCCGGCCGTCGCTGCGCTACGTGCTGCTCAAGGGCGCCGATTCCCGGGGCTTCGTCTTCTTCAGTGACGCCCGCAGCCGCAAGGGGCGCGAGCTCGCCGCCAACCCCCAGGCGGCGCTGGCCTTCTACTGGGAGCGGCTCGGACGTCAGGTGCGCGTCGAGGGGCGGGTCGAGCGTCTGGCACCCGAGGAGGCCGAGGCCTACTGGGTGACTCGCCCGCGCGGGAGCCAGCTCTCCGCCGCCGCGTCGCGCCAGAGTGCCCGGCTCGGGAGCCGTCGCGCGCTCGCCGCGCGACGGCAGGCCCTCGCCCGGCGCCTGGCCGGTGGCCCGGTGCCCCGGCCCGCTGCCTGGACCGGCTTCCTCCTGGTGCCGCGGGCGCTGGAGTTCTGGACCGACCGGCCCGATCGCCTCCACCATCGGGAGCGCTTCGTCCGGACGTCGCGGGGCTGGCAGAGGGTGCTGCTCCAGCCCTAGCGGGTGGAGGCCGTTTTCCCCCTGGGGTCGAGGAGATGGTGCTAACAAGGGGCCATGCCCGGGTCGCGCCGCCGCCTTCTGGCGCTCCTCGTCCTGCTGCCCATGGGGCTCGCGTTGGTCTGCGGAGGCTTCCAGACCATCGTGGTGGACGAGCCGCGCGTCACCCTGATCGACGACCCGGCCATCCAGGTGGCGGCGCGGGTCGGCGGCAACTTCGTGAAGACCAGCGTCCAGGTGCGCCTGGACGGCGTGGACCTGATCGCCGCCCTCGGGCTCACGCCGCCCTTCTTCGCTGCCTCGGGGGCGGTGCTCGTAGGCAGCGATCTGGTCACGGTGAGCGGCTTCAGCTTCGACAGCCAGGTCGGGCCCATGACCATCGATCTCGCCCTGGCGGGCCTCTCGCCAGGGACCCACGCGGTGGCCGTGCAGGGCACCCGTTCGGGCGACGGCCAGCCCTTCGCGGATACGGCGAGCTTCCAGGTGGTGGACGGCTTCGCCCTGGCGGCCGAGGTCGTGCCAGCGGCGGCGATCGAGGAGCCGGAGACCTCGGGCGCCGAGGGCACGCTCTTCGGCGCGAGCTTCGGCGAGCCCTTCGCCTCGGAGCCGGTGGCCTTGACGGGCGGCGGGACGCTCCGACAGGGCTTCGTGGAGGTCTCGGAGGCCCTGATCGCGGGGGGGACGCCATGAGCAGGTGCACGCACGGACGGAACGCGTGGTTCGCTCTGGCCTTCGCGCTCCTGGCGGGAGCCCCCGCCGCGGCGGCGCCTCCCGTCACCCCCCAGCAGATGACCTACCAAGGTGTCCTGCTGGACGATCTGGGCCAGCCCCGCACCGGCAGCGTGGACCTCACCCTGCGCGTCTACGACGCCCTGGTGGGCGGCATCCTGATCTACAAGCAGACGTTCTTCGGAGTGCCGTTGACCGACGGGGTCTTCAGCGTGCCGCTCGGGCCGACGGGCTCTCCCACCGACACGCCGGCGAACCCGCTCACCACGAGCCTCTCGGCGGCCCTGGGCGGAGACGTGGGCGCCACGGGTCCCCAACGCTTCCTAGAGACCACCGTGGGGACGGACGGGGCCCTCGCCCGCACCCAGATCCTGACCGTGCCCTATGCCCTGCGTGCGGACAGCGCGGCGAGCGCTGACACCGCGGCGCTGGCGACCACGGCCCTCGACGCCCAGAACGTGAACGGACTGGACGCGACCGTCATGACCGAGATCTTCGAGCACTTCAATTTCGATGCTGGCCCGCCCAACGACGACCCGAGCGAGGGTCTCGGCGATACGGACGGCGACGGAGCCGCCAACTTCGTGGATCCCGACAACGACGACGATGGGATCTCGGATGCGGACGAGGTGGCCCAGGGCTCCAACATCAACCTGGTGACGCCCATGGTGAGCGGCTTCGCGCCGGCCAGCGCTCCGGGCACCGCCACCACCACCGTGACCGTCAACGGCGCGAACTTCGAGCCCGGTCTCACCGTGGTCTTCGGCAGCGAGACGCCCACGCCCACCAACCTGACGTCCACCAGCTTCGACGTGCAGGTCGGCCCCCAGCTCTCGGGCTCGAAGACGGTGCATGCCACGATCTCGAACGGCGAGACCGGTACGGGCTCGTTCCCCTTCTTCCCGCCCACGATCTCGGGCCTGCTGCCGGCCAGCGCTGCGTCGTTCGCCACCACCACCGTCACCGTGTCGGGCACCGACTTCGTCCCCGGCCTCTCGGTGGCCTTCGGGATCCAGAATCCGACCCCCACGAACGTGACGTCCGGGAGCTTCGACGTGCAGGTGGGGCCCCAGCCTTCCGGCGCGAAGCCGGTGGAGGTCAGCTTCCCGAACGGGGACGTGGTGACGTCCTCCTTCACCTTCACCCAGACCCAGGTCGACAACCCCGTGGCGCTCAATCCCGTGACCCAGATGACGCTCGATCTGTTCGGTAGCGGCCAGGTCATCGTGGGTGGGATGCAGCAGTACGCGGTGGACACGGACGGGGACATGGACCCGGAGCTCCTGGTTCCCTTTCCGACCGAGAAAGCGAACGGTCAGCTGGCGGTGGCCTGGGGCCCGGCGGGCGCGGCGGCAGGCCTGCGCTGCCGCAGCACCGGCGGCGGTGCCTGCTCCGTCGAGCTGGTGCGGGATCAGGATGCGGACTTCCAGCTCGAGGATGGGGAGGCGACGCAGATCGAACTCGCAGCCAACCCGGGCCAGGTCTGGTCCCCGAGCCTCGCCTTCGATCCCTCGGGTCGGCCCGTGGCCGGCTACGTCCTGCGCCGCTTCCAGGGCACCGCTACGGTGGCCCACGACCGCGACGGGGACGGCCTCTTCAGCGGGACCAACGAGCGGGTGGCCATCGAGAGCTTCACCGGGGCCGGGGCCAAGAACCTGGGGCAGGTGGACGTGGACGGCAGCGGGCGGGCCGCCTACGCCTACTTCCGCGACGACAGCTTCGACGACGCGAACGACGCCGTACGGGTGGCCTACGACCGCAACGGGGACGGCGACTTCGCCGACACGGTGAGCGGGAACCCGGAGCTCGCCACGGTCGCCGCGGTGACGGGCGTGGTCTGTGTGGGCGCGACCTTCGACCCGGCCGGGCGCCTGGCGGTCATCTACGGGACGAGCGCCTCGGCCCCCCTCGTGGCGCGGGATCTGAACGGCGATGGGGACTTCGCCGACGCGGGAGAGACCACGGCGATCGCCGCCGCTCCCGCGGCCGCGTGCGCCATCTCCGGGGGGACCGGCCAGAACCTGGTGGCGGTCCACAATGCCGCTGGGCTGCGCATGCTGGTGGACGCCAACAACGACGGCGACTTCGCCGATCTGAACGAGGACGTCTCGATCGATCCCGCGGGTGGGTCGTTCCAGCACCTGGCCCTGCGCGTGCGCAACGGACTCGCCTTCGTGGCCACGGACGACGCGATCCTGCTCGAGGGCGCGGGCGGGTTCTGATCCGGCCCTCCCAGGTCGCGCCGGATCCCCGCGGGAGAGCCGGATCCACCTCCCGTGAACCTCTGCCGGCCCCGGCGCGTACAAGCAGGTGAGGACGCCAACCGCGCCCCCGGCGTTCGGGAGGGAGGATCCCATGGCCGAGAAGACCTGTCCCTGGTGTGCGGAGCAGGTGCGGGAGGAGGCCCGCAAGTGCCGCTACTGCGGCAGCCGACTCGAGAGCGGGCTGAGTGACCCGCGCGACTGGCATCGCGGCTACGCCGACCGGAAGCTGGCTGGCGTGTGCGCGGCGGTGGCCCACAACCTGGGCGTCTCGATCACCGCGGTGCGGGTGGGGTTCCTGCTGCTCGCGCTCTTCCACGGGCTCGGGATCGCGCTCTACGCCATCCTGTGGTTCCTGCTTCCGGACGCCCCGGGCGGGCGCTCCGCCGCCGACCGGCTTGCGGACGCCCTGAACACCCTGGTGGGCCGAGGCGGAAGCGGCGGGCCGCACGGCGACGCCCCCAAGCCGCCGGAGGAGCGTCGCGAGGGCGCCAGCGGAGGAGAGGCCTCCGGCGGATGGAATCCGACGAGGAGCTGATGGCGGCGGTGGCGGCCCGCAGCGACGCAGGGGCGCTGTCCGCGTTGGTGGACCGCCACGCGGCGCCCCTGCATCGCTTCCTCGCCCGCATGACCGGCGACCCGGCGGAGGCGGAGGATCTCCTGCAGGAGACCTGGATCCGGATTGCGCGGGGGGCGCGCCGCTTCGATCCGGGGCGGCGTTTTCGTCCCTGGGCCTGGGGAATCGCCGCGAACCTGGCGCGCGACCACCACCGCCGGCGTCGGGTGCGGCGCGAGGGGACCCCGGCGCTTGCCGCCGAGACGAGCGGCGCCAGCGCCCTCGAGCAGGCGGACGTGCGCGGGCGGCTCGCGCGGCTCCCGGCGCGCCTGCGAGAGGTGGTCGTGCTGCGCTACTACGAGGGTCTCGACGAGGGCGAGCTGGCCCAGGCCCTCGACGTCCCGCGCGGCACCGTCAAGAGCCGCCTGCACGCGGCGATGCGGATGCTGCGAGGGGAGGAGACGGCGTGAGCTGCGAGGAGGTCCAGCGGCGCCTCGATGAGGCAGCCCTGGGACGGACGGAGTTCGCGGAGACGGATCGCGACCATGCCGCGGCGTGCAGCGCCTGCGGGGCTCAGCTTCGCTTCCTGACCGAGCTCGCCGCGGAGCTGGACGGGGTCGTCGTCCCCGCCCTGCCTGCGGCGGCGCTCGAGGCCGCCCGCAGCCAGGCCTTGCGGGCCCTGGGCGAGGAGCGGGCCCTGCGCGGCTACGCGCGGGACGTGGCCCGGGCGCTGGCGGTGGCGCTGGTGGCGCTGCCCGTGGCGGTCGTGCACGGCTGGCTCGTGGCGCGGGGGGCCGTGGCGCTCCTCGGCGGGGTCCTCCCGGTCCTGCTGCTCGATTGGCTCGGCGCGGTCTACTTCGGCTCGACGGCTCTCGTCCTCGGCGTCGTCTACGGCTCGATCCCGCTGCTCGTGCTCTGGGCGCGGCGCCAGGAAATCCGGCGGCAGGCCGCCCTGGAGCCCGCATGAGCGAAGAGAAGCGCTGCCCCTGGTGCGCCGAGACGATCCGGAGCGAGGCCGTGAAGTGCCGCTACTGCGGGAGCTTCGTCGAGCCGCGGGCGCTGCGGGGTCTCTCGGCACCGTGGACGCGTCCGCAGCACGGGCGCATGCTCGCAGGCGTCTGCGCGGGGCTGGCCGAGCACTTCGGCATCTCGGTGACGATCCTGCGCGTGGCCTTCGCCATCGGCTTCCTGCTCTCGGCGGGCGTTGTCCTGCTGCTCTACATCGCCCTCTGGATCGCCATGCCCGCTCAGGGAGACGTTCTCGACTGATCGACTCTTCTTGGGGCGCCCCCGGGCGTACCGCTCTCGAGCCGCGGAATGCCAATCACTGGAGAACCTCCCCGGTTACGGATCCGAAACCCGGGAGGGGCGCCGTTTCGTCACCGGCCCGTCCTTCGGAGGAGCAGGCGGTGCCCGGCCGGACCTGGGTCCGCCTCGGGGAGCGGGGGGTTGCGCCATCGGTTGCGCCCGGCGCCGGCCCGTCCGTCTCATGGCACGCCCCCTGCTTGTCGATGAGACCCAAGGGCCGTTCCCCGGGGCGGAGCCGGCCCGTCTGGCCCACACGGAGACGCGATGCGGCAGCCGACGACGCAGCGAGCGGGCTTCACCCTGCTCGAACTCATGATCAGCGTCGCGATCGTCGGCGTGCTGGCGGCCATCGCGATTCCGAGCTTCCAGAAGGTGCAGCTGCGCACCAAGGTCGGAGAGGGGCGCACGAACCTGTCCGCGATCCGCACCGCCGAGGAGGCCTTCTTCGGGGAGTTCGGCACCTTCGTCGGTGCCGCTCCGACCCCGGCGACGCCGCCAGGCGCGAACAAGGTCGCCTGGCCCGCGGGCAGCGACTTCGAGCGCATCGGCTGGGCGCCGGACGGCACCGTCCAGTTCCAGTACGGCGTCTTCGTGCCCGCCGGCGCCGCCCAGGTCTTCACCGCCGAGGCCATCTCCGACCTGGACGGGGACGGGGTGCAGAGCGCCTTCGGATACGTGCGAAAGCACCCGACCGGCGGGGGACAGATCGCCGGGGCCGTCTGCCCGGACACCGGGGTCTGGGATCCCGCCACGGGGCTGAACGACCGCCTGGACATGGTCGGCCCCTGCGACGGCTTCTCCGGCGTGAGCACCTTCTAGCCCGGAGCCAACCAGACCGCTCCTGCGGCGGGGCATCTGGGCGCGCGCTGCGGGCCGTCGAGGCCCGCGGCGTCAGGGGCGCGCAGGGCCCTCGCTCTCGTCGCCCGCTTCCCGCACCGCGAGGCCCACCTCCTGGCCGTAGGAGAGCTCCAGGTTGTGACCGTCCGGGTCCCGGACGATCGCCCAGTACCCCACGGGCGGCCCCGAATCCGTCGGTCCCAGGGCGAGGCGCTGCTCGCGCCGTGCCAGCTCGCAGAGCCGGTCCACCGCCTCGCGACTGGCGCAGCCGATCCCCAGGTGCGCGGAGCCCTGCAAGAGGGCGACCGGGCCCTCGGACTCCAGCAGGACCACCACGAACGGGCGCGTCAGGTCGCTCAGCCACACCACCCGATGGATGCCGTCGCTGCGGCGGTGCACCACGTGCATGCTCGCGTAGCGGGAGTAGAAGCCGATGCTCGCCTCGACGTCGCGCACCGCCAGGGCCACGTGCGTGAAGCCCACGTCGACCCGCCCGCTCGTCCCGCTCTCCGACTTGCCCGTGATCCGCTCTCCCAGCCGCGGCCCGCCCCCTCCGGACCCTAGCCCCCGAGCCCGCTCCCGAGCAAGCGGCGACCGCGCGCGCTCCCGGCGAGCGCGTGCCCCGCTGCGATAGGCTTCGCCGGCGACGCGTCGGGGCCGTCCGACGCCGAAGCGGGAGATCCAGGAGGCCTCGTGCGGGAGCTTCGCGAGCGGGTGGCGGTGGTGACGGGGTCGGCCAGCGGAATCGGGTACGCCCTGGCCGAGCGCTTCGCCGCCGAGGGCATGAGGGTGGCGCTCGCCGACGTGGAGGAGCCGGCGCTCGAGAAGGCCCGCCGAACCCTCGAGGCCCAGGGGGCGCAGGTGATCGGTGTTCCCACCGACGTCTCCCGGGCCGAGGACGTGGAACGCCTGGCGCGCCAGACCCTGTCCGCCTTCGGAGCGGTGCACGTGGTCTGCAACAACGCGGGCGTCTCCGGCACGGTGGCGGCCACGTGGGAGCGCACCCCGGCGGACTGGCAGTGGGTGCTCGGCGTGAACCTGTGGGGCGTGATCCACGGCGTGCGCACCTTCGTGCCGACCCTGCTCGAGCAGGGCGACGAGGGCCACGTGGTGAACACGGCCTCGGTTCTCGGGCTCGTCTCGCTACCGCGCTGTGCGGACTACGCCGTCACCAAGCACGCAGTCGTCACCCTCACGGAGGCGCTGCACCACGAGCTCCTGGAGCAGGGGGGCCGAGTCCGGGCCTCCGTGCTCTGCCCGGCCTGGGTGAACACGCGCATCCTGGACTCGGAGCGCAACCGGCCCGGGGCGCTGTGGCCCGCCGGACTCCCGCGCGCCGCGGGGGCCGAGGAGGTGCAGCAGGCCGCGCGCACGCTCATGGCGGCGAGCATGCTGCCGGAGCAGGTGGCGGAACGGGTGGTGGCGGCCATCCGGGCGCGACGCTTCTGGGTCCTGACCCATCCCGACTGGAAGGAGCGCGTGCGCACCCGGGTGGAGGACATCCTGGCGGAGCGCGACCCGACCCCGCTCGAGGCGTTCTGACCCCGCCCTCAGAGCAGCCCGACCAGGGCGGCGAGCAGCATCCAGAGCAGCAGCAGGAAGCCAATCGCGAAGGCGACGGTGCGCCACGGCTGCATCGAGCGCACGTAGAAGATCGTGTGCAGGATGCGGGCCGCGGTGAAGCCCACCAGCCCGACCCGCGCCGCCAGGGGCGAGGGGTCGCCGGCCGCGAACAGGAACCCCACCGCCAGGAAGGGGAGTACGTTCTCGAGATCGTTGCGGTGGGCACGCCGCACGCGCTCGATCTCCTCGTCGGCCCCCGCCCGGGTCGTCATGCCCTGGAAGGTGTAGTCCTCGGGCGTGGCATAGACGCGGCGCCGGATGCGCAACACGCTGGTCCAGGCTCCGGTGAGCATCATCTTCAAGACGAGCAACAGGGCGCAGATGGCGTAGAGACGCACGGCGGGTTGGGCCAGCAGCGGCTCCATCGGTCCGTTCCTCCGCTTCAGGACGCGGCGGGGGTTTCCTGCCGCGAAGGCGGGAAGTGGACGTACTCGTCGATCATGAGCAGGGCGAGCTCGGTCTCGTCCGGAAGGCCGGGGCCCAGACGGCCCCGCCTGCGCAGGTCCGCGACCAGGGCGTCGACCACCCGCTCTCGGGTCAGGTCGTCGGCGTGCTCCCGCACGACGCGGCGCTCCTGCTCGTCGCCGTGGACGTAGGCCTTCCAGGAGATGGAGAAGCGCAGCACGCCCCAGCCATAGCGGGCCAGGGTCTCGCCGTCCTGGTCGACCCGCCAGCGGCCGTTTCCCTCGAAGATCAGGCGGACCCCCGGCCGCATGGGAGGAATCGGATGCTCCGTCTCCTGCACCCGGTCGACCCCGTGGAAGGTCGAATCCGTGTCGAGCAGCACGCCGGTGTTGTGGCGCGCCGGAAGCGTGCGAGGGGCTCCCTCGCGGCCGTCCGGATAGAACGCGAAGGCCCCTCCCACACAGGATTGGAACCACGCCACGGCGGTAGCGATGCGCATGCGCCAGCGGTCGAAGAGGCCCGAGTGGTGCATGACCACCAGCAGCCACTCCGGCTCCGTGGTCCGGTTCATGCCGCGAAACTCCGGCACGTCGGTGTGGACCGCCAGCTCCTGACCCGGAACCAGGATGTTCGCGTAGACGATGGAAGGCTGGACCACGCTGGCGTCGTAGAGCTTTCGCGCCGCCTCGGCGAAGCCCTCGAAGTCCCGGAACGGCTCGATGCCGGGCAGGCGGACGTCGTCGCCGTATGCGTAGGTTTCCCGGAAGTAGTTGGTGCGGGCGGCGAGCACCGCCGCCGGCTCGCGACGCCCGAAGCGACCTCCCGTGCGCAGGAAGTTCGCCGCCGCGTCGTGGCGCTGGGCGAGCCCGCGGCCGAGCCCCTCCCGGATCGGTTCGCGGCCGTAGGTTCCGTAGCTGCCCAAGGATTCGCACAGCTCGATCATCCGCCCGGCCAGGGCGCCCGGGAGCAGGGGGTCGAAGAGCTCGAAGCGGGTGGGGGGCATGGGCGTCTCCGTGGCGGGCACGCAGGCAGTATACCCCCGGCCCGTCCGGCTTCGCGTTCCCGACTCCCCGGCCTTCGGTATGGTTGACCCGTGGCGGACGCATGGGCCGAGGAGCAGCCGGGCGGCGGGCGTGTCGACCGCTTGCTCGCACGGCTGCCGCTCTCCTCCCTGTGGTTGGGGGTGGTCGTGCTGGCCGCCCTGGTGGCCGCCTACCTGGCCAGTGCCGCCGGCCTGGGTCAGCTCGAGCTCCTGCGCGGGTCCGGTCAGCCGCTCGGCCTGGCCCGGGGTGCCCGCTACGACCTCGTGCTGGCCGTCCTGATCGCGTACACGGTGGCGGTGGCCCGCGTGGGCCGGCGCGGGGCGGTGCGGGACTACGTCGCGCTGGGCCCGGTGCTCCGGCTTCCGGAGCCCGAGCACGCGAGACTCGTGCGCGGGGCGGTGTCCCCGGATTGCCGCCCGCTCGCGGCCTCCATGGGCGCGGGCGCCCTGTTCGGCCTCGGCCTCGAGCTGCTGACGCGAGAGGTCCTGGCTCCCGAGCTCGCCCTGGGCACCGTCCTCTCCGCCTGGGGAGTGGTCCTCAACGTGTGCCTCTTCGCGCTGCTGGGACGCATGAGCTACCTGAGCCTGCGCGCGGGGCGGACGCTCTCGATGCTGGGCCGCACGGCCACGCAGGTGCGACTGCTCGACCCCGCCTCCCGGGAACCCTTTGCGCGGGCCGGACTGCGTGGCGCGGCCTTCTGGTTCGTGGGCAGCTCGATCGCGTCGCTCCTGGTGTTCGAGGCGGTGGCGCCCGGCGTCGTGGGGCTGGTGCTGGTCCTCACCGTCACGATCGGCAGCCTCGCCCTGATCCTGCCGGCGCGAGGCATCCAACGGGCCGTGCGCGAAGCCAAGCAGGCCGAGCTCGCCCGGGTCCGGCGAGCCCTCGAAGCGGAGCGGGGGCGACTCACGGACCCGCTCTCGCCCGAGACCGTGGCCCGATTGCCCGTGCTCCTGGCCTGGGAGGCCCGCATCGACGCCGTGCACACGTGGCCCTTCGACACGCCCACCTTGCTGCGGTTCGCCCTCTTCCTGCTGCTGCCCCTCGGCTCCTGGATCGGAGGGGCGATCGTCGAACGGCTGCTCGACGTGTGGCTCGACTAGTGCCCGGTCCCAGGAATTCGTCACCTGTCTCGCCGCCGACCCGCTCGCCGCTGGCTGCGTTGCACTCCCTCGAATCATCGATGGCAGGGCCAGCACCCCATGACTCGCCGCGCGCTTCGCCTGGCCGCGTTGCTGCTGCTCGGTCTTGGGCTGCTGGGCCTTTGGGTCGGGCGTTCGCCGCCGCAGCTCGCCGTGCCGGAGCCTGGGGCGGTGCTCGCGCACGTGACGCTCGTCGAGCCGAACCAGCGGCGCGAGGCAGACCGCACCGTGGTCGTGGATGGCGGGCGCATCACCCGCGTGGCGGAAGGGGCGCCGGACGACCCCGTCACGGCCTTTGCCGGCGCCTTCGTGTTGCCGGGCCTGATCGACCTGCACGTCCATCATCCCCCCCGCTTTGCCTGGGGCGAACGGGAGCTGTTCGCCCTCCTCTTCCTCGCCCATGGGGTGACCAGCGTCCGCGACACGGGTGGCTTCGGGGATCTGCTCGCGCACCGGCGCCGTCTGGCGGCGGGCGAGCGGGCCGGCCCGCGCCTGTTCGCCTGCGGGCCCTTCCTGGACGGCGCGCCCCCGGGCTGGCCCGGCGCGCGGGTGGTGCACGACGAGCGCGAGGCCCGGACGGCCGTGGAGGAGCTGGTCCGCGCGGGTGCCGACTGCGCCAAGGTCTACAACGGGGTCTCCTCCAGCGCCTTGCGTGGAATCCTCCGCAGCGCCCGGGCGGCCGACCTCCCGGTGGTGGGCCACGTGCCATGGGGCGCCGCGATCGCGGAGCTGCCGGGGGTCGAGGTGCAGCACGTGATGGGGCTTGCCGATGAGACCTGGGTGGTACGCCCGGAACGGATCGACGGCTACGTGGAGGTCTCCCGACGGCTCGGGATCACGCACACTCCGACCCTGCACGTCTTCGAGCGGGCGGCGCGCCTGGGGGACATGGGGAGCCTGCGGGAGGAGCCGGCGGCGCGACTCCTGCCGCGTCACTACCGGGACGTACTCTGGGACCCCGCTCGCAATCCCCTCTTGCGCGGCCTGGTGCCGGGATCCTTCGCCGACCTGGACCGGCGCCTCGACGTGATGCGGGAGGTGGTGCGGAGGCTGCACGAGGCGGGCGTGCGCGTGACGGCCGGGACCGACACCCTCAACCCCTTCGTCGTCCCCGGCGCGAGCCTGCACGCGGAGCTGCGCGAGCTGGTGGCGGCGGGCCTGACTCCCGGCGAGGCCTGGGAGGCGGCCACCCGCCGGGCGGGAGAGGCGCTGGGCGAGCCGGGGCTCGGCACCCTCGCCGAGGGCGCCGCCGCGGATCTCTTGATCTTCCGCGAGGATCCGACCCGCGATCTGGCCGCCCTCGACACGCTGGAGGCGGTGGTGGCCGCAGGCCGCCTCTACCCTCGCGGCGAGCTCGAGGAGGCCGTCGTGCGCCAGCGCAGGCATTTCGACGACCCGCTGCGTGCCTTCCTGAGCAGCGTCGCGACGCGCGCCGTGCTCGCGTTCCTGCGCGCGAGGTCGGGATGAGCGCGCCGGCGCGGCGAGGCGCCTTGCGGCGCGCGGCCTTGCTCGGGTTCCTGGCGCTGGCCGTCGCCTCCGCGGCCTGCAGCCCGCGGGCGCGCTGGGCCGCGCTGCGCGCGGAGCTCGAGGCCTTCCAGGGGCAAGGAGCCGTCCTGACCGCACCCCCGGGCTACCTGGACCTGCGCGGTGCCATCCACGTCCACTCCCACGTCTCCGCCGACAGCGAGGGGAGCCACGCGGAGCTCCTGGCGGGAGCCCGGGCGGCCGAGCTGGACTTCGTGGTGATGACGGAGCACGCCACCCCGACGATCTTCACCGAGGGCCTGAGTGGCCGCCACGAAGACGTGCTCGTGATCCCCGGCATGGAGATCATCAAGGGCTGCCGGGGACTCGCGGACCGTTGCGCCACGCTGCTGGCCATCGGTTTCGACGGCTGGTTCGATCCCCGCCCCCTCGACTTCCAGGAGGTGGTGGACGAGGTGAACCGCCGCGGCGGGCTCGCCTTCGTGGCCCACCCTCGCGGCTGGCGCGACTGGTCCGTGGAGGGGGTGACGGGTCTCGAGATCTACGACGTGCTGGACGACGCCCTCGACCGCAAGTGGGCGTTTCCCAAGTACGCTCTCGACGTGCTCCACGCCTGGGACGACTGGCCGGACGAGGTGTTCCTCCAGATCCAGGACCGGCCCGAGTGGCACCTGCGTCGCTGGGACGAGCTGCTGCGCACGGGACGCTGGGTCGGAATCGCCGGCAACGACGCCCATCGCAACGTCCGCATCCTGGGCCGCCAGATCGATCCCTACGAAAGGAGCTTCCGCTTCGTCACGACCCACGTGTGGGCCTGGTCCGACGACCAGGAAGCCGTGCTCTCGGCGCTGGTCTCGGGCCACGCCTACGTGGCTTTCGACGTCCTGGCGGATCCCACCGGATTCTGGTTCGGTAACGACGCCGTCCAGCCCAGCGCCATCGCTGGCGACGAGATCACGCTGCGTCCGGACCTCAGCCTCGTGGTGCGGACGCCCCTGGCAGGCCGGATCGAGCTGTTGCGCGACGGCTCGCTCTTCGCCCGCTGCAACTGCCGGGAGCTCTCCGTGCGGGTGGAGGAGGCGGGGATCTACCGGGTGGAGGTCTTCCTACACGCAGACGGCGGCTGGCGGCCCTGGATCTTCTCCAACCCCATCTACGTGCGCTGATCGGGAGAGGAGCCGCATGCAAGGCTGTCGCTCGAAGAGCCGGTCCTGGCGACGGGTCGTACCCCGCGGCTTCGCGGCTTTGGGGCTGGTCGCCGGCCTCGCACCGGGCTGCGCACCGTGGCGTCCCGTCTTTCCCGAGACCGTCCCGCTACACCAAGCCCGGGAGCACGCGGGGCCGCTGCGGGCCGGTGCCGCGGCCGTGGACGTCACACCGCGCGAGCCGGTCTGGATGGGCGGCTACGGCTTCTGGCGGCGCAGCCAGGGTGTGCACGACCCGCTCTTCGCGCGCGCCCTGGTGCTCGAGCAGGGCGGGCTCCGGCTCGGTCTCGTGGCCGTGGACGTGGTGGGTCTACAGCGCGAGGACCTGATCCCGTTGTGGCCGCGCCTGCGCGATGCGGGGTTCGACCCCCGTCACGTGGTCGTCGCCGCCACCCACAACCACAGCGGCCCCGACACCCTGGGGCTCTGGGGTCTCCCCCCGTTCTACTCCGGACGCAGCGAGGCGGTCATGCGCCGCATCGAGGCCGGCATCCTCTCGGCGATCGGAGCTGCGCTGCGCGCGCTGCGGCCCGCGGAGCTCGCCGCCGGCACCGTCGCCGTGGATCCCGCCGGTCTGATGAAGAACCTGCGCCGACCGGGCGTGGTGGATCCGGAGCTCGGCGTGGTGCACGTGCGCGAGGCGAGCGGCGGGGCGACGATCGCCACCCTGGTGGCGCTCGGCTGTCATCCGGAAGTACTGGGCGCCGCCAACCGGTTGGTGACTGCGGACTTCCCGGGCCACGCGGTGGCCCGGCTCGAAGCGGTCCTGGGCGGCGTCGGCCTCTACGTGTCCGGAGCCCTGGGCGGGCTGGTCACGCCCGACGTGGCGGGCGGTTTCCCCGATGGAGAGGGGGGCACCTTCCTGGAGGCGGAGCGGGTGGGGCGCCGGCTCGCGGACGAGGCCGTCGGCGTCGTCCGCGCCTTCGGCGCTCACGCCCGCTCACCGGGTCTGGCGGCCTGGCACGCGCCGCTCTACCTGCCGAACCGCAACTTCCGCTACGACCTCGCGCGCTGGACCAGGCTGCTCGAGCGCCGGCTCTACCGGGGCGGCTATCTCCTCACCGAGGTGAACCTGTGGGAGGTCGGAGCACTCCGCATCGCCACGGTACCCGGCGAGATCACCCCCGACCTGGGCCTGCGCATCAAGCGGGCCGTGGCAGGCCGTCCGACGCTGCTGATCGGCCTCGCCAACGACGAGCTCGGTTATCTGCTTCCCGAGGCCGAATTCGATCTGCCTCTCTACCGCTACGAGCGTACGCTCTCGCCGGGGCGAGATGCGGGCGAGCTCATCCTGCGCCGGTTCGAGGAGCTGCGCCTGCTGCGGGACGCTCAGGGAGCGGCGAGCGCGCGATCCAGCAGGTCCGCGCCACGGCCGATGGACCACCAGAAGAAGGGCACGAACTGGTAGTGACCGGCCGGCAAGCGGATCCAGCGCGGACGCCCGAGCGCCTCCCAGAGCGCCTCGGTCCGCGCGGAAGGCACGACGCGGTCGAAGCGGCCGGACACGAGCACCACGCGCTCAGGCGCGATGCGGTCCGCGTAGCGCAGCGGGTCGAGGGATTCGGTGTGGACTCGGGCCCGCCGCACGAAGCCCTCCCGGCTCGTATCCCCGGTGGACTCGAAGACCCGTTCCCGGAAGCGCCGCAGAGGGCGTTCGGTGGATTCGTAGAGCAGCTCCGGCAGCCCCCCGCCCGCCATGAGGAAGACGCCGGCCCGGATGCGTTCGTCCAGGCCCATCAGGGTGGCAGCCATGATGCCGCCCACGCTGACGCCGGCCACGGCCAGCCGCGTCGCATCGATCTCGGGGCGGGTCTCCAGCCAGTCGAGCAGGCGGCGCCCGTCGAGGAGCGCCTGGCGCAGCCGGCGGGCGGGCACGGCGAAGTCCCCGACCTCCTCCTCGTCGCGGGCGGCGAACAGGCGGCGTCGCTCCACGCGCAGCACGGCGTAGCCGCGGTTCGCGAGGGCCTTGGCGAGAGCCTCGGAGACCACGTGCGAGCCGCCGAGGATCGGGAAGACGAGCACCGCCGCATGCGGCCCGGGACCCGACGGAAGCAGCAGGTGGGCCCGCCCGGGCTCCCCATCCACGCCGGGGAAGTCCACGCGGAAGCTGCGGTAGTTCCCCGGGCGCAGACGGTCGTACACGTCGAGGAGCCAGTGCTCCTCCACCGTGCGCGGCTCCGCCGCGAGGGTGACGTGGTCCGGGTCGAGCCGAGCCGGCGTCAGGTCCGCCGGCACGGGAATCGGGGCAGGCCGGGCGTCGTCCGCTGCGGGCGGGGTCGCCGGGAGCGTCGTGCAAGCCCACCCGAGGGCCGCGAACAGGAGCAGCAGGCGGATCGGCGCGGGAGTCAAGACCGAAGCTATTTCGCGGCCTTCCGCGCGATCCCGGCGGCTCGTCCGGTGACCTCCAGGAAGGTCCCGAAGCCGTCGGACTCCAGGAAGCTCCCCGATCCGTGCAGCGTCGAGTAGACCACGTAGTCCCGCAAGTAGGGATCCCAGATGCTCAACGCGACGGCCAACTGGCAACGGGGTACGAGGATCATCTCCTGCATGCCATCACACATGGGACCGTACACGTACACCGGCTTCTCGCGACCTGCCTCCAGGTAGCGGTTGGCGATGCGCTCGAGCAGGGACTTCTTGTCCGCTTCGACCATGGCCAGCACGCGCAGGCTCTCCTCGCTGCACACGGGCCCGTCCGCGTCCGCGTCCTCGCAGATCTGAAGGTAGACGCGCAGGCGGTGGCGGGTGTCGAGCTGGGCCGTCACCAGACGCCCAACCGTAATGGGATAGCTGTTCTGGAGTGTATCGACGACGCGGCGGCCGGTGCCGAGGTCGGTGGCGCAGCCTTGAGGGATCAGGACGCAGGCGAACAGCAAGAACGGCGCGACGGCTCTCAGCATGGTTGCACCTCGACCTCGGCGTTCGCTCACACCCTCCTGCCCGCGATCCGTTTCGGGATGGAGTATACATCAGGTGGGTGCCCCGTTCTTCCTGTGACGTGACCTTGCCTCACTCTCGAACGCTGCCTCCTGCGCGACGAGACGCGCCGTTGCCCCCGCTCGGGGAAGCCTCGAGGGCCGGCAGACGATGCGCAGCCGAGCGCCTCAACCCGCGACGGCGCGCGGCCGATCGGTAGGTCGAGAAGCGTGATGCAGCACTTCCGACGCAAGGCCCCGCTCGCCCTCGTCCTGCTCGCCCTGTCCTGCGCCGGGGTGCCAGGCGCTCCGCCGCCGCTCGAGGGGCCGATCCGCTTCTCGGTGCTGGCCGTGGGGGACACGGGCAAGCGCCCCCCGCTTTCCCACCACCTGCACCGGCAGCTGGCCGTGGGCCGCGGCCTGGCTGCCGAGGATCGTCGCCACCCGGGGGATGCCCTGCTCCTGCTCGGAGACAACTTCTACTGGGTGGGCCTCCAGCGGGCCGAGCTCGTGCGCCGGGTGCGCGAGAACGTGGTCCGGCCCTACTGCCGCTTCCTGGACCTCTCGGGGCCCCGTTCCCAGGAGGTCGCCGACGCCTGCGACCTGCCCGAAAGCGGGCGCCACCCGGTGCCCTTGCTGGCCGTGCTCGGCAACCACGACTACAAGGACCCCGAGAGTCCCGCCCTGCAGCGCCGCGAGCTGCCCCGGCTGGTGGCGAACTGGCGCGTCCCGGAGGGGCTGACCGAGGTCGTCGAGTTCCCGGCCGGTGTGAGCCTGGTGCTGCTCCAGTCCGTCGAGCTCCGGCAGGGGGCCGATCCCGCCGCGCTGTACGACGCGTTGCGTCGCGCGCGGGGCCCGTGGCGAATCCTGGTGGCCCACCACCCCATCGCCCTGGCCCGCGACCAGGCGACGCCGCGGGGCGCCGCCTACCGGGCCCTGGTGCTCGAAGCCATCCGGGAGACGGGCGTGGAGGTGCAGCTCGTCCTGAGCGGCGACGAGCACAATCTGCAGCTCATCGAGATGGATCCGCCCGGCCCCTCGCTCCAGGTGGTGGCCGGCTCGGGCTCGCGCGTGCGGGAGCTGCGCACGTCGAATCCCCGCGTGCGCTTCGCCCGGGCGAGTCCGGGCTTCGCGCGCGTGGACCTGGTGGACGGCCCGGCCG
This sequence comes from Myxococcota bacterium, assembly GCA_041611735.1. Taxonomy (GTDB): domain Bacteria; phylum Myxococcota_A; class UBA9160; order UBA9160; family PR03; genus JBFIML01. Next base: position 13,113 of record JBFIML010000003.1, on the reverse strand, counting down.
GCGAGGAGCTCGTGGTCTCCCTCTTCAGCACGGGCAACGTCCCCTTGTTCGGGGCCGGCCCGCCGCGCCTGGTGGCGCGCTGGGCGGTGGGTCGCATGGGCGGGACGCGAAGCCTGATGCAGGCGGCAGGAAGTGCCGATGCCCGGCGCTGATTCCGCACCGCCGGCTGCGCGTCGGCCCCTCCGGCCGGCGCGGCTCCTGCTCCTCCTCCTGCTCTGGGTCGCTGCCACCGAAGCGGCGGCGTCGGTCCTCGCGCACCTCCCGGAACCGGCGGCCGACGACCAGAGCGCCGCCTCCTTGCGCGCGCGGCAGGAGATGCTCCTGTCGCACTACGGCGGCGACCCACGCCAGGTGCCGCTGGAGGTCAAGGCGGAGCACTTCGAGTGGATGCTGTGGCGTTACCACTTTGCTCCACACCGTCAGGTGATGCCCCGGGTCACCGTGCCCGAGCGGCCCGGAGAGCCCGTGGAGTTCCTGCCCGGCGCCGATGTCTCCACCTGGAACGGCGCCCTGCTCGCCGGCCTCTCCTACAAGTGGGCCGTCACCCGCGATCCCCGCACCCTGGCACGCATCGCCGACCTGCTGGAGGGCATGCACCTCTACTTCGAGGTGACCGGCGTTCCCGGCCTGCCCGCCCGCTGCGTGATGCGCCGCGACCAGCCCGTGGGGCGCGTCGCGCACGAGTGGGTGGCGCCCGACGGGACCCGCTACTTCTACCGGGGCGAGCCGGCCAAGGGCACCGCCAACCAGCTCGTACTGGGCTATGCGACCTTGCTACGACTCGCCGCCTCGGATCTGCCGCCCGCCGCCCGCCAGCGCGCCGAGGAGGATCTGGGCGCCCTGGTCGGTCATCTGGTGCAGAACGGCTACCGGCTGACGCGCCACGACGGCCGGACCACCCGCTACGGCAACCTGAGCCCGTTCCTCTTCTGGCGGGTGGGGACGCCCTTCAACGCCCAGGTGTCCTACGCGATGGTGGCCGCCGCGCACCGCTTTCCTTCCGCCGACCCCACCCGTCGCGACGCGGTGGCGCGGGAGTTCGCGCGCCTGCGCCGCAGCGAGCCCTGGTCCCGGGCGGGCTGGAAGCCGCCCTTCTACGACCCCCAACGGGTCGGGCGCAGCCGCTTCATCGGCACCAACGACAAGAACCACCTGGCCAACGCCGCCTTCCTGGGTCTCGCCCTCGAGCTCGACGCCGCGCGGCACGAAGCCCGCGAGCCGGACGCCCGTTTCCTGCGCCGCTTCGGCCGCACGCTCTACTGGAGCATGAAAGGGCTCGAGGGGAACAAGAACTCGCTGTGCAACTTCATGTGGGCCGGCCTGCTCCGGGACCCCCGGCTGCGGCAGGCGGTGGTCCCGGACTCCTGGGAGGCGACCCGCCGTCAAGTGGAATCGCTCCTGGAGACGGGCGTGGAGCAGTTGCGCCGCTTCCCCCTCGACCGCTTCCGCTGGCAGGGCGTCCAGGAGCAGGGGCGCGAGGCGCAGTGGGTCGATCGCTATCGCCCGGACAGCTACCACTGGAAGGTGAAGCCGCGGCTGGTGTGGCAGGTCACCGGGCCGCCCACCAACCTGCTGACCAGCGCCATCGACTACCTGCACGCCTACTGGCTGTTTCGTCACTACGAGCTCGACCAGGACCCGGTCGTGCGTGCGCGCCACGGCGACGTGCTCGGGGCTCCGGGTGATCCGGCCGCCCCGGCGCAGCCTTGACGGACGCATGGGCCTGGCCCCATGGCTATGCTTCGAGCGCCGGAGGCGACGCTCCGGAGGATCGGGAGCACGAAGCCATGGTCCGCATCGACGTGCACTACAGCGGGGATCTGCGCACCGTGTGCCGACACGGCCCCTCGGGGGCCGAGCTCGCCACCGACGCCCCGCGTGACAACGAGGGCCGTGGCGAGAGCTTCTCGCCCACCGACCTGGTGGCGACGGCCCTGGCGAGCTGCATGCTCACCGTAATGGGGATCGCGGCAAGACGTCGTGGATGGTCGCTGCAAGGAGCCCGGGCCACGGTGGAGAAGCACATGGCCACGGATCCGGTGCGACGCATCGGACGCCTGGAGGTGCGGATCACGCTGCCGGCGGGCCTCTCCGCCGAGGCCCGCAAGGTGCTGGAGCGCGCGGCCATGACCTGCCCGGTCCACAAGAGCCTGCACCCGGACGTGGCCATCGACACCTCCTTCCAGGGCCAGGGCTCCTAGGCGTTCACTCCTCGCCTCCCGGGCGCGTGCGGTGCCGCTTCACGGCGCCGCGCTGGCGCTTGGCGGCGAGTCGCCGCTCCCGGCCGGCGCGCGTGGGGCGGGTCGGCCGGCGCGGGCGCGGTCGCGCCAGGCCCTGGCGGAGCAGGGTCTCCATTCGCTCGAGCGCGGCTTCCAGATTGCGGGCGCGCGTGCGGTGCTCCCGGGCCACGACGCGCAGGTCGCCCCGGCTGTCGAGCCGACCCGCCAGGCGCCGCCGCAGTCGCGCGACCGCCGCCTCCCCCAGCACCTCGGCGGCCGCGTCGAGACGCAGCCGCAGATCCACCTTGGTCTCGACCTTGTTCACGTTCTGCCCACCGGGCCCGCCGGAGCGGGCGAAGCGCACCGTGAGCAGGCGGGCCGGGATGGTGCGGCGGGGCGAGACGCGCAGCTCGCGCAGCCCGCTCACCGGTGCTCTCGTTCTCCGCCTCGGGAGGGCGTCGGCAGCCGCGCCAGGGAGGGATGGGTCGGGTCGCCCCGGGCCAGCACGAGCGCCTGCAGGAGCGGGGGGAAGTTCGCCGCCGGGCGGTCGTTCACCAGGACGAGCGGCGTGCCCTGGATGCCGAGCTCCGCGGCCCAGCTCACGTCTTCCTGGAGCTTGCGCTCGGTTTCCGGGTGCGCCACGCAGGCTGCCAGCTCCGCTCGGGATCGGAGCGGGGCCGCCAGCTCGTAGATCCGCTCCTCGCTGAGCTCCTGCTGGTGGGCGAAGAGCCGGCCCGTGAACGCGAAGGCGTCCGGATGCCCCTCGAGGCAGATGAGCGCCCGGGCGGCGAGGCATCGCACGGGGCTCTCGTCGCGTCGCGCCGCGAAGGGATTGCAGGCAGCGTCCAGGGGGAACTGGCGCGCGTCCAGGGCAAAGGGCGCATCCGGAAAGGCGCGCAGCTCCCCCAGCACACGGTGCAGGGCGGCGCAGTGCCCGCACAACACGTCGGAGAATTCGGTGATGCGCACGGGTGCCCCGGCGGGGCCCAGGAGCGCACGCGGCGGGCGCAGGGGGACCGGCGCACTGCGGGCCCAGGCGGCGAGGGTGTCGGCGAGCAGCTGGCGGGCCTGCGGCGGCAGCGCCTGGATCGACTCCGCCAGGGGGCGGGCCTCGGGGCCGAGCGCCGCCGGCGTGCCCGGCGCCACCAGGGAGGCCGCCTGCGGAGCCGGGGACGTGCGCAGCCCCGGAACCAGCAGCACCAGGAAGGCGGCCAACGCCACGGCCGCGGCCAGGACGGCTCCCCGGACCGCCTCGCCGCCTCGCAGCCGGCCAGGCTGGCCAAAGCACAGGGCGGCGTAGGTCAGGACGAGGACGTAGGTGAGCACGCAAGTCCCGCACAGGCGTCCCAGGGCGAGGGAGGCCGCCGCGAGGCCGAGCACTCCGGTCAGGCCGGCCAGGGCGGTCACGAGCGTTGCGGCCCACGCGCCGGGCGCCGTGCGTCCCCTTGCCGCCCGGGTCAGGACGCCGAGCGGCAGCGCGAAGGCCGCGACGCTCCACACCAGGCCCCAGCCCGCCACCGGCAGCCCCGTCGAGGTCTGAACGGCGATCGCGATGGGCGAGTCCCACAGCGCCGCGCAGGCCCCGGCGTCGCCGAGCGGACAGAAGGGCTCTCCTCCGGCGCGGGCCACGGCCAGCTCGGTCCACTGGAAGAGCGCCCACAGGCCGTGGAGGCCCGCCAGCGCCACGGCGGCGGCCAACGCGACCGGACGCGGCGCGACGGGCGGGGCCGTGGCAGCGCGACGCGGAGCGGAGCGGGAGCGCCTGGGCGAGGGGGTCATGGGCGGAGTCCGGCTACCATACCGCAGCGTTCCCCCATCCGGAGATCGCTCCATGGCGTCGGCCACGAGTCCGCACCGCATCGAGCTCGAGCGCTAGACCGGGCCGCTCCGCATGCTGCGTGACCATCTCCCGGACGGGTCGCTCACCGATCCCGACCGGATCCTGGACCGCTTCCTCGCCGGGGTGGCCGAGCTCGGGCTGACGCCCTACCGCGCTCAGGAGGAGGCGTTGCTCGAGCTCATGGCCGGACGCCACGTGGTGCTCAGCACCCCCACCGGCTCGGGGAAGTCGCTGGTCGCCCAGGCCCTCCATTTCAAGGCCCTGTGCGAGGGACGGCGCTCGTTCTACACGGCTCCCGCGAAGGCCCTGGTCAGCGAGAAGTTCTTCGCCCTGTGCGACCAGCTGGGACCGCAGCGGGTCGGCATGATGACCGGCGACGCGAGCGTCAACTGGGCCGCGCCGGTCGTCTGCTGTACGGCGGAGGTGCTGGCGAACATGGCGCTCCGCCAGGGCGAAGCCACCGACGCCCCCTACGTGGTCATGGACGAGTTTCACTACTACGCCGACCCCGAGCGGGGCTCCGCCTGGCAGATCCCGCTCCTGGCGCTGCCCCGCACCACCTTCCTGATCCTGTCCGCGACCCTCGGCAACACCGACTCGATCGAGCGCGCGCTGCACGCCCGCAGCGGGAGGGAGGTGGCGCACGTCCATTCCGACGAGAGGCCGGTTCCCCTGGATTGGGAGTACCGGGAGACCCCGCTGCACGAGACGGTCGAAGACCTGCTAGCTCAGGGCAAGGCGCCCGTCTACGTGGTGCACTTCACCCAGCGCGAAGCCGCCGAGCAGGCCCAGGCCCTCACCAGCGCCCGCGTCGCCGACCGCGACCAGCGCCGGCGCATCGCCGAAACCATCGGAGGCTTCCGGTTCGACAGCCCGTACGGAAAGGACCTGCGGCGCTTCCTGCGCCACGGGATCGGACTGCACCATGCGGGGCTGTTGCCCAGGTATCGGCTGCTGGTGGAGCAGCTGGCCCAACAGGGAATGCTGCGCGTGATCTGCGGGACCGACACCCTGGGCGTGGGCGTGAACGTGCCGATCCGCAGCGTGCTCCTCTCGAGGCTCTGCAAGTTCGACGGGGAACGGGTACGGCTGCTCTCGGTTCGGGAGTTCAAGCAGATCGCAGGGCGCGCCGGGCGCAAGGGCTTCGACGAGCAGGGCAGTGTCGTGTGTCAGGCGCCCGAGCCAGCGATCGAGCGGCGGCGCGAAGCGCAGCGCGCCGCGCGGCCGGGTGGCCGCCGGCGCCGGACCGTGCGTCGAGCCATGCCCCGCGGTCTGGTTCCCTGGAACCGTGCGACCTTCGAGCGGCTGGTGGCACGGCCTCCCGAGAAGCTGGAGTCGCGCTTTCCGGTGACCCACGGCATGGTGCTGAGCCTGCTCCAGCGCGAAGCGGACGCTGCGCCCGCGTCCGGCTACCGGGCCGTACTCGACTTGATAGAGGCCTGCCACGAGGACGCCCGCCGCAAGCGGCGTCTGCGGCGTGACGCCGCCACGGTGTTCCGCTCGCTGCGCCGCGCGCAGATCGTGAGCGTGGAGCGCGGCCGGCGCGGTGCAGGCGCGCGCGTGCGGGTCGATCCGGCCCTGCAGAAGGACTTCTCCCTCCACCATACCCTCTCCCTGTACGTGGTGGACACGGTGTCCCTGCTCGACCGCGAGGCGGACCACTACGCCCTGGACGTGCTCGGTGTCGTGGAGGCGATCCTCGAAGATCCGCGTCCGATCCTGGAGGCCCAGCGCGAGCACGAGCGCCGGGAGCTCCTGGCGCGCCTCAAGGCCGAGGGCGTTCCCTACGAGGAGCGGCGCGCACGTCTCGAACAGGTAACGCACCCGCAGCCGAACGCGGAGTTCCTCCACGCCACCTTCGACTCGTTCGTGGAGAAGCACCCCTGGGTGGGGACGGCGGACCTTCGGCCGAAGTCGGTGGCCCGGGAGATGTTGGAGCGATACGAGGGCTTCCAGGACTTCGTGCGCCGCTACCGGATCCAGCGCGTGGAGGGCCTGCTCCTGCGCCACCTGAGCCAGGTTCACGATACGCTGGCCCGGACGGTCCCCGAGGCGGCGCGCAGCGACGAGGTGCACGAGATCCTGGGCTTTCTGCGCGCGCTTCTGGCCCGGGTGGACTCCAGCCTCGTGGAAGAGTGGGAGAGCCTCATGGGGCGGGGGCGGGCGCTCGCGCCCGGCCTCGCGCCGGCGCGGCCCTCCCTCGACCCGGATCAGCACCCACGCGCGTTCCGGGCACGCGTACGCGCCGAGATGCGCCAGCTCGTGCGGGTCCTGGCGGCCGGCGACTACGAGGAGGCGGCACGCTGCGTGCGCCAGGACCCGGAAGACCCGTGGGACGCGGAGCGCTTCGAGTGCGCGCTCGGCCCCTTCTACGAGGAATACGAGCGCATCGTTTTCGATCCCCGGGCGCGGGCGGCGCACCATACGAGCATCAAGCGGACCGGTCTGGGCCGCTGGGACGTCACCCAGGTGCTGGTGGACGCACGGGGGGACGACTTCTGGTGCGTGGAGGGCGAGATCGAGCTGAGCGGGGAGCCGCTGCCCGAGGGACCCCTGCTGCGGGTCCGGCGCATCGGTACCTGAACGCGGGGGGTCTAACGGTCGTCGTCGCGCGCCTTCTCGTCTTCGTCGGTGGGTGCGATGCCGTAGCCGGCCAGGTCGTCCGCCGTGGCCACGCGCGTGGCGGACTCATCGTCCTGACGCTGCTCCCGCCGCTCTCGTTTGAGGGCGGCCTTCTCCGCCTTCTTGACCTCGCGTTGGCGCTTGAGGACCGACATCCTGCTCTTCTTGGCCATGGCCGCTCACTCACTGACCGCCGCGCAGCGACCTGCGGTGGGGTGCGCGGCGTAACAAAGGACGGGCTGGCTCGGCGCCCGAGGGAGCCGTTCCCGCGGCCGCCCGCGGAAACTAGAAGCGACTTCTTCCGCCGCGGGAGCCGCCGCCCCCGCCGCCTCCCGGTCGGCGCTCGTGGGCCTCGTTCACGCGTAAGCTTCGCCCGCCGATCATCTCGCCGTTCAGGGCCTGCATGGCGGCATCGGCGCCGCTGTTCTCCATCTCGACGAACGCGAAACCTCGCGAGCGTCCGGTCTCCCGGTCCGTGATCACGTTCACCGAATCCACGGGTCCGTGCTTCTGGAACATCTCCCGGAGCTCCGCCTCGGTGGTGCTGAAAGACAGATTGCCGACGTACAACCTCTTGCCCAACGCCATTCTCTCGGACGTCCCTCCCCGGGTGGGGCAGCGGACGCAACGCTCGCGCGGAGCCTGGTTCGGACCGTCCGACTATCCGGCTTCGTGCGAATCCAATCGCTGCAGCGGGAGCGGCAGTTGCTCGGCTGCTCGCCTCTGCAGGAAAGGCAGGCCCGATTCGAAGCACGATCCCGTGGAATGAAGCCTGGAGTGGTGCACCGATCTGAAAAAGCCTTTCGCGCCGCAGGATACCATAGGGTCGGACCGCCACAAGGCCGAAGACGCGTGACGCGCGCACCGCCGGCCGGCGTTTCCCGGACGTCGGGTCCAACCGAGGAGACGCAAATCGCTTCGGGCTCGAAGCGCGACTTCCAGGAGCGCCCGGCGGGTTCGTGCGCAACGCTCTGCTCCCGACCCGCCTCGAGGGACGGCTGCGCGCTCGAGCGGCCTGCCGCCGACGCGCGCGGGACGTGGCACGCGGTCGCCCTGGCCTCACGGCGCCGCCGGTTCGTGGGCGGCCCCGCCATCGGGGAGGAGGCCGGGCGCACGGCTCGGCGGACCCGCCGGGGGCCCGCACGCGAGCCGACCCGAGGGCGCTCCCACCCCCCTGGCCCTCCCCCAGGGCCGGAATTCGGGCCCCGGGGCCCGCTCCGGGCCTCACGCCCTGCCCCGGACCCGCCGATAGGGCGTTGTTGGGGGGAGGGCGACGCATGCTGGTCCGACACTGCATGAGCCGCGAGGTGGTCACTCTGGAGGAGAGCGATTCCTGCGTGGATGCCTACGCCTTGTTCCGCTCCCGGGGCATGCGCCGGGCTCCCGTGGTCCGCGAGGGGAGCCTGGTGGGGATGATCTCGGACCGCGACCTGCTGCGTGCCCTGCCCTGGAGCCTCGGCGAGCAGGGGCAGCTGGATACCCAGGGCGACCTCTCCCACACGGTCGGCACCTTCATGGCGCGCAACGTGATCTCCGTGACCCCCGAGACCCACCTGGAGGACGTGGCCCGCCTCATGCTCGAGCACAAGATCGGCGGCCTTCCCGTGACGGAGGGCGGCGAGCTGGTGGGCATCATCACCGAGTCCGACATCCTCCGGGTCTTCGTCCGCCTGAGCCTCCAGGGCCATGCAACGCGCATCACCATCCAGGCGCCCGCTTCCCGGTCGGACCAGGAGCCGGACCCGGTCGATGCCTGCCACGCCAAGGGCCGGTACCTGAGCGGACTCGCGCGCTACGTGAGCCCCGCCGGTACGACGATGCTCACGCTGCACGTCTCCGGACCGAATGCCGACGACGTACCGGAGCAGCTGCGCCGGATGGGGTTCGTGTTGGTGGACGTGGCGCGGTCCGGCAGGAAGTCCTAGCTCGCGGCCCGCGTCCCGGCCGCCTGGAGCAGCTCCCCGAAGGACGCCTCGAGGGCGAGCACCAGGTCGTGAAGGTCCGGGACCAGATCCCAGTCGCCCACCACGCCCCAATACAGCGCCCCGTCGTAACTGAACAGCGCGATCCCGGTGGCCAGGTTCCCGAACAGCGGCACCATGGGGTAGGCCTCGAGCATGCGCGCCCCCAACAGGTAGAGCGGCATCTGCGGACCGGGGACGTTCGTCACCACCAGGTTGAAGAGGCGCCGCCTGGTGGCCAGCCGCGAGGCGATCGACAGCAGCGTCGGGCCGGTCCACTCGGTCACCCGCGCCAGGGCCTCGCCGCCGAGCGCCTGGCGCGAGGCCTTGAGCCCATCCGTCGTGCGGCGGATGGCCTCGAGCCGGCGGCCCGGGTCCGGCTCGCCCAGCGGGAGCGGGACCAGCCAGGCGGACACCCGGTTCCCGAAGGTGCCCCGCTGCTCTCGCGAGCGCAGGCTCACGGGGGCGGCGACCCGGAAGTCGAGCCGCGAGACGTCCACCTGGCGTCCTTCTCGGAGGAAGCGGCGCAGGGCGCCCGCCACGGTGGCGAGCACCACGTCGTTGACGCTTCCTCCCAGGGCCTGCCGCACCCGGCGGATCTCGTCGAGCCGCATGGGGAGCCAGTCGAAGCGCCGATGGGGGCCGATGGGCTGGTTGAGGGGCGTGCTCGAGCTGTTGCGCAACGCGCCGCCCACCGTCTGGGCGAGGGCCGTCGCCCGCTCCTTCACGTCGTGCCGCGCGTGCTGGACGTCGCGGGCCAGCCGCCAAGCGGAAGCGGTGGCGCGGAGCGGCCCGGTGACCCACCGCCAGGCCTCGCTCCGAAGCAACGGCCCCGGCCCCGGGGCCGGTCGTGGGATCCACACCGGCGGACGCCGGATCTCCGTGCGGGGCTCCGGGGTCATCAAGGCCGCCAGCAGGTCGACGCCCGCGATTCCGTCCACCATGCAATGATGGGTCTTGCTCACCAGCGCGAAGCGGTCCCCCTGCAGGCCTTCGATCACCCACATCTCCCAGAGCGGCTTGCCCCGGTCGAGCTGCTGGGAGAGGATGCGCGCCGCGATGCGCTTGAGCAGCCGTTCGTCCCCGGGCGGCGGCAACCGCACGTGGCGCACGTGATAGGCCAAGTTGAAGCGCGGGTCGTCGACCCAGATCGGGTGCCGCTCCAGAGGCGTCCAGGCGAGGCGCTGCCGATAGCGGGGGATGCGGTGCAGGCGCGCCAGGACGTAGGCGCGGATGCGGTCCACGTCGATCCCGCCTTCGGCAGTGGAGAGAGGGGCCGCCTCGTAGATCTGCACGGCCGCCACGTGCATGGGGGCGTTGGGCCCTTCGAAGAGCAGGAAGGAATTGTCGAGCTGGGTCAGACGTTCGTAGACGTGGTCGGACACGGAAGGCTCAGGGGGTCTCCGCCTCCGACCCGCCCGGGGCGGGTCCGCGCGAGCCCGGGCTGCGGCGCGTGCGCCTCCTGCGGGACGACGAGACCGGCCCCTCGGCCGCGGCCTTGCGCAGCACCTCGAACTCGGACTGCACCGCCTCCACCATGTCGTGCAGGTCCGGCACGGCGTCCCAGTCGGAGTTGAAGCCCCAGAAGAGGCCGCCGTCGTAGCTGAACAGCGCGATGCCGAGCGCCTGGTTGGTGTAGAGCGGCACCACCGGGTAGATCTCCAGCATGCGAGCGCCCAGCAGGAAGGCGGGGAAGTGCGGCCCCGGCACGTTCGTCACCACCACGTTGTAGGTGCGGGCCCGCGCCCCGAGCCGGGCGAAGCGGACGGCGACCTCCGTGGAGGTCCAGTCGGCGATCTTCTCGATCAGGTCGAAGCCGTGGACCTGCTTCGATTCCTTGAGGCGCTGCGTGGTCTCGGTGACCCGCTCGAGGCGCCGACGCGGGTCGGCCTCGGCCAGCGGAAGCTCCGCCAGCAGGAAGGAGACGCGGTTGCCGAGCCGTCCGTACTCCTCCTGGCGGCGCGTGTTGACGGGCAGCATGGCCCGGAACTGGAGATCCTCCCCGCGCACCCCGCGCCGGTGCAGGAAGGTACGCAGGGCGCCGGTCACCGCGGCCACCACCACGTCGTTCACGGTGCCACCGAGGCGGTTCTTCACCTCCTTCACGGCGTCGAGGTCGAAGCGGGTCCAGTCGAAGCGCCGGTAGGGACCCACGTCGGGGTTGAGTGGGGTGGACGAGGCGGGCCAGACGGCGGGCACCACGGACTCGGCCAGGCCCTCGAGGGCGTCGCGGGCCTTCCGCGCCGCGCGCAGCGGGTCGGCCACGGCGCCTCGGGCGGCGCCCAGGAGAGCCGCGGGCAGCGTGGCCCGCCGGGCCAGCTCGCCCGCCAGCAGCTGGCGGGCGTTCGGCACCGGCCGCGGGATCCACTGCCGGGGCGGCTCCACCGTCGGGTCCGGGGTCGTGCGCAGCAGGGCCACGAGCAGGTCCACCCCGGAAATCCCATCGATCAGGCAGTGGTGCACCTTGGTCACCACGGCGAAGCGGTCGCCTTCGAGCCCCTCCACGAACCACATCTCCCAGAGCGGCTTGCCCCGGTCGAGCTGCTGGGAGAGGATGCGTCCGGCCAGGCGCTTGAGCTGGCGTTCGTCGCCCGGGCGGGGCAGGGCGGTATGGCGCACGTGGTAGTGGATGTTGAAGCGCTCGTCGTCCACCCACACCGGATGATCGAAGAACGGGATCCAGGCCAGCCGCTGCCGGAAGCGCGGCAGGTTCTGCAACGCGCTCTCGGTGGCCGTCCGGATGCGGGCGATGTCGAGTGCGCCGTCCTCGCCCGGCAGCGGGCCCACCTCGAAGAGGCCCACCGAGCCCACGTGCATGTGCACGTCGTGGTTCTCGATGGCGAGGAAGGTGGCATCGAGGGCGGAGAGGCGCTCGAAGTGGGTATAGGCCATGGGCGCTCCTGGCCAGGGGTCGCCGCGGGCAGGTGCCAGGACGAGAGTACCACGGTCCCGTGTCTAGCGGCGCCCGGCGTATCCTCCGGCCGCCCGGTCTGCGCAGCGCACGGCGGCCCCGCCCAGCCGGATCATGCGGTAGTCGCCTAGGGGGCCTCCGCCGGTCACGTTGTTGATCATGGCCACGGCCAGGTTCCGCTGGGGATCCGCCCAGGCGCCGGAGCCGCCGAAGCCGAAGTGGCCGAAGCCCGTCGAGACGTCCCCGGAGCTGGTGAAGACCCGGTGGTAGCCGAGGCGCCAGTTCATGCGCACCGGGATCACCTTGTCGAAGGTCCGGTTCTGGATCTCCGTGGCGCGTCGCAAGGTCTCGCGGGAGAGCAGCTGCACGCCGTCCAGGGTGCCTCCGCTGGCGAGCGCTGCGTAGAGGCGCGCCAGCGAGCGAGCCGTGAAGAGGCCATTCGCCGCCGGCACGGGAACCTCCAGGATGCGGGGGTTCCAGAACACGTCGATCCCGCTTCGGGGTAGCAGCGCGTCGGCTACGAAGGCGGGGTCGAAGGGGATGCCGAGGGCGCGGTTCACGCGCTGGACCACCTTGGCCAGGGCCCGAAACCGTTCGGGGTTGCGGCTACGAGCCGGGGGCCGCCGCAGCACCGCAGCCCGCTCACAGGCCTCCGGCGGCGCCCCGATGTGGAGCCCGTCGAGGCCGAGCGGTTTCGCGAGCTCGGTCCGGATCACCTCGGCAAACGGACGTCGTGCCACCCGTTGGATCACCTCACCCACCAGCCAGCCGAAGGTGAGGCCGTGGTAGGCCGTCAGGCTCCCCGGCTCGAAGTCCGGCTGGGCGCGTTCCAGCGCCCGGACCATGTAGCTCCAGTCGAGGATGCGCTCTCCATGGTCGATCAGCCGCCGGATGTGGTGCAGACCCGCCTCGTGGCACAGCAGGTGGCGGATCGTGATGGACTCCTTGCCTGCTTGCGCGAACTCCGGCCAGTGACGCGCCACCGGGTCGTCGTAGTCGCACAGCCCCCGGTCCACGAGCACGTGCAGGGCCGTGGCCGTGACGCCCTTGGTGGTGGAGAACGACATGGCCGGGGTGTCGCGCTCCCAGCCGTGGCCCTCCGGGTCCCGCACCCCGGTCCAGAGGTCCACCACGGGCCTCCCGCGCCAGTAGACGCAGACCGCGGCGCCGCCGCCCCGCTGCCGCACCTGCTTCTCCAGCGCCTGGGCGACCAGCCAGAAATCGGGGTGGAGATGTCCTTCGATCACGCGGCCTCGGGGGGATGCTGGACCAGGCCGAACGTTCCCGCAACGACCGGCGCGGGGGCCACGACCCACGCGGTGCTCCGGGCGGCCGCCCGGTGTAGCATCGAGACGAGTTGTTGGAGGAGGTGTCCCCATGAGCCAGCCAACCGGTGGTGCGGACGACCTGCGCCGCCAATGGATCGAGCTCTGGCGCCCGAGCGACACGGAACAGAGCTACGAGATCGGCGACGTGGAGGGCGAGATTCCGCGCGAGCTCCACGGCACCCTCTACCGCATCGGTCCCTCCCAGCACGTCCTGCCCCAGGCGGGCTACCAG
>JBFIML010000002.1:0-155401 GCA_041611735.1 Myxococcota bacterium | reverse complement strand
CGCCACGGCGCGCCGGGCCTCGCCGGCAAGCTCCGGGAAGAGCGGGTCGCCGGACCCCGCCGCGGCCGCGGCGAGGCGTTCCGCGAAGGCGACCCATTCCAGGCCCACCAGGGCATCCTGCTTGCCGCGGCGCCCCCCCGCATGGCTGCGCGCGGCCAGGAACTCGATGCGCGGGCGCGCATCCGTGTTGAGCGGAACGTCCGCGAGCGCCGGCACGGACGCCGCCAGCGGCGCCACGTACAGGGTCCAGAAGCCCAGCGGATCGCTCACCCAACGGTCGCTCTCGCCGCCCGCGGCGAGACGCGTCGCGGAGCGACCCAGCGTCTCGGCCGAGGGCACGTGGCCCTTCCAGCCGACGGCCGCCACGATCGGGAAGGAGCCGTAGAAGTCACCGCGGAAGAGCGCCGCACGCGGGAAGACGTCGAGGAACGTGCGCAGCAGCACGCGCAGCTCGCGCTCCGAGAGCTGATACAGCGGCAGCCACTGGCAGAAGAGGCCGTCCGGGGCCAGCCGCTCGCGGACCGTCGCGAAGTGCTCGCGCGTGTACAGGGATCCAGCGCCCGCCTGCCAGGGCACGAAGAGGTCGGCCACCACCACGTCGAAGCGCTCCCGGGTGGAGCGCAGGTAGTTGCGGGCGTCGTCCAGGATCACGCGGGCACGCGGGTCGGCGTAGACGCCGCGGTTGGCCGCGGCGAAGAAGCGCGCTCCCGCCCGTCCGACCTCCGGGACGAGCTCCACCAGATGCACCTGCTGCACGCCATGCGCCAGGGCCGCTCCCGCGCTGATGCCCGTGGCCGGGCCCACGAACACCACGCGCCGCGGCGCCGGGTGGAGCAGCAGGGGCAGGTGCCCCTGGCGCTCCTCGTGCACCTGCTCGGCGGTGCCGCCCAGCACGTAGTGGTTGTCGAGCCGGATCAGGCGCTGGCCGTCGCGCTCGACCACCGCCACCAGCCCGGCCGGCGTGGAGCGGGCGTGCAGCAGGCGCTCGCCGGCGGCGAGGCGCACCTCCGGAACTCCGAGCGGGCTGGCGCGCAGCAGCAGCACCACCCAGCCCACGGCCAGCACGAGGTCGCGCCGCAGGCGCCGCCGCGGCGTCGCATCCGGCACCGCCACGGCGACGACCCCGTACAGCACGGCGAGGACGGCGAAGGCGGGCCAGAGGCCCACGTAGGCCAGCAGCCCGTAGGGGGCGGCCAGCGCGCCCACCACGGCGCCGGCGGTGTTGGCGGCCACGAGCCGCCCCAGGACGGCCCCGCCGAAAGCCGCCCCCGGCCCCGTCGGCGTGCCGCGCGCCGCCAGGGCGAACGTGATCGGGAGGACGCCCGAGACCAGCAGAAGCGCCGGGCCGGCGGCCAGGGCGGTGGTCCCGACAGCGGCGGCCAGGTAGGCGAGGCCGCCGCCGGCGCCTCCCACATAGGCGAGGCCTCCAGTCACGCGATCGAGCCAGACCGGGAAGGTCGCCACGGCCAGGGCAGCGCCCGCCAGCGCCACCCCGAGCAGGGTACGCGGGTCCACCCGCTCGTGTCTTTCGAGCCAGGCCACGACGGCGGCAGCGCCGGCGCCGGCCAGCAGCACCACCACCACCACGGCGCCAAACGCGTACACGGACTGGTTCAGGACCAGGGCCAGGGCCTGCACCAGCAGCACCTGCAGGGCCAGGGCGCCGGCCCCGGAGAAGGCGGCCAGGGCGAGCAGGGCGCGGGCGTCGAGGGAGGCGGGCGGGGCCTCGCGCCCGCCCCTGCGCGGCGGTCCTCCGGCCGCAGGGGCCGCCCGCGGGAGGGAGGGGCGCCGGGACAGGACTAGGGCGCCGAGGCCGACCCCGGCGGACAGTCCCACCGCCAGTCCGTAGGTGCCGGGCACGCCGATCCGCTCCAGGAGGACGAAGGCGGCGAGTGCGGCGCCCGCCGCGGCGCCCAGGGTGTTCAGGGCGTAGAGGGAGGCGCCCACGGCACCCAGGCCGCGCAGCGACCCCAGGGCCGCGGCGCCCACGGCCGGGAAGGTCGCGCCGAAGCAGAACGAAGCGGGCAGGGTGGCGAGCAGCGCGCCCGCGTAGCGCACACCGGCGAGGGCCACGGGGCTCGTGTGCAGGGCCTCGTAGAGGGGCAGCAACCCGCGCTCCACGCCAGCCAGCAGGACGGGAACCGCGAGCGCGCAGGCGGCGGCCGCCAGCTCGAGCCCCGCCCAGGCGCGCAGCGGGCTCCGCCACACCCGCACCCGGCGCGCCGCCCAGGCGGCGCCGAGCGCGTGGCCGGTGAAGAAGGCCACCAGCGTGGCGGAGGCTGCCGGCGCCGTGGCGCCGAGCAGCAGCCGCAGCCAGCGCAGCCAGACCGTCTCCGCGGCCAGGGCCGCCAGGCCCGAGACCAGGTAGAGCAGGCCGAGGTGCCACACGGAGCCGCGCCGCCGGCGCTCAGCGTCCGCGGAAGGTCGGGTTCCGCTTCTCCAGGAAGGCGCGCGCCGCCTCGCGGAAGTCCTCGGTCGCGCCGGTCCGCATCATGGCCTCGGCTTCCAGGTCGAAGAGGTCCCGCGCGTGGGTGCTGAGCGCGAGGTTCAGATTGCGCTTCATGTAGCGGAAGGCCAGGGGCGGTCCGGCGGCGAGCCGCCGGGCCAGCCCGCGCGTCTCCTCGCGCAGCCGCTGCCGCGCTACCACCCGGTTCACCAGCCCGATGCGCAGGGCTTCCGCCGCATCCACGCGATCGGCCAGGAAGAACAGCTCCCGGGCCTTGGCGGTGCCCAGGATGCGGGTCAGGAAGTAGGAGCCGCCGAAGTCGCCGGAGAAGCCGACCTGGGCGAAGGCGGTGCGAAAGATCGCATTCTCGGACGCGATGCGCAGGTCGCAGGCGGCGGCCAGGGAGAGCGAGGCCCCCGCCACCGCCCCGTTCACCGACGCCAGGGTGGGCTTGGTCATGGTATGCAGCAGCCAGGCGGCCTCCTGATAGCGCTGCAAGCGGTCGATGGCGGTCTCCAGGAGATCCTTGGCGGGCCCGCCCGTCGGCTCCGGCGCGGCGGACCCCGCCGTGGCCAGATCGAGGCCGGCCGAGAAGGCGCGCTCCCCGCTGCCCGTCAGCACCACGCAGCGCACTTCCGGGTCGTGGGCCAGCTCGCGCAGGAGTCCGGGCAGCTCGGCGAACATCTCGTTGGTGAAGGTGTTCATGCGGTCCGGGCGGTTCACGACGACGGTGGCGACACCGCCATCCCGCTCCACCAGGAAGCCTTCGGAGGGCATGGGATCTCCTCGCAGGTCGGTCGCGACCAGCTACTTGATCGCGAGCGGGTTGATGGGGGATCCCACCGCGCCGGTGATGGGCAGCGGGGGAGCGACGAACAGGAAGGCGTACTCGCCATCCTCGGCGCAGGCGTCGGCGAGCGCGTCCAGGGCGAAGATCTCGCCGAACAGGATCCCGGTGTTGCGGATCGAGACCATGTGCAGGGGTTGGAAGCAGTCCGGCGTCTCGTTGGGGATCACCTCGACCCCCCAGGTATCGGTGGCCACGGCTGCCACGCAGCGTTCGTAGATCCAGCGTGCGCAGTGCAGCGAGAGCCCCGGCGCCGGTCCGCCGCAGTAGCCCTGCCACGACTTCTGCTCCAGGCAGCGCTTCATCATGCCCGTGCGCACCAGCACGATGTCTCCGGACTCGACCGTCACCCCCTGCGCCTCGGCGCACGTGTCCAGGTGCTCCGGGAGGATGGCCGTCCCGTCCTCGAGCCAGGGCAGGCGGCGGAAGCGCGGCAGGTCGAGCAGCACGCCACGCCCGCACACGCCGTCCCGGATCTGGTCGATCGAGTTGAACAGCGCACCTCGGCTGGTCACCCAGCGCACGTCGCGGTCGTTGTACATCCTGCCGTCGTAGAACACGTGGGCGAGGGCGTCCCACTGGGTCCCGCACTGCAGGGGCATGGTGACGGCGTCGTCCGCATAGCGGAACCCGCCGGCCAGGAAGTCCTGGGCCCCCGACAACGCATCCCCGCCGTCGGCCAGCATGACGTGGATCGGGTTGTGGCGTCCGGCGAGGCCACTCTGTGGCCCGTTCTGATCGAAGGGCAGCGCGCAGGAGACCACCAGGCCGCGCCGCGGCAGGCTGCAGGCCATCAGCACGCGCTCCGGCGTCACGAAGTTCAGCGTGCCCCGCTGGTCCTCGTTCCCCCAGCGACCCCAGTTGGAGTAGCGCTCGCCCCACTCGCGAACCGTGCGGGCATCGAGTCGCGTGGACATCGCCGTGGCCCCCTGCCTAGAGCGCCATGCCGGCCCGGCCGATCTCCCAGGCCAGGTACAGCCCGACCCCGATGGCCAGGGCGCCGCTTCCGGCCACCAGGCCGCGTCGCAGCGCGGGCACCCGTCCCGCCCAGGCGAACGGCACGCCCAGGCCGAGCGAGATCGCCGTCATGGCGGCGACGGTGCCGAAGCCGAAGGCGCCGAGGTAGAGCACGGCGGCGGCCGGCGTGGGCATGGCCGCCAGGGCGAGCAGGGCCACCGCGGCGCTGCCCGCCAGGCCGTGGGCGACGCCGACGGCGCAGGAGCGGGCGAGCTGGGCCGGGATCCGCTCGGAGCCGCCCGGGCCGTCCGCGGTCGCGTCGCCGCGACCCGCCTGGACCAGGTTCGTCGCCCCGAGCAGCACCAGCACGGCCGCCACCAGGCCCTCGAAGGCGAGGACCAGGTCCGGTGAGAAGCGGCCCCGCAGGGCCACCACCACCGCGCCGACCGCGAGCAGCGTGACGCCGTGTCCCAGCCCCCAGGCCGCGCCGATCCAGGCCGCCGTCCCCGGGCGACGATGACGGGTCACGATCGCCCCGATGGCAGCCACGTGATCCGGGTCGCTGGCGTGCCGCAGGCCGAGCAGGCAGCCGAGCAGCACCGGCGTCAGCACCGGCCGAGCTCCCGCAGCCGGGCCTCGACGCGAGCCACGTCCCCGGGCACGTCCACGGGCAGGCTCTGCCAGCCCTCGACGACCGCCACGCGGATGCGGTGTCCGTGCTCCAGCGCGCGCAGCTGCTCGAGTCCTTCGGCCCGCTCCGCCGGGGTCGTCGGAAGCGCGACGAAGCGCAGCAGGAAGGGACGACGGTAGGCATACAGGCCCACGTGCTGCCAGTAGGCCACCCGTTCTCCCGCATCCCGCGCGAAGGGAATCCGGCTGCGGGAGAAGTAGAGCGCGTTCCCGCGCCGGTCGAGCACCACCTTGACGCGGTTCGGGTCGTCGAGGGCATCCGGCTCGGCACGATGGACGAGCGTCGCCATGGGAGCCTCCGGGTCCTGCTCCAGGACCGCCACCGCCGCGTCCACCACGTGCCCCTCGATCAGGGCTTCGTCGCCCTGCACGTTGACCACGATCTCCTCGTCGAGGCGGGCGGCTACCTCGGCCACGCGGTCCGTCCCGCTGAAATGGTCCGGGCTCGTGAGCGCCACCTCGGCGCCGAAGCCGCGACAGGCCTCGGCGATGCGTGCGTCGTCGGTCGCCACCACGAGGCGCGACAGGCGTTTGGCGCCGACGGCGCCCTGCCACACGCGTCGCACCAGGGGGACGCCCCCGACGGGAGCCAGCGGCTTGCCGGGAAAGCGCCTCGCACCCCAGCGTGCCGGGATGACGCCTGCGGCCGTCATGGCGCTGATCCTAGCCGATGGGTAGATTCCCCGCGTGCCCGAGCCCCCCGCTTCCGCTGCCGGCTTCGTGATCACCGTCGCCTCCAACAAGGGCGGGGTCGGCAAGACCACCCTGGCCACGAACCTGGGCATCTATCTGCGGGCCTTTCAGGAGGACCTGCCCATCCTGCTGCTCTCCCTGGACGACCAGGGCATCGTGGACCGCATGCTGCGCCTGCGCGCCCCGGGTCCCGGCGAGGGCAACCTGAAGCACGCCTGGGCCGAGCGCAGCTTCGAACGCGTGATCCAGCTCGGCCAGTACGGGATCCACTTCGTGCCGTCGTCCCCGGACACGGCGCTGCTCAAGGCCCGCGCCGAGGATCCGCTGGTGCTGCGGCGCATGCTGGACCGCACGGCCTGGCGGGGTCCGATCGTGCTGGACACCAAGAGCGACCTCGAGGCGCTGACCCGCAACGCCCTGTGGGCCGCGGACCTCGCCATCCTTCCGGTCTCCGATCGGGCCTCCCTGGAAGAGGCCGCCAAGGCCTTCGAGCTGCTCGAGCGGGCGGGAGGCCGCGCCGGGCGCGGGCGGGTGCTGCTCACGCTGGTGGATCGCCGCACCCGCATCGACGTCGCGGGCGGCGACCTGGCGGAACACCTGCGCGACGAGGTGCGGCGCCGGGGCTGGCCGCTGTTTCGGGGCGTACTCTCGCGCAGTCCCCGCGTCGAGGCGTTGAACTCGGCGCCCGACGCGCGTCCGCTCTCGATCCTGCACGAGGCCCGGGGCACCCAGATCCACCGGGAGATGCAGGCGCTCGCCGAGGAGCTGGCCGAGGAGCTCGGACTCGAGCCGCCGGCGCGGCGCCGGCTGGTGCCTGCGCCCGAGGCGGCGCTTCCCATGGCGGGCGGTCTCAAGGCGGCGCTGCTGCGGGGCTGGCGCCGCTCCTGACGGCAACGGCGCGAGGCGGAGGAAGGGCGATGGCGACGTTCGGCATCCTGGTGGGCGGTGGGCCCGCGCCGGGCATCAACGGCGTGATCGGTGCGGCGGCGCTCGCCGCCGGCCAGCGCGGAGCGCGGGTGCTCGGCTGCCTGCACGGCTTCAAGTGGCTGATGGAGGGCGACACGAGCCACGTGGTGGAGCTCGGCGCCGACGCTGTGGCCGACATCCACCTGCGGGGCGGCTCGATCCTCCACACGTCGCGGGCGAACCCCACCCGGAAGCCCGAGCAGCTGGCCGCGGTGGCCAAAGCGCTCGAGCAGCTCGGCGTGGACCATTTGATCACGATCGGAGGCGATGACACCGCCTTCTCGGCCAAGAAGGTCTCCGACGCCGCGGGCGGCCGCCTGCGCGTGGCGCACGTGCCGAAGACGATCGACAACGACCTGCCGCTGCCGCCCGGAATCCCGACCTTTGGCTACGAGACCGCCCGCGAGCATGCGGCCGTGGTGGTGGAGAACCTGCTCGAGGACTGCCGCACCACGGGGCGCTGGTTCTTCGTGGTGATGATGGGCCGCAAGGCCGGCTCCCTGGCCCTGGGTGCCGGGATGGCGGCCGGCGCGCCCATCACCCTGATCGCCGAGGAGTTCCCCCGCGAGCCCATCCGCCTGGAGGACGTGGTGCGGACCCTGGAAGGGTCCATCGTCAAGCGGCTGGCCCGCGGACGCAACGACGGCGTGGCGGTGATCGCCGAAGGCATGGGCGAGCGGCTGGACCCGAACGACCTGGAGATGCTGAAGGACGTGGAGCGGGACGAGCACGGCCACATCCGGCTGGCCGAGGTGCCCCTCGGTCGGGTGCTGCGTCAGGCAGTGGCGGCCGCCCTCGAGGCGCGCGGGGTCAAGGTCGCCTTCGGCGACAAGGACGTGGGCTACGAGCTGCGCTGCGGCAAGCCGGGGGCCTTCGACCGCGAGTACACCCGCTCGCTCGGCGTGGGCGCGGTGCGGACCCTGCTGGAGGGGCAGCGCGACGTGCTCATCACCCGCCAGGGAGGCCGCATCGTCCCCGTCCCCTTCACGGACCTGATGGACGCCCGCACCGGCCGCACCCGCGTGCGTCTGGTGGACCTCACCAGCGACGTGTGGCGCACGGCGCGAGCCCTCCAGGAGCGGGTGGAGCCCGAGGATCTCGAGGATCCGGAGCGTCTCCGCGCGATCGCCGCCGCCGCGAAGCTGACGCCGGAGCAGGCGCGCCAGCGCTACGCGCCGCTGCGCTGAGCGCCCCGCCCCCGGCGCTCGTGACGCAGACCCCGCCGGCTCGACGCCGCAATCCCTGGTGGATCCCGCCCTTCCTGGGTCGGGTGCCCGATCTCGACCCGGCCCATCTGCGGCTGCTCGGCTTCGTGGCCCTGGCGCTGCTCTTCGAGCACTACGACATCTCCATGATCACGGCGGCGCTCAAGCACATCGCCCGGGATCTCGGCATGGCCGAGTCGGAGCTGGGCGGCTACCTGAGCCTGGTCCGGCTCGGCGCGGTGGGCGGCTTCCTGCTGGTGGCGCTGGCGGACCGGATCGGACGGCGGCGGCTCTTCCTGCTGGCGGTGACGGGCTCCGGGGTCGGCACGTTCCTCACCGCCTTCGTCCAGACGCCCGGGCAGTTCGTGATCCTCCAGATGCTGACCCGCTCGTTCCTGATCGCGGGCTTTGCGGTGGCGATCGTGGTGGTGGCCGAGGAGTTCCCGGCCCGCCACCGCGGCTGGGGGGTGGGCATGCTCGGTGCCCTGGGCGCCGCCGGAGTGGGGCTCGGCGCGCTGATCTTCGCCGCGGTGGACGTGCTTCCCTACGGCTGGCGCGCCCTGTACGCGGTGGGCCTGGTGCCGCTGCTGCTGCTGCCCCGCTTCCGCCGCAACGTTCCGGAGACCGCTCGCTTCCGCCGCCATCGGGAGAGCGAGCTGGCCCGGGGAGCCAGCCCGGGCGGACGCCTGGCGTGGCTCCTGCCGTTCGTGGCCCTGCTGCGCACGCACCCCGGGCGGGCGGGCGGCCTGGCCGCCCTCGGCTGGCTCTCGGCCCTGGGCCGCATGCCGGTCTACGCCTTCACCGGCTACCACCTGCTGGAAGGGCGCGCCTGGGCGCCGTGGCAGTACTCGCTGTTGGTGGCGGGCGGAGGCGCGTTCGGCATCGTGGGCAACGTGGCGGCGGGCCATCTGGGGGACCGACACGGCCGGCGCCTGGCGGGCTGCGCCCTGCTCGCCCTGGCCCCGGCCTTCGGCTGGCTGCTCTACCGGGGTGGCGGCCTCGCGATCCCCCTGGGCTGGATCGGCTTCGTCTTCTGCGCGACGGGCGGCCACGTGATCCTCCGCGCGCTCTCGGCGGAGCTGTTCCCCACCTCGCAACGCAGCACCGCCGCCGGCTGGCTCGAGCTCCTGGACACGCTCGGGGCCGCCGCCGGCCTCGCCCTGGTGGGGGCGGCGGCCCAGCTGGTGGGCGGGCTGGCGGCCAGCGTCAGCTGGTGCGCCCTTTTCATGATCCCGGCGGGCCTCGTGCTGTTCCTTTTGCCCGAGACGCGTCGGCGGGAGTTGGAGAGCCTGAGTCACGAGATCGACTAGGGATTCATGAGAGGGCCGCTAGGCGCCCGGTCGCTCCGGGAGCGCGCGCCGCAGCAGCTTCCCCGCGGCCGTGCGCGGCAGCTCCGAGACGAGATGCACCGCCCGCGGCACCTTGTAGCCCGCCAGCCGGGTGCGACAGAAGGCGCGGATCCCCTCGACGTTCGCCCGGGCACCGGGGCGCAGCACCACCCAGGCCTCCACGCGCTGGCCGAACTCCCGGTCTGGTGCAGGTGCGACGCCCGCTTCGCGCACCTCGGGGTGCGCCAGGAGCGCCGCCTCGACCTCGGCCGGGTAGACGTTCTCGCCGCCGGTCACGATCAGGTCGCGACGTCGCGCCAGCACGCGCAGCCAGCCCTCCCGGTCCAACACGCCCACGTCGCCCGTGCGCAGCCAGCCGCTCCGCAGCACCCGCGCCGTCTCCTCGGGCCGGTTGCGGTAGCCCGCCATCACCGTCGGGCCGCGCACCAGGATCTCCCCTTCGCGCCCTGCCGGGAGGGGGCGTCCGTCGCCGTCGGCGATGCGAAGGGTGAGGCCGGGCAGCGCGCGACCGGCCACGTCGGTTCGGGCGCCGAAGGCGCTGCGGGGCAGCGTCGCCACCTGGGAGGTGGCCTCGGTGAGCCCGTAACTCGGCGCGACGGGCCAGCCGCCGCGCCAGGCGCGCGCCAGGAGTTCCGGGGCCACGGGCCCGCCACCCAGCAACACCACACGTAGCGTCGCCGGAGCGGAAGCGTCGCCGCGAGCCTCCAGCAGTCGGGCCAGCATCGTGGGCACCAGGGACGTGCCCGTGATCCCCTCCACGTCGAGGGCGCGGCTCACCGCCTCGGCATCGAAGCGCTCGTGCACGACGACGCTGCCGCCCAGCAGCACGCTGCGGGTCAGGATGGCGAGCCCGCCCACGTGGAAGAGGGGCAGGCACGCGAGCCAGCGCTGCCCGCACGCCCGGCCCAGACGACGCCGGGTGGCCACGGCGTTGGCGTGGAAGTTGGCGTGGGTCAGCTCGACGCCCTTCGGTCGCCCCGTGGTCCCGGACGTGTAGAGCAGCACGCGGACGGCATCCGGCTGCGCGCCGGGCGTGGGAGCGCCTCCCGGGCCGCGATCCGACAGCGGCGAATCTGCCTCGAGGAGGCGCAGCTCGGGCAAGTGGCGGACCAGCTCGGGCACGCGTGGGTCGCGGCGCGGGTCGTCGTGCAGCAGCCAGCGCGCGCCGGCGTCCCGGAGCTGCGCGGCCAGCTCCGGAACCGCGAGGCGCACGTTGAGCGGCAGCCAGACCGCCCGACGGGCCGCCGCTGCGTGCAAGCCCTCCAGGAAGACGCGTCCGTTGGGGAGCAGCGCGGCCACCGCGTCGCCCGGAAGGACTCCCGCCGCCTGCCAGTGCGCGGCGCGCCGCCCCACCGCCGCCGCCAACGCCTGCCAGTCGAGGGTCTCGCGCCCCACGCGCAGCGCGACCTGGCACGGTGTGGCGGCGGCGCGGCCCGGGAGCCAGGGCAGCCCGGGGATCACGAGCCGAGATCCTGCGGGCGGCCCCGGGCCAGGCGCGCCAGGGCGTCCGGATCCGGGGCGACGCCCAGGCCCGGGGCTCGCGGCAGGGCCAGGGTTCCGCCACGGGGTGCCGGCAGGGCAGCCAGGTCGTCCGCCAGCCACCCGGCGGTGGCGAGCCCGCAGGCCCTGCCCGCGTCGGGCAGGGTCGCGGCCAGCTGCAGCGCGCAGGCGACGCCCACCGCCCCGTCCAGCGCGGAGGTGACCACGACGCCGAGCCCCGCATCGTGCGCGAGGCGCACGATCGCGGCCGCCGTGGCCGGTCCGCCCACCACGCTCGGCTTCACCACCAGCAGGTCCGCGGCGCCGGACTGGATCACGCGGCGAGCCCGCTCCGGGCTGGCGGCCGCCTCGTCCGCGGCGATGGGCACCCGCGTGCGCCCTCGCAGTCGGGCCAGCGCGTCGAGATCGTCGGCGGCCACGGGCTGCTCCAGGAACTCGATCGCGAAGGGCTCGAGCCGCGCCAGGGCCTCGCGGGCCTCGTCCTCGCTCCACGCGCCGTTCGCATCCAGGCGGATGCGGACGCGGCCGCCGGCCGCGCGCCGGGTCGCGCCCACGCGCTCGGACTCGCGCGCCAGGGGACGTCCGCCCACCTTGAGCTTCACGGTCCCGAAGCCGCCCCGGACGAGGGCGCGCGTCTCGTGGGCGAGCCTCTCGGGATCCTCGGCGGCGAGCAGCGCGTTCACCGGAACCGTGGCGCGCGGCAGCGCGCGGAGTCGCGTCCCCAGCCAGGACGCCAGGCTGCGACCCCCGCGCCGGGTGGCGAGATCCAGCAGCGCCGTCTCGGCCGCCGCCCGGGCTGCCCCGCCGAGACCCACGTCGTCCAGGATTGCGAGCGCCCGCCGCGGATCGTCGGCGTCGGCTCCCAGCAGGGCGGGGACGGTATCCCGGAGCGCCTGCTCCACGGCTTCGACGCCGTCCGCGCCGAAGCCGGGCGTCGGCGTGCCCTCCCCGAAGCCCGGCGTCCCGTCCTGGGCCTCGAGGGAAAGGAGTACGCCGTCGCGCTGGAGCAGCGGCGCCCTCCGGCCCAGGGGACGCGCGAGCGGCAGGCGGAAGGGCAGCAGGCGGGCCCGCTCGAGCTTCACCACAGCAGTCCCAGCGCCAGCAGACCGGCAAAGCCGGCCTCCAGGCGCGCCGTGGCGCCGAGGCAGGGGTTCAGCGCCCGTCCGTCCGTCCGTGCCAGACGGCGTACCAGTCCGACCGCGTAGGGCGCAGACGCGAAGACCAGCAGGACGCCCGTGCCCAGCGCGCCGACCCCGACCCCGACCGCCACCAGTCCGTAGGCGCCCAGCACCAGCGCGCCGTAGGTGGCGCGCGTCGGGCCCGCGCCGAGACGCACCGCCAGGGTGCGCTTGCCGGCGCGTTCGTCGCCGATCCGGTCACGCAGGTTGTTGACCACGAGGATCGCGGTGGCCAGCAGGCCGACGGGAACCGAGAGCCCGAACGCCAGCGGTGAGGTGGCCAGGGCCTGGACGTAGTGCGTTCCGGCCACGCCGACCACGCCGAAGAACACGAACACCAGGGGCTCGCCCAGACCGTGGTAGCCGAGCGGCCAGGGCCCTCCGGTGTAGGCCAAACCCGCGGCCAGGGCAGCCAGGCCAACCAGGGCAATCGGCCAGCCGCCCCGCATCACCAGCGCGAGTCCCGTGGTGGCGGCGAGGGCGAAGGCGAGGGTGGTCGCGAGGCGCATCGCCCGCGGCGAGACCCGGCCCGCCGCCACGGCTCGCCGCGGACCGAGGCGATCCGCGGCGTCGGCTCCTCGTTCGAAGTCGAAGACGTCGTTGGCGAAGTTCGCACCGATCTGGAGCAGCAGCGCCGTCAGCCCGGCGAGCGCGGCATAGCCCGGGTGGGCCGCGCCCTCGGCCGCGGCCAGGGAGCTCCCCACCGCCACCGGCGCCACCGCCGCCGGGAGCGTGCGCGGCCGCGCCGCCTCGATCCATGTCGCGACCCGCTCGCGGGCGGCGGGAGCGGGGGCTAGGGACGCCATGGGAAGCGCCTGAAGTCGGGCTCCCGCTTCTCCAGGAAAGCGTCCCGACCCTCCCGGGCCTCCTCGCTCATGTAGAACAGAAGGGTCGCGTTGCCGGCCAGTTCCTGGAGCCCGGCCTGGCCATCGCAGTCGGCGTTGAAGGCGGCCTTCAGGCAGCGGATCGCGAGCGGGCTGTGCCGGAGGATCTGTCCGGCCCAGTCCACCGCCGTCGATTCCAGCTCCGCCAGCGGCACGACGGCATTCACGAGTCCCATGTCCAGCGCCTGGCGGGCGTCGTACTGACGACACAGGTACCAGATCTCCCGGGCCTTCTTCTGTCCCACCACGCGCGCCAGATAGGCAGCTCCGAAGCCGGCGTCGAAGCTTCCCACCCGGGGCCCCGTCTGCCCGAAGCGGGCGTTCTCGGCCGCGATGGTGAGATCGCACACCAGGTGCAGCACGTGGCCGCCCCCGATCGCGTAGCCGGCCACCATGGCGATTACCGGCTTGGGAAGCGTCCGGATCGCGCGCTGGAGATCGAGAGCGTTGAGCCGCGCGACGCCACGGTGATCCACGTAGCCCGCGTCCCCGCGCACGCGCTGGTCCCCGCCGGAGCAGAAGGCCTCGGGACCCTCCCCGGTGAACAGGATCACGCCCACCTCCGGCTCCTCGCGCGCCCAGGCGAAGGCTTCCAGGAGCTCGAACAGCGTCTGGGGGCGGAAGGCGTTGCGTACCTCGGGGCGCGCGATGGTGATCTTCGCGATGCCTTCGGCGCGCTCCAGGCGAATGTCCTCGTAGGCTCGAACCGACTTCCAGTCAGGGCTGCTCACGGATCGGGTCTCCTTCTCGCATCGGGTTGAACGGCCTGCTCCGTCGGGGCCCACGTACCGCCCGCTCCGGATCGGCCAGGAATCGGCTTGCGATGGCCAGGAAGCGCGGGGAGCATTCCCGGTGCGCCGCGTGGCCGGCGCCCGCGACGACGGCGGTGCGCGCGCGGGGCAGCCGTGCTGCCAGGTCGGCGGCGATGGCCCGGAACTTCGCGTCGTGCTCCCCGGCCACCAGCAGCACAGGGCGATGGAGCAGGGCCAGCTGCCCGTGCAGGGGCCGCTGCGCGCCGGTGCCCAGCCCTTCCAGGCTGCGGGCCAGGGCTTCGGGGCGGTTGGCCAGCCGCTCGGCGCGCAGGCGACCGGCGTGGGCGGTGCCCCGCCCACGCTCGCTGGCGAACAGCGCCTGGGCGGTCCAACGCTCGACGAAGGGCTCCAGGCCTTCGCGCCGCAGCAGGTCCGCCCACGCGGCGTCCTGGCGTCGCCGGGCCGCGCGTGCCCTGGCGTCCTGCAGGCCGGCGGAGGCCCCCACCAGGATCAGGGACGCGACCCATTCGGGGTGCGACACGGCCAGCTGGAGGGCGACGCGACCGCCCATGGAGTAGCCCAGCAGGTGCGCGGGAACCGCGTCGGTGAGCTCGAGCACGCGCACCAGGTCGCGGACGCAGCGCGCCATGCTCCACACCGCCGGATCGTCGGGGGCGTCGGAGCAGCCGTGCCCGAGCAGGTCCACGGCGATCGTACGGTGGCGCGTCGCCAGGCCTTCGATGATCCCGTCGAAGCTGCGCACCGACCCGGTGAAGCCGTGCAACAGCAGCAGCGGGGGCCCGGCTCCCCGCACCTCCACGTGGAGCGCGTGCCCACCCACCTGGAAGCGATGGCTCCCGCCCACTTCGCAACGATCGCTCACGCCGGGCGCTCCGGCGCGCGCAGCGCCGCGCCCACGCGCTGCCAGAGCGCGCGGTGCTCGGCGACGCTCGCCATCCGATCCAGCGGCACCTCGAGCAGCGTGCTGCCGGGGGCCTCCAGGGCAGCCGCGAGCGCCGGACGGAGCTCCGCCGCCGTGCCGGCGCGCTCGTAGCCCAGCCCGAACAGCTGGGCCGCGGACCGCAGCGCCAGACCGTGGGGGGTCGTGAACTGCTCGGTGAAGGCCACCCGCGCGCCCAGGTCCGCCACCGGCAGGTAGGAGAAGATCCCACCCCCGTCGTTGTTGACGACCACGAAGGTGACGCGCAGCTCGTGGCGCCGGGCGGCCAGCAGGCCGCCCAGATCGTGCAGCAAGGCCAGGTCACCGATCAGGCAGACGACCGGCCCCGGGCTTCCCGCGCTGGCGCCCAGCGCGGCGGAGACGATGCCGTCGATGCCGTTCACGCCGCGCTGTCCCAGCATGCGCAGTCGCCGCGCGGAGATGGGCAGGAAGGAATCCACGTCGCGCACGGGCATGCTGTTCGAGACGTAGAGCGTCGCGCCGTCCGGCAGCGCCGCCGCGATCTCACGCACCAGGCGCGGCTCCAGCAGCGGGCTCGCCTCGCTTCCCGAGGCCTCGAAGATCTCCTGGGCGGCACGCTCTGCGTCGAGGAATGCCCGGCGCCACGCCGGCGCGCCGGGCGGGGCGGAACGCTCGAGCCGTTCGGCCAGCGCTCGCGCCAGCGCCGTCGGCTCGGCGCGAACCACGTGCGCCGCCAGGTGGCTCGGGTCCGCCCAGCCGTCGTCCGGGTCCACCACCCCCAGGTGGACCTCCGGGTGACGCTCGAGCCACAGCCGCCACGCCTTGCTGGTGGGCGGATCGCCGAAGCGAATCACGAAGTCCGGTGCGTGCCCGGCGGCGAAGGCTTCGTCCCGCAGCAACGCGTCGAAGCCCGCCACGAGGGGCGCCTCCTTGGTGTGCGGACCCCCGCGCAGATTGGACAGCGCGTCGGCGAGGAGCGGCCACCCCGCGGCCCGGGCCAGCCGCACCGCCGCCTCGGCGAAGGCGGGGCCCGCGTCCAGGGGACCGCAGGCCAGCACACCGTGGCGTGCGACGCGGGCGGGCCCGAGCAGCCGCTCGACGCACGCGGGATCGGGCTCGGGAGGGGCGCCTGCCAGGCACATGGGTCCGGCGGGTCGGCCGAGCGCAGCGACCGCGTCCCTGGTTGCGACGGGCCCGTCGCCCGGCGCGAGGGGCTCCCGGAAGGGGAGGTTCAGGTGGACGGGCCCCGCCGGTCGGCCCCGGGCCACCGCCACCGCGCGGCTCGCCAGTGCCCGCGCATAGCGCGCGTCGGGGGTGGTGCCCTCGGGCGGCGGCGTCTCGGCGAACCAGCGCACGTGGGATCCGAACAGCTTGACCTGGTCGAGCGTCTGCCCCGCGCCCCAGCCACGCAGCTCGGGTGGGCGATCCGCGGTGAGCACGACCAGGGGAACGCGCGCATGCCACGCCTCCGCCACGGCCGGCAGGAAGTTCGCGGCGGCCGTGCCCGAGGTGGAGAGGATCGCCACCGGTCCGTGGCGGGCCTTGGCCAGGCCCAATGCGAAGTACGCGGCCGCGCGCTCGTCCAGGTGCGACCACAGCCGCAGCCCCGGCGTGGCCACCGCCGCGGCCACCACGGGTGTGGAGCGCGATCCCGGGCACGCGCACAGGTCGGTGACGCCAGCGCACAGCAGCCCTTCCACGAACGAGGTGGCGAAGACCTGGTTGGCGCTCCCTGTGCTCACGGGACGTCCCCCGCCAGCGCGTCCCCGACCGTGCGCAGCTTGAGGTCGGTCTCCGCGAGCTCCGTCTCGGGCTCGGAGCCGGCGACGATCCCCGCGCCCGCGTAGAGCCACGCCGCGCCCGGGCGCAGCAGCGCCGAACGCAACGCCACCGCCAGGTCACCCTCGCCGCGCGCGTCGAGCCAGCCCACCAGGCCCGCATACCAGCCGCGCTCGATGCCCTCGTGTCGGCGCAGCCACGCCAGGGCCGCCTCGCGCGGGGCTCCCGCCACGGCCGGCGTCGGGTGGACGCGTCCGGCGAGCTCGAGCACGGCAAAGGGACGGGGCGCGCGCAGCAGGCCCCGGATCGGGGTATGCAGGTGTTGGATCGTGGCCAGACGGCGCACCCGCGGCGCCGCGGGAAGCTGGAGGACGCGGCACGCGGGCGCCAGCGCCTGCCACAACGCGCGCACCACGACGGCGTGCTCCTCCTGCTCCTTCTTGCTCTCCCGAAGCATGCGGGCCAGCTGCTCGTCGCGGCGGGCGTCGGCGCCCCGCGCCGCCGAGCCCGCCAGGGCGTCCGCCCACAGCCGCCGCCCCCGCACCGACACCAGCCGTTCGGGACTGCTCCCCAGGAAGAGCCCGTCGCCGCAACGCACTGCGAAAACCCGGCAACCGGGATGGCTTCGCCCCAGACGGGCCAGGAGCGCCGCAGCCGGCGAGTCGACGGCGATCTGCACGCCGAGCTCCCGCGCCACGACGAGCTTCTCCAGCTTCCCCTCCCGCACGGCCTGCCGGGCGCTTCGCACCCGCTCCAGGAACGCACTGCGCTCGCCGTCCCAGGGTGCGACCGGAGCGTTGGGGCGGGTCGCCCCGCGGGCTGCGCCGGGCGCCTCCTCGAGCAGGGCGCGCAGCTGGGCCTCCAGCCGCGCGATCCACCGCGTCGGGTCGCGACCCTCGGTGCGGGTCGCGACGATCGCCCAGGTTCGACCGTCGCGTCGCACCAGCAGCGCTTCCGGAACCCACCAGCGTGCCGGTGCGAAGCCGTGCCAGGGCTCGCGCCGGCATCCCTCGTGATCGAAGGCGAAGCCGCCCACCCAGAAGGGCGTCTCGCCCGGAACCTGCTTGGCGCCGAGCTCCACGCTCTGCGTGGCGATCTGGCGGCCGCGCGCAGCGATCGCGGCGAAGCGCTCCGGACCTTGCGCCTCGAGGGAGACCGCGGCGCCCCAGCCGGCGAACGCGAAGTCCCGATCCGGCTCCGCCCAGGCGAAGGCGGGTGCCGCCGAGACGGGCAGCTGCGGCCGCGGTGCCTGGTCGGCGGGTAGCTCCAGGTGCACGCGCAGCAGGGTGATCGCGTCGGGGAGCTGGCGCACGCGCTGCCGCACCGCGTCCGGGAGCGTGGCGCGCATCAGGCGCTCCGCCGCCGCGCGGTCCAGATCTGGACGGCGCCCAGGAGCCGCCGGCTGCGCACCGGCGTCTCGAAGCCCACCGCCTCGAGCCAGCCCCGGAACTCGGCAGTCGGAGGCAGGTAGGCGGTGGAGCGCGGCAGGTAGTCGTAGGCGGCACGGTCGGAGAGCCAGCCCCCGATGCGCGGCACCAGCCGGTCGAAGTACAGCCCGTGCCCCGCCCGCAGCCAGCGCGGCTCGGGACGGTCCACCTCCAGGAGCGCAAGGCGGCCGGCTGGGGCGAGCACGCGCGCCATCTCGTCGAGCACGGGCGGGATCGAGACGAAGTTGCGCAGGGCGAATCCGCACACGATGACGCTCGCCCAGCCGTCCCGAAGCGGGAGGGCGGCGGCATCCGCGCGCAGCCAGGCCACACGCTGGTCGTGTCCCTGCGCCCGGCGCAGCATCTCTCCGGCGAAGTCGAGCCCGCACACCCTCGCGCCGCGCGCGACAGCGAGCCGGGCCAGGTCCCCGGTGCCGCAGGCCACGTCCAACACGCGATCGTCCGGACCGACCCCCGCCAGGTCGAGGGTGGCGCGGCGCCAGCGCTGGTCGAGGCCGATGGTGAGGATGCGGTTCAGCAGGTCGTAGCGGGGAGCGATGCGGTCGAACATGGCCTGCACGCGCTCGCGCTTGGTCGCACCGTGGGGGAGGGCTGCTAGCGCCATGCGACCTCGAGGCGGCCGGACTCCACCGCAGCGAGGGCGCGCCGCAGCGCCCGCTCGTCGCGCTTGCGTGCCAGACGCTCCAGGGCGCGCGCCACCAGCGTTCGCTGGAAGTGCAACGCCACCAGGCGTGTGGACTCCGGGAGCAGGTGCTCGAAGGCGCGCGCCACCGCCTCGGGGTCGGTGTGGCCCCCGCCCGCTCCCCGACGCACATGACGGTCGAACAGTGCGATGGCCCGCTCCGCCAGCGTCTGGGTGGCGCGCGCGTGCGAGACCGCGAGCTCCAGGAGCTCGTCCAGCGGGAAGCCCGCGCTCAGGATCGCGAGCCCCGCCCGGGCCATGGCCAGGTCGGCCTCGCTGAAGCGCTCCTCGCCGTCCACGCGCAGAGGCTCGAGCAGTCCTGCCGACTCGGCCGCGCGCAGCAGCGGCTCCGGCACGCCCGACTCCGCGGCGAGCTCGGGCCGCGACAGCGTGCGGGCGCCCAGGCGCTCGCCGGCCACGGCGGCCAGCAGGCGCTCGTCGGCCTCCGGGTCGGACGGGCGATCCAGCATCCGCTTGATCACCGCGAGGGGAAGCCCTTGCCGGGCCCAGGCACGGATGCGACGCAGCCGCTCCAGGTGGGCGTCCCCGTAGACTGCCACCCGGCCGCGCCGGCGCGGGGGCGGAAGCAGGCCCCTGCCCTGGTAGAAGCGGATCGTATCCACCGAGACGCCCGCCCGGGCTGCCAGCTGTTCCACACGATAATCCATGTCATTACTCTAGGAGTAATCACTTCAATCTTCAACCGGGCGCAAGCCCGGATCCTGACGCCGAGGAGCGGTGCGGGCCTGGAGCGGGGACGCGTCGGACGCTGCTCCCCCTGGCCACGCCCTTCACCCTCGCCGGGGTGGCGGCCCACGCGTGTCTGAGCTCGCGCCCCGGGTTCCGGAAGGGACGCCAGCCGGTCCCGGATCCCGAGCGGCCGCTGCAGGCCGTGGCGCTCGCCGCCGAGCGCCCGCACCGAGTCGTTCCGCGGCTCGCTGTTGCTGGCCGCCGTCCTCATCGGCCCCCCGCTCGGTCACTCGATCGCGACGCGCGGCTTCGCACCGCCTGGACCCTCGACGCCCGAGCGGAGCTCGACGTGTCGGTGGTGACGCTGCTCCTGTGAGCCGCCCGGTCGCTGGAGTGGCGCCCGGGATGCCTTACCCTCCCGCCGCCGTCGCACCTGGGGAGGAGGCATGGCCGAGCGCCAGCGGGCGCGCCGCGAGGCGAGCCGGCGTCATCAGGCGATCCTGGTGGTGGGCGGCGGCCTGGTGGGCGGCACCCTGGCCGAGCGTCTGGCCAGCGATGGCCACGACGTCACCTTGGTAGAACGCCAACGCGACCTGGCCCGGGATCTCGACGTCCGGCTCGGAGACGTGCGGGTCGTGTCCGGCAACGGGGCCACGGCGCCCACGCTGCGGCGGGCCGGCATCGAGAAGGCGCGCCTCGTGCTGGCCACCACGGGCTCCGACGAGGCGAACCTGGTGGTCGGGGTGCTGGCCGCCTCGTTCGGCGTGCCGGGCTGCATCGTCCGCCTGATGGACCCGGACCACGCGCGGGCGTTCCAGGCCGTGAAGGGCGCTCATGGCGACGAGTACGTGAGCGTGAACCCGATCGAGACCGCCGTGGACAAGATCGCCAATCTGCTGGCGGTCCCTGGCTCTCAGGACGTGTGCAGCTTCTTCGGTGGAGAGCTCCTCGTGGTGGGCTTCCGCATCCCGGAGAGTTCCGACTTCGCCGATCTGCTGGTCAAGAACGTGGACCTCATGTTCGCGGACACGCCCACGCTGGTGGCCGCCATCGAGCGCGGACGGGAGTGGCTCATCCCGCGGGGCGAAGACGAGATCCGGGCCGGGGACATCGCCTACTTCGCGGTGGCCCAGCGCGACCTGCCTCCCGTGCTCAACCTGCTCGGTGCGCGCGGGGAGAGCCGGCAGAACGTCATCGTCGCGGGCGCCACGCCCCTGGGCCTGGGCCTGGCCCGGCGCTTGGAGCGCGGCAGCGATTTCGACAGCGACAAGCTCGGCTTCGACGAGTCGCTGCGCCGACGGCGGCCCGTGAGCGTCAAGCTGATCGAGGAGGACGAGCTGCGTGCCCGGGAGGCCCAGGACGACCTGGAGCAGACGCTGGTCGTGCGGGGCTGCGCCACGGACCAGGCGTTGCTCGAGGAGGAGGACGTGGAGCAGGCCTCCACCTTCGTGGCCGCGACCGACAGCCACGAGACGAACCTGGTGGCGGCCCTGCTCGCCAGGCGGCTGGGCGCCCACCGCACCTTCGCCCTGGTGGACAACCCCGCCGTGGCCAGCCTCGTTTCCGAGATCGGAATCGACGCGCCGATCGTCCCGCGCCAGCTGGTGATCGACATGGTGCTCGGCTACGTGCGTGGCAAGGGCGTGCTGTCCGTGGCGACCCTGCTGCAGGAGGGCATGGAGGCCTTCGAAGGGGAGGTGGCCCCGGGTAGCGTGCTCTGCTCCGGGACGATCCGCCAGCTGGGCGAGCACCTGCCGGGCGCCCTGGTGGTGGGCGTTCGGCATGGCGGCGAACTGCTGGTGCCACGCGGGGACTTCCGCATCACACCCGGGGACCACGTGGTGCTCATCACCACCCACGAGAACGTGGCCCGGGTGGGCCGGCTGCTGTCCGCCGCCTGAGCCTCGATGAACGCCCTGGTCGACGCGCACCTGCTCGGCTGGCTGCTGCTGCTGCTGGCGGCGCTCCAGCTCCTGCCCCTCGGCCTGGCGCTCGGGGGCGGCGAGGCCCTCGAGCCGTTCCTGCTCAGCGCGGCCATCGCCGCGGTGGTGGGTGCCTCGGTGGTCGGCTCCACCCGGCCCCGGGGCGGACGGGCTGGCTGGCGGCTGCGTGCCCGCGACGGGTTCGTGGTGGTCGGCGTGGGCTGGCTGCTGGTGTCGCTGTTCGGCGCGCTGCCCTACTTCTTCACCGACACGCTCGGCATGGTGGATGCGATCTTCGAGTCCGTGGCGGGCTTCACGACGACGGGCTCCAGCGTCATGACCCGCATCGAGGGCAGCTCCCGGGCGCTGCTGCTGTGGCGAGCCCTCACCCAGTGGGTGGGCGGCATGGGGATCGTGCTGTTCACCATCGCGATCCTGCCGCTGCTGCCCGTAGGTGGCATGCAGCTCTTCAAGGCCGAGGTGCCGGGCCCGATCTCGGACAAGGTGGAGCCGCGCGTGGCCGTGACGGCCCGGCGCCTGTGGGGGATCTACGTGGTGCTCACCGCCGCGGAGATCCTGCTGCTCTGGGGTCCCGGCGGCATCCCCCTCTTCGACGCGGTCTGCCACGGGCTCACCACCTTGGCCACGGGGGGCTTCTCCACCCGGGACGCCTCGGTCGGCGCGTTCCAGTCCCCCTTCGTCGAATGGGTCCTGATCTTCTTCATGCTCTGCGCCGGCATCAACTTCGTCCTGCACTACCGGCTGGTGCAGCGGCGCTTCCTGGACGTCTGGCGGGACGCGGAGTTGCGCTACTTCGCGTGGATGGTGGTGGGGACCACGGCCTTGATCACGCTCTTCCTGGTCCGCCTGCCTCCGCAGGAGCCCGCGGCGCTGCGCGCGGCACTCTTCCAGGTGGTCTCGATCCTCACCACCACGGGCTACGCCACCGCGGACTTCGAGCTCTGGCCGAGTGTCGGGCAGCTGCTGCTGCTTCAGCTCATGTTCCTGGGCGGCATGGCCGGTTCCACGGCGGGAGGCGTCAAGAGCCTGCGCGTGCTGCTCGGAATCCGGGCCTTGCGGGTGGCCTTCTCCCGCCTGCTTCATCCCCACGCCGTCAGCACGGTGAAGTACGCAGACCGTGCCGTCCCCGCGGACGTGCTGGGTGGGATCTGGGCCTTCTTCACCGCCTATGCAATGCTCGCCGCGGGTCTGGCCGCCGTGGTGGCCATGGCCGGCTACGACCCGCTCACGGCGATCTCGGCGGCCCTCACCGCCGTCGGCAACGTGGGGCCGGGACTCGGGGCGGTCGGCCCCTTCGACAACTTCGCGCACTTCCCGGGTACCGTGAAGCTCGCGCTCTGCTTCGGGATGCTGGCCGGGCGCCTCGAGGTGTTCACGATCCTGATCCTGCTGTCGCCGGGCTTCTGGCGGCGCTGACGTTCGGCCTCAGGAGCCGAGTCCCGGGACCTCCGGAAGGATCTCCGCCGCCACCTGCTCCGCGAAGGCATCGGGATCCGAGAGCGGTGCCAGGATGAAGTGGCGGGCTCCTGCCGCGCCGAAGCCGCGCATCTGCTCCAGGCAGTCCGCGGCCCGGCCCAGCAGACAGTACCTGCGGGCGGCGTCCTCGAAGGGCCGCGCGTAGAGCCGGCCCAGCAGGGCGGCCGCGCGGCGGTGGGCGGACTCGAAGCTCGTGTCGAGGGCGGTGAACAGGAAGGCGGCCGTCCCGAAGCGCAACCCGTCGCGACCGCCCTCCCGGGCATGCCGGGCGATCGCCGCGAGATTCGTCCGGTAGTGCTCGATGGACGCCATGTGGGAGATGTAGCCGTCTCCCAGCCGCCCGGCGCGCCGTATCGCCACGGGTGCCCGGCCCCCCACCCAGATGGGGGGACCCTCGGGCTGCGCGGGCTTCGGCTCGAGGGCCACCGGTCCGAAGCGGAAGTGTCGCCCCTGGTGGGCCACCCGCGCCTCGCGCCACAGGCGCCGCAGCAGCGGGATCGCCTCGTCGGTCCGCGTACCCCGCTCCCGGACCGGGACGCCCACCGCGTCGAACTCCGGCGGAAACTCGCCGCCGACCCCCACGCCGAGCACGAGACGCCCGCCCGAGAGACGGTCGAGGGTGGCGGTGCTCTTGGCCGTGAGCGTCGGGTGGCGCAAGGGCAACAGGTAGACGGCCGTCCCGAGCGTCACGCTCTGGGTCGTGGCCGCCGCAAAGGCGAGGACGGTCAGGGGGTCGGGGATGGCCACGTGGAAGGCCACGTGGTCTCCCACCCAGAGGGAATCGAAGCCGAGGGCCTCGACCGCCCGCGCCCGCTGCCCCAGCGCGGCGCCGTCCTCTCCGGCCAGCACCAGGCCGCAGCGCGCCTGCGGCTCGAGCTCCAGGCCGTCCGCCACGGCGGGCTACAGGCGGATGCGCGGCTGGGGCCGACGGCCCGCGGCCCGCGCGAACAGCGCGCCCGCCAGCATGCCGGTCACCAGGATGGCGGCCCCGGTGATCAGATAGGGCCAGCGCTCGCCGGCCTTGAGATCCAGGTTCTCTTCGGTGAGGCGGCGGACCTCCTCGCCCTGGTCGGTCTCCTGCTGACGCAGGCGCTCGTTCTCCTGGCGCAGCTGCTCGTTGTCCCGCTTGAGGCCCTCGGCCTCCTCCCGCACCGAGGCGAGCTCGGTCTCGTTGCGCTCGATGCGCAGGGCATCGGGCGGCGTCTGCTGCAGGTAGCGGGCCAGGAGCCAGCCCTCGGCGCCGGTCCGGCTCCGCACCTGTGCCCAGCCGGACTCGCGGGCCGTCACCTGCACGGGCTCGTCCCGCTCCACGTTGCCGGTGATCCGGTAGTTGACCCCGGGACCCGTCCGCAGGTTGAAGCGGGTCTCCCCGCGCACCCATTCGCCCCGGGCGGCATGCAGGGGAAGCGCCAGGAGGAGCAGGACCCCGGCGATTCCGGCCGGACCGAGCAAGCGTCCCGTCATGCTGCCCTCCCGCATCTTGCGCCTCGTTCCGCGCCCCGGCGGGGAGAAGCCGCCGCGCGAAGTGGCTCCCCGGGCAGGACTCGAACCTGCGACCAATCGGTTAACAGCCGATCGCTCTACCAGCTGAGCTACCGGGGAAAACGCCGCCAAGTCTAGGCAGCGGCGAGCAGAAATCAACGCGATCCGCCGGGGGGCAGCGCCACCTCGACGGTGCGGGAGGCCGGCGCCGCCTGGCCGTCGCCGCGCTCCAGGACCACCTGGTAGTGGTAGCGGCCCCCGGGCTGGACCTCCCGGTCCAGGTACTCGGAGCCCGCCACCCGGGCGATCTCCCGCGCGCGCAGCAGCCCGTGCCGCAGCACCCGGGCGGCCACGAAACCCTCGTTGGCACGGTCGCGCCAGGTGAGCCGCACGCCGCCCGGGGCGGGCTCCGCGCGCAGGCCGTAGTCCTCGCTCTCCACCTCCACGGCCTCGGAGGGGGCGCTCTCGAGAGCGTCCTGGTCGAAGGCCACGACCCGGTACGTGAGCGGCTCGCCCGCGGCCACCGCTTCGTCCCAGGCCTCGGTGGTCTCCCGTCCGAGCGTCGCGACCGGCTCCCCCGACCGGCTGCCCGTGCGCCAGCGCAGCAGCCGGTAGCCCGCCACGTCCCGCTCCACGTTGGGCTCCCAGGCCAGGCGGTTGGCGCCGAGCCGTCGCCCGGCGACGCTCAGCCCCACCGGGGCGAGCGGCTCCGCCTTGGTCACGGCGCGCACGGGCTCCGAGGCCGGCCCTTCGCCTCCCGCTTCGTTCACCGCCGAGATGCGGTAGTAGAGCACGCGCAGGTCTCCGAGCCCCTCGTCCAGATGGTGGCTCGCCCAGCGCCCGCGCACGCGGGCGATGGCCTCGAAGTCCCCCCGCGCGCTCGGGCTGCGGTAGACCACGTACTCGCCGGCCCCCTCTACCGGCGACCAGGTGACGGCGATGCGCCGCGGGAGATGGCTGTAGGCCCGCAGCCCCTGGGGCGGCGCCGGCGGCGGGGCAGTGGCCGCCTGGACCTCCTCGGAGCTGGCGATGCCGATGCGCCCGTTCCGATCGAAGCTCCGCACCCGGTAGCGGTAGGTGACGCCGTCCGCGAGCGCGCCCGATTCGGAGGAGGGAGCGCCACTCTGGCCGCTCCCGCGGTCCACATGGCTGGTGCGGAAGCGGCCCGGCAGCGTCGCAATGCGCTCGAAGACCGCGGTCTCCGGCCCGGCGCGCTCCACCACGTAGCCGACCACGTCCTCCCCGAGCACGGGGTCCCAGCGCAGCGGCACCGAGCGGAGCATGCTGCCCACCGCGCGCAGTCCGCCCGGGGGCGGAACCTCCGCGGGAGGCGATTCGACCAGCTCGGGGAGCTCCTCCGCATCGCTCAGCATGGTCCGCAGGCGATCGGTCCCGAGGCTGCCCGCGCAGCCGAGCGCCAGGACGAGCACCAGGGGTGCGAGCGCGCCGGTTCGCCCGGGCACCCTAGCGTCGCCCGCGGCCCTGGGTCGGCTCGGACCTCAGCCGCTCCAGATTCTCGAGCATGCGCTCGGCGCGGACCACGTACTCGCGTGCCCGTTCGTTGTCCGGCTCGACGAGCAGGGCCCGGCGCCAGTGATCGAGGGCCGACTGGAGATCCTCCTGGCGAAAGGAGGCCCGGCCGGATTCGATCAGCCCCTCCACGTACGGGCCGAGCCGCGCGCGCAGCTCGGTCAGGTGGCGCCGAGCTCCCCCGTGCTTCGCATCCACCCGCAAGGCCTGGAGCTCGTAGCGGATCGCGGACCAGGGATCCCCCGCGCGATCCGCGGCCAGGGCATTCTGGTGCAGCCCCTCGGCGCGGATCTGGGCCTCCGAGGCGAAGGCGTCGGGTGCGCGCAGGCCGCCGGGCGGGGAGCCCGAGCGGTCCAGCTCCCGGCGTACGGTCTCCAGGTACGACTGGTAGCCGCGCGCCGTCTCGTTGCCCGGCTCCAGGGCGAGGGCCCGCTCGAACGCGCCGGACGCTGCGGCCAGGTCGCCGCCCTGGAAGCGGCGCCGTCCCTCCGCCACCTGCTCCTCCACCTCGATCTGGACGCTCGCATCGAGGCGGCGCTCCTCGCTCTCCAGAGCCGGGTCGAACGGGTCGAGCTCCCGCAGGTCGGCCAGGTGGCGCGCGGCGGCCGCCACGTCGCGCTGGGTCAGGGCCGCCTGCAACGAGCCCTGGAGCTCCGCCTTGCGCTCCGCCAGGCGGCGCGCGAGCTGCTGCACCCGCTGGAGGGTCTCGCGGTCGTCGGGCTGGAGCTTCAGGGCGAGCCGATAGTTCAGGATCGACTCGGCCAGGCGTCCCGCGCGCTCGAAGTAGCGCCCCCGCTGCCGGTAGCGGACCATGAGCTGCTCGAACTCGGCCTCGAGGGCCTCCACGCGCCGCTGCGCGGCCTGCCAGTCGCCGCTGTCCGGCGGCACCGAGCGCCAGATCTCCAGGGCCCCCAGGCGGTCGCCTTCCCGGTAGTGCTTCTCGCCCTCCAGGATGGGGCTCGCGCACGCCAGCCCCCCCAGCAGCGCGGCGAGGAGTCCCCGCCGCAGCCAACCGCCTCCACTCACCCGCGTTGAGCCGACGCCGGACCCGTCGGTGACGGCTCCACGGCGTAGACGTGGACCGGCTCCTGGCGGCCCGAGAGCTGCCGCTCGCCCTCGAAACGCAGTCGGAAGCTCCCGCGAACCCGACGCTGCACGGCCTCCGAGATCAGGATCTCACCGGGGCGCGCCAGCTTCTCCAGGCGATGGGCCACGTTCACCACGTCTCCGATGGCCGTGAAGTCCGCGCGGCGCTGGGAGCCGATGCTTCCCACCACCGCGAGCCCCGTGTGGACGCCGACGCCGACCTGGACCGTGACGGCATTCTCGTCGACGCTCCGCTGGCGAGCGTTGTGATCGGCCACGACGCGCTGGATCTCCATGGCCGCCGCCACGGCCCGCTCGGCATGGTCGGGCTGGGAAACCGGGGCGCCGAAGTACGCCATCAGCGAATCGCCGATGAACTTGTCGATGGTGCCGCCGCTCGAGAGGACGCAGTCGGAAGCGAGCTGGAAGAACTCGTTGAGCAGGGCTACGACCTCCTGCGCCTTCATGCCCTCGGAGAGCCGCGTGAACTGGCGCAGGTCGGCGAACAGGATCGTGATCTCCCGTTCGGCCCCACGCAGCTCGTCGCCTTCGGGCGCGCGCAGCAGTTGTTCGAGCACGTAGTCGCTCACATAGCGGCCGAACTCCCGCTGGATGCGCTCCTTCTGCTGCAGGGACTCGCCCATGGCGTTGAACGCGCGCGTCAGGGATCCCACCTCGTCGCTGGACGTGGGCGGCACCCGCACGCTCAGGTCTCCCGCGGCGAGTCGCTCCACCCCGGCTCGCAGACGCCGCAGGGGCTCGACCAGGAAGGCCACGAACACGACCCCCGCCACCACGCCGAGCAGCATCACGGCCGCAGCCACCAGGGCGAGCTGTCGCTCGCTCTCGCTCACCACGGGGTCCACCAGCGCGGCCAGGTCGAACTCCAGCTGTGCCTCCCCGACGCGCAGCCCGCTGTAGAGCACCGGCGAGGCGACGCGCAGCAGACGGCCGGTGCGCTCCACACCGGGCTCCCCGGCGCCCTCGGGCTCCAGGGGCTCGGCCAGCCGACCCACCTCCTCCGGGTCCAGGGAGGCTGCGACCTTCCCCTGGCCGCCCACCAGGCGCGCCGCCACGACTCCTTCCTCGCGACCGGCCTGCTTCACGAGGCTCGCCAGCAGGAGGTCGTCCTCGGCGAGCAGAGGCTCCTTGGCCACGCCTGCCAGGTTTCCGGCCAGGGTGCGGCCACGCTTCTCGATCTCCGCCTCCAGGGCGCGCCGCTCGTGCTGGGTCGCGATCCACGCGAGACCGATGCACGCGGTGGCGAGCAGCGAGACGACCACGAAGCTGAACTTGACCTGGAGGGAGCGCACGCGTGGCTTCCGGGAATCGGATGGGGGGAGGGAACGTCCCCGCGTTCCGCGCGAGGCTACACGAGGGCGCGCGCGGCTGGCAACCGGACTGCCCGAAGCACTGCGCAAGCGCTCACTCCTCCTCATAACGGATGGCGAGGATCTCGAACTCGCGGATGCCCCGGGGGACCCGAACGCGCACCGTGGCCTCGATGCGCTGACCGAGCAGGGCCCGGGCGACGGGCGAGGTGATGGAAATGAGCCCCACACCCACATCGGATTCGTCCTCGCCCACGATGGTGTACGTGATCTCCTCCCCGCTCTCTCCGTCCATCAGGACCACGGTCGCTCCGAAGCGGACCGCGTCGGGGCTCTGACCGGTCGGATCGATGACCTGGGCCCGGGCGAGCCGATCCTCGATCTGGCGGATGCGACCCTCCACGTGGGCCTGCTTCTCCTTGGCGGCTTCGAACTCCGCGTTCTCGGAGATGTCGCCGTGGGCGCGCGCGGCCTCCAGCTCCCGGACGATGCGCGGCCGCTCCTCGCCCTTGAGACGCTTGAGCTCCGCCTCGAGCTTCGCATAGCCGGCGGCGGTCATCGGGATCCGGTCCGACATGAACTCGACCCCCGGGGTAGACTGGGCCCAAACAAGACGACGCCCTCGGGGGGAGGGCGTCGGGCCGAACCGGAAGCTACCCGGGTCCAACCCCCCGGTCAACGAAGGGCTGCGACGGAAGGAGGGACGTGGGTGCCACCCAGTTCGACGAGCGGGCCCGGATGGACGGCCAGCGTCTGGTTCGCCTGGCGCTGGCCTTCTACGCCGTCCTGGCGGGCCTCGCCCTGGCCTGGCGGCTGGGGCTTTGCGGGGAGAGCCCGTTCTATGCGGCCCCGGCGGCGGCCGCCCAAGGCGCCGCTCCGCTGCGCGACCTGGCTCTCGGGACCCTGGCCGCGGCCGCCATGGTGGGGCTCTCGGACTTCCTGACCCGCCATACCCGGTCCGGCGAGGCCCTGGCGCGGGCCCTGGCCCGGGCGGTGGGTCCCTTGAGCCTCGGCCAGTGCCTGGTGCTGGCGGGGGCCAGCGGCGTGGCGGAGGAGATCTTCTTCCGCGGCGCCCTGCAGCCTCGGGTCGGGCTGCTGGCGGCGAGCCTGCTCTTCGGGGCGGCCCACTTCGTTCCGCGCCGCGACCTGGCGCTCTGGAGCGTCTTCTCCGTGGCCGCAGGCCTGCTGCTCGGGTTTCTGTTCGAGGCCACCGGAAACCTGCTGGCCCCCACGGTGGCGCACGTCGGCATCAACGCGGTCAACCTGCCGCGCATCGTGCGCGCCTACGGCTCGGGAGTCGTGCGCTGATTCGCGCTCAGGAGCGCGTCGCGATGGCGTCGATCTCGACGACGGCGTCCAGCGGCAAGCGGACCACCTGCACGGTGGTGCGGGCCGGCTTCGGGTCCGAGCGGAAGCTACGGGCATAGACCTCGTTCACGCGCGGAAAGAGCCCCAGGTCGGTCAGATAGACGGTCACGCGCACCACCCGTTCGAGGGACGAGCCGGCCGCCTCGAGCACCGCCGCCAGGTTCGCCAGCGCGCGCTCGGTCTGGATCTCCACGTCCCCTTCCACCAGCCGCTTGGTGGCCGGATCCAGGGGGATCTGGCCGGAGACGAAGACCAGGCGGTCGTGCACCACGGCCTGGGAGTAGGGGCCGACCGGCTGCGGGGCCCCCGGGGTCCGCACTTCGCGGGCCCGCTCGCTCACCCGCGGCCGAGCCCGCCGGGCAGGCCATCCAGCTTGACCGGGTCGTGGACCGTCACGTTCACGGCGCGCACCCAGGCCCGGCCCCCCCGCACGAAGTCGATCACGTTGACGCACCCGAAGTCCTGATCCAGGGAGAGGAAGCCGCGCGGTGGCAGGCCCAGCCAGTGGGCGAGCAGGAAGCGGTTCAGGCCGCCGTGGGCCACCACCAGGAGGCGCGGTCCCTGCTCCTCCAGGGCGCTCCGTACTGCTCCCAGGGCCTCCTCCACCGCCGAGCGCAGGTCGCGGCCGTCGTCGAGGTGGATCGCGGCCGGAGCCTCCTCCGCGAG
This sequence comes from Myxococcota bacterium, assembly GCA_041611735.1. Classification (GTDB taxonomy): domain Bacteria; phylum Myxococcota_A; class UBA9160; order UBA9160; family PR03; genus JBFIML01. Next base: position 125,531 of record JBFIML010000002.1, on the reverse strand, counting down.
CCGTCGCGCCAGCTCCAGGTAGCGGCGCGCCACGTGCCGAAGCGTGCCGCCGGCGGGGGGATGCAGGGCGAGCTCGCCGAGGGCCTCGAGCGCCGTCACCTCGAGGCCCAGCGGCTCGGCCACGACGCGCGCCGTCTCCTGGCTGCGGCGGAAGGGCGACGAGCACACGCCCTCGAGGCCCGTCTTCGCCAGCGCCCGGGCCGTCGCCTCCAGCTGCATGCGGCCGCGGGCGGTGAGCGGCAGGGCCGGGTCCTCGTCGGGACCGGCCATGGGCGTGTCGAGGTGCGGCTCGTAGGTCTCCCCGTGCCGCATCAGGAACAGGCGGCGCCCGGTGGGCCACGGCTCGCAGGCGCGGAACGCGTTCAGGCGCTCGGCTCCTCTTCGCCGTGTAACAGCCGATCCTCCAGCACGCGGATCAGGTAGCCGACCAGCAACAGGTTGGGCAGACGCTTCGACACCGCCTCGTTCAAGCCCTCCCCGCTGCCGAACTCTTCTCCGTACGTGCGAAAGAACTCGAGCGTCTCGAGCGGGACGTTCTTGGCGAGCATCTCGTTGATCTGCTCGACCCCGAGCTCGTCGAAGATATCGGCGAACTGCCAGGCGAGCTCCGTGTGCGTCATCTCCCCTCCGCGTAGGGCAACGAGCGCGCGCGTCTATCAGGTGCCGTCGAGGGACAACGCACGGTCGGACCGATCGTGCCAGCGGCCATGCCGCTTGTCAACGCGAAGGGAGGTGAACTTCGGAGAGTTTCGCCCCTGCGACGCCAGGTCGATTCGCGACGGGAAGGGCGGTTTCTCGAATTGCCGTCGGGACTCCCGACCGCCAGTTGCCGTCGGCCTTCCGCCATCCGGCCGGGACGTGGGCGGGGACGCGGCTGGCTTGCCGCTCCGGTCCGTCGGGGACCGGCAGCGGCTCGGCCTCGAACAGCGAGGCGCGCACGAAGACCGGCGCTTCGAAGCGCAGCGCCAGTGCGATGGCGTCGCTCGGCCGGGCGTCGAGCTCGAGCCGTCGCCCGTTGCGGTTGAGCATGAGCACCGCGTAGTAGGTGCCCTCGCGCAGCTCGGTCACCACGACGCGCTCCACACGGCTCTCGAGCTGGACGAGCACCTGCTTGGCCAGGTCGTGGGTGTTGGGGCGCGGCGACCGGCGGTGCTCGATCTCGGAGGCGATGGAGCGGGCCTCGGCGAAGCCGATCCAGATCGGAAGCAAACGTCCACCGCCGTTCTCCTCCTCGAGCATGACGATGGGCGCTCCCGCCCTCGGGTCGACGCCCACGTAGCTCACGCGCACCCGGACATCGGCGGGGTCGTCGCCGGGGGGGCGGTCGCAGCCGCCGAGCAGGAGCAGGACGAGCGGGAGCAGGAGGCGTCGGGTCATGGGAGGAGCCTTTCGCAGGCTCCATCCTACTCCGAGGCGCGCATCCCGGTCGAGGGCCGCAACCCGGGCCCGGGGGGGTGGCCGGCGGGCCGGGCGGCCCGCCGTCTCCGGCGCGGGGTGGTCGGGGCGACTGGATTCGAACCAGCGACCTCTTCGTCCCGAACGAAGCGCGCTACCAGACTGCGCCACGCCCCGACGCCTGCGCCTGCCAGAGCCTCCCGAGTATGACGGCTCGTCCGGAGGGCCTCAAGCGTCCCCGGCCGGGCCCGCGTCCAGGCCGTCCAGTCCCGACGCCGTCCGGATTTCGTGGCGCTCCCGGGACGAGCCCGGCCGCCGCTGGAGGCGCTCGCGGGCGGCCGGTAACGTCGCGGGCCATGGCCCAGCGCATCCTAGTGGTCGACGACGAGCCGGACGTTCTCGAGCTGGTGCGGGCCAGCCTGGCGGAGGCGGGCTACGACGTGGAGACGGCCGAGACCGGCCAGCAGGCCCTGGAGCGGCTGCGCCGGGCGCCGCCCGACCTGCTGGTGCTCGACTGGATGCTGCCCGACCTGCCCGGCAGCGACGTCTGCCGGCACGTCCGCGCCCGTTCGGAGACGGCGGACCTCCCGGTGGTGATGCTCACGGCCCGGTCGGGCGAGGTCGACCGGGTGGTGGGCTTCGAGCTCGGCGCCGACGACTACGTGACGAAGCCCTTCAGCGCCCGCGAGCTGGTGCTGCGCGCTCGCGCGCTGCTGCGCCGGCGCACCGGGGCCGTGCCCGAGACGCGGCGCCTGGCGCGCGGGCCCCTCGAGGTGGACCTGGACCGGCACCGCTGCGCGGTGAACGGACTCGAGGTGACGCTCACCGCCAGGGAGTTCCAGCTCCTGGTCCAGCTCATGGAGCGTCCGGGCCGCGTCCAGACCCGCGAGCGCCTGCTGGACCGGATCTGGGGGTCCGACGTGCACGTGACCCTGCGTACGATCGACACGCATCTGAAGCGGCTGCGGGAGAAGCTCGGGGAGGCGGGATCCCTGATCGAGACCGTGCGCGGGGTGGGCTACCGTTTCACCGAGTAGCCCGGTCGCTCCTTCCTCGCACGAGGCCGACCCCTTGTCGGGCATTCGACGCAGAGTCGCGAGCGCGGTCGCAGTGGTGCTGCTGGGGACGGCGGCGGGGGCCGCCCTGGGCGGGGCTTCGGGACGCGCCCTGGCCTTCGCCCTGGGCGCGGGGCTCGTCCTCGCCCTGGCGGCGGCGGTCTGGCTGGCGCGCCGCCTGGGGGCGCCCCTCGAAGCGGTGCGGCGCCTCACCGAGGAGCTGGGCCGCGACGTTCGCGGCCCGTCCGCGCCGCTCTCCTGGCCCGCGGACCTGCGTCCCCTGGCCAACGCCCTCGACGACCTGGCGGCCCGAGTGGCGGACCGGGTGCGGGAGGCGGAGGAGCAGAGCGGACGTCTCCAGGCGGTGATCGAGGCCATGGCCGAGGGTGTCCTGGTGGTGGACGCCGGAGAGCGGGTGCTCGTGGCCAACCCGCAGCTCTGCGCGATGCTCGCCACGCCCGGACCTCCCGGCGGCCGGATCCTGCTCGAGGCGGTGCGCCAGCCGGAGGTGGTGGACACCATCCGGCAGGCCCTGCGCAGCGGCCGGCCGGCCGGGCGCGAGGTGGAGCTGCGCGATGCGGCCGACCGCCGCCTGCGGGTGCACGCCGCCCCCCTCCAGCGCGGAGCGCCGCCGTCGGGGGTGGTGGCGGTGGTCCACGACGTGACCGACGTGCGCCACCTGGAGCGCGTGCGACGCGACTTCGTGGCCAACGCCTCCCATGAGCTGAAGACCCCCCTCACGGCCATCCGGGGCTTCGCGGAGCGCCTGGTGGAACGCAAGCTCGACGACCCGGAGGCGCTCCGGGCCGCCGAGATCGTGCTGGCCAACGCGCGGCGTCTGGCTTCGCTGCTCGACGACCTGATGGACCTCTCGCGCATCGAGAGCGGGGCCTTGCGCCTGGAGCCTGAGCCCCTGGACGCGGCCGAGGTGGTCTCGCACCTGCTGGTGGAGCTGGAGGAGCGCCTGGCCCAGGCGAGCCTCGAGTCGGACCTCCACGTGGAGGGCGACGGCCGCCTGCGCGCCAACCGCCGGGCCCTGGAGCAGGTGCTCCAGAACCTGATCGACAACGCCATCAAGTACACCGAAGCCGGCGGGCGGGTCCTCGTCGGCGTGCGGAGCGAGACGGGACGCGTGCGCATCGAGATCGCCGACAGCGGGATCGGCATTCCCGCCCGCGATCTCCCGCGCGTGTTCGAGCGCTTCTACCGGGTGGACCCCGGCCGCTCCCGGGCCCTGGGGGGGACGGGCCTCGGGCTCTCCATCGTGAAGCACTTGGTCCAGGCCATGGGCGGGGAGATCACCGTGCGCAGCCAGCTGGGCCGCGGTTCGACCTTCACGGTGACACTCCCCGTCGCACCGGAAAGCGCGCCGTAGTCGCACCCTTCGCGCCGGCGCGCCCCGTTCTTCACGTTCCCGTCACGAGCGCTCCACCGGGGCGCCACCGCAGCTCCGTAGCGTCCGGCCGCGGCTCGGGGACCCGTCCCGGCACGCCAAGGAGGGACGTTCGTGAGGGGATGGATCTGGCGGGCCGCCGGCCTGGGGCTCGCCCTCGCAATCCTGGTGCTTCCCGCCACCGCGCCGGCCTCCGAGAGCGAGGTGGTTCAGGAGATCCTCGGCATCTTGAGGGACCGGGGGATCGTGGACGAAGGGGAGTACAACCGCCTGGCTGCGCGCTACGCCGACTCGCAGCAGAAGGACGGCTGGCTGGACCGCCTCCAGCTCTCCGGGGACTTCCGGGCTCGTCACGAGAGCTTCTGGTTCGACCGCGACGAGCTCGGGAGCGAGCGGGACAACCGCTATCGAGGCCGCTATCGCATCCGCCTGGCAGGCCAGTTCGACGTGAACGACTGGAGCGCGGTCCACCTGCGGCTCGCCACCGGCGAGGACGACAGTCGCAGCACCAACCAGAGCTTCGGCAACAACGAGGCCGACTTCGATCCGGACGGCATCTTCATCGACCGGGCCTACGTGGCGCTGCGGGCCCCCGAGAGCTGGATCGCCGGGGAGCGCGGCTCCGCGTCCCTGGCTCTCGGCAAGCAGGGCAATCCCTTCACCTGGAAGGTGGGCAAGGACTTCATGCTCTGGGACGGAGACATCAACCCGGAGGGAGTCGCCCTCGGCCTGACGGCGACTCCTGGCGAGAACCTGATCCTGTTCCTGAATACCGGTTACTTCCTGCTGGACGAAGCGAGCTCGGGCAAGGACCCGCACCTGTTCGGCGCGCAGCTCGGGGGCGAGCTGGCGCTGAACGACGTCGTCCAGGTCGGCGCCCGGGGCACCTACTACCAGTTCGGGTCGCTCAACGAGGACTTCCTCTGCCGCGGCTTCGACGGCGACAACTGCGACGGCTCCGACGGCGCCACCTCCGCCGGGGGCAACGTGCTGAGCGATGCGGGGGTGAGCGGTCTCCTGGGCAACGCTACCGGCAAGGGCGGCATGGACGTGGTGGAGGGTGGTGTCTACCTGCGCTGGAGCGGGAGCGAGTGGTTCCCCATCACCGTCTACGGGAACTGGGCCCAGAACCTGGACGCGAAGTCCGTGAGCGGTACCTTCGGCGCAGTGGCCGGGGGGGCCGATCCGGAGGACACGGCCTGGGGCGCCGGCCTCGAGATCGGCGACAAGAAGAAGTGGGCGCTGCTCGGGGTCGGGTACTGGGAGATCGAGGCCAACGCCTTTCCGTCCCAGCTCATCGACAGCGATCTCTTCGACGGGTTGACCAACCGGAAGGGCTGGGCCTTCTACGCCTCGCGCCAGCTCTTCGCCAATACGGAGCTCAACCTGACGCTCTTCCGGAGCGACGAGATCGAGGACGATCTGGTCGCCCAGGCGGAGAGCGTCTCGGATGCAGAGCGGCTACGGCTACAGACGGATCTCGTGTTCAAGTTCTAGCAGCGTCGGGGGCGGCCGCCGGGCCGTCCCCGACGGGACGCCCCGCACAGGACGAGGTACCCTCGCACCTGGGCGTCGTCCCGCAGCGGCGTGGGGGAGGACCGGATGACGCGACTGCTCGACCCCCTGCTTCGCGACGTGAACGAGCTGATCCTGCGCATGGGCGGCGCCTGCGAGGCGATCCTGGCCAAGGCCCTGCGAGCGGTCCAGCAGCGCGACGCCGAGCTGGCGTGCCAGGTGGCCCAGGACGATCTCGAGATCGACCGGCTCGACATCGAGGTGGACGAGGCGGTCTTGCGCGCCATCGCCCTGCAGGCGCCGGTGGCGGGCGACCTGCGCCGCATCCTGGCGGTCAAGAGCATCGCCGTGGACCTGGAGCGGGTGGGGGACCTGGCGCGCAACATCGCCAAGAGCGCGGAGCGCCTGGCGGCGCGCGAGCCGGTCCCGCTGCCTTCCAGGCTGGAGAGCCTGGCCGAGGAGGTGCAGTCCATGCTGCGCGAGTCCCTCGACGCCTTCGTGGCCCGGGATGCCGAGCGCGCCGGCGCCTTGCTGCGGCGCGACGACGAGGTGGATCTCGACGAGGACCGCCTGATCGAGGCGGCCCTGGGGGAGATCGCCGCCCATCCCGCCATCTCCGCCCAGGAGGTGGACCTGATCCTGATCGCCAAGAACCTGGAGCGGGTCGCCGATCACGCCACCAACATCGCCGAGGACGTGATCCTGGTGGTGGAGGGGCGCAACGTGAAGCACGCGGAGAAGCTGGCCCGCACCGCCGGTTGAGGCGATGCCCCCGGGGTCGGGCGCCTGCCCACCCAGACCCCTCGATCCGGTCACAGGAACGTCATGCCGCCAGTCGATACTGGAGCCATGCTCGAGATCGACGGGAACGGGGTCTGCTTGCACCGCCGCGGCCGGGGCTTCGCCGCCGAGGGGCCGGGCTTCTACGTCTGGGACGAGGACCCGCGGGAGGTGGTCGAGCGAGCCGTGGCCCTCGCCGCGGCTGCACGACGCGGCTTCAATCCGCCTGTGCGGCTCGCCGCAGCGCCTGGATCGCCGCCGCGTAGTCCGGCGCACCGAACACCGCCGTCCCCGCCACGAAGACGTCGGCGCCGGCGCGCGCGGCGAGGCCCACGCTTCCCGCTGCGATCCCTCCGTCGACCTCCAGGTCCACGTCGAGACCGCCCGCATCGATCCAGCTCCGGATGCGCTCGATCTTCGGGCACATGCTCTCGATGAAGCGTTGCCCGCCGAAGCCCGGGTTGACGGTCATCACCAGCACCTGGTCCACGTCGCCGAGCACCGGCTCCACGGCCGCCGCCGGGGTGCCGGGGTTGAGCACCACCGAGGCGCGCGCGCCCGCCTCGCGGATCTGACCCAGCACCCGGTGCAGGTGGGGGCACGCCTCGACTTGGACCCCGATCGTGCTGGCGCCTGCCTTGGCGAAGGCCTCCACGTAGCGTTCGGGGCTCTCGATCATGAGGTGCACGTCCAGGGGGAGCGCCGTGCAGCGGCGCACGGCCTCCACCACCAGCGGCCCGATGGTGAGGTTCGGCACGAAGTGGCCGTCCATCACGTCCACGTGGATCCAGTCGGCGCCGGCGCGCTCGACTGCCCGCACCTCGTCTCCCAGGCGCGCGAAGTCCGCGGAGAGGATGGAGGGGGCGATGCGCGGGGCGCGCCGGCTCACGAGAGCCGCTCCAGCCGGACCGCGAAGAACCCGTCGGTGTCGTGGCGATGGGGCAGGCAGCGCAGGGCGCCGTCCGCGCCGCACACCGGGTGCAGCCCGGGCGGCAGCTCGGCCCGGGGCGTGCGCCGGAAACCCGGGGTGTCGTCCAGGAACGCCTGCACCACCGCGTCGGTCTCCTCCGGCGTAAAGGAACACGTACTGTAGACGAGCACGCCGCCCGGCCTCAAGAAAGGCGCCACGTGCACCAGGATCGTCCGCTGCACCACCGCCAGGCGCGCCGGGTCCTCCGGGCGCAGACGCCAGCGCAGGTCCGGATTCCGGCGCAGGGTGCCGAGGCCCGAGCAGGGCACGTCGGCCAGCACCCGATCGAAGCTGGCCAGGGGCAGCCGCTCCGCCAGCGGCCGGGACGCATCGGCGGTGATCGTCCGCACGTTGTCGAGGCCCAGGCGGCGAGCGTCCCGGGCGAGCAGCCCGATGCGGCGCGGGTGCCGGTCCAGGCCGACCACGGACCCGGAGGCGCCGATGCGCTCGGCGATGGCGGTGGCCTTGGTCCCCGGCGCAGCGCATGCGTCGAGGACCTGCTCTCCCGGGCGGGGAGCGAGCAGCTCGACCACCAGCTGCGAGGCCTCGTCCTGGATCGTGAAGCGCCCGTCCAGGAAGGCCGGATCCCGGGCCGGGTCGCCCTTGCGCCCCAGCACGATGCCGTCGGGTGCGAAGCGGCAGGCTGCCGCGTTGGGGAAGCGCTCCCGGACCTCCGCCAGCAGGGCCTCGCGCGAGACGCGGAGTCGGTTCGCCCGCACCGTGCGCCGGGGCACCTCGTTGGAGGCGCAGGCCAGGGCGGCGGCTTCCGGGGCTCCGTACCGGGCGATCCAGCGCTCCGCCAGCCAGGCGGGCAGGGACAGGGCATGGGTCAGGTGGCCCAGCGGGTCGCGTTCCAGGTCGGGCAGGGCGGTGGTGGTGTGGCTCGCCGCCAGGCGCCGGAGCACCGCGTTCACCAGGCCCGTGGCGCGCTCCAGCCCGGCCGCCCGCGCGCACCGCACCGACTCGGAAACGGCGGCCCGGGACGGAACCCGGTCGCAGAAGAGCAGCTGGTAGGCGCCCAGCCGCAGCACCGTCAGCACCTGGGGCTGGAGCTTGCCGAGGTCCCGGTCGAGGACGTGGGCCAGCAGGAAGTCGATCCGTCCGCGCCAGCGCAGGGTGCCGTAGACCAGCTCGGTGGCGAAGGCGCGGTCGCGGTCCGCCAGGCGGCTGCGCTCGAGGGCGGCGTGCAGGGCCAGGTCGGCGTACGCCCGCGCCCGCTCCACGCGCTCGAGCACGCGCAGGGCGAGCAGGCGCGCCTGGTTCGGCGCTTCCGTGCGCCGACGGCCCGCGGGCCCGCGCGGAGGCGGACCGCGCCGCGCGCGGCGTCCGACCTCGTCGGGAGGCAAGGGCCTAGCGCGCCCAGGCGCGGCTGCGCAGACGCTCCACCCGTTCCGCGGTGGGGGGATGGGTGCGGAAGAGTTTCGCGAAAGTGCCGGCCGCCCCGGTGCCCCCCGCCAGCGGGCTCACGATGAACATGTGCGCCGTGGCCGGATTGGCGTCCATGGGCATGGCGCGCGCGCCCATCTCCAGCTTCTCCAGGGCGCGCGCCAGGGGCTCGCCGTCGCCCACCAGCCGCGCCCCGCCGGCGTCCGCCTCGAACTCCCGCGAGCGCGAGATGGACAGCTGGATCAGCATGGCTCCGAGCGCCGCGACCATGGTGACCGCCAGCAGCACCAGCGGGTTGGGCCGGTCGCCGTCCTGGCGTCCCATCCCGAAGATGGCGCTCCACTGGGCCATGCGCGAGAGCACGCCGATGGCGCCCACGATGGTGGCGGCCACGCTGCTGATCAGGATGTCCCGGTGCCCCACGTGGGAGAGCTCGTGGGCCAGTACGCCGCGCAGCTCGTCACGCTCCAGGACGCGCAGGATCCCCTCGGTCACCGCCACCGCCGCGTGCCGCGGACTCCGCCCGGTGGCGAAGGCGTTCGGCGTGGGCCCCGGGATCACGTAGACCTTGGGCATGGGCATGCGGGCGGCCTGGGCCAGGTCCGCCACGAGACCGTAGAGCTGGGGTGCCTCGGCCTCCGTCACGGGGCGCGCCCGGTACATGCGAAGCACCAGCCGGTCGCTGAACCAGTAGCTCACCGCGTTCATCACGAGCGCGAGACCGAAGGCGATCAGCGCGCCTTCACGGCCCCCGAAGAGACCGCCCACCCAGACCAGGACGGCCGTGAGGGCGATGAGCAGGAAGCCGGTCTTCAAGTTGTTCATGGCTCGTTCCTGTCTGCGCGGGCCTGTCCCCGCGAGAGCAACAAGGTCATCCCCGAAACTCAGAAGTCAAGTGTAGCAGCCGGGGAATCTCCGCCGAGGCGCGCCCCGTCCGGAATCGGCCGTCCCCGTAGGAACGTCTCCGCGTCCAGCGCTCGTCCCCCGGCCCGCTGCAGCACGCGCGGCACGAGCCAGCCCGCGCCCGTGGCCACCGCGAGCGGCGCGTCGCCGCCCCGCCGCACCACGCCGGCGGCGCGCTCCGTGGCGGCGTCGCAGGACGTGGCGGCCAGGACCCGCAGTCGCTCCCCCTGCCACTCGGTCCACGCCCCGGGGCGGGGCGCCAGCGCACGCACCCGGCGGGCCAGCGCCGCGGCGGGCTCGCTCCAGTCGAGGCGGCCGTCCTCGGGACCGAGCTTCGGGGCGAAGGTGGCGGCGGCGGGGTCCTGGGGCGTCCAGCGCAGGCGACCCGCGGCGGCCTGCTCCACCGCCTCCTGGATCGCGTCGGCGGCGAGCCGGGCCAGGCGCGCCGTCAGCTCGCCGGCCGTCTCGTCGGCGCCGATCGGCGTGCGCCGCACCAGCGCCACCGGACCCGCGTCCATCTCCCGCTCCACCCGCATCACGCTCACGCCCGTCTCCGCGTCGCCGGCCAGGATCGCGTGGGCCACGGGCGCCGCCCCCCGCTGCCGCGGCAAGAGGCTCGCATGGGCGTTGATCAGGAAGCCGAGGGCGGGCAGCTCGCGCACGCGCCGCGGCAGGAACTGGCCGAAGGCCACCACGACGCCGAGGTCCGGGGCGAAGGCGCCGAGACGGGCCGTCACCTCGGGCTCCGCCACCTGCTCCGGCTGCAACAGCGGCACCCCGGCGCGCCGGGCCACGGCGGCCACCGGACTGGGGGCGGGGCGGCGCCCGCGTCCGCGCGGTCGGTCCGGCTGGGCGACCACCGCCACCACCGGATGCGGGCCCGTCAGCAGTCGCTCGAGGGTCGGCACCGCGAATTCGGGCGTGCCGAAGAAGATCAGGCGCAGCGGGCGGGTGCTCAGGACGCCCCGGGCACCGCGGGCGGGCGCTCGCCGGCCGAGGGCCAGGAGGCCCCCTCCGCCCGCAGGGCCTTCTTGCGTTTCGACACGTAGAGGTTGCGCTTGAGCCGGCTCAACCGGTCGATGAAGAGAACACCGTTCAGGTGGTCGACCTCGTGCTGGAAGCACACCGCCCGCAGTCCCTCCGCCTGCTCTTCGAACTCGTGGCCGTCCAGGTCGAGGCCACGCACCCGCACCCGCGCTGCGCGCTCCACGTCCGCCGTGAACTCCGGAACCGAGAGGCACCCCTCGGTCCAGACGACCTTGTCGGCACGCTCGACGATCTCCGGGTTGACCAGCACGAGCGGGCTCCGGTCGGCCCCTTCCTCGGTCCAGTCGGTGTCGAGCACGATCAGCCGGACCGGCTCTCCCACCTGGGGCGCCGCGAGGCCGATCCCCGGCTCGTCGTACATGGTTTCCAGCATGTCCGTGGCCAGGCGACGCAGATCCGACGTGATCTGCTCCACGGGCTCGGACACGCGCCGCAGACGGGGGTCGGGGAATTCGAGTACCTCGAGGATCGGCATGGCCCGAGCAGGATAGCGAAGCTCCGACCTGGGAGCCTGACCCAAGACTGGGCGCGACGTCCGGACGCCGATCCATCGCCGCTGCCCGCGTTGCGCTCCCTGCGCCGTAGCGCCGCTATGGCTCGGTCGCGCGCCTTGGCCGCGGCGATGGATCGGCGCCCTGGCCTTCCCACGCCAGTCTTGGGTCAGGCTCCTAGAGCATGCTCACGGGGTTCGGGTCCACCTGGACCCGCGCGCCGCTGCGGCCCTGCTCCGCGCGCACGAGAGCACGCCCGATCTCCAGCACCTGCGCCGCGTCGCTCCCCTTCACCAGGAGCTGCACGCGGTGGCGGTCGCGCAGACGCGCGATGGGCGCCGGAGCGGGACCCAGGATCTCGACCGCCCCGGCTTCCGTGGCGCCGCCGGCGGTCGCCGCCTGCCGGGCCCGCGATGCCATCCGCTCTGCCTCCGCCTGCGCCTCCGCCGCGTCGGGGCCCGAGACCAGCACGTGCAGCAGACGGCCGAAGGGCGGGTAGCCGAGCGAAGCCCGATGACGCAGTTCCTCGCGGTAGAAGGCTTCGTAGTCGTGGTCGCGAACCGGACGGATCGCGTAGTGATCGGGCACGAAGGTCTGCACGATGACCCGGCCCGGCACGTGACCGCGCCCGGCGCGGCCCGCCGCCTGGGTGAGCAGCTGGAAGGTGCGCTCGGCGGCCCGGAAGTCCGGCAGGTGCAGCCCGAGGTCGGCGGCTACCAGCCCCACCAGCCGCACGCCCGGGTAGTCGTGGCCCAGGGCCACCATCTGGGTCCCGATCAGCACGTCCAGGCAGCCGGCCTCCAGGTCGCGCAGCATGCCCTCCACCGCGCCGCGGCGCGACGCCGTGTCCCGGTCCAGGCGTGCAATGCGGGCGTCCGGGAAGTGCACGCGCACCTCCTCCTCGAGCCGCTGCGTGCCGATCCCGAGCAGCGCTGCCGGGCCCGCGCTGCAGCCCGAGCACAGCTCCGGGGGCGGGATCGAGAAGTCGCAGTAGTGACAGCGCAGCCGCTCCTCCGTGGCGTGGAAGACCAGCGAGATGTCGCAATGCTTGCAGCGCTCCGCGTGGCCGCAATCGAAGCAGAAGATCCGGGTCGAGAAGCCGCGTCGGTTGAGGAACAGGATCGCCTGTCCGGCCTCGGCGAGAGTTTCGGCCAGCGCCCGGCGCAGGGTCCGCGACAACACCAGCCGGCGTCCGCGCGGCACGAGCGCCCGCTCCGCGGCCAGATCGACGATCTCCACGGCGGGCAGGGGGCGACCGCCGATGCGGTGGGGCAGCACGAGACGAAGCGCCGCTCCGCGGTCGGCCGCGAAGCGGCTCTCCAGGGACGGGGTGGCGGTGCCCAGCAGCAGGGGACAGCCGGCGGCCTCCGCGCGTCGGGCGGCCAGGTCGCGCGCGTGGTAGCGGAAGCCCTCCTCGTTCTTGTAGGCGGAGTCGTGCTCCTCGTCGATCACGACCAGGCCGAGGTCGTCGAGGGGTGCGAAGAGCGCCGAGCGCGCCCCGACCGCGATGGGGGTCGCGCCCGCGCGCAGGCGATGCCACTCGGCGAGCCGCTCGCCGGGGCGCAGGCCGCTGTGGAGGATTGCCAGTCGGTCGCCGAAACGCGCCCGCAGCCGGGTCACGAGCTGGTGGGTCAAGCCGATCTCGGGCACCAGCACGAGGGCCTGGCGGCCCAGGGCGAGGGCGCGCGCGATCGCCCGCAGGTAGACCTCGGTCTTGCCACTGCCCGTCACCCCGTGGAGCAGGAAGCGGGCGAAGCGCCGGGCCTCGACGGCAGCGCTCACGGCAGCGAGGGCCTCCTGCTGCTCGGCCGCGAGGCGCGGCTCGCGGTCGCGGGGCACGGCGACGGGAGGCGGCCGCGGGGCGGGCCGCTCCTCCAGGCGCACCAGGCCCCGGGCGGCCAGGGCGCGCACGTGCGCCGTCGCCCGCGGGAAACGGTTCGTCAGGGCCGGCACCCCGACGGCGCCCTGCGCGGCCAGGTGCCGCAGCAGCTCCGCCTGACGCGGCGCCCGGACCAGCGGCCCGGCCAGGGCTGCCTCGAGAGCGGGGGCGTCGACGGCCGGGAGCGCCACCCGCTCCAGCGGGGCCCGGGCGGCGGGTCCGCGCTCCAGCGTCACGCGCGTCACGAGTCCCTCCCGCTCCAGCACGCGCAGACGCGCCACGCCGGGGCCGAAGCGCCGCTCGAGGGCGCGGCGCGGGCGCGGGCCCTCCACCAGGGCCGCCAGGAGCGCCCGGGCACGCGGCTCCAGGGCGCCGCGCGAGAGGGCCTCCCGGGCCAGGGGCGTGAGCGCGAAGCCCACGTCGGCACGCGGGGCCGAGCCCGGGGGGAGCGCCGCGGCCAGGGCCAGGCCGGGCGGACACAGGACCTCCTCCGCGGTCTCGCGTAGGATGCGCAGCAGCGAGGGGGATAGCGCCGGCTCTGCATCCAGGATCCGCTCGATGCTGCGCAGGCGGCGTCCGTCCGCCGCGTGGTCCCGGCGGGCCACCACCACGCCCACCAGGCGTCGGGAGCCGAACGGCACGCGCACCCGGCAGCCGGGCTCCGCCTGGGCGGCCAGGGAGGACGGGACACGGTAGTCGAAGAGCGCGTGGACCGGGACGGGTAGGGCGACCTCCACCACGCAGGCGCGGGTCGCCGGGGGCGCAGAGGGCATGGCGGCAGTGTACCGGGCGGACCGCAGGGCGCGCGTCGTGGTGCGCGACGGGCGAAGAGGCCGGGCGCTGGAGATCGACGGGACCTTCGCGTCCTGGTGGACCCCGGGCTCGACGGCCACCGGCTCGGTATGGGACGCCCTGGCGGCGCCGCTGCTGGCGCTGCCCCCGTCCCGGCGCCGCGCGGTGCTGCTGCTCGGCCTCGGCGGGGGGAGCGCTGCCCGGCTCCTGCGCGCCCTGGCGCCCCGCGCGCGGCTGGTGGGCGTCGAGGTCGATGCCGACGTCGTGGCAGCGGCCCGGCGTTGGTTCGATCTGGATGCCCTCGGCGTCCAGGTGGTGCAAGCGGACGCGCGCGCCTTCCTGGCCACCGAGCGTCGTCACTATGACCTCGTGATCGACGACGTGTTCGTCGGACGGGGGCCTTCGGTGCGCAAGCCCGACTGGCTTCCCGAGCCCGGCCTGCGCCTGGCGGCCCGCCGCCTGGCGCACGGGGGAGTGATCGTCACCAACACGCTCGACGACGCTCCGCATTCGGCGCGCGTGCTGGGTGGTCTCGCCCCGTCGCGGCTGGAGATCCGGCACCGCGACTTCGACAACCGCATCCTCGCCGGCGGCCCGAATCTGGACGCTCGGCGCCTGCGTGCCGCCGTAGCCCGCGATCCCCACCTGGCACCCACCCTCCCGCGCCTGCGATTCCGGGGACGTTCTTGACTCATCGACTCTTCGGCCCACGCGCCAGGCCAAGAAGTCGATCAGTCAGGAGCGTCCCTGCGGTCCTCAGCCAGGAACTGCAGGACGGCGTGGTTGAAGCGCTGGGCGGCTTCGGCCAGGATCAGGTGGGCGGCGTTGGGCACCGTCATCAGGTGGGCGTCGGGCAGGCCCGCCACCAGCTGGCGGTGCAGATGCGGGGGCGTGAGTCGGTCCTGCTGCCCGCACACGACGAGCGTCCGATGCGGGATGTCGCCCAGGCGCTCCAGGGTGTCGTGGGCCAGACAGGCGTCGCACTGGCGCACGAACAGGTCGTCGGAGAGCGGCGCCTGGTCGCGCAGGTGGAAGCGCACCATGGCGTCGATCAGGTCGGTCTGCTCCAGGGTGGCGTCGGACAGGGTCCACAACAGCCGCTCCTGCACCTGGATCTCGAAGGGAATGCCCGCCCGCACGGTATCGCGCCACTTGCGCAGCAGCAGACGCCGCGCGGCGTCTGGCCGGGCCCACGTCCCCACCAGCACCAGCCGGTCGACGCGCCGGGGGTGCCGCAGCGCCAGCTCTTGGGCGATCATGCCGCCCATGAAGGCGCCGAGCACGTCGGCACGCTCGATGTGGAGGGCGTCGAGAAGGGCCACGGTGTCGTCGGCCAAATCGGCGGTCGTGAACGGCCCGCCCGGATCCTCGCTCTCGCCCACCCCCCGGTTGTCGAAGAGGACGGTGCGCCGCTGCCTCGAGAACTCGGGCACCTGGAGCGCGTGCCAGCCGCGGCAGGAGCCCCCCATGCCCATGACGAGCACGAGCGGGGGGGACCCCGCGTCGCCGTGCACCTCGTAGTAGGTCTTCTTGCCCCGGACCCCGGTGAGCGGCACGCCCTGAGGTTAGCGTGGGGGACGTTGTTGACTAATGGACTCCAGGCCCGGCAGGACCCCGGGCCGCCCGAAGCAACGAATCGACCACGTGCCCCTAGCCGGCCATGCGGCGCAGGTCGGTGAGGACGGACTTGGCGATGGCCTTGAGGGTCTCGAAGACACCGGTGCCGACGGTGGCGCTCGCCTCGAAGTCGGGCACGTTGCGCGGGTTCAGCACGCGACGCATCTCTGCGAGGGGCGCCGAATTGGGCAGGTCGCGCTTGTTGTACTGGATCACGTACGGCAGCTTGTCGAGCTCGTAGCCCTGCTCGCGCAGGTTCACGCGCAGGTTGTCGAGGCTCTCGATGTTCGCCTCCATGCGCTCGATCTGGCTGTCCGCCACGAACACGACGCCGTCTACGCCCTTGAGGATCAGCTTGCGGCTGGCGTCGTAGAACACCTGGCCCGGCACCGTATAGAGATGAAAGCGGGTCTTGAAGCCGCGGATCTGCCCGAGCGCCAGCGGCAGGAAGTCGAAGAAGAGCGTGCGCTCGGTCTCCGTGGCCAGGGAGATCATCTTGCCCTTCAGGTCCGGGTTGGTCTTGTTGTAGATGTACTGGAGGTTGGTCGTCTTCCCGCACAACCCCGGACCGTAGTACACGATCTTGCAGTTGATCTCGCGCGAAGAGTAGTTGATGAAAGACATGGCCCCGCGTCAGTCCGCGAACAGGTTGTCGATGTCGTCGTCCGTGATCTCCGAGAAGGGAGTTCCCCCCTCGGTGCTCGCGGCACGCTCCGATTTCTTCTGGATCTCCTCGAACAGACGCGCCAACTCCGCCCCGGCCTTCTTGACCCGCAAACGAACCAGGCCGAGCGAGCTCTTCTCGTCGAAGATCACCACCAGGATCATGCGTCGAGCGACGACCGTGATGTGCAGGTTGTCGCGTTGCCCCTGGTGGAAATGGACCGGGAACTCCTCCTCGCCGATGATCTTGGCGAGGCCGCCGGTGGCAGCGACGCTTCCCGCCGTGAGGGAGGCCAGGCTCGTGGTGTCGATTCCCCGCACGTCGCCCGCCTCGGCCAGCAGCTGGCCGTTCTTGTCCACCACGAAAACACCCTTGGCATGGGCGTCCTGGGCGAGCCGCTGGCATACGGCGAGGACCTTGCGGTAGTCCTCGTCGTACATCACCAGCTGGGTGTCGAGAATCGGCATCCGTGCTCGCAACCGCCTGGGAGGGAACGGAAACGCCCGCACTCTACCCTGCGGGCCGCGAGTGGGGCAAGCTGCAGGCGCAGCCGCCCGGCACGTGGCCCGGGCGCCCGGTCCCCCGGTCTCCGGGTGGATCGGCGCCCGCCCGGCGGGGCTTTAGTCGATCTCCCGCCGGTTCTCCAGGGAGCGGGCCACGGTCACGTGGTCGGCGTACTCGAGATCGCCGCCCAGAGGCATGCCGCAGGCGATGCGGGTGAGGCGTACTTCGCTGCCGCGCAGGCGGTCGGCCAGGTAGTGGGCGGTGGCATCGCCCTCCGCGGTGGGGTTCGTGGCCAGCACTACCTCGCGCACGCTCCCTCGCTGGACCCGCCCCACCAGCTCGGAGATGCGCAGGTCCTCGGGGCCGATGCCCTCGATCGGGGCCAGGGTGCCTCCCAGCACGTGGTAGCGCCCCGGGAAGCGGCCCGTGCGCTCGATGGCCGCCAGATCCGCGGGCTCCTCCACCACGCAAAGCAGGCCGGCGTCGCGTCGCTCGTCCCGGCAGATCGGGCAGGGCGAGGACTCGGTCAGGTCGAAGCACTCGCCGCAGAGCACGATCTCCTTCTTGAGCCGGAGCATCGCCTCGGCGAGCTCGCGCACGTGTGCCTCCGGGGCCGACAGCAGGTGGAACGCGAGCCGCGTCGCGGACTTCTCGCCGATGCCGGGCAGACGCCGCAGACCCGCCACGAGCCGCTCGATGGGGGGCGAGGTGCGCACGCGGGCGAGGCTAGCAGCTCGCGGGCGACGCTAGCGGCCCGGATCCGGTCCTGGATCGCTTCCGCCGGGCGGTCCGGCGCCCAGGGACAGGCCACCCGCGGCCCGCTGCATCTCCTCCTGGATCATGCGCTGGGCGTTCGCCAGCGCGGCATTCACCGCCGCCGCCAGGAGGTCTCCGAGCATCTCCCGATCCCCCCCTTCCAGGAGCTGGGGTTCGATGCGGACGCTGCGGATGCGCAGCTCGCCGCTGGCGACCACGGTGACCAGTCCGCCGCCCGCGGAGCCCTCCACCGTGCGCCCGGCGAGCTCGCGCTGGACGCGTGCCAGGCGTTCCTGGACCTCGCGCGCACGGTTCAGCAGCTCGCCCAGGTTCGCAGCCGTCATCGGGGAGGTCCGAGCGGGCGGATCTCCAGCACCTCGCCGCCCAGCACCTGGAGGGTCTCGTTCACGGCCGGGTTCGCCAGGGCCTCCTGACGTCGACGTCGGGCCAGGTCGCTCTCCTGGACCCGGCGGGCGGCGTCGTTCCCCTCCTCGGCGGGCCCCTCCACCGCGATCCGCACCGGACGCCCGAAGAGCCGCGCGGCCAGGGCCTCGAGGTCCGCCACCCGGCGCTCCAGCCGGCGGGCTGCGAAGGGGTTCGGAAGCGCGATCCGCAGCCGGTCCGGGCCGCGCTCCACCAGGCAACCGCCCTCCAGGGCGCCCGCCAGGGTGCGGTCGTCGCCCTGGGCCAGGGCGCGCAGGCGATCGAAGACCGTGCCCAGGGAAGCCTCCGCCTCGGGTGCGTCCGCCCCGCTCTGGGCTGGCACCGGAGTCTCGGTGGTCGCCCCATTGTCCCCCGCGGCCCGGGCCGGGCCGGCTCCGGCGTCGCTCCGCCGCGAGCCGCCGGTGGGGCGCTCCGCGGAGCGGGCGCTCCGCGCTCGGGCCGCCCCCCCGCCCGCCGCGCCGCCGGGCGGGGGGGGCTCGCCCTCGAGCCTCCGCTCCAGGGCCTCGAGCCGGTTCAGCAGGGTCTGCACGTCGTCGCCCTCCGCCAGGGTCGCGAGCCGCAGCAGCGCCATCTCGAGAACGGTCAGGGGCTGGGGGGCCCAGGCCAGATCCTCCTGCTCGCGCAGGAGCGCCCGGAACATCCGCCGCAGCCGGGCGGGCTCCGCCCGCTCCGCCAGGGCGCGCAGCTCCGCCACCTCGCTGTCGCTTCCCTCCACCAGCCCGGGGGCCTCGGGGGCGACCCGCAGCACCACCAGGTCCCGCAGCAGTCCGAGCAGGGCACTGCCGAGCCGCCGGGCCTCCACCCCCGCCTCGGCCGCCCGTCCCGTGGCTTCGAGCGCGCGCGCCGGGTCGCCGGCCACGCAGGCCTCGAGGATGGCGAGCAGCAGGCGCCGATCGATCAGGTCGAGCACCTCGGCCACCCGGGCATCGTCCACCTGGGCGCCGGCATAGGCCACCGCCTGGTCGAGGAGGGTGAGCGCGTCGCGCAGGGAGCCCTCGCCCTCCCGGGCGATGGCCTGGAGGCTGGCCGGAGAGATGTCGATCTTCTCGGCGCGGGCGATCTCTCCCAGACGGGTCGTCACCTCGGCGGTGGGAATGCGGCGCAGGTCGTAGCGCTGGCAGCGGGAGAGCACCGTGTACGGAATCTTCTCGGGGTTCGTGGTGGCGAACACGAACAGGCTGCGGGGCGGCGGCTCCTCCAGGGTCTTCAGCAGCGCGTTGAAGGCGGCCGTGGAGAGCATGTGCACCTCGTCCACGACGAAGATGCGGTACTTGCCCGGGGATGGCGCGTAGCGCACCGACTCGATCAGGTCGCGCACGTCGTCGACGCCGGTGCGGCTCGCCGCATCCATCTCCTGGACGTCCGTGGAGCTGCCCGCGGCGATCTCGCGGCAGGGAGCGCACTCGCCACACGGGGTGTCCGTGGGACCCTTCTCGCAGTTCAGGCAGCGGGCCAGGATGCGGGCCAGCGTGGTCTTCCCCACGCCGCGAGGGCCCGCCAGGAGCAGCGCATGGGGCACCCGGCCCAGGCGGATGGCGTTGCGCAGCGCGGCGGTCACGTGGGGCTGGCCGGTGACCTCGTCGAAGGTCCCGGGTCGCCACTTGCGCGCGAGAACCTGGTAGCTCAAACGGGGGGCACCGCCTCGGGTCGCCGCTGCGGCGAGGCAGGATCGCAGGGCGCCCCCGCCCGCCGTCGACGCTCCACTACCGCTGCTCCCTTCCGGGCCTGACGGGGTTCGCGGAGCCTCGGACCCGGGCGGGACCCTGCGATCGCGCCTCGCCGCAGATCGGACCCGGCGAATCTACCGGCCCCCCCGCGGCGGGTCAAACCCGCGCTCCGACGCGGTTTTCGGCGGCTCCCGGATGGCCCGGTAGACCTCCTCGCGGCCCGTGTAGCCGGTCCGGGCCAGGTGCCCCGGCAGGTTGCGCAGCGAGTGGAACGGGATGGCGACCACCCAGGAGCGGGCCAGCCAGCCGGGCAGCAGCCCGCCCGAATCGCTGTGGAGCTGGTAGAGGACCTCCGTGCTGCCGTCCTGCCCGGGTGTCAGGCGGTAGAGCCCGCGGGTCCGTGGGACGCGGACGTGGCCGTCCCGGGGCGGGAGGGCCTCCGGCTCCGCGACGAAGGCGATGGTGACTCCTCCCGCCGCGTCCTGGGTCAGGGTCCAGCGCGCCACCACGTCCCGGTCGCGCACCGGCCAGGGCGCGTCGGTCACGGTGTAGGTGAGCCCCCCCTCGATGCCCCGGCGCTCCAGGACGCGGGCCTCGCGGCAGTCGTGCATCCACTCCGGATAGCGGTCCACGTCGAGGAGCATCTCCACCAGGGCGCGCAGGGGGGCCCGGATCCGCGTCACGCCCCGGAACTCCTCCAGGCTCGACCCGGGCACGGCGCGGGTGTGCACCGTGACGCCGTCCTCCTGGCGGCGCAGCACCCAGGAGGGGTCGCTGCCCGCGGCCTCCCCGGCCCCGAGGAGGCCCAGAAGGGCGAGACCGGTCGCCCGGTGGCGGGAAGCGGGGCGAAGGCCCGAGCGCTGGGGGGAGCGGTCCTGCACGGCCGAATCCTACCGGAGTGGCTTCCGGCCGGGGCCCGCTTCCTCGTAGGATGGAGGGCGAACCGGGCGCCCCGGAGGGAGGTGAGGAGGCATGCATCGGGCTCGCACGTCGGGGTTGCTGTTCGCCCTGCTCGGACTCCTGGCGCCGACCGTCGAGGCCGGCCCGGCGGAAGAGCAGGTGGAGCGCTGCATCCGGGACAACCTGCCGCAGAAGGGGAGCATCCAACGGCTGACGCTGCAGGCCGTGGACCGCACCGGCGGCGAGCGTACCCTGAAGGGGAGCCTGTACTGGAAACGGGGTGAAGCGGATCGCTCCAAGGTGCTCCTGCGTCTCGAAGCGCCGCCGGACCTGCGCGGCTCCTCCTACCTGCTGCTGGAGCAGGAGGGCGCGGTGGAGGTCTTCGTCTACCTGCCCGACTTGAAGCGCGTGCGCCGCGTCGCCCCCCATGCCATGTCCGGATCGCTCTTCGGCACGGACTTCAGCTACGAGGACTTCCGGCGCCTGCAGCGCCTGGCCAAGGGGGCGGAGCTCGAGCGGCTTCCCGACGCGACGCTCGCGGACCAGCCGGTCCACGTGCTCGCCATCACGCCTCCGCCAGAGGACCGCTCCGTCTACGAGCGCATCGTGGCCCACGTGCACCGGGAGACCTGCGTGCCGATCCAGATCGAGTTCTACGAGCGCGGTGAGCAACCCCGAAAGGTGGTGACGGCGGATCCGTCGCAGATCTCCCGGGAGGGAGGCTCCTGGATGCCGCACGCCATCCGCGTTCGAGACCTCAAGGAGAACACGGAGACCCGGCTCTCTGTCGAGCGGATCGAGGTGGATCCGGAGCTTCCCGATCGGCTGTTCACGTCTTCGGCACTGGCGCGCGGGCACTAGAGCGCCGCCCCGGGGAGGGCGGTGTTCCGCCCGCCGGCGGGCGCGGGCGGAGAGCGGGGAACGGTGACTCGCTGGTTGCGTCCCATCGCCCGGCATCCGATCCCGGTGCTGCTGGCGGTCGGAGTTCTCACGGCGCTGGCGTTGCTGGGCCTGGTCGATCCCCGCAGCGGTGCGTTGCGCCTCGCAGTCAATCCGGCCGTGGACTCGCTGCTCCCCTCGAGCGGGCCCGACCTCGCTCTCTACGAGCGGGCGCGGCTCCAGTTCGGGAGCGACGACACCATCGTCATCGCCCTCGGCGTGCAGGACGTCTTCACGCCGGAGGTGCTCAGCGCCGTGGTGCGCATGACCGAACGCATGGCGGCGGTGGACGGCGTCTACAACGTCCTCTCCCTCTCCAGCGCCTTGAACGTGCGCAGCGTGGACGGCGACGTGGAGGTGGCGCCCTTCGTGGACGAGGTGCCCTCGGACGCCGAGGCCCTGGCGCGGCTGCGCCGCGAGGCGCTCGCCAACCCGATCTACGCGGGAACCCTGGTCTCCCGGGACGCCCGCACCACCGCGCTCCTGGTGCAGCTCGAGCGCCTGGGGGGCCGGGAGGTGGTCGCGCGCGGGATCGACACGGAGATCGCCGGGATCGCCCAGGCCGAGGCCGGAGACGCCGAGGTCTGGATCAGTGGCTCCCCCCACGTGGAGACGGTGATCAGCCGGACCATCCTCCGGGACCTCTCCATCGTCCTCCCGGCCGTGGTGGGGATCCTGGCCGTGGTGCTGTTCGTGGCCTTCCGCACCGCGCGCGCCGTGTGTCTCCCGCTGGCGACCATCGGCATCGCCGAGGTCTGGACGCTCGGCACGCTCGGCTGGCTCGGCCGCGAGCTCAACCTGGTGGCCACGATCGTGCCGCCCCTCATCCTCACCATCGGTTTCAGCTACGCCATGCACGTGGTGGCCGAGTACTACGCGTGGCTGGGTCGGTCCGCTCCGGACGCGTCGGGCGCGCCGCGGCCCCTGGTGGAGGGAGTCCTGGGCGAAGTGGGCGTCCCGGTGCTGGTGACGGGTCTCACCACCGCGGCGGGCTTCCTGGCCCTCGGCGTGAGCCCGATCCTGGCGATCCGCGAGTTCGGCTGGTTCTCCGTGCTCGGGGTGCTCTACACGGTGGCCGCGGCCCTGACCTTCACCCCGGCGGTCCTGGCCCTGCTCCCGCGGCCCGCCCGCCTTCCCGCCCGCGCGGAAGGCGCGCGCCTCCAGCGCCTGGCGGAGCGCCTGGGCGACTTCGCCACCCGCCGCCGGACCCTCGTGATCAGCGCCGGCGTGGTCGCCCTGGCGGTCGCCCTGGCGGGCACCACGCGCATCCGCGTGGCTTCCCACTTCGTGACCAACTTTCCCGAGCACGCGCCGGTCCGCGTCGCAGCCGAGGCGATCAACGCGCGCCTGGGGGGCGCCAACGAGATCCAGGTGCTCGTGGAGTCCGACGTGCCGGACGCCTTCCTGGAGCCGGCCAACCTGCGCCAGCTCGATGCGCTGCAGGAGTGGCTGCGGGCCCAGCCCGAGGTGGGCGAGGCCATCTCGGTCGTCGACTACGTGAAGATGCTGTACCGGGCCCTGCAGGACGACGATCCGGCCTTCTTCGTGATCCCGGAGCGCAAGTCCCTGGTCACGCAGCTCTTCTTCTTCGGGGCGAGCCCCGAGACGGCGCGCCTGGTCGACGCCCGTCACCAGTTCGTCAAGGTTCACGTGCGTGCCCGCTCCACCGACTCGCAGCAGACCGGGTCCCTGGTCGCGCGTATCGAGGCGCGCCTGGCCGAGCTGCCCCAGCACCTGCGCGGCCACGTGACCGGGAGCCTGGTGCTGCTGGACCGCAGCCTCGACGAAGTGGCGCGCGGCCAGTGGACGAGCCTGCTGCTGGCCTTCGGCGTGATCTACCTGGTGCTGGCGGTCCTCTTCACGTCCTTCCGCATGGGACTGCGGGCGCTCTTCCCGAACGTTCTGCCCATCGCGGTCTACTTCGGCACCCTGGGCCTGACCGGCGTCACCCTGAACCCCTGGACCAGCCTGGTGGGGTGCCTGGCCCTCGGCATCGCCGTGGACGACACGATCCACTACTTCGCGCGCTTCAACAGCGACGCCAAACGCCTGGCCGACGAGCGGAGCGCCACGCTCTCGGCCCTGCGCGGCCTGATCCGCCCCGTCACGTTCACGAGCGTGGGGCTGTGCGCCGGCTTCCTCGTGCTGTGGACCAGCGAGCTGCGCAGCCAGGCGGAGTTCGGCGTCCTGGCGGCCTTCACCCTGGGCGTGGCCTGGCTCACCGACGTGACGCTCACGCCGGCGCTCTGCGCGGGCTCGCGCATCGTGACCCTGTGGGACCTGCTGACCCTCGATCTCGGTCCGGAGCCCCAGCGCTCGATCCCCCTCTTCGCCGGACTGAGCCAGCGGCAGGCGCGCGTCTTCGCCCTGATGTCCGACATCCGGACCGTCCCGGCGGGCGCGACCCTCTTCCGCGAGGGCGACAAGGGACGCACCCTCTACGTGATCCTCGACGGCACCCTGCGCAGCTCCCTGCAGCGCGGGTCCGGCCGCATCGAGCTCGCCACCATGACCCGGGGCGACAGCTTCGGCGAGATCGGCCTGTTTTCCGAGAACCGCACCGCCGACGTGGACGCCCTCGGCGACACCAGGGTGATCGCCTTCGATCCGGACGACCTGGAGCGGCTGCGGCGGCGCTATCCGCGCATCGCGGCGCACGTCTTCCTGAACCTGAACCGCATCCAGGCCGAGCGTCTGGTGCGCACCACGCGACGCGTCCGATGAGCCGCGCCCCCTCCCGGCCCCGGATCCTGCCGGCCCTGCGGCGCGGCGAGCAGGGGCGCGTGGGCTTCTTCGTCGCCCTCGGGGCCCTGATCACCCTGGCCCAGACGGTGGGCCTCGCGGGCGCCGAAGCGCTCTTCCTGGCGCGGCTCGGGGCGGCCCGCCTGCCTGCCACCTTCGTGGTCGCCGCGGCCGCCACGGTCTTCGCCACCCTCGCCTACGCCTTCCGCGTCGGGCGGGCGCGCAACGACCGGGTCTTCGTGGAGCTGCTGAGCGTGAGCGCCCTCGCCGTGGGTGGAGCGGCCCTTGCCGTCACGGCCGGCTCCGTGGCGGCCCTGCCGGCGCTCCTGTGTCTCTTCTTCGCGGCCCAGGCGGTGCTCGTCAACCACTTCTGGACCCTGGCCGGAGACCTCTTCGACACCCTCGCCGCCAAGCGCGTGGCGCCCCTGCTCGGCGTGGGCATGAGCCTGGGGGGGGCCGTGGGCGGTGGCCTCGCCGTGGCGCTCGGGCGGGAGTCGACTCCGGCACTCCTCTGGGTGTGGGCGCTCGCGCTGGCCGTCGCGGCCGTGCTGGTGCGCAGCGCGCGACGTCCGCTGCGACGCTGGGGTGCACTCGAGTTCGAGGAGGAAGACGAGACCTCCGTCGAGAGCCTGCGGGCGGCCACCCGCTTCCTGCGGCGCAGCCCGCTCGGACGCTGGCTGGTGGCCTCGGCCCTCGCCATGGTGCTGGCGCTCTTCGTGGCCCAGTACCTCTACTCCGACGTACTGGCCCGGGAGTTCCCCGACGAGACCGAGCTGGCCGCCTTCCTCGGCCTCTTCCTGGCCGTCACGAACGTGTTCGAGGTGGTGATCGCGCTCGGCCTCGTTCCCTGGCTGATCCAGCGCGCCGGCGTGGCCCGCGCCAACCTGATGCACCCCGTGCTGACCGTGGCGAGCTTCCTGCTCCTGGCGGCCAGCTTCCGCCTGCCGGCGGCCCTCGCTGCGCGCATGAACCGGGAGATGTTGGAGAACGCCCTGGCCGGTCCCGTACGTCAGCTGGTCTACAACGCCCTGCCGCTGCGCTTCCGGGCCCGCAGTCGCGCCTTCCTGGAAGGGGTCGTGGTGTATGCCGGCATGTTCGTGGCGGGAGCCATCCTGCTGGTCACCGGCGACCTGCCGCCCTCCGGGCTCGCTCTGGCCGGGGGCGGCCTCGCCCTGGCGTACCTGCTCGCCAACCTGCGGGTGCGCGCCGAGTACCGCCGGGCGCTGGTGGAGGAGCTGCGGGCGCGTCGCCTCGATCTGGGCGAACTCGGGGGCGAGCTGGGTCGGCGCGAGCTGTCGGAGCTCGCCCGCATCTGGGGGCACCTGCTGCGCGAGGTGACCACTCGTCCATCGCCGGCCCTGCTCGACCTGGCTCCGTTGCTGGCGGCCCGCGGCTTTCTCGAGCCGCTGCGCGGAGCCCTGGGACACTCCCATCCGGCCGTGCGCCGGGCCTCCCTCGAGGCGCTGGCCGCCACCGAGGCGGGGGGTGATCCCGCCCTCTGGGAGCCGGCCCTGCGCGACCGGGACCCGACGGTACGGCTCGCAGCCCTGGAGAGCTTCCCGGAGTCCTTGCGGGGGGCCCTGGAGTCGCTGCTGCGCGAGCGGCTCGACGACGCCGATCCCCAGGTGCGCGCCGCGGCCGCGAGCCGGCTCGGCACGGAGGGACGCGACGTGCTGGCCGCCCTGGTCGTCAGCAGTGATCCGCGCGAGGTGACCGCGGCGCTCGAGCGCCTGCCCGAGGAGCTGGGGGCGGAGGCGGCCCGGCGCCTGGGCGACGCGCACCCGGAGGTGCGCGCCGCGGCGCTCGAGTGCCTGGCCCGCCTGCGGGAGCCGCCGGCGGTGCCGCTCACCCGCCTGGTGGGGGAGCTCGGCCATGACAGCCCGCGCGTGCGGCGAGCCGCGGTCGCGTGCCTGGCCCGACGCCCGGAGGCGGTCGCCGACGCGGACCTGGCCAGCGCCCTGGGCGATCCGGCCCGCGAGGTCCGACGGGCGGCCGTGACCGCCCTGGCGGCACGCGGAGAGGCGGGCCTCGCCGCGGCGCGCGGGCAGCTCGATGCGGACTCCGAGCCGACGGTGCGCTCCGCCCTGCGCGTTCTCGGCATGCTCGGGACGCGTCAGGTCCGGGAGCAGCTGCGGGCAGAGCAGCGGCGCCGCGTGGATGCGGCCTGGGATGCCCAGCTCTGCCTGCATGCGCTGCCCCTGGAGGAAGAGGGACCCGTGGCCCTGCTGCGCCTCGCCCAGGGTGACCGGCTGGGCCGGGAGATCCGCCTGGCCTTCACCATCCTGGCGCTCCTCGAGGACCCGGCGGTGGTGCGAAGCGTGGAGCGCACGTTGCGTTTCGCCACCGCGCGCGGTCGCGCCGACGCCCTCGAGGTGCTCGCCGACCTGGGCGACGCTCCGGCCTCGCAGCGGCTGGCGGTGCTCCTGGAGCGCTCCTCCCTGGAGGAGCGCCTGCGCAGCCTGCCGTCGCTCCCCGGCGGTCTGCCGCACGGGATGGACGAGGTGATCGAGAGGAGCCGGAAGGTCTCCTCGCGTTGGATCCGCATGGCCGTCGACGCGGCGGCGGGCACCGGAGGGAACGCCATGGAACGCCTGCTCTTCCTGCGCCGGGTCGGACTCTTCTCCGGCCTCACCCTCGAGCAGCTCGAAGCCATCGAGGGCATGACCCGGGAGCTCGAATTCGTTCCGGGGGAGGTGATCGTCGCGGAGGGGACGCCCGGCAAGGAGCTCTTCCTGATCGAGGAGGGCCAGGTGACCGTGTACAAGGAGCACGGAACCCCGCAGGGGGTGAAGCTCAACACCCTCGGTCCGGGCGGCTACTTCGGAGAGATGGCCGTTCTCGACAGTGCCGTGCGCAGCGCCACGGTGGTGGCCACGACGCCCACCCGGCTGCTCTCCCTGGACGGCGAACGCCTGCGCGAGCTGGTGCACGAGATGCCCGACATCGCCTTCGAGATCTTCCGGGTCCTCGCTTCCCGCATCCGCAGCGTGGAGGCCCGGCTCTCCGCGCGGGAGGGGCCGCAGGGTACTTCCTGACCCGTTCGCCCCCCGGGGCCGAAGCGCGGACGGCATCGCGGTCGAGGAGACGGGCTGGCGGAGAGGGTGGGATTCGAACCCACGGTACGGCAAGCCGTACACCTGATTTCGAGTCAGGCCCGTTCAACCGGACTCCGGCACCTCTCCCCGGGGCGCAACAGCCTAGCACCCGCGTGGCCGGCGGG
The DNA here is from genome assembly GCA_041611735.1 of Myxococcota bacterium. Taxonomy (GTDB): domain Bacteria; phylum Myxococcota_A; class UBA9160; order UBA9160; family PR03; genus JBFIML01. The sequence continues at coordinate 98,472 of JBFIML010000002.1, read as the reverse complement.
ATCCCGTGCAGGACGCGTCGCGCCTCGCGCGCGTCCACGCCTAAGTGCTACCAATCCCCGCGTCTGGACGCGCCGGCGTGGTCGGCAGCGCGGACGAGGTTCGGCAGCGCGGACGATACGGGGAGTGCGTGGCGAGAGACGACCTGATCCAGGCGACGGGCACGGTGGAGAAGATCCTGGGCGGCGGCCGCTACCAGATCAAGCTCGAGTCGGGCCAGACCGTGACCGCCCAGCTCTCCGGGCGCATGCGTCGCTTCCGCATCCGGGTGATTCCAGGCGACCGCGTGCAGGTCGGGCTCTCTCCCTACGACCCGACCCACGGCTTCATCACCTTCCGCTTGCGCGAGGGGCAGTCTCCGCCGGGCCGGAGCAGCTAGCCGCGGCCCCCTCCCGCGCCGCGGTCCTGGCCTTGCGCGCGATCCAGCGCCTGGACCGGTGGCGGCTGGGGCGCGTCATGCGCCGCCACCCGGGCCTCGAGATCCACCCGCGCGCCAGCAGCAACCTCGCCTGGGCCCACTTCGAGCTCGGACCGGGGGCGCGGGTGCGGATCGGGCCGGACGTGGTCACCGAGCGCCGCGCCGGGGCCCTGCGGATCCTGGCGGCGGCGGGGGCCCACATCGAGATCGAGGCGGGCTGCTGGTTGCGCACGGATCTCGGGCCCCTGGTGCTCGCCGTCTTCGAGGGTGCGCGCCTGCATGTCGGGCGCGAGGCGTTCCTGAACGGCTGCCACGTGAGCGCCAAGCAGGCCGTCACCCTGGGGCGCCGCGCCTTCCTGGGGCCCGGCTGCCGCGTGTTCGACGCCGACCAGCACGACTTCGATGCGGACACCCCCGAACGGGTGGGGGCGGTTTCCATCGGCGACCACGCCTGGATCGCGGCGGACGTCACGGTGCTGCGCGGAGTCACGGTGGGCGAGCACTCGGTGGTGGGAACCCGCTCCCTGGTCACGCGCGACCTGCCGCCCCACAGCCTCGCCTTCGGCAGCCCCGCCAGCGTGCGAGGCCAGGTCGGGGATCGCTCGACGGCACGCTGAGCTACCCTGGGTTCTCGTGGGGGCGGCGAAGCGCATCGCGATCTTCGGCCAGGCGGCCTTCGGCCGCGAGGTGCTGCTGGGGCTCGTCGAGGCCGGTCACGAGGTGGTGGCCGTGCACGTCCCGCCCGACCGCGGCCGACCCGACCCGCTGGCCGAGGAGGCCGCCGCCCGCCGCCTGCCCCTGTACCGACATCGGAGCTATCGGCACCGCGGGGCCGCCATTCCCGAGCGCGTGGAGGAGTTCCTGGTGGCGGCCGCGGACCTCAACGTGATGCCGTTCACGACCGTGATCCTGCCCCCGGAGATCGTGGAGGCTCCCCGGCTCGGATCCCTCTGCTTCCATCCCTCGCTGCTTCCGCGCTACCGGGGCGGCGCGGCCATCCCCTGGCAGATCATGCTGGGCGAGCACGAGACGGGGGTCACCATCTTCCGCCCGGACGCCGGCGTGGACAGCGGGCCCATCGTGGTTCAGCGCGGCGGGGTGGCCATCGAGCCCACCGACACGGCCGCCACACTCTACTTCCAGAAGCTCTACCCGCTGGGCCTCGAGGCCATGCTCGAGGCGGTCGAGGCGGTCACCCGCGGCAGCGCGCGCTTCCTCCGCCAGGACGAGTCCCGGGCCACCACCCAGGGCCTGGTGACCGACGCGGTGGCGCGCCTGGACTGGTCGCGGCCGGCCCTGGAGCTGGACCGTTGGATCCGCGGCTGCGACCCCCAGCCCGGTGCCCATGCCGAGTGGAAGGGCGAGCGGGTGCGCCTGTTCGACGCCCGCCGGATTGCTTCCGAGACCCCCGAGCCTCCGGGGACGGTGCTGGGCATCGAGGAGGGACGACTGCAAATCGCGGCGCGGGGCGGGCTCCTGACCGTAGGCAAGGTGCGCCGGGGCCAGGGCCCGAAGATCCCCGCGTCCGAGGCCGGGCTTTCGCCCGGGGACCGCTTCGCATAGAACCCGCACCGGCCGGGCCCGCCGTCCGGCCGGGCTCCAGCTTCTGCCTGGTTTCCGTTGCCTCGCCAATGTTGCCACTCAATCGAAGCGCTCCGGCGGCCGAGACGGGGGGGTCATCCCCCCGGAGCCGAAAGGGTGACGGACCGAGACCGTCTGCGCCGCATCCGCCGACTGGTGGTGGGGCGCCTCGAGGAGCTGGAGCGCGAGCGCGCACGGCTCGTACGCGCCGGCCATCCGGGCCGCGCGCGCCAGGTCATGGCGGGCTTCCAGGAGCTCGCCCGCATCCTGGAGGGGATCGACGAGATCCTCGCCGCCTGAGCGCCGCGCCAGCGCCCCTCGGGGCTCGCGTCTGCCCGGGGCGGCCGCTACCTTGCCTCGCCATCATGATCCGAGACCTGTCCCTCATCCGGAACATCGGGATCAGCGCCCACATCGACTCGGGGAAGACCACCCTGACCGAGCGCGTGCTCTTCTACACCCAGCGCATCCACCGCATCCAGGAAGTGCGCGGCAAGGAAGGCAGCGGCGCCACCATGGACTGGATGGAGCTCGAGCGGGAGCGCGGGATCACGATCACCTCCGCGGCCACCCACTGCGCCTGGAAGGGCTACCACGTCAACATCATCGACACGCCCGGGCACGTGGACTTCACCATCGAGGTGGAGCGCTCCCTGCGCGTGCTGGACGGAGCGATCCTGGTGCTGTGCGGCGTGGCCGGTGTGCAGTCCCAGTCCATGACCGTCGACCGGCAGATGCGCCGCTACCGGGTGCCGCGCCTGGCCTTCGTGAACAAGCTGGACCGGTCGGGCGCCGACCCCCGGCGGGTCGCGGCGCAGCTGCGCGACAAGCTCGGCCTGAACGCCGTGCTGATGCAGCTTCCCATCGGTCTGGAGGCGGAGCATCGCGGGCTGGTCGACCTCGTCCGCATGAAGGCCCTCCGCTTCGAGGGCGCCAGCGGTGAGAAGGTGGCCGAAGGCGAGATCCCCGAGGAGCTGCGCCACGAAGCCGAGGCGGCCCGGGAGACGATGCTCGACGCGGTCTCCATGTTCTCGGACGAGCTGACCGAGGCCATTCTCGAGGAGCGCGTCACCGAGGAGCTGATCCACGCCGCCGTGCGCCGGGGAACGCTGTCCCTCGATCTCACCCCCGTGTTCCTGGGTTCCGCCTACAAGAACAAGGGCGTGCAGCCCCTGCTGGATGCCGTGACGCACTACCTGCCGAGTCCCACCGAGATCGAGAACAGCGCCGTGGACCTCTCCAACGACGAGGTCCCCATCGCGCTCTCCGCGGACCCCCAGAAGCCCCTGGTGGCACTCGCCTTCAAGCTGGAGGAGGGCCGCTACGGCCAGCTCACCTACCTGCGCATCTACCAGGGCACCCTCGCCCGCGGCAGCAACATCGTGAACAGCCGCACCAAGAGGCGCCACAAGGTTGGCCGTCTGGTGCGAATGCACGCCGACGAGATGGAGGACATCGAGGACGCGGGCGCCGGCGACATCATCGCCATGTTCGGCATCGAGTGCGCCTCGGGCGACACCTTCACGGACGAGTCCATCGACGTGGCCATGAGCTCCATGCACGTGCCCGCGCCGGTGATCTCGCTCTCCATCAAGCCCAAGGACAACAAGGTCCAGGCCAACTTCGCCAAGGCCATCGGCCGCTTCGTCCGTGAAGATCCGACTTTCCGCTCCCATGTGGACGAAGAGAGCAGCGAGACGGTGATCTCCGGCATGGGCGAGCTGCATCTCGACGTCTACATCGAACGCATGAAGCGGGAGTACAACGTCGAGGTGCAGACGGGTGCGCCGCAGGTGGCCTATCGGGAGACCATCTCCCAGCGCGCCGACTTCAACTACGTCCACAAGAAGCAGACCGGCGGCGCAGGTCAGTACGGCCGCGTGGCTGGCTACCTGGAGCCGATCGCCGAGGGGGGCAAGGACTTCGAGTTCGTGAACGAAGTCCGGGGTGGCGCCATTCCCACCGAGTACATCCCGGCGGTCGAGAAGGGTTTCGTGTCGGTGCTCGACAAGGGCCGGCTGATCGGCTTCCCGGTGACCGGTCTGCGAGTGGTCGTGAACGACGGGCAGGCCCACTCGGTGGACTCCTCGGACATGGCGTTCCAGGCGGCGGCTCGGGGTGCGTTCCGGGCCACCTACTCCAAGGCGCGGCCGATCATCCTCGAGCCGGTGATGAAGCTCGCCGTCGAGAGCCCGACCGAGTTCCAGGGCGCGGTGCTGAAGACGATCATGCAGCGGCGGGGCACGGTGGTCGGGACCACGGAGGAGACCGGCTTCTGCCTGGTGGAGGCGGAGGTCCCGCTGGCGGAGATGTTCGGCTACGCCACGGACCTGCGTTCCGCCACCCAGGGCAAGGCCGAGTTCACGATGGAGTTCGCACGCTACCTGCCCGTTCCCGCGGAGGTGACGAAGCAGCTGCTCGAGAAGTACGGCTCGCGCGTGAAGGGCGGCGAGGACGACTAGGTCCGCAGCCCGGAGGCCCCCGATGGACAGCCGCTTCCTGAACGCCCGCAGTCCGCTGCGGCTGCTGGAGAAGGGACTCCACGGCGGCCTCGGGCGTGGCAACCTCGGGCTGGTGCTGGCGGGGCCCGGCGTGGGGAAGACCTCGTTCCTGATCGGGCTCGCACTCGACGACCTGCTGCGGGGCCAGACCGTGCTGCACGTGAGCCTGGACCACACCGTGTCCCACGTGCGCGCCTACTACGACACCGTCTTCGACGACCTCGCGTCGAGCACGCACCTGGAGAACCTGGCACGAGTGCATGCGCAGGTGGATCGCCTGCGCCGCATCCGCGCCTACCCCCCCACCGCGTTCGACGCCAAGCGGCTGCGCGAGGCCATCCAGCTCGAGACCGAGGCGGGCGGGAAGCCCGCGCTGGTGGTGGTGGAGGGCTTCGACGTGGCGAGCGCCTCGCGAGATGAGCTGGCGGCCTGGAAGCGCATCGCCGAGGAAGCGGACGTGGAGCTCTGGGTCTCCGCGCATGCTCCGGAGGAGCAGATCGGCACGCTTCCCGCTGCGCTCCGGGATCTCGAGTCCGTGTTCGGCGTGATCCTCGCTCTCGAGCCCGGGGAGGGCGTGGTGGGCCTACGCGCCCTGAAGGACCACGACAACCCCGACGTGAGCGAGCTGCACGTCTCCCTGGATCCGAACACCCTGCTGCTCGTGCGCAGCTGAGCCGGTCACGGCGGGCCGCCGTCCTCACTGGAGGCGGCCCAGCAGCCGCGAACGCATCTGGTGCAGGACGTCGGTGTAGACCACGCCGGCCCGCTCGGGAGCCGTGTCCGTCCGGGTCGCCTTCTTGCCGCGCGCCGGGTTCTTCTTGGCTGCGCGGGCACGCGGCCGGGCCGCGCCGCGCCGCGCCGAGGAGGCCGCCCGCGCCTTGCGCGCCGCCTTCTTCGCCCGCTTCTTGGTTCGTGCTGCCATGGAATCTGGTTCCTCCCTCCCGGCCGCTCCGTCTCGCCGCCGCCCCGGCTCCTGGCGGACCGAGCGCAGCGGGACCGGCAGATCCGCCGCCGGAATCTGCGTGCGCTCCGCCCTTCCGTCAAGCGGGGGGGTCGGGACCCCCGGGCAGGTCACGAAGCTCCGAGAGCTGGTCCCGGTGCGCGGCCCGCAGCGCATTCACCTCGGCCCGGGTGAAGCCCAGCTCGTCGGCGACCTGGGCGATCTCGCGGCTCTCGGCCGCGGAGATCGTCCCGTCCGCGGCGGCCACCGCGTACAGGCACTCGAGCAGACGGGCCCGCTCGGCCCGCTCGGAGATGCGGCGGAACTCCCGGGTCACCACGTAGTTCTCGGTGCCGCCCAGCAGACGCGCCTGGGACTTGGCGATCTCCACCGCCAGCGCGGCCTCCTCGGGAGGCAGGCCGGCCCGCTCCGCCACGATGCGCTCCATGGCGCGCGTCTCCACCTCGGTGATCCGGAGGTCCGCGTGGGCCACGCGCGCCAGCACGTACGCGAAGGCGGCCAGGTGCCGCGCCGTCTCCGGCGGCAGGCGCTCGAGGCGCGCCGCGATCGCCCGCACGGTCGCGGTCTCGGCGCCGGAGCCGGAGCCCGCGCGGGCCCTCTCGTCGCCGAGTCCCAGGTAGCGAAGCAGGAAGCTCATGCAGGCCCCCGGCAGGCGTCCGCGCCCGCCTTCGTGTCGGGTAGCATAGGTGAAGAGGACTCCACGGTGCCCGGCCTGCCCCGATCCGAGCAGGAGCTCGTCCTGCTTCACAATCCCCGCTGCTCCAAGAGCCGGGCGGCGCGGGCCGTGCTGCAGGAGCGAGGCGTGCGTTTCGCCGAGCGACGCTACCTGGAGGAGCCGCTCTCGCGGCCGGAGCTCCAGGAGCTCGGGCGGCGGCTGGGCCGTCCGCCGGGAGACTGGGTGCGGCGGGGGGAGGGGGCCTTCCGGGAGGCGGGCCTCTCGGTCGATTCGCCGCCGGACGCGCTGCTCGAGGCCATGGCCCGCCATCCCATCCTGATGGAACGGCCGATCCTGGTGCGGGGCCGGCGGGCCGTGGTGGGGCGCCCGCCGGAGCGGGTGCTGGAGCTGGTGGAGGAGAGCTGACGCAACCCCGCCCGGGTGTCATGCTCTCTCGACGCCGCGGCGCGTCCCACGTCGTCGGCCCGGGGAGGTTCCGTCATGTCGGCAGCCCACGAACATCCGGGCCCGCGCCGCACGGCGCTCGTGACGGGCGCCTCGGCGGGCCTGGGCCAGGCCTTCGCCGAGCGCCTGGCCCGGGACCTCTACGACCTCGTCCTGGTGGCCCGCAACCGCGAGCGGCTGGAGGCGCTGGCCAAGCGGCTGCGCGAGGCCCATGGCCACGACGTGACGGTGCTCGCCGCGGACTTGACGCGGACCGAGGACCTGCGCCGCGTCGAGGAGCGCATCGCCTCCGAACGCACCCTCGACCTGCTGGTGAACAACGCCGGGTTCGGCACGCTCGGGCGCTTTGCGGAGCTCGACCCGGATCGCGAAGAGGAAGAGGTCCGGCTGAACGTGATCGCCCTGCTGCGGCTCACCCGCGCAGCCCTGGACGGCTTCGTCGAGCGCGGCCACGGGTCCGTCATCAACGTCTCCTCCCTGGCCGCCTTCCAGCCCAGCCCGTACAACGCCACCTACGGGGCCACCAAGTCCTTCGTGAACTCCCTGACCGAGGCCCTCCACGAGGAGCTGCGCGGCAGCGGCGTGCGCGTCCAGGCGCTCTGCCCGGGCTTCACCCGCACGGAGTTCCAGGAGCGGGCCGGCGTCGATGCGAGCCGGATTCCCTCCTTCGCCTGGATGGAGCCGGCGCCGGTGGTGGAGGCGTCGCTGGCGGCCCTGCGCCGGGGCGACGTGATCTGCATCCCGGGGCTGGGCAACCGTGCCCTGGCCGCCTTCACGCGCTCGGTCCCCCGCGCCCTCACCCGCCGCATCAGCGAGCTGATCGCGCGGCGCGGTCTGGTCTGACCCCGACGGACCGGCGTGTCCACCCGGCTGGCGCGCCGCTGGACGAGATGTCCCTTCCCGGCCTACGCCTATCGGCCCGGCCGCCACCCGCACCCCCGCCGCAGCCCCGACGGTCACTCCTACGGCAGCGCGGAGCCCGTGCCCGCGGCCTTCGCGCCGGAGTCCTGGCGCACCAGCAGTGACTACCTCTACGCCCTCGACCTGTTCCACGCCGGCTACTGGTGGGAGAGTCACGAGCTCCTGGAGGGGCTGTGGTTCGCCTTCGGCCGCAGCTCCGCCGAGGGCCGTCTGATGAAGGCCCTGGTGCTGGCTGCCGCCGCGGAGCTCCAGCGCGCCTGCGGTCACGGGGCGGCGTCCCGACGCCTGGCGCTGCGTGCCGCGGCGAGCCTGGCCGGCCTGCCTCCCCGCCTGCTGGGCGTGGACGTGCCGCGACTCGCCGCGGCGCTGCGAATCGCGTCCCGGGCGCTGGCCCCTCCGGCCCTGGAGATCCCCGTGGAGGCATCCGCCCCCGCAGGGAGCTGAGGTCCCCGGCTGTCTTCCGTTTGACGACCCGGCTGGGAGGCGTCTACCCTGCGTGGACTGAAATCCGCTTCAGTCCATGAAATGAGAATCACCCTCCCCCGCGACCCCGCCACCGCCCCCGGTCGCAGCCGCCTCGAGACGCGCAGGCGTCTGGTCGATGCGGGCACCGAGCTGTTCGCCCGCCAGGGCCTGCACCGCACCACCACCGTGCAGATCGCCCGTCGCGCCGGGGTCGCCGCGGGAACCTACTACCTCCACTTCCGGGACAAGCGCGAGCTGTTCCGGGAGATCGTCTTCGATGCCCTGGGACGCCTGCGTGCTCGCATGGAGCGGGCCCGGCGCGCGGCCGGCGCCGATCCGGCCGCTGTCCTGCACGCGTCGACCGCCGAGCTGGTGGCCTTCGCCGAGGAGAACCGCAGCCTCGTGCAGGTCCTGTTCGGGCGCGGCCCGGAGGCTCCCGATCTCGGCGAGGCGGTGGTGGACGAGCTGCTGCCGGGGGTCGAAGCCCGCCTGCGCGAGCGGCTCGAGGCGGGGGCGCTGGCGCCGGGTCTCGACCCGGCCGTGGCCGCCCGGGCGCTGGTGGCCATGTGGACCCGCGTGGTGGCGTGGTGGGTGGAGGATCCCACCCGCGCCCCCCGCGAGGCGGTGGTAGACACCCTGGTGCGGCTGCATCCGCTGGCCGCGGCCTGAAGCCGTCAGGAGGAGACGCGAGAGCCATGGCTGATCACATCACCCACGATCCGATCTACGACACCGTCGCTCCCGACGATTTCGCCTCGATGATCGAGGTGGAGCGCTACGCGCGGCGTACGGGCGCCTTCGACGAGATCATCTCGGCCACCGTGGACCACTTCTGGGATCCGAACGACCCGAGCTACGTGGACTTCCAGCAGCCCTTCGACGTCGCCAACGAGACCTTGATGCCGCGCGACTTCGTGGTGGAGCTCAACTGCGCGGTGGCGGATCGCCTCGACGAGGGCCAGAAGATCCGTCTCGCCAACGAGGTGACGCGCTTCAACCTCTCCCAGATCCTGCACGGAGAGCAGGGCGCGCTCTCGCTCTCGGCGAGCCTGTGCGACGTGCTCTACGACCCGGGCGCCCAGGAGTACGCCGCCAACCAGGTGCGGGAGGAGGCGCGCCACGTGACCGCCTTCTCGCGCTACATCCAGGCCCGCTGGGGCACCCCGATCGAGGCGGGCCGGACGCTGCGGGAGCTCATGGTCGAGATCGTGGAGGCTCCGCAGGTGTACAAGAAGCTGGTGGGCATGCAGATGCTCATCGAGGGGCTCGCCATGGGCGCCTTCGCCACCCTCCACTCCCGGACCAACGACCCGCTGTTGCGCCGCGTGGTGCAGCTCGTCATGACCGATGAGGCCTTCCACCACCGCTTCGGGCGCATCTGGGCCAACCGCACCGTTCCCAAGCTGACCGAAGAGGAGCACGTGAAGGTCGAGGACTGGGCGGCCCACTGCTTCCACCGGGTCTTCAACAACCTCGTCAACGCGGAACAGAAGCAGGCACTCTACCCGCAGTTCGGGCTCGACTGGCAGTGGGTGCGGAGCGCGGTCCAGGAGGCCTTCACCGACGAGGATCGCCGCCGGCTCATGCGGCAGAGTACCAACATCTTCCGGGTGCTGATCAAGACGCTGGCCAACGCCGGCATCATCACCGAGCGGACCCGTCCCCTCTACGCCGCCTGGGTGGACATGGGCGAGCTCGCGCGCGAGGGCGAGTGGGTCGCCGGCGAGGACATCGCCGACGCGGCCATGGCCGAGCTCCGGGAGATCAATCGCGGCCGCAAGAAGATCGGTCGGGCCTTCAAGGAGATGGCCTCGGCCGGCTAGCCGGCGTATGTTGTCGGGCCCGGGGAGGTCCCCGGGCAGCGGCGCTTTCACTGGCGGCGCGCTTGCGCGCGCCCCCCCAGGAGGCTTCATGAGCGAGATTCGCTTCGACGGACGGGTCGCCCTCGTGACCGGAGCAGGCGGTGGCCTCGGCAAGACCTACTCCCTGGAGATGGCACGGCGCGGTGCCAAGCTGGTGGTGAACGACCTGGGTGGCAGCACGCGCGGCGAGGGCGGCGGCCACAGCATGGCCGACGAGACCGTGAAGGAGATCCAGGAGGCCGGCGGCGAGGCCGTGGCCAACTATGACTCGGTCGCCACCCCCGAGGGCGGCGAGGCCATGGTGAAGACGGCCCTCGACGCCTTCGGGCGCCTCGACGTGGTGATCAACAATGCGGGCATCCTGCGCGACAAGACCTTCGCCAAGCTCCCGCCCGAGGACCTGGAGGCGGTGCTGGCCGTCCACCTGAAGGGCGCCTTCTTCGTCACCCAGCCGGCCTTCCGCGCCATGAAGGACAACAACTACGGGCGTGTGGTCTTCACCGCCTCCAACGCGGGTCTGCTCGGCAACTTCGGGCAGACCAACTACGGCGCGGCCAAGATGGGTCTGGTCGGGCTCTCGAACGTGCTCGCCATCGAGGGCGCCAAGTACAACATCAAGAGCAACGTGATCGCGCCCGTGGCCCGCACGCGCATGACCGAGGAGCTGCTCGGGCCCATGGCGGAGAAGCTGGATCCGGAGTGCGTGACGCCGCTCGTCACGTACCTCTGCTCGGAGCAGTGCGACCTCACCCACCAGATCTTCTCGGTGGGCGGCGGACGCTACGCGCGCATGTTCGTCGGTCTCACCCGGGGCTGGTTCGCGGGCCCCGACGCCAAGCCCGGCGCCGAGGAGGTGCGGGACCACATGGACGAGATCCGCAAGACGGACGGCTTCATCATCCCGGACAGCATCGCCGACGAGATGAAGCTCTTGCTCGAGCTCTTGAAGTAGGGGAGGGGGCCATGCCGATCGATCCGCACAAGGCGCTCGGAGCGGAGCTTCCGCCGGTCCCGTACCAGTGGGACCCGGACCGCGTGATCCTCTACCACCTGGGCATCGGGGCCGGGAACCCGCCCACCGAGCCGGGCGAGCTGGCCCTCACCTACGAGAAGAGCCTCCGGGTGATGCCGAGCTACGGGGTGATCCCCGCCTTTCCCGCCATGGGGGGCATCCTGGGTGTGCCCGGGCTGCAGTTCAATCCGGCCCTGCTGCTGCACGGCGAGCAGGACATCGAGCTGTTCGGTCCGATCCCGACCCAGGCCCGGGTGCAGAGCGCCGGCCGCATCGCCGGGGTCTACGACAAGGGAAAGGCCGCGCTCGTGGTCGTCGAGGTGGAGACCCGGAACGACTCCGGGAAGAAGCTGTTCACGAACCGCTCCTCCATCTTCCTGCGCGGCGAAGGTGGCTTCGGCGGGGAGGCGGGGCCGAAGGCCGGCAACCAGCCACCGGAGCGGAAGCCGGACCGGGTGGTGGAGTCGCCCACCTTGCCCCAGCAGGCGCTCCTCTACCGCCTCTCGGGCGACAAGAACCCGCTCCACGCCGACCCGGACTTCGCCAAGCTCGGCGGTTTCGACCGACCCATCCTGCACGGGCTGTGCTCGTTCGGGATCGTGTGCAAGGCGGTGGTGGACCAGGTGCTGGGCGGGGACGTGGCGCGGGTAGCGCGCTACCAGGCCCGCTTCGCGGGCGTCGTCTTCCCGGGCGAGACGGTCGTGACCTCGCTCTGGGAGGAGGGCGACCGCATCCTGCTGGCGGCGCAGACCCGGGAGCGCCAGTCGCCGGTCATCAGCAACGCTGCCATCACTCTGGGCTCGTGAGGCCGGCCTCGCCGGCTCCCCGGCGAGGCCCGGGCGTCAGGCCAGCAGGGCGTCGAGGTCCGGCCATTCGATGGCGCGCTGGGCCGCAAAGGTGCGCAGCAGGAGCTCGCGGTCGCTGCTGTCCGTGTCGCCGCCGCCGGCCCGGAAGCGCTTCACCGCCGCGTCGAGCTTCCTCTTGGCGGGCGCGGCCGGCGCATCGCTCTTGAGCATCCCATCCTCGTGTTCGACGCCCACCGCGTCGAGCCATTCCTCGAGCAGCTCGCGCCGGCAGTCCAGGAAGTAGCTGGCCAGTATCTCCTCGGCCAGGTCGTTGGCTGCCACCCGGGCCAGGGCGCGACGCACCAGCTCCGCGCGACGTTCGAAGGGGAGCTTGCGCACGTAGACCGGCCGCGCCTTCAAGAGCGCCGCGGCCGCGGCCAGCGCCTGGGCGAAGGCGGGCGGTGACTCGTCCGCCAGGCGCCGGCACCACGCCTGGACCTGCTCCGGCGACATGCCCGCGAAGATCTGCCAGGCGCGCATGGCGGCTGGTTGTAGCTCATCGCTGGGTTGCGTGCCGCGCGGCTGCGGCGGATTCTTCCGACCGGGGCGCCCGGGCCTCGGGCCCCACCACCGCCCGCAGCTCCAGGTCGTAGCTGAAGTAGTGATAGATCCAGTTCACGAACACGACGAGACGGTTGCGGAACCCCACCAGCTTCACCAGGTGCACCAGCAGCCAGGCCCACCATGCCAGCCGGCCCGCGATCTCGAGGCCCATCAGGTGGGCGACGGCGCGGTTGCGCCCGATCGTGGCCATGGTGCCCAGGTCCTGGTAGCGGAAGGCCACGGGGGGCCGGCCGAGCACGCGGCGCTTCAGGTTGTCCGCCACGAGCTGTCCCTGCTGGATGGCTGCCGGCGCCACCTGCGGGATCGACGCCTGCCCCTCCGCGCATGCCAGGTCCCCGATCACGTACACGTCCGGGCGCCCCGCCACCTCCAGGGTGGATCCCACGGCGACGCGTCCGCGCCGGTCGGTCGGCAGGCCCAGGGCCGCGGCCAGACCGGCCCCGCGCACGCCAGCGGCCCACACCGTCGTGCGAGCCGAAAGCCGCTCGCCGCCCCGCAGACGCACCCCGTCCGGGTCCACGGCCTCCACGAAGGCGTCGAGACGAACGTCCGCCCCGAGCTCGCGCATCTGCTCCAGCGCGCGTCGGGACAGCCCCGCCGGCAGGGCGGGGAGCAGGCGCTCCCCACCCTCCACCAGGACGACGCGCATGTCGGCGGCGATGCCGGGGAAGTCCCGGGGCAGCACGTGCTGGCGCAGCTCGGCGAGCATGCCCGCCAGCTCGACTCCCGTGGGCCCGCCCCCCACCACCACGAAGCCGAGCAGGGCCTCGCGCTGCTTGGGGTCCGCTTCGACGTCGGCCCGCTCGAGGGCCGAGAGCACCTGATTGCGCAGCTCCAGGGCGTCCGCGGCGTGGTGCAGCCGGAAGGCGTGCCGGGCCACGTCGGCCCGGCCGAAGAACTCCGTGGTGCTACCGGCGGCGAGCACCAGGACGTCGTAGGGGATGCGGTCACCGGTAGCGGTCTGGAGCACACGGGCCTCCAGGTCACCGCCCACGATCTCCCCCAGGCGGAAGCGCACGTTCGGCAGTCCGCGCAGGATCGCCCTCACGGGGTGCGACACGTCCTGCACGCTCAGGCCTGCCGTCGCCACCTGGTAGAGCAGCGGAAGGAAGGCGTGGAAGTTCTGGCGGTCGATCAGGAGTACGTCCGCGGGTGCGTCGGCGAGCCGACGTGCCAGGGCGAGGCCGCCGAAGCCGGCGCCGACCACGACCACCCGCGGCTGCCGCGCGGGCGCCGGCGCGGGCCGCGCCCAGGCCTCCCGGGCGCCCCAGCCCAGGCCGAGCACCAGCGCCGCCGCCAGCGCCGAGTGGAGCCCCGTCACCGCAACCGGGATCGCCAGCAGCACGTTCGCCACGCCCACCGCGACCTGCAGCAGGGCGAGGGCGAGCAGTAGGCGGAGCGGGCGTGCCACGCGCTGCTGCCTGCGGGCGATCCAGGCGGCGCCGGCCAGGGCCGCCAGCAGCAGGTAGCCGTTGCTGCGGTGCAGCAGGTGGAGCCCGACGGCACCCTGCCAGGAGGGGAACCAGGCCCCGCCGTGGCAGGCGGGCCAGTCCGGGCAGGCGAGCCCGGCGTAGTGGGAGGAGACCAGGCCGCCCAGCACGATCTGGAGCGCCAGCAGGCCGGCCACGACGACCACGGCCCCCTGCACACGCGGCGCAACCGGCCCGCGCAGCCGCGGGGCCGCCTGCTCGCGCAGGCCCAGGGCCACCAGGAGGAGCGTCACCGCGAAGGCGTTTCCCGTCACCAGGTGCAGGGTCACGGTCCAGGGCGCGAGGCCGAGGAGCACCGTCAGGCCGCCCAGCACCACCTGGGAAACCAGCAGGACGCTGGCCAGCGCCAGCGGGATGCCCACGGCGCGACGGGTCTCCCTGCCGCGCAGGGCCAGGCCGGCCAGACCCAGGAAGACGACCCCCACGCTGCCCGCCAGCAGACGATGCGTCCACTCGAAGGCGACGCGCAGGTCCATGGCGGGGACCCAGACCCCGAAGCAGCGGGGCCAGTCGGGGCAGGCCAGGCCGGCATCGTGGGCGCGCACCAGCGCACCGAGCACGATCAGCCCGAAGGTGAGGGCCACCAGCGCCCCGAAGCCCCGGGCCAGGCGGTGCGCGCGGCGCGGGACGTCCGCTGCGGTCGTGTCGCGCACGGAGGCTCCGTTGCGTAGGATCTCGCCGCCGCGCCCGCAGGCGCAGCGACCCGCTCGGACGGTAGAAGATGCCCCCTGCCGCGACAACGCGCGTCCCGGCTCTCGAGACTTGCGGGCTCGAGAAGCGCTACGGCAGCGTGCACGCCCTGGCCGGCCTCGACCTCCGCGTGTCCCAGGGCGCCTGCTACGGCCTGCTCGGACCGAACGGCGCCGGAAAGACCACGACCGTGTCGATCCTGACCAGCCAGACCCGCCCCACCGCCGGAGGGGCCCACGTGCTCGGCCGCGACGTGGTGGCGGAGCGTGGGGCGGTGCGCGGTCTGGTCGGCATCGTGTTCCAGGAGCCGACCCTGGACCGCGAGCTCACGGGACGCGAGCAGCTCGATCTCCACGCACGGCTCTACCACCTGCCGGAGCGGAGGCGTCGCGTGGCGGAGAGCCTGGCGTGGCTGGGGCTCGAGCGCGACGCGGACCGCCCGGTCCGGCAGCTCTCCGGGGGGCTGCGCCGCCGGCTCGAGATCGGCCGCGGGCTCCTCCACCAGCCGCGCGTCCTCTTCCTGGACGAGCCCACCGTCGGGCTCGACGTGGCGGCCCGCCTGGCGGTCTGGGACCACCTGCGACGGGTCCACGCCGAGGGGGGGACCACGCTCTTCCTGACCACCCACTCCATGCAGGAGGCCGACACCCTGTGTGGACGGATCGGCATCCTCGACCGCGGGCGGCTCGTGACGGAAGGGGAGCCCGAGGCCCTGAAGGCCGCCCTGGGCGGCGATCGCGTGGCGCTCGAGCTCGAGCGCGGGGAGGGGGTGGAGGCGGCCCTCGGCGCCGTGCCGGGTGTGATCCGGGTCGTCCCGGAGCCCGCGCCCGCCGGGCGGGGTCCCGTGCGCGTCGCGATCGTGACGCGCGACGGGCCCCAGCGCCTGCCGGCGCTCCTGGAGGCCGCGCGTCCCTTGGGGATCCGGGCCGTGGAGCTCCGGCGTCCCACCCTGGAGCACGTCTTCCTGCACCACACGGGGCATCCCTTCGAGCCGGAGCAAGCCCCGTGACGACGCTGCTCACGGACGCGGCGACCATCTTCCGGCGCGAGATGTTGCGCTACCGCCGCGACCGCGCCTACTGGATCGGTCAGCTCGTCTTCCCGCTGGCGGTGGTGCTCTTCCTCGGCCTGGGGCTGAACGACGTGGTTCGACTCCCCACGGGCGCCGACTATCTGGGGCATCTGGCGTCCGGGGTGCTGGCGCTCCTGGTGGGCTCCGGCGCGGTGGGTGCCGGCTTCTCCCTGATCCAGGATCGGGACAGCGGCTTCCTGCGCGCGCTGGTGGTGGCGCCGGTCTCGCGCACGGGCCTGGTGCTGGGCAAGATCGCGGCGCGCGGGGTGGCCTCGCTCGGCCTGGTCACGGTCCTCTTGGCGATCTTCGCTCCCTTCACCTCCGTGGGCCTGGCCCACCCGGGCGCGGCGCTGCTCGCCATCCTCGGGGTGACCGCCTGCTTCGTGGCGCTGGGCGTCGCCCTGGCAGCGCGTCTGCGCAGCCTCGAGGCCTTTCGCCTGCTGGCCGCCCTGGCCACCGTCCCCCTGTATCTGCTGTCCGGAATCTTCTATCCGGTGACCACGTTGCCGGCCGCGTCGCGGGCGCTCGCCCACGCCAATCCGCTGACCTACGGCGTCGACCTGCTGCGCTACGGGCTGCTGGGTGTGCACGAGATCCCGCCGCTGCGCAGCGCGCTGGTCCTCGTGGGGCTGGCCGCCCTGTCGGTGGGTGTGGCCGTGGCGGCCTTCGAGCGCGAGGCCGGCCGCTAGCGGCGCCGCGCCGGTGGCTGCAGGCGTCAAGGGGGGGCAGGGCGCGGACGATAAGGGTTCATGCGCGGAGCGACCGCCATGGGCGAGACGACGAGCGACGATCCGCGGCGTTTGTGGGATCTCTTCGGACGCCTGCGAAACCTCGCCAGCGAGCACGCCGTCGGCTCGGTGGTGGTGGGCCTCGCGGCGCCCGAGGGGGATCTGCTGTTTCCGGACGTGATGCGCTTCGTGGAGAGCGAGCTGCGCGTGGAGGATGCGGTGTTCCGCATGACGCGCGAGCGGGCGGTGCTGTTCCTGGCCGACGTGGAACCGGAAGCCGCCGTGCGTATCGTGGAGCGCCTGCTGCTGGGCTTCCGCGAACAGTTTCCCGCCGCCGGCGATCCAAGCATCTCGGTGGGCTACTTCCGCGTGGGGCCCGGGAGCGCGGCGCTCAGCGTCGGCTCGGTGCTCCAGGTGGTCTTCGCGCCGCCCGCGGACGCTTCCGGGGACTGACGGCCCTCAGCTCCCGAGCTCGGCCGCCAGGGCGTCGGGGAGGCGCGGGTAGCCGAAGCCGAAGCCATGCGCCTCGGCCTGGCGCGGTACCACCCGGCGGCTGTCCAGCAGCTCGCCAGCCAGGTCGCCCAGCAGGGCGCGCAGCGCGAAGGCCGGCACCGGCAGGATCGCCGGTCGGTGCACCGCCCGGGCCAGCTCGCGGGTCAGCTCCTCGTTGCGTACGGGAACCGGGGAGACGGCGTTCACGGGTCCCGCAAGGCGCTCGTCTTCCAGGGTGGTGCGCACCAGACGCACGAGATCGTCCACGTGGACCCAGGGCACCCACTGGCGACCGCTGCCGATCCGGCCCCCCAGGGCGAGGCGGAAGGCCCGGGCCATGAGCGGGAGGGCGCCGCCGTCGCGCGCCAGCACGAGCCCGATGCGCAGCGAGACGACGCGGATGCCGTGCGCCTCCGCATCGTGTGCCGCCGTTTCCCAGTCCACGCACAGTTCGGCCAGGAAGCCCTGGCCCGCGCGAGCCGACTCGTCGAGGATCTCCTCGCCGCGGGATCCGTAGAAGCCCACCGCTGAGGCGCACGCGAGGACGCGCGGGCGCTCCTCCGCCGCCATACGCCCGAGCGTCTGCACCAGCGCGCGCGTCGAGTCCACCCGGCTCGTGCGCACCTTCTCGCGCCGGCGCGCCGTGAGCGGTCCGGCGAAGATCGGCTCGCCGGCCAGGTGGACCACGGCGACGCTCCGGCTCAGGGCCTGGGGCGGCACGTGAAGCCCGTCCCAGCCCACCGCCTGCGCGCCCCCGGGCAGCCGGCCGGCGGCCCGCTTCGCGTCGCGCGTGATCGCGCGCACGTCGTAGCCCGCCTCGATCAGGAGCGGCAGTAGCCGGCTCCCCACCAAACCGGTGCTGCCCGTCACGACCACGCTGCCTCGCTCCGACATCTGGGCCTCCGAGCCCCTCAGCGCGGCGGCATGCGCAGGGCGCCGTCCAGACGGATCGTCTCGCCGTTCAGCATCGGGTTCTCCACGATGTGGCAGGCGAGCCCCGCGTACTCGCTCGGGTCGCCCAGCCGGCTCGGAAAGGGGATCTGGGCGGCGAGCGCCTGGCGGGCCGGCTCCGGCATCCCCATCAGCATCGGCGTCGCGAAGGTGCCCGGGGCGATGGTGCAGCAGCGAATGCCGGCCGGAGCCAGGTCGCGCGCCATGGGGAGGGTCAGCCCCACTACGCCGCCCTTCGAGGCGGCGTACGCCACCTGACCCACCTGGCCATCGAAGGCGGCGATGGAGGCCGTGTGCACCAGGACCCCGCGTTCACCCTGGTCGTTGGGTGGGTTGCGGGTCATGCGGGCGGCGGCGAGGCGTGCCACGTTGAAGGTCCCGATCAGGTTGACGCGCAGGGTGGCTTCGAAGAGCGCGAGGGGGAAGGGCCGGGCTTCCCGGTCCACGGTGCGGCCGGCCATCCCGATGCCGGCGCAGCTCACCGCGACGTGCAGGCCCCCGAAGGCCTCGGCGGCACGCTCCACCGCCTGCCCCACCTGCTCCTCGTGGGTCACGTCCGCGGGCAGGAAGAGCACCCCGCTCCCCAGGGATCGGGCCACGTCGGCGCCCTTCGAACTCGCCAGGTCGAGGACGGCCACCTGCGCACCGCGCGCGGCGAGAGCCCGTACCGTGGCCTCGCCGAGTCCCGAGGCGCCCCCCGTCACGATCGCGCCGATGCCTGCGATCTCCATGCGGTCTCCGTCGTGCGTCGGCGCAGCTTAGTCCGACTCGAGCACGCTGGCGAGCCGTGCGCACCACGGGCCGGGCCGCCCGTCGCCGACGCTCCGCTCGTCCAGCACCACCACCGGCCGCGCGCCACGCACGGCGTTCACCGCCACCAGCTCTCGGGCCCCGTGCAGGACGGCGAGGCGGACGTCCTCCTCCCGCAGCTCCGTCAACCGCTCCAACAGGATCTCCCGAGCGATACCCGCCACGCCGCCTCGCGCTAGGGGCGGCGTGCGCGCCACTCCCGCCGCGTCGACCACCACGAGGTTGGTGCGCGCGCCCTCCACCAGGTGCTCGGTGGCGTCGAGCAGGATCGCCTCCTGCGCCCCGGCCGCCCGGGCCAGGTCGCCAGCCAGGGCGAAGCGCAGACGGCTGGTGACCTTGGCCCCCATCCACGGTGCCGGGCCCTGGTGCGGGAAGGGCGCCCGCAGCGCCTGCCAGGCAGCCGGGTCGGCACCGAGGGGGCGGGCGGTGCCGACCAGGTGGAGGGCGCCGTCCGCCGCGCGGCTGGCCTGCAGCCGAACCACGCGGGCGCCGTCCGAAGCGGCCGCCTCCGCCAGCTCCAGCAGCGCGCGCCGGCACAGCGCTTCATCCAGCTCGCCGAGGCCGATGCGCGCGGCGTCGCGCCGCAGCCGCGCCGCGTGGCGCGTCAGATGCCGCACCCGGCCCCGTTCCGCCAGCGCGCTGGTATAGCAGCCGCGACCCTCGCGGAACGCGCTGTCGCCGGCGCCCACGTGCGGCGCGCCCGCCAGCGGGGCTCCGTCGATCCACTGGCGCAGGGGACCGGACACGTCCGGGCGCCGCGGTGCGCGGTCAGCGCTTGTTGATGGCTGCGTAATGGCGCTCGGTCTCGCCCACGTAGATCTGCCGGGGGCGCCCGATCTTGAAGTCGGGGTCCTGGTGCAGCTCCATCCACTGGGCGATCCATCCCGGCAGGCGACCGATCGCGAACATGGCCGTGAACATGTTCTGGGGCGTCCCGATGGCGTTGTAGATCACGCCGGAGTAGAAATCGACGTTGGGATAGAGCTTGCGCTCGACGAAGTATTCGTCCTTCAGCGCGATCTCCTCCAGCTCCACGGCGATCTCGAGCAGCTTGCTGTGCACGCCGAGTTTCTGCAGCACGTCGAAGCAGGCCTTCTTGATGATCTTCATGCGCGGATCGAAGTTCTTGTAGACGCGGTGGCCGAAGCCCATGAGCCGCGAGGTGTCGTCCTTGCTCTTGGCGCGCTCCACGAACTGGCGCGCGGTCATTCCCTCGTCCCGGATCGCGGCCAGCATCTCGATCACGGCCTGGTTCGCCCCGCCGTGCAGCGGCCCCCACAGGGCGTTGATCCCCGCGGCGCTGGCGGCGAACAGGTTCACCATGGAGGAGCCCACCAGGCGCACGCTGCTGGCGGAGCAGTTCTGCTCGTGGTCCGCGTGCAGGATCAGCAGCAGGTCGATGGCCTTCTCGACCACCGGGTCCACCTCGAACTCTTCGCAGGGAGTGGCGAACATCATGTACAGGAGATTGCCCACGTAGCTGAGCTGGTTGGCCGGGTACATGAAGGGCTGGCCGATCGAGTGCTTGTAGGCGTAGGCAGCCATGGTCGGAAGCTTGGCGATCAGCCGGTGCACGGAGATCTCGACCTCGCGCGGCTTGCGCGGATCGAGTGAGTCGGGATAGAAGGTCGCCAGGGCGCCCACCGCTGCGGAGCAGGCCGCCATGGGGTGGGCGTCCTTCGGAAGCGCGCTGAAGAAGCGCTTGAAGTCCTCGTGCAACATGGTGTGGCGCCGGATCGAGTCCACGTAGGACTCGAGCTCGGTGCGTCCGGGCAGCTTCCCGTAGATGAGCAGGTAGGCCACCTCCAGGAAGGTGCTGTTGTCGGCCAGCTCCTCGATCGGATAGCCGCGGTAGCGGAGGATGCCCTTCTCGCCGTCGATGAACGTGATGGCGCTCTTGCAGGAGCCCGTGTTCGCGTAGCCCGGGTCCAGGGTGATGCAGCCCGTCTGGCTGCGCAGGCGCCGGATGTCGATGGCGCGCTCCCCCTCGCTGCCCACCAGGACGGGAAGACTCACCGTCTTGTCGCCGATGCGAATCTCTGCGGTCTCGGCCATGACGGACTCCTTTGTGTCGATCTCACGAGCGCCTTCGCGACGGGCGGGAGTCTAGCCGAGGCCACGGCGTCGCCACAGCCCGGCGGGAATCGGCTCATTCCCGGACCGCGGGGGCCGGCGTGACCACCAGCATGGCGCGATGGCCGCCACGGACCCGGAAACGGACCTCCACGGGCACCCGCTCGCGCACCCGCTCGAGCGAGCTCTCGCGCATCACGACCGCACGGCCGCCCTCGGCGAAGAAGCGCGCCACGCTCTTCGGCCCGGCCAGGTTCGCGACGCGGTGGCCGCCGTAGTAGACGAGCCCCCCCGTGAGGGCACGGTTCTGCAGCAGGCCCACGGGCTCGCCGGGACCCACCAGCCGTGCCGCCGCCTCCGCGAGGGGGCGGGGCGACTTCTCCGGGTTGCGGGCCGGGAAGAGCCCGGCGAAGAGCGCGAGTTCGACGGCCCACACGGCCGCCACCGCGATGGCGACGCGGGTGAGACGCGCCGCCCCACGCCGGCGCGCCAGCGTCCACGCCACGGCCGCGAGGCTCACCGCCAGCAACACGGCCGCGCCCGTGGCCCGGGATACGGTGGCGTCGTGGACCGGATCCGCCAGCGCCAGCCAGACGGCTGCAGCGGCCAGCAGAGTGCCCCCGGACGCCGCTCCGACGCTGAAGGCGAGCGGGAAGCGCGGCTGCGCCGCCACCCAGCGCAAGGTGGCGTCCGCGATGAGCAACGCGGCGGCGGGAAACGCCGGCAGCAGGTAGAGGCCCCGTTTGCCACTGGAGAGCGAGAAGAAGACCAGCGTGGCTGCGACCCAGGCCAGCAGGAAGCGCCATGCCTGGCGCGCTTCCTGGCTCGCACCCGGCACGAACACGCGGCGGCGGGCGGCCCACGCCACGGCCACGCCCAGGGGCGTCCAGGGCAGCAGGTCCACGGGGAATGCGTACAGGTAGTACCAGGCTGGCCGCGCGTGGGAGGTGCCCGCGAAGAAGCGTCCGAACACGTTCTCGCCCACCGCTTCGGCGAAGAAGCCGGGTGGCGCCAGCGCCACCGCTGCCACGATCCACGCCAGGCCCGGGCCGAGCGACAGCATCAGGGCCCAGGGCGGGAACAGCCGCGCCAGGGTACCCAGGCGCCGTTCCCAGGCCAGGCTGGCGGCCATCACCGCCAGCGG
Source organism: Myxococcota bacterium (assembly GCA_041611735.1). Classification (GTDB taxonomy): domain Bacteria; phylum Myxococcota_A; class UBA9160; order UBA9160; family PR03; genus JBFIML01. The sequence continues at coordinate 76,774 of JBFIML010000002.1, read as the reverse complement.
GACGAGCACGCCGACGGGCCCCTTGGTCAGGACCGCCAGGCCCATGGCACCGTGCAGGAGCAACAGGTTCGTCCGCCGCGAACCGAGCCCCCGCTCCAGGCGCCAGAAGGCCACGAGCGCCAGGGTCTCGAACAGCGCCAGCAGCGCGTCGAGCTGCACGCGGCGGCTGCGGGTCGCGAACTCCCAGGTGGTGGCGAGGAACGCGGCCCCCAACAGGCCGCTCGAGGCGCCCAGCAGCCGGCGTCCGAAGCGCCAGGTGAGGACCACGAGCGCGAGGCCCGCCAGCGCCGAGGGCAGGCGTGCCGCGGACTCGGTGACGCGTCCGAAGACGCAGCCTGCCGCCGCGGCGAGCCAGTAGTAGAGCGGAGGCTTCTGGGTATAGGGTTGGTCGTTCAGGTGCAGCAGCACCAGGCCCGAGGCCCCGTGGCGCATGGAGTGGAGCTCCGCGGCGATCTGACCGTAGCGGGGCTCGTCGGGGGCCCAGAGATCCGTGGCGCCCAGGCGGGCGAAGAACAGCAGCGCCGCCGCCGCCACCATCAGCGCGGCGAGGCGCGGCGGAGCCGACGCCGTGCCCATGCCTCCCTCCTCTGCGCGGCCCGCCTTCCACCAGCCGGGGCGGGACGGTACCCTGTCCTCCCGGGAGGTACCGCATGTCCTCGCACGCTGCGTCGAGTCCGGGCGCCGAGCTGGTAGCCCGCCTGCATGAAGTCTCCGTGAAGCCCCTGGACGTGGCGCGGTTGCTGGACGCGCTCACCCCGGCGGAGCGGATCCAGGCGATCCGGCAGGTGGGCCGCAGCGGGCAACGGCGCCTGTACGAGCTGGCGGAAGGCTTTCGTGAGCTGTGCCTGGAGGACCTGGTGCCGCCCAACCGCGCGGCCCTGGCCACCGTGCGTCACCACGGGCGCAACACGCTGCCTCTCTTCACGCGCTTCGAGAAGCGCTTCTGCCGCCCGGCCGACGCGGAGCCCGGGCGGCCGGATCGCCTGTACGGCTACAACTTCCAGTCGACCTCCTTCGCGACGGGGCCCGGCTACTTCGTGGCGCGGTCCCACGGGATCCGGTCCGAGGTGCTGATCGACTACCGCGAGCTCCCGGCCGAGCGGCCCCCGGGCTGGCCCGAGATCCGCGGGAACGAGCGCGGCCTGGCGCGACTCGTCTACGGCGGCATGGTGGACACGCTGCGGGGCGTCTCCGAGCACGTCACGATCGGATCGGCCGCGCGCCACGGCAAGGATCTCGGCAGCTGGTTCCTGCTGTGCCGGGAGGACGATCGCCCGTGACCGAGGAGCTCCAGCTCTCGATCGTCGTGCCGGTTCACGACGAGGAGGACTCGCTCGAGACGCTCTACCGGGAGCTCGATGCCGCCCTGGCGGGCATCGCGGGTGGGATCGAGCTCGTCTTCGTGGACGACGGGAGCCGCGACGCGACGCCCCGCCGGCTGCGCCAGCTGGCCGAGAAGGACTCCCGCGTGCGGGTGCTGCGCCTGGACGGACAGCACGGACAGACGGCCGCCCTCGAAGCCGGCTTCCGCGCCGTGCGGGGCGAGGTCACCGTCACCCTGGATGCGGACCTCCAGAACGACCCCGCCGACATCCCGCGCCTGCTGGCGCACCTGGACCGGGCCGACGTGGTCAACGGCGTGCGGGTCGGCCGCCGCGACACCTGGCTGCGCCGGATCGCCTCGCGTATCGGAAACGGCTTCCGAAACCGCGTCACCGGCGAGTCGGTGACCGACGTGGGCTGCTCGTTGCGGGCCATGCGAACCGGCTACCTGCGACGCGTCAAGCTCTACCGGGGCATGCACCGCTTCCTGCCCACGCTGCTCCGCCTGGAGGGGGCGCGCGGGGTCGAGATCCCGGTCTCGCACCGGCCGCGCATCCACGGCCGCTCGAAGTACGGCATCCTGGACCGGCTCTTCGTCGGGCTCGAGGACGTCTTCGCGGTGCGCTGGATGCAGCGGCGCGCCTTGCGCTACCGGGTCGAGGAGCTGTCGGGCCCCGCCTCCCCGCTGGACGCCCACCACCCGGCCCGATAGGCTCCCCCTCCGATGGGGTCCCGAGCGCGCGCCTTTCCGTCCGCCCCCGCCGTGCTGCTCGGATTCCTCCTGGCCGCCGCAGCGGCTGCCGCGGACGTCGCGGACCCGGCCGCCCGGACGCGCGTCGAGACGCTCCCGAACGGCCTCACCGCCTTGCTCGTCGAAGACCGCAACACCCCCGTGGTGTCGTTCCAGGTCTGGGTGCGGGTCGGCTCCAAGGACGAGTCGCGCTACACGGGGCTCGCCCACCTCTTCGAGCACATGATGTTCCGGGGCACCAAGCGGCTCCCCCCCGAACGGCACGGCCAGCTCATCCAGGCCCGGGGCGGGCGCGTGAACGCCTACACCACCCGGGACGTGACGGTCTACTTCGAGGACGTGACGGCCGAGACGCTGCCGCTCGTGATCGACCTCGAGGCGGAGCGCTTCGCGAACCTGCGGGTGACGGAGGAAACCCTGGCGAGCGAACGGGAGGTGGTGCTGGAGGAGCGCCGTCTGCGCACCGAGACACGTCCGGAGGGACAGGCCTTCGAGGCGCTCCTCGCCCTGGCGTTCCAGTCCCACCCCTACCGCTGGCCGGTGATCGGCTGGCGCAGCGACGTGGAAGCCGTCTCCGTGGAGGCGTGCCGCGACTTCTTCCGCACCTACTATGCGCCCGACAACCTGGTGCTGGTGGTGGTGGGGGATTTCGAGGCGGAGCCGGCCCTCGCGCGCATCCGCCGGCGCTTCGGAGCGCTCGAAGCGGCGTCCGCGATCCCCCGCAACCCGACCCGGGAGCCGGAGCAGCGCGGAGAGCGCCAGGCGACGGTCCAATTCGAGGCCCGCGCCCCCATCCTCGCCGCTGCCTGGCACGCGCCGCCCGCGGGACACGCCGATGCGGAGGCGCTGGACGTGGCGAGCCAGATCCTCTCCGCGGGTCGCTCGAGCCGCCTCTACCGGCGCCTGGTCTACGAGGAGCGCCAGGCGCTGGCGGCCCACGGGGCGTACTGGGAGCTGCAGCAGGCCGGCCTCTTCTACGCCTGGGCCGACGTGCGACCGGACGCCTCCCTCGAACGAGCCGAGTCGCTGCTGTTCGGCGAGATCGCCCGGCTGCGGGAGCAGCCGGTGGCGCCCGAGGAGCTGGCCCGCGCCAAGCGGCAGCTGGAGGTTGCCCTGCTGGCAGGCCTCGAGCGCACCAGCTCGCTCGCATCGCGCATCGGGAGCGACTGGGTCCTGCTCGGCCGCATCCGTCCGCTGGAGGAGCGTCTCGCCGCCTACCGCCGGGTCAGCGCCGAGGACGTGCAGCGGGTGGCGCGCGCCTATCTCCAGGACGCAAGGCGCAGCGTGATCCGGGTCGTCGCGCCGGCCGGCGCGGTGGCGCCGCCGTGAGGGCGCTCCAGGAAGCGGCGGCGCTCGGAGCCGTGGCCCTGCTTGCGGCGGCCTGCGCCTGGCTCGAGCCGGCGCCGGCCTGGGAGCGCCCGCCGCCCCCGGTGCGCGAAGGGCCGGTGGTGCCCGGCGAGCGTTTGTACCGCACGACCTTGCCGAACGGCCTCCAGGTGCTGGTGCTCGAGGATCGGCGCCTGCCCCGGCTCCGGCTCGGCCTCGTGGTCCCGCGCGGCGCCGGCGTGGAAGAGCGCGAGCGGGCGGGCCTCGCCAGCCTGACCGCCGACCTGATGGAGCGGGGCGCCGGCGAACGGGACGCTTTGGCCCTGGCGCGGGCGGTGGACGACCTGGGCGCCGATCTGGCCGTCTCGGCCGGCTGGGACTCCACCCGGGTGCTGCTCTCGGGGCTGTCCGAGGACCGGGACGCCCTGCTCGGGTTGCTGGTGGACGTGGTGCGTCGCCCACGCTTCGAAGCCCCGGAGGCGGAGCGCGCCCGCTCGGAGCGGCTCGCCGCCCTCGAGCGGGCCAAGGACGATCCGGGCACCCTGGCGGGCTGGGCCTTCCTGCGGGCCCTCTACCCGGATCACCGCTACGGGCTGCCCCTGGAGGGCACCTCGGAGACCGTGGCCGGGCTCGACGCTCCCGCGGTGCGCGCCTTCCACGCGCAGGCCTTCGGCGCCCGCGATGCGATCCTGTTCGCCGTGGGCGACGTGGGGCGCGCCGAGATCGAGGCGTTCGCCCGGGCTGCCCTGGGAGACTGGCCGTCGGGCGACCTGTCGCGGCTCACCCCGGAGCCGCCGGCGCCGGCTCCTCCCGAGCGTCGGGTCGTGATCGTGGACCGTCCCGACCTCAACCAGGCCCAGATCGTGATCGGCCACGAGGGCATGGCGCGCAGCGATCCCGAGCGCGTGGCCGCCGGCCTCATGAACGACGTGCTGGGTGGGAGCGGCTTCCTCTCGCGCCTCATGGTGCGGGTGCGGTCCGGGGAGGGGTTGACCTACGCCGTCGGCTCGGGCTTCTCGCTCCGGCGGCAGCCGGGGCCGTTCACCGTGGGCACCTTCACGCGAGTCCCGGAGACGCGGAAGGTGGTGGATCTCGTCCTGGCCGAGCTCGTGCGCATGCAGCAGGAGCCGCCGAGTCCCGCGGAGCTGGAGACGGCCAAGAGCTACGCGGCCGGCAGCTTCGCCCTGGAGCTCGAGACCGCGGCCGCCATCGCCGGCAGCCTGGTGGACCTGGAGGTCTACGGCCTGCCCCCGGACGCCCTCGACACCTACCGCTCGCGCGTTCGGGCGGTGGGCCCCGACGACGTGGCGCGAGCCGCGCGCACCCGTCTCCACCCGCAGCGGGCTGCCATCGTCGTGGTGGGCCCGGCCCAGGCGCTCCGCCCCCAGCTGGCGGATCTCGGCCCCGTGCAGGTGGTGCAGCCCTAGCCGGCCCCGTTGACGCGGTCGCGGGCGCCGGCCTACCTTGGAGCTGAACCGACCGATCGGTCGGGCCGAGGAGTCAGCATGGACCGAGCGCCCGCGCGCGGGCCCGCCCCGGCGCCGTCGCCCTCCCGGGACAAGATCCTCGTGGTGGCCGAGGTGCTGTTTGCCCGGCGCGGCTTCGCCGGGGTCGGCATGCAGGAGGTGGCCGACGCCGCCGGGCTCGGCAAGTCCTCGCTCTTCCACCACTTCCGGGCCAAGGCCCAGCTCTACCTGGCGGTGATCGAGCGCGTGCTCGAGAGCCTGGAGCAGCGGCTCGCTTCCTGCCTGGACGCGCCCGGCGACGCGGGCATGCGGCTCGACCGCTGGCTGGACGGGCTCATCGACGCCCTCGTCGAGGATCCGCCTGCGGCGCGACTCCTGCTGCGGGCGCTCTTCGAGGACGACGACTTCGACGCGGAGGCCTGGCCGGAGGGCGCCGCCGCCCAGCGGCGCCTCGAGGGCATCCTCTCGGGCATCGGCGGCCTCCTGCGCCAGGGACGTGCCCGCGGCGAGTTCCGCCGCGTCTCCACGGCGCACACCATCCAGAGCCTGATCGGCGCCACGGTCTACCACTTCGCCTCGGGCGAGTTCGGCGAAGGGCTGCTCGGCGGTCCGCTGCTCTCGGCCGAGGCGGTGGCGCGCCGAAAGCGCGAGGTGAAGGCGCTCTTGCAGCACGGGCTCGCCGCGCGGGCTTCGTACGAAGGGGAGGAACCCAGGTGGACAAGCTGATCCGGGAGCACCGGCGGCGCTTCGGAGACTTCGAGGTGGTGGAGTTCGTGGACACCGAAGAGATCGAGCGGCTGCGCCGCCAGACCGACGTGGCGGTGCCCCTCGAGCTGAACTGGACCTGGGAGTACGGCCAGCAGGTGGAGGAGCTGCGCAACCTCTACGAGAAGGGGAAGGTGAACCAGTGGAACGCCGAGCGGGATCTGGACTGGTCGATCCCCGTCTCGAAGGACGCCTGGGTCGTCCAGCCACGGGCTTCCCTGCTGGCGCAGGTGCTGCGGCTCATGGGTCGGGACGAGGCCACCCAGCGGGCCGCCGCCTTCGACGAGCTCGCCCACGTGCTCTCCCAGCTCCTTCACGGCGAGCAGGCAGCCCTGCAGCTGTGCGGCCAGCTCACCAACGCGTGCACCAAGATGGACGAGAAGTGGTATGCGGCCAGTCAGGTGGCGGACGAGGCCCGCCACGTGGAGGCGATCGCCAAGTTCCTCCAACGCAAGATGGGGACCATCTACCCGATCGGACCGACCCTCAAGATCCTGCTGGACGAGCTGCTCCGTGCGGAAACGGCGCGCAAGAAGACGCTGGGCATGCAGTGCCTATTCGAGGGCATGGCCGTGGGCATCTTCGACCTGATGCGCCGCGAGACGGAGCAGCCGCTGCTCAAGGAGATGATCCGCCGCGTCGAGCAGGACGAGTCACGCCATGCGGCGTTCGGCGTCCTCTGCATGCGCCGCGCCGTGCGCGAGGCGGAGCCCGAGGAGCTCGCCGAGATGGAGGACTGGGCGTTCAGCGTCCTGGAGGCGCTCAACGCGAACCAGCAGCTCGACATGCTCCATCTGCTGGGGCCGAAGTACGACATCGACCCGGATGCGGTGGTGCGAGCAACGCTGCAGCTTCCGAACTTCGCGGAGCTGAACAGCCTGGTCTACATGCACACGGTGATTCCGAACCTGCGGGCGCTCGGGTTGATCACCGAACGCAGCGAGGAGCGCTACCGCAGCCTCGGCATGATGGTGGGCTCCGAGGGCCCGGCGCGGCGGGCGGCCTCTAGGGACCGGGCGTCCGGGCAGGCCGGGTGACGCGAGGCCGGCCGCCGCGCTCGTAGCGGGCCAGGGCCAGGGCCAGCTCGCGGCGCACCTCGCTCCGCAGGGCCTCGGGCTCGAGCACCTCGGCGCCGGATCCGAACGAGAGCACCCAGCCCCGCAGCTCGGCGTTCCCGCCCACCTGCATGCGCAGCTCGAGGCTTCCGTCCGCCAGACGCTCGAGCTGCTGGCTCGGGTGCCAGGTGCGCTCGGCCACCCATTCGGCCCAACGCGGGTCGAACCGGATCCGCACCGGCACGGCGGGCTCCGCGATCACCCCGAACGAAGAGCCCATGTAGGCGTCGAAGTCGAAGCTCTCGGGAATCTCGAAGCGCTTCGACGTGGTGGCCAGGCGGAGAATGCGGTCCACGGCGAAGGTGCGGATCTCTCCGGAGTGATGATCGTGCCCGACCACGTACAGCGCCCCGTCCCGGTACCAGACCCGGTAGGCATCCAGCTCGCGGTCGCCCTCCTTGCCGGTGCGTCCGGTGCGGTAGCGGATGCGCAGGGTGCGTCGGTCCAGCACCGCCTCGTTCAGGGCGCGGATCGTGTCGCGCTGGTGGGCATAGCTCTTGTGGGGTCCCGGCAGCACCCGAAACGACTGACCCAGCCGGGCCAGGTAGGCGGAGACCTCGGGCCCCAGGGCGGCCCGGATCTTCTCCAGGGCCGAGCGGATCGAGTCGTGGAAGACCGTGCCCTCCAGGGTGCGCAGCAGGTCCTCGCCGAAGGCGAGGGCCAGGATCTCGTCGGCCGTGAACGGCACGTCGCCCAGGCGGAAGGTGTCCAGGAACCGGTAGTAGACGCGCCCGTCGCGGCGCTCGCTCAGCAGCGGGAAGCCCGCCATCATGAGGGCGTCCAGGTCCCGGTAGACGGTGCGCCGCACGCACTCGAGCTCCTCGGCCAGGACGTCGAGGCCCACTCCAGCGCGGCTGCGCGCCAGCCGCTGGATCAGGCGCCACTGCCGGGCGAGCTGCTCGCCTCGCACCGCTACGCCGCCGCCAGGTCGTCCGAGAAGAAGCGCGCCAGCTCCTCTTCCCGGGCCTTGGCGTCCGCCCAGCCGAGCTCGACGAGGGTCGAGACGTACTCGGTGTCGAACAGCAGATACGAGAGCAGATCCGCCTCCACCGGGCCCTCCGCAGTGGGCAGGGCGCGCAGGAACAGCCGCAGCAGCGGCGAGATGCGCTGGCGGGTCCCCTGCGCCTGCAGCACCTGGCCCGCCAGCACGCCGAGGTCGCTGCCCGGCCGGACGACCACGTCGTCCACCAGGCGGAACCCCTGTCCGCGCGTGCGCTTCGCCACCGCGTTGATGCGGGCCAGGAACTCGTCGCCGAACGCCTCGACTCCGTCGCGCAGGATCTCGTTCAAGAGCCGCATCTGCGCCAGGTCGGTCTCGATGTGGTCGAGCAGCAGGGCGTCCAGCACCTTGCCGAACAGGAACAGCGGATTCCCGTACGACTCCACCCGCGCCTCGCCCAGCTCCGCGTCGATGCGTTCGGAGTGGGCACGCCGGGGCACGATGACGAGGACCCGTTCTGCTCCCAGCCGCAGCGCCGGGGCGAGTGGGGTGTTCAGCCGCAGCCCGCCGTCCGCGTAGTAGGTGCTGCCGACACGCACGGCCGGGAACAGGATCGGGATCGCCGCCGAGGCCAGCGCGTGGGAGGGTCCGATGCGGGCGGGGCGCGCCACCGTGAAGGGATCCCGGGTCCAGCCTGGGATGCGGCGCGTTCGGTTCTCCACGAACACGACCGCGCGGCCGGTGGAGATCTGCGTCGCGGCCACGGCCAGGGCCGTGATCTGTCCCTGCTCCACGTTGCGCCGGATGGAGCGCCAGGGGATCGTGCGCAGCACCACCCGTTCCAGGGGGCGCGGGTCGACCAGACCGTACAGGCGCTCGGGCAGACGGCCGCTGCGCAGGTCGCGGGCGATGCGCCGCAGGCCGAGCAGCCGGCCGGGCAGCCGGAACAGGTCGCCGGGCGCGACCGGAAGCATCTCGTCGAGTCGCAGGGCCTGCCAGGCCCGTGTCAGCTCCTCGCCGCGCTTGGCCTCCTGGTGGGCGGTGGCCGCCAGGTAGCAGGCGTGGATCGCGCCCACGGAGGTGCCGCAGATCAGGTCGAAGCGGGGAGCGTGACCGAGGCGGGCGGGCAGCTCGTCGAGCACGAAGCGCAGGACCCCGGCCTCGTAGGCGCCGCGGGCGCCACCCCCCGAGAGGACCACCGCGCGTCGCGGGCGGCCGTCCGGCGGAGACGCCGTCACCTCCGCCCTCAGCCCACCCGCTCGACGTACTGGCCGGTCCGGGTGTCGACTCGGATCGTCTCGCCTTCCTTGACGAAGAGCGGCACCTGCACGACGGCGCCGGTCTCGAGGGTCGCCGGCTTGGTGGCGCCGGAGGCGGTATCGCCCCGCACGCCCGGGTCGCATTGGGTGATGCGGGCCTCGATGAAGGCCGGCAGCTCGATCTGGAGCGGCTTGCCGCGCCAGAACAGGACGTCCACCTGCACGTTCTCCTGCAGGTAGCGGGTCGCATCGCCCAGCTGGTCCGGCGAGAAGGGGATCTGGTCGTAGCTCGTGGTGTCCATGAAGACGTACTGCTCGCCGTCCCGGTACAGGTACTGCATCTTCCGGTCCTCGACGTCGGCTTCCGCGATCCGCTCGCCGGAGCGAAACGTGCGGTCCAGGACGCGTCCCGTGCGCAGGTTCTTCACCTTGGTGCGCACGAAGGCGCCTCCCTTGCCCGGCTTCACGTGCTGGAAGAAGACGATCACGAAAGGCTCGCCGTCCAGCTCGATCTTGAGTCCGTTGCGGAATTGGGATGTATCGACGGCCATGCTGCCTTCCGACGCGTGGAATCGGCTCGGGATCCGGGAGGGTGGCCGGAAGATAGCCGACGGTGCCGGGCCCGCTAGGCGGGCACCGCCTCGAGGCGCATCGCGCCGTCGCCGGCCCGCGCCAGGCCGATGCGATAGGCGGGACGGAACTGGAGCACGCGCTCGGCCCGCCGCGTGTCGAGGGTGAATCCGTAGCGCAGGTGACGACCATCCAGCAGGTCCCGCGCCACTTCTCCGGCGAGTCGGGCCGCGACCCGGGACGCGAGGCCGAGCACGGGGCCGGGCACGGGCAGGCCGCGCCGGCCGGTCCAGCGCCCCAGCACGGAGAGGGGCACCGCCTCGTGGCCCGACACGTTGAACACGCCTGCCGAGTCGGAGTGGATGGCCGCCTGGGCCGCACGGGCCACGTCCTTGTCGGCGATCACCGTGCACAACGGGTCGAACCCGGCGGCGCGCAGCCGGGGGCCGGAGCGTCCCGCCAGACCGGGGTGCAGGTACACGTAACCCCCCGAGGCCAGCACCGTCGGCACCCGCAGCAGCACCACCCGCAGCCGGGGGCTTCCGATCTCGCCATGGAAGAGCATGTCGCAATCGATCCAGGAGCGGATCTCCGGCGGCACGTCGGGGTCCAGGTCGAGCTCGCTCGTCTCGAGCATCCGGTTGGCATTGCCCGGAGCGAGCCGGTAGACGAAGGCGCTGCCCAGGCCCACCAGGGCGCGGATGCTGCGCGACTCGAGCGCATGCTGCAGCACGAGGCGCGCCTCGGCGGTCCGGCCCGGGACCCGCGCGACCACCGGACGGTCGCTGGACGGCACCGCGTGCTGGGGCACGTGCACGACCGTGTCCACGGCCGCGTCCCGCAGCCGCTTGGAGCGGAACAGGTCTGCCACGGGCCGGTGTCGGGCCAGGTCGGCCCGGGCGTAGTGCAGGCGCGGGAGGGCTCCGACCCGGTAGCGGTCGTAGGCTCGGGGAGCCGGTCCGCTTCCCACCGCGAAGATGCGGCCCACCCGGTCGTCGTGCCAGAGCAGCTTGACGACGCGACGCCCGAGGGGCTCGTCCGCATGGGTCACGAGGACGTTCGGCATCAGCGGTTCCGGTCGATGAGAAGCTGCACGGCGCGTCGTACCTGGCTCGCCAGGGCACGGACCAGCGGCGTGTCCTCGGCGGCGTCGGGACCGAAGCGCTCGTGGAAGCGGAGCGGCTCTCCGTACACGATGTGGTAGCCGACGGGATAGGGCAGGAGCCCCAGCGGGCCCAGCCACGGGAAGGTGGGCGTGATCGGCGCCACCGGAAGCCCGAGGCGTCGCGCCAGGGGCTTCACGTCGTACAGGATCGGCGTCTGGTCGTCGCTCCCGATCACCGCCACGGGGACGATCGGGGCGCGTGCGCGTAGGGCCTGCTCCACGAAGCCCACGTGGAAGCGTTGCAGGCGATAGCGTTGGGTGACGGTCTTGCGGATGCCCTCCATGCCCTCCGGGAAGACCAGCACGAGCTCACCATCCTCCAGCAGCGCGGCGAAGTTCTCGCGCGTGCCCACCACCTGGCCGACGCGGGCGAAGAAGACGTTCACGAAGGGAAGCGACCCGGCCCAGCGATCCACGATGGCGCGGGGCAGCCGCGGGGGGTCCGTGTGGAGCAGCACGTCGAGCACGGTCATGGCGCCGTCGAAGGGCAGCAGGCCGGCGTGGTTCGTCGCCAGCACCGCCGGCCCGTCGACGGGCAGGCGCTCGTGGCCGGTGCTGCGCACGCGGAAATAGAAGCGATAGAGCGCGTACACCGCCGGGAAGGCCCGGCGCAGGGCGGCGGGCGAGAGGCCGAAGCGGTCGTAGGCCTCCGCCTCGCCCAGGCCGGCCAGGAGCGCCGCGAGCCGCCGCCGCGGCTCGTCCCCGATCAGCCGCTCGAGTCCCCGCGCCTCGGGAGGGAGCTCCACCTCGGTGAGCGGCACGCCCCGGCGCGGCGGCAGCTCCGGCGCCGCCGGGGGCACCTGGGCCAGGGGGCGTCCGTTGCGGCGCGATACCTCTCGCGTGGTGGCGGCTCGGGCAGCCACGCGTTCCAGGGCATCCAGCCAGTCCGTCAGGGGATCGGGGCCGGCCTCTTCGAACGGATCGGACCCGAGCACCGTCGGGGCCACGCCGGGCTCCGGGGCCACGGGCGGATCCGGGTCCGGCCGGCCGCGCGGCGGCTCCTCGATCCGCATCAGCTCGTCGCCTCCTCGTTGGCCGGTCGCCGCGCCTCGAGCTCCTCGGCCAGCGCCGCGAGGGCGCGGGCCCCGCGGTCCCGCGGCGCATACTCGAAGACCGAGAGCCCGTGGGAGGAGGCCTCGTCGATCTTCACGTGGAAGCCGAGTACCTGCTGGGAGAGCTCCTTCGAGAAGCGGGCCTTCAGGCGCTCCAGCACCTGGTTGGCCATGCGGGTGCGTCGATAGAAGGTGGGCACCACCATGGTGATGACGAGACGCGGGTGCTCGTAGCGCATGCGCACCGTCGAGATCGTGCGCAGGATCTGGGCGCAGCCGTCGAGGGCGAGGAAGGTGAGGGGCACCGGCACCACGACCTCTTCCACGGCCCGCAGCACGTTGAGCGTGAGCGGTCCGAAGGAGGGAGGGCCGTCCACCAGGACGAAGTCGTAGCCGTCGAGTTCCGGGGCGGCGTCGAGGCGGCGGGCCAGGCGGCCGGTGGGATCGGCGCCCTGGCTCTCCAGGGCCGGTGCCAGGCCCAGCGCCTTGTTGGCGAGGATCAGCTGCAGGGTCGGGATGCGGGTGCGGACGATGGGAAGCATGCCGGGAGGGCCTTCCGGCTGGGTCGGGTCCGGCGCTTCCCGGAGCGCCGCGTCCACCAGCAGCTCGATGGCCGAACCGTGGGCGCGCCGCGCCGCCTCGACCCCGAGGACCGGCCCGAGCTGTCCCTGGGGGTCCATGTCGATGGCGAGCACGCGACGGCCCCGCTCGAGCGCGAGGTAGGCGCCAAGATTGGCGACGAGCGTGGTCTTCGCGCTGCCGCCCTTCTCGTTCAAAAAGGCGATGCGCCGCGGAATGGGCTTCCCCCTTCCGGGTGGACCCCGTCCCCGTCACCGGGCGTTGGATCGGCGGCCACCAGGAGCAGCGGATCCGATGCGGGCAGGCAATCCCCCCGCATCCTTCCTACGCCGGCGACGCAGGACTGTCAACGAAGATTGCGTCGGAGAGGGCTTTCGGACCGTCCCGAGGGGACGGTCCGGGGGTCGTCGGCCTAGGCCTTGGCTTCCTTCACGGCCTTGGTGAGGGCCGGCACCACCTCGAAGAGATCCGCGACCACGCCGAGATCGGCCACCTCGAAGATCGGGGCATCCGGATCCTTGTTGATGGCGATGATGTAGTTGGAGCTCTTCATGCCGACTAGGTGCTGGATCGCTCCGGAGATCCCCGCGGCGATGTAGAGCTTGGGCGAGACGACCTGCCCCGACGAGCCCACCTGGTAGGCGTGTGGGAGCCAGCCCGCGTCCACCACCGGGCGCGACGCGCCCATGGCGCCGCCGAGGGCGTCCGCCAGCGGCTTGATCACCTCCTGGAACTTCTCCGGGCCGCCGAGGGAGCGCCCTCCCGATACGATGATGCTGGCCTTGGTGAGATCGACCCCCTTCTTCTCGGCCTCGCGCACTTCCACGAACTCCGTGCGGGACTCCACGCCGGCCAGCCCGGCATCGAGCTTCGACACCTGACCCTGGCTCGACCCCTCGAAGGCGGCCGTCGCGCCCGGCTGCATGGTGGCGACGACGGGCAGCGTAGGGACCATGCGCGCATCGAGCTTGCCGTTGAAGAGGCGGCGCAGGAAGACGAGCGATTCGCCCTGCACCTGCAGGTCGAAGCAGTCGCTCACGAAGGCGGCGTCCCGGGCGGCGGCCAGGCGCGGCGCCAGGTCCCAGCCCGTCGGCGTGTTCGAGAGGAGCACCACGTCGGGGGACGCGGCATCGACGGCCGCCTGAACTACCTTCAGGAACGGATCGAGCTGGTAGTGCTCGAGCGATGCGTCCTCCGCCAGGTGCACCTGCCCGCCGCCGCGCTTGGCCAGTTCTTCCGCCGGCCCGCCCGCGCTCGCGCCGAGGACGAGGCTGTGCACCTGGCGACCCGTGCCCTCCGCCAGCTTGCGCGCGAAGGAGACCAGCTCGTAGGTGGCCTCACGGATCTTGCCCTTCTGCAGCTCTGCGACCAGGAGGATGCTGCCCATGGCGTCGTTCCCCTCGCCGGCCTAGAGCAGGCCGAGCTCCTTGATCTTGCCCATCAGCTTGGCGACCACTTCGTCCGTGGAGCCCTTCAGGATCTCGGCCCCCTCGCCCTTCGGCGGGGGATAGATCTTCTCCACCCGCACCTTGGCCGCACCAGCGCCCACCTGGCCGGCCAGGCCCAGGTCGGCCACGGTCCGGGTCTCGATCGGCTTCTTCTTGGCCGCCATGATCCCCTTGAGCGAGGCGTAACGGACCTGGTTGGTGCCCGTCTGCACCGTGATCAGGCACGGCGCGCCGAGCTTGACCACCTCGAGCGCTCCCCCCTCGAGCTCGCGCTGCACGGTGAAGGTTCCATTCGCCTTCTCGAGCTTGAGCGCCGTGGTCGTGTGGGGCACGCCGATCAGCTCGGCGAGCATGGGCCCGACGGCGGCGAAGTTGCCGTCGTCGGCCATCAGCCCCATCAGGACCACGTCCGGGCTCTCGGCCTTGGCCACGGCGGCCAGGATCTTGGCGACGCCCAGGGCGTCGGAGCCCTCGGCCTCGGGGTCCTTCACGTGGATGGCCCGGTCCGCTCCCATGCCGAGCGCGGTGCGCAGCGCCTGGGTCACCCGATCCGGCCCGATGGAGGCCACCACCACCTCTGCGCCCCCCGCGTCCTTGATGCGCAGCGCCTCCTCGAGGGCGTAGGTGTCGTAGCTGTTGATCTCGAACTTGATGTTCTCTTCCTGGATCCAGCTGCCGTCGGGGCGGACGTCCAGGCGGGCGTCCGCGTGGGGCACCTGCTTCAGACAGACCAGGATCTTCATGGCGCGGGAGCCTCCGTGGGAGAGAGCACTCCCCGGCTCGGACTGTCCCGGGGGGTCGTCTTGGGCGGCAGAACCCTAACCGACGGGCGAAGCGATTTCAACCGGGCCAGGCGCCGAAAAGTGACTCCAGTTCGCGGACTTGGGGCGATGTGCAGGGCCGCGGCCGACGCCCGCTCAGGCCCCCACGAAGCGCAGGAACTGATCGAGGCTGGTCACGCGCAGGGTGGGATTCCGCTGCTTCTCGCTGCCCAGGGTGGACGAGGCCTCGGGCGCGTAGAGGTGACCCGGGAAGATCTGCGTCGCGTCCGGGAGGGCCCGCAGCACCCCCGTCAGGCTGCGGTACATGGCCTCCGGATCCCCCCCCGGCAGGTCCACCCGGCCGCACCCGCCCAGGAAGAGCGTGTCGCCCGAGACCAGCCGTCCCGGGTGCCCCCGCTCCTCCACCAGGAAGCATTGGGAGCCAGGCGTGTGCCCCGGCGTGTGCAGCAGCCGCACGCGCACCTCCCCGAGGGCCAGCACGTCGCCGGCCTCGTGGGCCACCAGGTCCGAGGTCGAGATCCCCGTCACCCGCCGCACCCCGTCCGCCTCGTCGGCGTGGGCATGGACCGGGACCGGGCGGCGGGCCAGCAGACGCGGCAGCCCCTCGATCGAGTGCCCGAAGATCTCGCCTCCCACGTGGTCCGGGTGGTAGTGGGTCACGAGGGCCCCGACGACCTCCACGTCGTCGCGCTCGGCCCGGTCGAGCAACGCGTCCACGTCCCAGGCCGGGTCCACCACCCACGCCCGACGGGCAGAGCGGCTCCCGATCAGGTAGGCGAGGTTGGCCATGCGCCCGACCGGGAGCTGTTGGAAGTAGAGGTCGCTCGGTTCCGTCATGGCGTTCCCCAGGGGAAAGAGCGCTTCCTCCCCGAACCCCTGTATGCTGCCCGCTCTCGACGACCCCCGCACGGTTTGCGATCAACCGGGTACGGGTGGATGCGCGGCCGGCGGTCGGCCCGCGCCGTCCCGCCCCCCACAAGGCAAGGAGTGGTTCGTCCATGTCCATGGTCGGTCAGAAGGCGCCCGCCTGGCGCGGCACGGCCTACGCGAAGGGCCAGCAGAAGACGATCAAGAGCGAGGACTACAAGGGCAAGTGGTACGTCCTGTATTGGTATCCCCTGGACTTCACCTTCGTTTGTCCGACGGAGATCAAGGGCTTCCAATCCCTGAGCGGCGAGTTCGAAGACGACGGCGTCGCCCTGATCGGGGTCAGCACGGACTCCTTCTTCAGCCACAAGGCGTGGTTCGCGGATCGCAAGACCTTTCCCCAGGAGATCACCCACCCGATCCTCGCCGACACGAACCACGAGGTGAGCAAGGCCTTCGGGGTGCTCAAGGAGGAAGAGGGCGTCGCCTTCCGCGCCACGGTGATCGTGGACGACAAGGGCACGATCCGCTCGGTGGTGATCAACGATCTGCCGGTGGGGCGCAGCCCCGCCGAGACGCTGCGCACGGTGCAGGCGCTCCAGAGCGGCGGCCTGTGCGGGGCCGACTGGCACAAGGGCGAGAAGTTCGTGGGCTGAGAATGCGACGCGGCCGGCGGCCGCGTCGCGAGGGACGAGGGTGAGTCGCTTCGAGGCCGTGGACGCCGGCAACTGGAAGGCCTTCCTGGACGCGCCGGGGGCCGTGCTGGTGCTCGGCAAGAGCGACTGCGAGGCGTGCCGGCAATGGGCGGCGGAGCTGGAGGCCTTCCTGGCCGAGGACGAGCGCTTCGGCGAGGTGCGTTTCGGCAAGCTGTTGCTGGACCAGCGCGGCCTCGTGGAGTTCAAGCGTGCCAACCCGTGGATCGCCACGGTCGACTCGCTGCCCTTCAACGTGCTCTACGTGGACGGGAAGCGGGTCAAGAGCTGGGCGGGGGGTGGCGTGGGGCGTCTCGTGAACCGGTTGCAGAACGCCCTGGGGACGCCGGCCGGCCCACCGGACGCATGAGGTCGCGCGCCGCATCGTAGCTGCGCAGGAGCTTGGGCGAGGTGGCGCCCCGGTCCAGCTCCAGGCGGGGATCGGCGGTGAGGGCCCGCACGAAGCTCTCCAGGGCGGCTCCCTGGCGCCCGAAGGCCGCCTCTGCGGTGGCCGCCAGCACCTCCAGGCGCGCGGTCTTCGCCCCGGGCACCGGGCTCCCCGGGTCGGCGGCGAGCCGGGCGCGCGCCTCCGCCACCGTGGCCAGCGCCTGCTCGAAGCGCGCCTCGGCCACCTCGGACTCGGCCCGGGCCAGCAGCGCCTCGAAGACGCTGGCGGCTGGCGGGGCCGCCGCTCGGGGGACGCGCTGGGGCGTGCGCTTGCCCGGGATGACCAGCTCCGCGCCCGCGAACACGCGGGTCACGTCCGTGATCCGATTGGCGCGGACCAGCTCCTCCACCGTGGCGTCGTAGCGGCGAGCGATGCGCCAGACCGTCTCTCCGGCCTGAACGATGTGGGTGGTGGGTTCGGGAGCGGGCGGCTCCGCCAAGGCGCCCGGAGCGACGAGCAGGATGCCCAGCAGCAGTACCGTGAGCGGGCCCCGGGTCGGCTGGTTGCCCGCCGGAAGCAGACGTGACGGATCGGGTCGGGGCAAGACGGCTCTCCCGATCCCACCCCCCGACAAACGGCATCTTACCACCGCAAACAGTGAGATTGAAACCGGGTTTGGCTCTAGGGGCCCACCAGCCACGCCAACGGGAGCGAGAGCAGGACGGCCGCCAGCAGACCGCAGCCGCAGCCGAGCAGGGCCCCGGGTGTTTCCACCCCCAGCCCCTCTCGCAGCGCGGTCACCGCGGCGGCCAGACCGAGCGCCCACTTGGCCAGCAGAACGAGGCTTCCGATCCACGGAAGCGGCTCCAGGGCGCCCAGGGCGAAGGGCGCCGCCGCGAAGCCGAGCGCCCGGAAGAGCGGCGGGAAGGGCGTGTCTTCGAGCAGCCGCATGCTGACGGCGACGCCCAGCAGCCAGAACGACCAGGCGAGACAGCCCTCGGCCACGCTCGCCAGCAGACCCGCCAGTCCCTCGCCCGGCAGGCGACCGAGCCCCTCCGCCAGGGCCGAGCCGATCACCACGGCGACCGCTGGCCCCGTGGCGTGGACGTCGGCCGCCACTTCCCGGTAGACGGCGCCGTCCAGGAGGACGGCGCGGCGCAGCCGGTCCCCGAAAGCGTGCCACACGGGCGCTACGCGCCGAGCACCCGCTGGCACCAGCTGTCCAGCGCGTCGAGCATCTCCTGCACCACGTCGTCGAGGCCGCGGCCCGAGCGCTTGGGCACCCCGAAGTACTGGTCCGCCTCCTCCACGACGTGCATGGTGGTGGGGGCGCCCACGCGGGCCAGGGTCTGGCGCAGGGCCTCCAGGTCGCAGTGGCGATCGCGCGTGCCCTGGATGAACAGGAGCGGCGAAACGATGCGGAACAGGGCGTCTGTCTGCACGTTCCGGGTCGGGTCGTCGCGGGAGTGGAGCGGGTAGCCGAGCAGGAAGACACCGTCCACGCGCGCGCGACCGGCGGCGATCTGGGCCGCCACCTGACCGCCGATGCCCGCTCCGCCCACGAACAGGTGCGCCGGTGCGGCGGTGGGGTCGCGGCCGAGCAGGGCCGTCGCCGCGCGGAAGGTGCGCTGCAGGACCGGCTCGGGATCCGGGCGCCGCTTGCCGGACTCCCCGAACGGAAAGTTGAAACGCAGGGACAGGTACTTGCGCTCGGTGAGCCCGCGCTGGAGCGCCTCCAGGAGCGGATCCGACAGGTTCCGGGCCGCCCCGTGGGAGATCACGATGCCCACCCGGGATCCGGTGGGCCACCACTCCGGGATGCCGAGCACGCCGCTGACGCTGTCGAGCTCGTTCACGGGCTCGTCCAGCGGGATCTTCACGGCCTCGAAGCGGGGCGCCGGCTCGACCACGGCCTTCCCTCCGGGGGGCGCCTCTATATACCACGGAAGCGCGGGGCGGCAGAGTAGAACGGGCTACCCGAAGCGGGTACCCTCCCACCGCAACTACCCGGAGACCCGATGGAAAAGGTCCTGATCACCGGGATCTCGGGGGGCCAGGGGCGGCTGCTCGCCCGCCGGCTCCTGGAGAGCTACGAGGTGTGCGGCGTGGACCGCGCGCGCTGGGAGGGGCGTCCCCGCGACGTGAAGGTCCACGTGGTGGACCTGCGCAAGAAGAAGTTCGAGGACGTGGTCCGCACGGAGATGCCCACCGCCCTGGTCCACATGGCCTTCGTGCGCCACTTCCGCGTCTCCGACCGGATCCGCCACGAGGTGAACGTGAGGGGCACCAAGCAGGTGCTCGACCACTGCGTCAACTACGGCGTCCAGAAGCTCGTGGTGCTCTCCAGCGGCTACGTCTACGGGGCCTTCCCGGAGAACCCCTACTACATGGACGAGGATCAACCCCTCTCGGCGAGCCGGTCCTACCCCGAGATCCGTGACCTGGTGGAGGTCGACACCCTCGCGAGCGCCTTCCTGTGGAAGTATCCCCACATCCGCACCTGCGTGCTGCGCCCCGTGAACGTGCTCGGCTACTACGTGCACTCCATGATCGGTTCCTATCTGCGCCAGAGGCGGGTGCCGACCATCCTCGGGTTCGACCCGATGATGCAGTTCCTCCACGAGGAGGATGTCTCCGAGGCCATCGCCCTCGCCCTCGAGCACGGCCTCCAGGGCGTCTTCAACGTGGCCGGGCCCGGTGCGGTCCCGCTCTCCACGGCGATCCGCGAGTCGGGGGGCACGGCGCTGGCGCTGCCGGAGCCCCTGGTGCGGCCGTTGTTCGAGCGCATGTTCCGTTGGGGTATCTGGCCCTATCCGACCGGCGCGATCGACTACCTCAAGTACCCGGTGACGCTCTCCGGGAAGCGCTTCGTCGAGGCCACCAACTTCCGTCCCTTGTTCGGTCTCGAAGAGATCTTCCACAGCGTGGCGAAGTGAGGAAGTCCGCGTTGGTCCGTCGCAGCGGCTTCGCGAGTGCGGCGCGCGATCTCGCCGGGGCCTTCGTTCCCCTCTCGGTGCGCGAGCTGGAGCGCGAGATCGAGGATCGCATCCGGAAGGTGCCGACCCGGCTCAACGAGTACGGCTACGATCCGTTCGGCTTCCATCCCGATAGCATCCGTCAGGTGGCGCTCCTGACCACGCTGCTCCATCGCCACTACTTCCGGGTCTCGGTCCACGGCATCGAGCAGGTCCCTGCCGGACGGGCCCTGCTCGTCGCGAACCACGCGGGTCAGCTTCCCTTCGACGGCATGATGATCGCCGTCTCCATGCTGCTCCAGGCCGAGCCGCCCCGCCTGGTGCGCGCCATGGGGGAGTACTGGCTCGCCCGCCTGCCGTGGGTGGGCGTGGTGATGACGCGGGGTGGCCTCGTGGTGGGCACTCCGGAGACGTGCGCCCAGATGCTCCAGGCTGGCGAGTGCGTGCTCGTCTTCCCCGAGGGCGTGCGCGGCATGAACAAGACCTGGCGCGAGCGCTATCGACTCCAGCGCTTCGGCCTCGGCTTCATGCGGCTCGCCCTGGAGACGGAGACGCCCATCGTTCCCGTCGGCGTGGTGGGATCCGAGGAGCAGCAGCCGGCCCTGACGAACCTGCCGCGGCTCGGGCGGCTGCTCGGCATGCCGGCCTTCCCGCTGACTCCCACCTTCCCGTGGCTCGGGCCGCTGGGTCTGCTTCCCCTGCCCACCAAGTACCGGATCTACTTCGGCGAGCCGCTCCACGTGGAGGGCTCGCCGGAGGAGGACGACGCCGAGATCCAGGTCAAGGTCCAGCAGGTGCGCAGCCGCATCGGCGCGCTGCTGCAGCGGGGGCGCCGCGAGCGGCGCGGAATCTTCAGCTAGTGATCGCGCGTCCCCAGCGCGTCGTTGCGGCGCGAGTTCACGCGCCGGGTCCGCGCGCGGCGTCCGCGTTCCGTGGCCGGGCCGCAGCTCCCCGAGGCGGAGCCGGCCTTCCGGCACGAGGTGGCAGGGGGCGGGGTGCGGCGGGGGTGGCAGCGAGCGTGGCGACGCTCGTCCTGGCCTGCGCGCCGGGGACGACGCCGCGGGCAGTCGCTCCCGCTGGGACCGCGCCCGCCCTCGTCCTGCGGACGCCGGCCTCGGAGGTGCCTCCCGAGCGCCTGCTCCTCGTGGCGGTGCACGGTCTGTCGCCGGAGCGCTATCTCGATCCGGTGCCCGCCATGCCCACCCTGGCGGGCCTGGCCGCCCAGGGACTGGCTGCCGACGCCCTGGTGCCGGCCTTTCCGCCGGCCCCGTACCCTGCCTTGACCACCCTCGTCACCGGTCAGCAACCTGCCCGGCACGGGGTGCCTGCGGACCGGCTGCTCGGCGACCGCGGCGTGCGAGCGGAGTTCCATGCCCACGCCAGTCACGTGCGGGCCCCGACGCTCTGGCAGCTGGCCAGCGAGGCCGGCCTGCCGGCGGCGGCCCTCGACTGGCCCGCCACCGGTGGAGCGGCGGTTGCCGGCCTGCTGCCGGACGTCCTGCCGCGCCGCAGCGGCGAGACCTGGGCCGGGCTCCTGGACCAATGGGCGACCCCCTGGCTGGCGGAGCTCGCCCGGGGGGCCGGGGCGGAGGCTCCTGCCGCGGCGCGGCCGGGCCCGGAGCGGGACGCGGTGCTGGCCAGCGTCGCCTGTGCGGTGCTCGAATCGAACGCACCGCCCGGCCTGCTGCTGCTCCGCCTGTCGCAGACCGCCGCAGCCCTCGAATCCCACGGGCCGCAGTCCGAGGAGGCACGTCGTGCTTTCGCCGGGGCCGACGCGGAGCTCGCACGCATCCTCGCTTGCCTCGACCGGGCCGGGCGGCTGGAGCGCGCCGCCGTGGTGGTCGCAGGCGACCACGGCACGCTGGCGGTACACACCGCCGTGCGGCCGAACGCGCTGCTCGCCGAGGCGGGCCTCGTCAGCGTGGACAAGCACGGCGTCCTGACCCGCTGGAACGCCGTGGTGCGCTCGAACGGCGGCTCCGCCTTCCTCTACGCCCGGGACGAGGACGCCGCGGTGCTCGCGCGTCGCGCCCTGGCCGCGGCTGCCGCCGAGACCCGGGCCTTCCGGATCGTCTCGGCCCAGGAGATGCTGCGCCTGGGCGCCGATCCGGAGGCCTGGTTCGGACTCGAGGCGGAGCCCGGTTACCGCTTCGAGGACGCGGCACGCGGGCCCGCCGTGGGCGTCTCGTCGCTGCGGGCGGCCGGTGGCTATCTGCCCGAGCGGCCCGGGATGCAGGCGGGATTCGTGGCCTGGGGGGCCGGCTTCCGGGCGCGCATCCGGGTGCCCGAGATCCACCAGGCCGACGTGGCGCCGACCCTGGCGCGGATGCTCGGTCTGCGTCTGGGCCCGGTGGACGGGCGTCCCCTGGTGGGACTGCTCGGCCCGAGCCGGCGTCGGGGTGCGGCGCCGCGCCGGGGAGCGGGAGGCGATGGAGGCTGACCTCGTCCTCGAGCCGGGCTGGTGTCTGGTGCTGGGTGCCTCCAGCGGCTTCGGAGCCGCTGCCGTGCGGCGCTTTGCCGCGGCGGGGCTCGACGTGTGCGGCGTCCACCTGGACCGGCGCGGGACGCTGGCGGCCGCCGAGGGCGTGCGGAAGGAGGTGGAGGCGGCGGGCCGCCGCGCGCGCTTCTTCAACGTGAACGCCAACGATCCGGAGCGGCGCACGGAGGTGGTGGAGGCGCTGCGGGCCGAGGCGGGCGACGGCCCCGGCGTGCGGGTGCTCCTGCACTCGCTCGCCTTCGGCACGCTCAAGCCCCTGGTGGCCGAGTGCGCCGCCGACGCAGTCTCCCCGGCGCAGCTGGCCATGACCCTCCAGGTGATGGCCACGAGCTGCGTGGACTGGACCCAGGCTCTCGTCGCGGCAGGCCTGCTCGAACGGAGGGCGCGGCTGTTCGCCATGACCAGCGCGGGCGGGGGCGTCGCGTGGCCCGCCTACGGGCCGGTCGCCCTGGCCAAGGCGGCCCTCGAGGCGGGCGTGCGCCAGCTCGCCCTCGAGCTCGCCCCCTGCGAGGTCACCGTGAACGCGATCTGCGCCGGGGTGACCGACACGCCGGCCCTGCGCAAGGTCCCGGGCCACGAGCGGCTCGTGAGCGACGCCCGGGCCCGCAATCCAAGGGGTCGTCTGACCACCCCCGACGACGTGGCCCGCGCGCTGGTGGCGCTGGCGTCCCCGGCCTGCGGCTGGATGACCGGCAACGTGATCCGGGTGGACGGCGGCGAGGGCATCTGCGGATGAGCGGGGGCGCCTCGGCGCGTCACTGCGTGCGCCTCGCCACGGTGGCCTTCGTACGCCACGGGGACGAGGTCCTGCTGCTCCGGCACGGCGCCGGGAGCGACCGCTTCGCCGGGCGCTGGAACGGGGTCGGGGGTCACGTGGAGGCCGGAGAGGACATCCTGGCGGCTGCGCGTCGGGAGCTGCGCGAGGAGACCGGTCTCGACGCGCCGCTCGAGCTGCGCGGGGTGATCCACGAGCAGGGCCTGCTCGGCCACGACTACGTGGTCTTCCTGTTCGTGGGCGAGAGCGCGACGCGGGGGCTGCAGCCCGGGAGGGGCGTCGAGCTGGCCTGGCAGCCCCTGGCGGGGCTCCGCGAGCTCCCGCTCGTGGGTGACGTGGCCGAGCTGCTGCCCCGGCTCCTGGCGGCGCGGCGCCCGCTCTTCGCCACGGAGATCTATGATGGAGGCGATCGGTGCCTCGAGCTTCGCATCGCAGAGACGGCCGGGGCCGGAGGAACGTCATGGCTGACGCCGACACGCCGTTCGTGATCGAGCTGAACCCGCGCGAGCGACGCCTCTACGACCGGCTTCGCGCCCAGGTGGTGACGCCCCGCCCCGGAGCGGGCTCGAGCCTGCGGGACCTGCTGCTGCTGCTGCCGGATCTCACCGTGCTGCTGGCGCGTCTGCTGCGCGAGCCGCGCGTCCCCTGGAGGTCGAAGGTCGTGGCGGCGCTCGGCTTCGGCTACCTGCTCTCGCCTTTCGATCTGATCCCGGACCTGCTGTTCGGCCCGGTGGCCCTGATCGACGACCTGCTGGTGGTGGGGTTCGTCCTCTCCCGGCTGGTGAACGCCACCCACCCGGACCTGGTGCGCGCCCACTGGCCCGGGCGCGGGGACGCCCTGGAGGCCATCCAGCGTGTCAGCGCCTGGGCCGCCGAGCGCGTCCGGGGGGCGCTGTTGACCCATTGACTTCTTGGGGCCTCACGACCCGGGAACAGTCCATGGCTCAACCCCGGCCCTTCCTCAGAAGCGGTCCTTGAGGCTGCGGAGGCGGCCGAGCTCGGCGGCGTCGCGGGCGCGCACGAACGGGTTGGTGGCCCGCTCGTCGGCCATCGTGGAGGGAATGGTCATCTCGCCGGGCCCGGCGTCGTGCCAGTCCGGGGCGCGGGCGGCGCGGATCTTCTCCACCCGGGCGAGCTTCTCCCGCACCGCGGCGTGGTCGGGCTCCACGTGCGCCGCGAAGCGCAGGTTGCTCTCGGTGTACTCGTGTCCGCAGAAGATCCGGGTCGCGTCCGGGAGGCGTCCGAGCTTCTCGTGCAGGGCCTCGAACATCATCTCGGGTGTGCCTTCGAAGAGGCGGCCACAGCCCGCGGCGAAGAGCGTGTCGCCGCAGAAGACCGCGCGGTCCTCGTCGAACACGTAGGCGACGTGCCCTCGCGTATGGGCGGGGATGTGCAGCACACGGGCCCGGCAGTCGCCCACCCGCACGCCATCGCCTTCCTCGAGCCCGTCGGTCATGCCCGGCAGCCGCCCCGAGTCGGAGGCGTGGCCGAAGACGGGCACGCCCCAGCGCTTCGCCAGGGCGGGGTTCGCCATGGAGTGGTCCGGGTGGTGGTGGGTGGACAGGATCTTCTCGACGCGGACGCCGAGCGCCTCGACGCGCGCCAGCACGGGACCCGCCTCCGGCGCGTCCACCACCGTGGCGTTCCCCGTCGCCTCGCACACGAGCAGGTAGGTGTAATTGTCCTGGAGAGTCGGAATGCGTTCGATGCGAAGCCCCATGCCCTCGACGCTAGCAGCTCCACCGGGGAGCTTCACCGCGGCGGCGAAGCGGTCGGACTGCTACCCGAAGAGATCGAGCTGATCGGTGACCGGGGGCGCGAACGCGTCGGCCCCGAGGGCCGGCGGCGGCGGCGCGGCCTGCGTCGCGTCCGCCTGCGCCGGACAGCGATCGTTGTACTCGCACCACCGGCACAGGGGGCCGGGACGCGGCTCGAAGTCCGCCTCGGCCTCGATGCGGTCGATCAGCTCGACGGTCCGGGCGCCGAGCTCCTCGAGCTGCTCCGGCGTGCGCGTCGAAGTCCGCACCCGATCGTGCAGCAGGTAGTGCCATACGAGCCGCACCGAAGTCCCCGGGCCGCCCAGGCGGCCGTTCAGCCCCATCTGGTACAGGGCCAGCTGGCGGTCCTCGTCCAGCACCCGCTGGGACGGGATGCGCTGGCCGGTCTTGTAGTCCTGGATCTCGACCGCTCCGTCCGGGGCCCGCGCGACGCGGTCGATCACGCCCCGTACGCGATAGCGGCCGCGGGGATCGAGGGCGAAGGAAACCTCCTCCTCCACCCCGAGCGTCTCCTCGCGGTCGAACGGATAGTGACGCCGATAGTAGTGACCGAGGCAACGCTCGCCGCGCTCGCGGTAGGAGTCGGCGGGCTCGCCCGACCGGACGATGCGGATGCGCGCCGCGTCGAAGCGCTGCACCCAGTCGGACTGGAAGCGCTGCAGCACGCTGGGCAGCCCGGGCACGCGCCCCCGGCGTACGAAGCGGTGCAGCCGCTCGAGCACCGCGTGCACGCGCTTGCCCAGGAACGCCTCGATCGACTCCGTTTCCATCGGCAGCCGCAGCACGTATCGGAACTGGAACTGCTTGGGGCAGTTCTCGAAACAGGACAGGCGCGAGTGGCTGTAGACGCGGGCCAAGCATCTCCTCCGCCGGACGCGCCGGCTCGCGGAGGAAGGCAGGGCCCGATGCCAGGGGTGAGCGCAGCGGGAACGCCGACGCCAGTATAGGCACCGTTCGCGGGTCCCGGCCACACCCGCCGGCAGTCCGGCCGGACGCGGCTTGCGGCGCTACACTGAAGCTTTGCCGGGGGGTCGGGGAGGTCGAAGCCATGTCTTCCGACCGTGTGGACGAGAGCCTGAGGGACGCGCTGGCCGCCCTCTCCGCGCCGGGCGACGACTCCTTGTCCAAGGCCGCCGACCAGGGCTTTCCCGATCGGCACGACGTCGTCGACTGGGCGGATCGCCTGCTCGCCCTGATCCTCCACCAGCGGGATCCTCGCGCCCTGCGGGCGGATCTCCCGCAGCTGGCCGGCCGCCTGCGCGGGATCCTGGGCAGCCTGTCCCTGCCCAACGGCTTGGATCCCGAGGGCGTGGTGGCGCGTTTCCTGCGCCGCCTGCCCGCCGTGCGGGCGCTCCTCGCCGAGGACGTGGAGGCGGCCTTCGAGCGCGATCCCGCCGCCGAGGGCTTCGCGGAGATCGTGTCCGCCTACCCGGCCATCTGGGCGATCGGCACCTACCGGCTGGCCCACGAGCTGCACGTGCTCGGCGTGCCGCTCGTGCCGCGCATCGTGACCGAGCATGCCCACGCGCGCACCGGCATCGACATCCACCCGGGTGCCCGCATCGGAAGACGCTTCTTCATCGACCACGGCACCGGCGTCGTGATCGGGGAGACCTGCGAGATCGGCGACCGGGTCGTCCTCTACCAGGGGGTGACGCTCGGCGCCCTCTCCACCCATCAGGTGGAGTCGCTGCGCGGGCGCAAGCGCCACCCCACCCTGGAGGACGACGTCACCATCTACGCCGGTGCCACCATCCTGGGCGGCAGGACGGTGATCGGGCGCGGCAGCGTGATCGGCGGCAACGTCTGGCTCACGCACTCCGTGCCGCCGTGCTCGAAGGTCCAGATCGAGCCGCCCCGCCTGCAGATGCAGCGCGACTCCGGGTGCGAGGAGCAGTCCGAGCAGCTCCACTGGGACATCTGAGCGGTGGGAGAGGCTGCGGAAGCGGAGCCGCTCCGCGATCTCGCGCAGGTCCGGGCTCGGGTGGCGGCGCAGCTCGCCGACGTGCGGCGCACGGTCGCGGTCATGAGCGGCAAGGGTGGGGTCGGCAAGACCGCCGTGGCTGTGAACCTGGCCCTGGCCCTGGCCCGCCAGGGGGAGCGCGCCGGCCTGCTCGACGGGGATCTGAACAGCCCCACCGTGGCCCGCATGCTCGGCTTGAGAGGTCAGCCGCTGCGCGTGGCGGCGTCGGGGCTGCGCCCCACCCCAGGGCCGCAAGGGCTGGTGGTGCAGAGCATGGACTTCTTCCTCCAGGGCACCCAGCCCCTGGCCTGGGACGGGCCGGCCGGGGAGGGGGCGCCCTGGCGCAGTGCGCTCGAGGACGCGGCCCTGGCGGATCTCCTGGCCGAGACGGAGTGGGGGACTTTGGACGTGCTGGTGATCGACCTGCCCCCGGGCGCGGACCGCCTGCCGGCGCTGGTGCGCCTGCTGCCCGCACTGACGGGGGCGGTCGCCGTCACGATCCCGACGCAGGTCTCCTTGCTGGCGGTGGAGCGCTCGGTGCGGCGCGCGCGCGAGGCCCGCGTGCCCCTGATCGGCCTGGTGGAGAACCTGGGACGCACGCTCTGCGCGCGCTGTGGGGCCGAGGGTCCGCTCTTCCAGGAGGTGGACGTGACGACGCGGGCCCCGGAGCTGGACCTGCCCCTGCTTGCCCGCATCCCCTTCGACCCGGCCCTGGCCGGCGCAGGGGACGCCGGTCGCCCCTATGGCGAAGCCGCCGAGTGGGATGCGCCGGCCGCCAGGGGCTTCCGGGAGCTGGCCCGGGTGGTGGCCGCCTTCGAGCCCGTGCCGCCGGAGGGCGAGTCCTGGTGAAACGATCCCGTTTCGTTCTCGGTGCCGCCCTGGCCCTCGGCCTCCTGTTGGGAGCGGCGGACGGCTTGCGGGCCGAGGAGCCGGGCTGGTCCTATGAGCTCTCCCGGGAGCTCATGAGCCCCTTCTGTCCCGGACGCACCCTGGTGGACTGTCCGAGTACGCAGGCCACGGAGCTGCGCGACTGGATCCGGCGCCAGGAGGAACTCGGCCAGAGCCGCGCGGAGGTGGAGGCGCAGCTGCTGGCCCGCTTCGGCGAAGTGGTCCGCCAGACGCCCGACCCGCGTGGCTTCGGTCTCGCGGCCTACGTGATCCCGGCCGGGGTGCTCGTGGCGGGCGGTGCCCTCGTGGTCTGGTTCCTGCGTCGGCAGACCCGCGCCGCGCCGCCACCCTCGGTGGCCCGGGCCGAGCCCATGGACCCGGAGCTCGAGCGCCTGGTGGACCGCGAGCTCGAGGGACGCTGATCGCCCGGCCGGTATACTCGCCGCCGTGAAGATCTACACGCGGCGGGGCGACGCCGGCGAGACGGACCTCTTCGGGGGCGGTCGCGTCTCCAAGGACCACCTGCGGGTGGACGCCTACGGCAGCGTCGACGAGCTCAACGCGGCACTCGGTGTCTGCGCGGCAGCCACCGCCCAGGAGGATCTGCGCAAGCTCGCGCACGCGATCCAGCACACGCTCTTCGACCTCGGCGCGCGCCTGGCCACTCCCGCCACCGCCCGCGCTGCGCGCGGCAGGACCGGACCGGCCGACGCGGACGTGGCGAGCCTCGAGGGGCGCATCGACGTCCTCGAGCAGGAGCTTCCGGCGCTACGTCGCTTCGTCCTGCCCGGCGGGACGCCCGCGGCCGCCACCTTCCACGTGGCCCGCACCGTGTGCCGGCGGGCGGAGCGGCGCGCCGTGGCCCTGCACCGCGTGGAGCCGCTCGAGCCGGCCGCGCTGCGCTATCTGAACCGCCTCTCGGATCTGCTCTTCGTGATGGCGCGCATCGAGAACCGGCGCGCCGGCGTCCCGGATGTGGAGTGGGAGGGCCAGCGCGGCTAGCCCCGGGGCCCCGGGGCCTCCGCCGAGCCCAGGTAGCGCACGGGCGTCTCCAGCTCGCAGCGCAGCCAGGTGCCGATCGCGAAGCCCACCACGAAGGCGCCGAGCAGCCCGAGGCCCAGGGCCCGCAACAGCCGGGCCAACGGGCGGCGCCGCTCAGGCGAAGGGGTCACGGGCCAGCTCCCGGCGCGCGCGGCGGAAGCGTCGCTCGAGCCGGGCACGCAGCGGATCCTCCCGGGCCGTGCCAGGCGCCCGGGCCAGGTCGCGCACGAGCCCCTCGAAGAACCGCACCAGGCCCACCAGGTCCGAGAGACGGATCGACTCCAGCGCGATGCGACCGTTCGGTGCCATGTTGTGGTAGTTGCCCAGGGGCAGGCACATGGCGGCGCAACGGTAGCCGTAGAGCTGGTAGGCGGTCGACTCGCAGGTTCCCCCGTCCATCAGGCGCCGCTGCCAGCGGAAGCCGCGCCCGCGCGGTCCCGCCAGCCGGGCTCCCACCCGGGCGATCCAGCGCGTCAGCGCGTCGTCGAAGATGCTGGTGCGGTCGCCGACGCGCAGGATCGGGCCCGCTCCCTGGGGCGCGTCGGGCAGGGCCTTGCTGGCCTCGATGGCGACGATGCGTGCCCCGGGTGGAAGCCGCCGACCCCGCGCCACGGCCAGGGCGCCCACGAAGCCCACCTCCTCGGCCCGGGTGAACAGGCCGACCCCGTCGACCCGGCGCGCCGGGTCGATCCGCTCCACTGCGTCGAGCAGCGCGAGGCACGCGGCGACGCCCGCCAGGTCGTCGGCGGCGCGCGTCTCCAGTCGGTCCGGCTGGCGCCGCGCATGCCGGAAGGCAGGCAGGTCCCACATCCCGAAGGCTCCCGCCGGCACCGGCTCCCGGGCCCGCAGCGTGACGCGCTGCTCGCCGCTCCGGCGGTCGGGCTGCGTGCGCAGCACCCGGGCGCGGATCTGGCGCTGGCCGGCGAAGAAACGCGCCCCGGCCCCCGGGAAGAACTCCGGCCGCACGCCGCCCAGGAAGAGCGCCTCGATCTGCACCCCGCTCCGCCCGCGGCGGGAGCGCAGCACCCGGAAGCCGGGGTGGTCCAGGTGGGCCGCCAGGACGAGCGGGGTGCGGCTGCGCGCTACCCCGCGTCGCCGCACGAACAGGTTCCCGTCGGGATCCTCGTGCAGCACCAGATGCCGCCTCCCCGCCACGAAGCGGCGCACCCACTCGATGACCGCACCCTCCCGGTAGGGCGCGGTCGGACGGGAGAGGGTCTCCCGCGCGATGTGGAGCACCCGCGCCCGGCGCACGACCGAGGCCATCAGTGGGGCTTGCGCAGGGCGTCCTCGATCTCCCGACCGAGGCCGAGCACCAGGGCGTAGGGGGAGGCGTGCGGCGCCGCAGCGATTCGCGCCGCCAGGCCCTCGGGGCCGCCGACCCGCTCGATCCCGTAGCTGCCGTAACGGCGCTCGAGGGTCTCGCGCACCCCGGCGTCCCGCCCGCGGCGGCGCCGCTCCTCCAGCCGGCCCGCCTGTTCGAGGTGGCGCCGGTGCGCCTCGAGGGCCTCCAGCAGGGCATCGATGCCGCGGCCGTCCCGGGCCGAGGCGCGCAGCACCGGGGCGTTCCATCCTCCCGTGGTGCGCCGCCCCAGGCCGAGCCCCGCCTCGAGCTCGTGGGCCGTGCGCTCCGCCGCCGGCCCCGCGTCCGCCTTGTTCACGACGAACACGTCCGGGTGCTCCAGCACCCCGGCCTTCATGAACTGGAGCGTGTCGCCGGAGTTGGGCTGTGCCACGAAGACGAGCGTATCCACCAGCGCGGTCACGTCGGTCTCCGACTGGCCTACCCCAACCGTCTCCACGAAGACCCAGTCGAAGACCGCGGCCAGGACGGTCACCCCGGCGCGGGTGGCGTCGGCGATCCCGCCCAGGCGCTCGCGAGCGGCCATGGAGCGCACGAACACGCCGGGGTCGCGCGCGCCGGAGCGCATGCGCACGCGGTCCCCGAGCAGCGCCCCGCCCGAGACCCGGCTCGACGGGTCCACCGCCACGATCCCCACCGTCTCGCCGCGCCGGCGCAGCAGGCGCACCAGCGCATCGAGGAGCGTCGACTTGCCCGCCCCGGGCGCGCCGGTCAAACCCACGCGGTGGGCGCCCGGACGCGGACCCTCGCGGTCGACGGTGTCGAGCAGCACCAGGGCGGCTTCGCGGCGCTCCGGGCGCCGGTCGTCGACCAGGTTCAGCGCCTCGGCCACCGCCTCTCGTTCCCGGGCCAGGAGGCGCCGGGCCAGGTCAGGCCTCAGCGGCCGACCCTCCCACGAGATCCACGATCTCCTCCAGGATCCGGGTCAGGTCGAAGTCCTTCGGCGTGTAGACGCGGCACACCCCGGCGGCGCGCAGTCGCTCCGCGTCGTCCTCGGGGATGATGCCGCCCACCACCACCGGGACGTCCTGCAGGCCCGCCTTGCGCAGGCCATCGAGGACGTCCAGGACCAGCACGCCGTGGGAGCCGGACAGGATCGAGAGCCCGATCACGTGCACGCCCTCGTCGCGTGCGGATTGCACGATTTCGTCCGGGGTGAGCCGAATCCCCTCGTAGACCACTTCGATGCCCACGTCCCGCGCGCGCACAGCGATCTGCTCGGCGCCATTGCTGTGGCCGTCGAGGCCCGGCTTTCCCACCAGCATCTTGGGGGGCCGCCCCAGGCGCCGACCGAGCTCGCGGGTGCGGGCGCGCAGCGCCGCGATGCGCGCGTCCGCCTCCTCGGCCGGCCGGGCCACCACCCCCGTGGGCGCCCGGTATTCCCCGAACAGCTCCCGCAGCGCGTCGGTCCACTCCCCGGTGGTGACACAAGCGTGGGCGGCGCGGATGGAGGGCGGCATCACGCTGCCGCCGGCCGCCACCGCGTCCCTCAGGTTGCGCAACGCCGCCCGCACCTCCCCGGGGTTGCGGCGGCTGCGGAAGGCGCGCAGGCGCTCCACCTGCTCCCGCTCGGCGGACTCGTCCACCTGGAGGACCGAGCGCGCGCCCTCCAGCAGCGGCGACGGCTCGGTCTCGGTCCAGCAGTTGACGCCGACGACCTGGATCTCGCCGGACTCCACCGCCCGCAGCCGAGCCGTGTGCGACTCCACCAGCCGCTGCTTCATGTAGGCGTTCTCGACGGCCGCCACGGCCCCGCCCAGGGCGAGCACCCGCTCGAGCTCCTCGCGCGCGGCCTCCTTGAGCTCCGCGGTCCGGGCCTCCACGACCGGAGATCCGTCGAAGAGGTCGGGGTACTCGAGCAGGTCCGTCTCGTAGGCCAGGATCTGCTGGATGCGAAGCGACCACTGCTGGTCCCAGGGGCGTGGAAGCCCCAGGGCCTCGTTCCAGGCCGGCAGCTGGAGGGCGCGGCAGCGCGCGCGCTCGGAGAGGGTGACCCCCAGGGCCTCGAGCACGATGCGGATCACGTTGTTCTCGGGCTGCGCCTCCGTGAGCCCGAGACTGTTCACCTGCACGCCGTAGCGGAAACGGCGCAGCTTGGCGTCCGCCACCCCGTAGCGCTCCCGGGTGATCTCGTCCCACAGCTCCGTCATGGCGCGCACCTTGCACGTCTCCTCGACGAAGCGGATCCCGGCATTCAGGAAGAAGGAGATGCGGCCCACCACCCGCGGGATCGCGTCCCGGGGCACGTCGCCTCGCGCCCGCACCGCGTCGAGGACGGCGATCGCATTGGCCATGGCGTAGGCGATCTCCTGCACCGGTGTCGCTCCGGCCTCCTGCAGGTGGTAGGAGCAGACGTTGATGGGGTTCCAGTTCGGGATCGCATCCACGCTGTAGGCCACCATGTCGCTGATCAGCCGCAGGGAGGGCTCGGGGGGGAACACGTAGGTGCCCCGGGAGAGGTATTCCTTGATGATGTCGTTCTGGGTGGTGCCCTGCAGGTCGCTGGTCTTCGCACCCTGGCGTTCGGCCACCGCCACGTAGAGCGCCAGCAGCCAGGCCGCCGTGGCGTTGATGGTCATGGAGGTGTTCATGCGCTCGAGGGGGATGCCCTCGAAGAGCGTCTGCATGTCCTCCACGTGGCAGATGGGGACGCCCACCTTGCCCACCTCGCCTCGGGCGAGGGCATGGTCCGAGTCGTAGCCGGTCTGGGTGGGAAGATCGAAGGCCACGGACAGGCCCGTCTGCCCCTTGGCCAGGTTGCTGCAGTAGAGCGCGTTGCTGGCGCGGGCGGAGGTGTGCCCGGAGTAGGTGCGGAACACCCAGGGGCGATGGCGCTGCGCCGGGGACATGAGGTCCCTCCGTAAGTCCCCGCGAATCCTACACAAACCGTTCTCCCGGAGCAAACCGGGCCCGCCGATGCGGCTCCGCTACGCTCGGCGTCCGTGCGGGAAGGATTCTTCCATCGCCTGGGGCCCGCGGCGGCCCTCGACGCCGTCGAGGCGGCGGGCCTGCGGCCCACGGGCCAGTGCGCGCCGCTGCGCTTCCTGGAGAACCGCGTCTACGACGTGCGCCTCGAGGACGAGCGCCACGTGGTGGTCAAGTTCTACCGGCCCGGGCGTTGGAGCCGGGAGGCCCTTCTCGACGAGCACCGCTTCCTGCTCGACCTGCGCGATGCCGAGATCCCCGTCTGCGCGCCGCTCCGGCTGCCGGACGGAGGCACCCTGGGCGCCCTCGCGGGCGTCTTCTTCGGCGTCTGGCCGCGCACGGGCGGGCGGGAGCCGGAAGAGTTCTCGGACCAGGACCTGGAAATCCTGGGGCGGCTGCTGGCGCGGGTCCATGCGGTAGGCGCCACGCGAGCGGCGCCGAACCGCCCGCGTCTCAGCGCCGAAGGCTTCTTCCTGCAGCCGCTCGAGCGGCTCGAGGCGGGTGGCTTCCTTCCCGCCGCCCGGGCCCGCCCCTACCGGGCGGCCGTGGAGGAGGCCGCCCGGGTGTACGCCGATCGCAGCGGCGGCGTCCCCTTCCACCGCATCCACGGCGACTGCCATCCGGGCAACCTGCTGCGGGGCCGCGAAGGCTGGTTCTTCCTGGACTTCGACGACTTCGTGGTGGGGCCGGCGGTGCACGATGTCTGGATGCTGGTGCCCGGGCGCGACGCGGAAGGGGCGCGGCAGCGCGAGCGGCTCGTGGCCGCGTACCGGCAGTTCCACGACTTCGACGCGCGCTGGCTCGAGCTGGTGGAGCCGCTGCGGGCCCTGCGCTTCCTGCGCATCGCAGGCTGGATCGCGAGCCGCTGGGAGGAGGCGCCGTTCCGATCGACCTTTCCGCACTTCGGCACCGACGACTACTGGGAGCGCGAGACGCTCGACCTGGAGCAGCAGGTGGCGCGCCTGCGCGCCGCGGTCCCGGGCGCGCCGGGCGGAGAGACCCTTGCCGAGGCTCGGGAGCTCACCAACCAGGACTTCTTCTGGGATCTCTGACGCCTGCCGTCGCGCTCACGGCACGACGTTCACCGTGGCCGAGAAGAGGGTCGTGTCGAAGGGCTGGCCGCTTGCCGTGGCGAGCCCGCCTCCCACCACGCGCACCGTCGTCGTCCCCTTCTCCCAGGCGAAGAAGCGCAGCGTCGCCACCCGGAACGAGCCGGTGGGTGCCCCGGCACCGTGACGGAGGTCCACCACCCGCTCGATGCGCCCCGTCCCGAGATCGACCTGCGGCGCCACGAAAAGCTTCCCGTCGTCGTCGTACTGGGCATGGGGCAGGGCCTGCCAGGGGATCAGGATGCCCGGATCGCCCTCCACGGTGAACTCGAAGGCCTGGACCGGCTGGGTCGCACCGGTGATCAGCACGGCCAGGTCCACGAAGCCGCCCGGTTGCACCGTCACGAACAAGGGATCCAGGCTCACGGCGGCACTCGGCCCGGCCGGCCCTCCACCGCACGGGCTTCCCAGCAGCGCGAGCGCCCCGAGGGCCAGCGCCAGGGTCTTCCCCCTCACGGCAGGATCTCGAGTCCGCCCACCAGGATCACCTCCTGGCCGTCCGGGTTGCGCAGCCGGACGTCGTAGAGGGCGGGCGGCGCCAGGAACGAGAAGACGATTCCGGTGACGGTCTGCGAGTTCACGAAGGCCACGCTCAGGACGGGATTGGGCGTGGGGTCGCCCTCGGTCAGCAGCTCGATGCCGGGGGTGGCGAGGAAGTTCGTGCCCTGGAAGGTCACGAGCTGGGAGCCCGCGCCCGCGAAGGAGAACGAGGCGGGCTGCACGCTGGTCAGGGTCGGGGCCGGGAAGAGCCCCGTCACCGAGGCGTCGAGCACGACCCGATCGCGCAGATAGGCCCAGTTGAGGGGGCGGAACACCGGGAGGGGGACCCCCCCGCGTGCCGTGATCTCCTCGAAGGTGAAGCTTCCCCCGCTGTTCATCAGCCAGTTGGGGGCCGGGGTCGTTCCGCCCGGGGTCACGTTGTGATCCTTGTTGCCGCCGGTCGACCCACCCCACAGGCCGCCGGGAGCGGGGCCGTGGGCCACCAGCCCCAGCAGATGGCCGGTCTCGTGGGCGACCGCGGTGGCCACGATCTGGGCGAAGGTGTCCACGGCGCTCTCGATCGCGCTCCAGCGGGCGAGCTGGGCGGACGGGGCGCCGGCCGGATCGAAGCCGGGGGCCAGGACCGTCGCGTCGAGCGGGTGGAGGCCCACCGGCGTGCCGCCTGCGTCGGGATCCAGGGGGCCGAAGGTCGCCTGGAAGCCGGCGTTGGCGCCCCACAGGTTGTCGATCGCCTGGGGGAACACCCCGAACACGGAACCGAGCGCGCACTCGTCGGAGGTCTCGTTCAGGTTGTTCACGTCCAGGGTCGAGGAGCCCAGGAAGGAGCCGCCCAGGGAGGACTGCCCGCCCACGCAGAGGCGCGAGTGCGGGACGCCGGGCAGGGTGGCCTGGAACACCAGGTTCGCCGCGTCCGGACCGGGCGTCCCGTCCGGGTTGACTCCGAAGAAGGGATGCGCGCGGGAGACGATCTCGGCGACGAGCCGGTCGCGCATCTGCGTCTCGATGGTCGGCGCCGCCGCGGCGGAGAGGCCGTACTCGCGCAGGTCCTCCAGGAAGTCCACCGCGGTGGTCAGGCTGCGGTTCTGGTCGAAGTCCAGGAAGACGGTCTGGAGGTTTTCGAGCGGCGCTCCCGCCGCGAAGTCGCGCACCGCGAAGCCGTACACCCGGGAGGCCAGGTTGCCTGCCAGGTCCCGTACCGACACCGTGAGGAAGTGCGACGTGCGGGGCAGGTTGCTCCCGGCGGGCAGCTCCCACGCCGCCCGGGTGGGGGTCACCGTGAACTCTCCGGCCAGCTCGGCGCCGGCCGGGTGGATCCCCGCGGCCTGGTCGCTCGTCACCGAGAGGGAGGCCGTGTCGAGGGCACTTCCCCCGGCGCTGTCGAGTGCCAGGGTGACCTGGAAGCGCTCCGGGGGCACCACGAGCAGGTCGTTCATGTCGTCGGGGACGTCGTTCAGCGTCACGAACAGGGTCGGGGGCGTCGTGTCCACGGGCCCGCCGGTGGCCCCGAAGCCAGCCCCGAACAGACCGAGGTCCAGAAAGTCGATGCGCCCGTCGCCGTTCAGGTCCGCGGCCGGCTCGAAGGTCGGGTCTCCCGGAGCGGCGCCGTACCAGGCCGGGAGCAGCGCGGCGTCGGCTGCGTCCACCTCCCCGTCGCCGTTGAGATCGCCCGTCAGGAGCTGGGCCGCGCCGGAAGCCGGGACGAGGAGCCCGGCCACCAGGAGGAGGATGCACACACGGATTCCGGACGGCGGCGTCGTGGGCTCAGCATACCCCGAGCCGGGCGAACGCGGGGGCGAGGGGCCGGAGCGCAGGCGGCTAGGCGCGACGCCGACGCGCGCCTCTCCAGGCCGCGAGACCGATCAGGGGCAGCCCGACCAGGGCCAGGGAGCCCGGCTCCGGGGTGTGGAACTGGAGCTGCACATTCATCTGGGCGTCGAAGTTCTCGTCGAAGAGATCCGCGCCCGAGAACAGCTGCAAGGTGGTGGGGAAGGCGACGGTCGGCTTGTTGAGCAGGATCGAGAGCTCCGCCTTGGCCCCGACGCCGCCGAAGCTGCCGGCCCGGGACCCGCCGGTCAGGGTCAGGTCGCTCTGCAAGGGGTCGAGGCCGCCGAACGTCACCGACGTGAGGGCCGAGCCGGCGGCGCCGCCCGTGTAGCCGCTCACCTTGATCGAGTTCAGCTGCGCGGTGATCAGCACCTGGGAGGTCACCGAATCCACGATCCAGAGGTCCGGAACGCCGTCCGGGGTGCCCGCAAACGGAGTCCCCACGACGAACTGGGTCTCCGCTCCCGACTTCTGGAGCTCGATGTGGAGCCGGGCGTTGCCGCCCAGCGAGGTCCCCGGCAGGACCACCGCGTCGCTGCCGCCCGCCTCGAGCGAGGTGACGACGCCGTTGCTCACGGTGAAGCGGGCCTTCGGATCCGTCGCCGTGATCAGCTCGAACGAAGTGGCGCCGGCCGTCACCGGCAACGTCAACAACAACGTCGCCATCAGCAATCGCTTCGCGCATGCCATGCTAGGACCCCCCTCCGGAATCCAGTTGATTCATCCCCGCGCCCCTGAGCGCCGATGCCGCGCGCGGCCTCCCCGGGCGAGGCCCGCCAATCCGAGTGCGAGCAGGGCGGCAGTGCTCGGCTCCGGCACGAACGCCGACGGATTCTGGGGCACGATCTCCCCGTTGCCGGAGAAGGTGAAGCCGCCGGTCTGGTTCACGACGTTTCCGACGCACGGCGTTCCCGCCGCCTGCGAGCCACAGCCCGAGGCTCCGAGGTCCGTGTCGCGCACCGAGAAGAGGTAGCCGTCGGCCAGCAGCGCGACGAGCGACGGGCTGCTCGAGGAGCTGATCCCGATGATGTCGGCCAGGTCACCCTGGCTTCCGAACGCGCTCTCGAAGATCGGGTCGCCGCCCGCCTGCACGTCGAAGGTGCCGGTGATGGTCAGGCTCGGCGGGCCCAGCAGTCCCGCCGTGTCGAAGAACACGCTCACCTCGGCCGTCGGGTCGGACACGAACTCGCCGCGGATCAGCAGGCGGCCGTCCTGCTCCGGGGCCGGACCGCCCGTCGGGGCGTAGAGGGCGACGTCATCGACGCCGGCGCGCCCGGCGAAGCTGGCGGTGTACTCGTAGATGAAGGTCAGGCCGCCCGTGCCCCCGTCGCCCAGGAAGAGCAGGGACTCGGAAGCCAGGTTCAGGTTGACCGCGATGGCGCCGCCACTGATCTCGGTGCGGACGCCCGTGCCCACGTCGATGTTGTCGGCCTGGGCGTCGATGTCGAGGGTATCCGCGGCATCCGCGAAGGCGCCTGCACCCGGATCGATCGTGTAGCCGATGCTGTCGATGGTGTCGCCCGGCTGGAGGCCCAGGAAGACCGCCTGGGCGGGGGCGCCCAGCAGCACGAGAGCGCCCACCAGGCCGAGGGCCGCCGCGATCCGCGCTCCCGGCGCGAGACTGGCCATCCCGATTCCGACTCCGCCCGCCATCGGCTGCTTCCTCCGGCCGCTGCTTCCTCTGGCCGCCATCCGAACAAGGCGCCGGTTCACCCTGGGAAGGGGCGGACCGGCCCTCGAGATGCAAGGCGCATCCC
Source organism: Myxococcota bacterium (assembly GCA_041611735.1). GTDB lineage: Bacteria > Myxococcota_A > UBA9160 > UBA9160 > PR03 > JBFIML01. The sequence goes on along the minus strand of JBFIML010000002.1, from coordinate 38,890 downwards.
TTCCCGTGGCAAACCCGATGCAACTCCCGTTCCAGCCTGCTCAGTGCGCCTCGATTTCCTGAAGCCCTTGGAAATCAGCAGCTTGGCTCCTCGCGGTCGCCTCCCGGCGGCCTGGGAAACGCGACGTCTCGGAACGGCCATTCCGCCGATTGGGAAAGGGTTTTCCCCTCCGGGCCGGGAGCGGCTCTACAGCGCCGGGGTCCGGGGCCCGAGCCTGCCCTTGTCTTCCAAGTCCTCATGCTTATTCTTTTTTCTCCAAGCGCAGGAGGTTGCACCGGCCAGGCGATGACGGCCGCACCGCTCCGCCAGACGTTCCCGGCGGATCTCGAGGAGGCGATCCTCCAGCTGAAGGAGGAGCGCAACGCGATCCTGCTGGCCCACTACTACCAGGAGTCCGAGGTCCAGGACCTGGCGGACGTGGTGGGCGACTCGCTCGCGCTCGCGCGCACGGCCCAGAAGGTGGAGCGCGACGTGATCGCCTTCTGCGGGGTCCACTTCATGGCCGAGACCGCGAAGATCCTGAACCCGGAGCGGACGGTGGTGGTGCCGGACCTGGAGGCGGGCTGCTCCCTGGCCGACGGGTGTCCGGCCGGGGATTTCCAGAAGTTCATCGACGAGCACCCGGGTGCCGTGGTGGTGAGCTACATCAACACCTCCGCCGAGGTGAAGGCGCTCTCCGACGTGATCTGCACCTCGTCGAACGCGGCGGAGATCGTGTCCCACTTCGCCGACCGACCGGTGATCTTCGCGCCGGATCGTCATCTCGGGCGCTGGGTGGCGAAGCAGGCCAAGCGTCCGGACCTCATCATCTGGCCCGGGACCTGCATCGTGCACGAGCAGTTCAACGCGAAGGCCCTGACCCAGCTTCGCGTCAAGCACCCGGACGCGGAGGTGCTCGCCCACCCCGAATGCGACGAGGCGGTGCTGGACCAGGCCGATTTCATCGGCTCCACCAAGGGGATCATCGAGCGGGCCGTGGCCTCGCCGGCCCAGACGCTCATCATCGCCACCGAGGACGGCGTCTTCCACCAGATCCAGAAGCGCGTGCCGAAGAAGACGCTGATCCAGGCGCCAGGGTTGGACGAGAGCTGCGCCTGCAACCGTTGTCCCTACATGCGGCTCAACACCCTCGAGAAGCTCTACCTCTGCCTGCGGGACCTGGCGCCCGAGGTCACCGTGCCCGAGGCGATCCGGGTGCGGGCGCTGCGGCCCCTCGAGCGCATGCTCGAGCTCTCCTCCTAGTGCGAGGAGGAGGCCGAGACCCCGCGTCCCCAGGGCACGCGGCGCGGCCGCCTAGCTTCGGTCCGCCAGGTCCTGGGCGGAGAAGCCGTACTGCTCGGCCAGCTCCGGGTCCTTGCGGGCGATGAGCTTGGCGTAGTTCACCATCACCTTGCACTGCTTGTAGGTGGCGTCGTCCTGCATCTTCCCGTCGATCATCACGACGCCGCTGCCCTCGCCCATCTCCGCGATCACGCGCTTCGCCCACAGCACCTCCTCCACCGGCGGGCTGAACACCTTGCGGGCGATCTCGATCTGGGCCGGGTGCAGCGACCAGGCTCCCACGCAGCCGAGCAGGAAGGCGGCGCGGAACTGGTCCTGGCAGGCGAGGGTGTCCCGGATGTCGCCGAAGGGCCCGTAGTAGGGCAGGCAGCCGTGGGCGGTGCAGGCGTCCACCATGCGGGCCAGCGTGTAGTGCCAGGGATCCTGCTGGGCGGTGATGCGCGCTGCGTCGGGGTTCTCGGGGTCCGGATCCGTGCGCACCAGATAGCCGGGATGCCCGCCCCCCACGCGCGTGGTCTTCATGCGCCGCGAAGCGGCCAGGTCCGCCGGTCCGAAGGAGAGGCCCTGCATGCGGGGGCTCGCCCCGCAGATGGCTTCCACGTTGACCACGCCCAGGTGCGTCTCGAGGATGGCGTGCAGCAGCAGCGGCCGACGCAGCCCCGCCTTGGCTTCGAGCTGGGCCACGATCCGGTCCACGTAGTGGATGTCCCAGGGACCCTCCACCTTGGGGATCATGATCACCTCGAGCTTGTCCCCGATCTCGGTGACGAGCCGGACCAGGTCGTCGTGGGCCCAGGGGCTGTCCAGGCTGTTCACCCGCGTCCAGAGCTGGCAATCGCCGAACTCGGTGTTGCGGGCGATCTTGATCAGCCCTTCGCGGGCCTCCACCTTGCGGTCGGCCTGGATGGCGTCTTCCAGGTTCCCGAGCAGCACGTCGCAGCGGGGCGCCAGCTCCGGGACCTTGGCCGCCATCTTCGGGTTGCTCGGGTCGAAGAAGTGGATCATCCGCGAGGGCCGGACGGGAATCTCGCGGACCGGCTCGGGCGCGCCGATGGCCAGGGGCCGGAAGAAATCCTTGGCGGGACGCATGGCGTCTACTCCTCGTACAGTCTGACGATCCGGACGCTGCCGGAGGGGGCGGCCTCGGTGCAGAGGTCGCACAACACGCATTCGTCGAGGTTCTCCTCGACGACGCGCAGCGAGCCATCCTCGCGCTGGGCGAAGATGGCCACCGGGCACACCTCCGTGAGCTTCCGGGCCACGGCCGGGTCCTTGGCGACCCGGGGATCCACGCGGACGTCGATGAACATGCCGGGCATGGGACTAGTGCGCCTCTCCGAGCCGCTCGCGGATGAGCGCCGGGATCTCCTCGATGCGCTCCGCGACGGCGATGCCAGCCTTGTGCAGCCGGGCGATCTTCTCGGCGGTGGTATCCGCCTTGCCTTCTACGATGGTGCCGGCGTGTCCGAAGCGCATCCCCGGCATCTCGTCCATGAAGCGGCCGGCCATGAAGGCCACGATCGGGAGCCGCGACCGGTTCTCCTGCACCCACTCGGCCAGCTCCGCCTCCATGCGCCCCCCTGGCTCGGAGTAGATTGCGATCGCCTGGGTTTCGCTGTCCGCCTCGAAGAGCGGCATGAGCTCCGCATAGGTGGAGCCGATGACGGCGTCGCCGCCGATCGACACCGCAGTGGATTGCCCGAGGCCGGCGGCGGTCAACGTGTTGGCGATCTCCGTGGTCATGCCGCCGGAGCGCGACATGACGCCCACCGGGCCCTGGCTGTACGCCTTGCGGGTGTCCTCGGCCGGCCCACCGATCCCGCCCATCTTCGCCTCGCCCGGGGAGATGATGCCGAGGCAGTTCGGCCCGATGATGCGGGCGCCACGCAGCTTCGCGAGCTCCACCATCTGAGCCACTTCCTGGCGCGGGATGCGCTCGGTCACGATCACGATCAGCTGGATCCCGTTCTCGAGCGCTTCGAACACCGCGTCGCGCGTGAATTTCGGCGGGACGCTCACCACCGCGCCATCCACCTTCCGCTGCGACGTGATGTCGCGCACGCAATCGTGGACCGGCACGCCGTAGACCTCGCGACCGGCCCGCCCCGGGGTGACGCCACCCACGATCCTGGCGCCGTAGGCCAGATTCTCGCGGGTCAGGTTCACGGCCTCGCGGCCGGTGATGCCCTGGACGATGAAGGTCGTGTCCTTGTGAATGAGGATCGACATGGCTTGCTTCGTGCCCCGGCTCGCCTCAGCCCATCTTCGCGACGGCGCGGCCCGCTGCGTCGTACATGGAGACGCTGCGGTCGCAATACTCGACGCCGTACTTGCGCAGGATCTTGGAGCCCTCCTCCTCCCAGGAGCCGGGGATGCGGAAGATGGCGATCACGTCCTTCGGGTGCCTTCCGGACTCCACGCAGCCCTTGATCACTCCGCGGGCCACGATGTCGACGCGGGTGTTGGACACGACGTTCATCATCACCGCGATCTTCTCCACGCCCGGCTTGGAGAGGATCAGCTTGGTGAGCTCACAGGCCTTCTTGACGCTCGGGTTCCCGCCGATCTCGCAGTAGTTGGCAGGCTTCCCGCCGTGCTTGCGCACCGCATCGAAGAGGGTCAGGGAGCCCCCCCCGGCCCCGATCACGAGGCCGAGGTTCCCGTCGAACTCCACCACGTTGCCCGCCACGCCGCGGGGGTCTACGCGGTCCACCTGCGCGCCGCGGATCTCGAACTCCGTGGGCGGCCGGGCCTGGCGGGTCTCCTCGGGACGGATGCCGAGCTCCTCGAGCAGCTTCGCGTGCTTGTCGCGCGCCTCCGCCTCCATGTCCACGTGGCCGTCGAGAACCACGAAGCGCCCGTCCTCGAGACGCGCAAGCGGGTTGATCTCGGCGAGGGTCAGGTCGTAGCGCAGGAAGATCTCGACGAGCGTGGCGACGATCGGCGTCAGCCGGTTGAGTTCGTTGCCGGTCACCCCCGTGGCCGCGACGGCCTCCTTGGCCACGCGCGGCGTGAAGGGCAGGATCGTGGACAGGTGGGTCTTGGAAACGTGTTGGGGGTGCTTCTCGGCCACCTCCTCCACGTCGATGCCGCCCATGTCGCTGAACACGATGACGGGGCGCTTGGCGCGCGCGTCCCACGTGACTCCCGCATAGTACTCCTGGGCCACCGGGCTCTTCTGCTCGACCAGCACCGCGCGCGCCTTCTGCCCGTTCACGAGGATGGGCAGGATCTGGTCGAAGCAACGGGCGGCCTGGTCGGGCGTGTCGGCGAACTTCACGGCGCCGGCCTTCATGCGCCCGCCGGAGAGCACCTGACTCTTGAGCACCACGGGGCCGCCGAGGTTGGCGGCGATGCGGCGCGCCTCTTCCGGCGTGCGGGCCACGCCACGCTTTCCGAGCGGAAGCCCGTGGCGGTCGAAGAGCGCCTTCGATTCGTACTCGTAGAAACGCATGGACCCTTTCCCAGGGCGGCCGCGCGCGCGGGCGGCGGCGCGAAGACCCGCGAACGCTAACCGGTTTCCGGCAGGCGGGCAAGCACGCCGGGCGGCGCAGCGGTGGCCCGATGCTGCGCCTCGAGGCGCGCGGCGAGGGCGAGGGTCTCGGCGTCGAGCTCGGCTTCGACGATGCCCGTCGTCCGGCGCCGGAACTCCGCCAACAGCGCCTCGGTCACGTGTTCGGGGGTGACGTCGCCGACCTCGGCCTCCACGCTGCCGACCGTGCGGGGATCGAACTCGAAGCCGAGCTCCCGGTAGACCGGCTCGAGCACCGCGCGCACCCGCTCGTGCCCGCGCACCACCACCACGCCCCCGACGTGGGCCGCACCGCGCACCAGCCGTTGGCCCACACCGACAAGCTTCGTGAGCCCCCGCGCATTCACGCTCCAGGCGCCCGGGCAGTACTCGCCCGCCACCTCCCCCACCCGGGCGTCCACGCCGAGACGCCGGAGCGCGTCGGCGGCGAGGGTCGCCATGCTCTCGAAGCGCTCCCGGATGCCGAGGCGGGCGTCCCGGATCGGAGCGCTCCAGGCGAAGGCCAGGGTCCCGGAGTGAAAGACGGCCGCCCGCCCGCCCGCCAGGCGCAGGACCGGCGCGAAGCCCCGGGCGCGGGCGGCCTCCACCGCCCGGGCGAAGCCGGGACGCGTGCGGTCCTGCACGGAGAACGCCAGGACGTCGTCCGGGCGATACAGGCGCAGACTCTCGGCCAGCGAGCCGTCGGCCACCCGCCACAACAGCGCCCGCGAGACCGCCGTGTCGAAGGCCGGCCGTCCCGGGAAGGCGCTGCGGTGCAGCTCCAGAGGTCGGTGCACGAGCGGAGCGTAGCCTCTCGCGAGCGCCGGGGGACGCGGGTACCCTAGCGGCCCAACGTCCGTCCCGGCCGCGTCAGGGAGGTCCCCGCATGTCTGCTCGCATGAAGCCCATCGTCCAGGCCATCGAGGCCCGCGCCGGCGCCGACGAGATCCTGGGAATCCCGCTCCCGAAGACCATGCGGGCCGTCACGACCCACAAGGACGAGGCGGCCATGTTCGAGGGCATGCCCTCCGCCGAGAAGGACCCGACCAAGTCCCTGCACGTGGACGAGGTCCCGGTCCCGGAGCTCGGGCCCAACGAGGCGCTGGTGGCCGTCATGGCCTCCGCCATCAACTTCAACACGGTGTGGACGTCGATCTTCGAGCCGCTGCCCACGTTCGTCTTTCTGGAGCGCAACGCCCGGCGCGGCGAGCTCTGGGAGCGCCACGACCTGCCCTACCACATCCAGGGGAGCGACGCCTCCGGGGTCGTGCTGCGCACGGGTCCCGGCGTCACCAAGTGGAAGCCCGGCGACCGGGTGGTGATCCATTGCGCCGACGTGGAGATGCAGGAGCCCGACGGCTACGGCGACGCCATGCTCGATCCCTACCAGCTGATCTGGGGCTTCGAGACCAACTTCGGCGGCATGGCGGACATCGCGCTGGTCAAGGCCAACCAGCTCATGCCGAAGCCCGAGCACCTGACCTGGGAGGAGTCGGCCTGCAACGGCCTGGTGAACTCGACCGCCTACCGGCAGCTCGTCTCCCGGAACGGCGCCGCCATGAAGCAGGGCGACGTGGTGCTGATCTGGGGCGCGTCGGGGGGCCTCGGCGGCTACGCCACCCAGTACGCCCTCAACGGGGGAGCCTTCCCGGTGGGCGTGGTCTCGAGCCCGAAGCGTGTGGACATCGTCCGGCGTCTCGGCTGCGAACGGGTGATCGACCGCAAGGCCGACGACTACCGGTTCTGGGACGGCGACAGGATGAACATGAAGGAGATGCGCCGCTTCGGGGCCCGCATCCGCGAGCTGACCGGCGGCGAGGACCCGGACATCGTCTACGAGCACCCGGGGCGCCAGACCTTCGCGACGAGCGTCTTCGTCGCGCGCAAGGGGGGCCTCGTCGTGACCTGCGCCTCCACCACGGGCTACGAGCACGTCTACGACAACCGCTACCTGTGGATGAGCCTCAAGCGGATCGTGGGCTCGCACTTCGCCAACTACCGGGAGGCCTGGGAGGCGAACCGCCTGATCTGCAAGGGCTCGATCCATCCGACCCTGTCGCGGACCTTCCCGCTGGAGGGCTCGGGACGGGCGGCCCTCTCCGTGCACCGAAACGAGCACGAGGGAAAGATCGGGATCCTGTGTCTGGCGGAGCGCGAAGGGCTCGGCGTCCTCGACACCGAGATGCGCGAGCGGCACCTGGACGAGATCCAGCTCTACCGCAGCTGAGCCGAGGCCCCGCAGGGCGCCATGGAGCTGGGGCTCGCCACGCGCCTCTCGTACGGGGTGGGGCAGGCCGCCGAAGGCATCAAGAACTCCGCGTTCGCCGTCTTCCTGCTCTTCTTCTACAGCCAGGTCCTGGGGCTCTCGGCCGCCTGGGCAGGCGTCGCGCTCTTGCTGGCCCTGCTGTTCGATGCGGTGACGGACCCCGTGATCGGCTCCATCTCGGACTCGCTCCGCACGCGTTGGGGCCGGCGCCATCCGCTCCTGTACGCGGCCGCGTTGCCCGTGGGAGCCAGCTTCGCCCTGGTCTTCCATCCGCCCCGCGACCTGGGCCCGACGGCCTTGTTCGCCTGGCTCTTGGTCGGGACCGTCCTGGCGCGGGCGGCCATGACGCTCTACCACGTGCCGCACCTGGCGCTCGGGGCGGAGCTCAGCCGCGGCTATGCCGAGCGCACCGTGGTGGTGGCCTACCGGATCTTCTTCGGCTTCCTCGGCGCCGCCGTCTTCTTCGCCTCCGCGGGTGAGGTCTTCTTCCGGCCGACGCCGGAGTTCCCGAACGGCCAGCTGAATCCCGCCGCCTATCCGGCCCTGGGGCTCTGCTTCGGCGCCATGATGACGCTGCTGATCCTGGTCTCGGCGGTGGGCACCCATTCGCGCATCCCCTTTCTCCCGCGGCCCACCGGGTCCGAGGCCTTCTCCTCGTCACGGGTCGTGGGCGAGATGCGCGCGGCCCTGGCCAACCGCTCGTTCCGCACCTTCTTCGTGGCGGTGCTCGCCTTCCTGGTGGCGCGCGGTCTGGCGGACGGCACCGGCGTCTACATGGGCACCTACTTCTGGGAGCTGGAGACGGCGCACATCTTCCGCCTCACGGTCGTGTCGCTGCTGGGCATCCTGGTGGGCGCGCCGCTCTGGTCCGGCCCCGGCCGCCGCCTGGACAAGCGCACGGCCTTCCTCACGGGCTGCTCCCTCTACGTGGGCATCATGGGAACGGGGCCGGTGCTCAAGCTCGTCGGGCTGTTTCCCCCGCTTGCGAGTCCGCTCTATCTCCCGATCCTGTATGGCTTCAGCTTTCTGGCCTCCGTGGGGGCGGCCGGGGCGATGGTGTCGGCCGGGTCGATGCTGGCCGACGTGGCCGACGAGCACGAACTCGCCACCGGCCGCCGCCAGGAGGGCGTCTTCTTCGGCGCCATCTCCTTCTCCGGCAAGGCGGCGGCGGGGGTGGGCGGCTGGCTGGCCGGGATGGCGCTCACCTGGATCCGGTTCCCGGTGCAGGCGGAGCCTGCGGACGTCCCGGCCGGGACGGTGCTCGGGCTCGCCCTCGTGGCCGGTCCGGGTGTCTTCCTGCTCGGGGCACTCGGGGTCGGCCTGGCCCGTCGCTACGAGCTGACCCGGGAGCGCCATGCGGCCATCCGCGCCCAGCTGGATGCCCGGGAAGGCGTGGCGCCCGCCCCCGGTTCCTAGGCGTAGTGGCTGCGGCGCTTCACCACGAGCTCGCGGTCCAGCTCGAAGATCCCGACCTTCTTCCAGCCCGGCGGGGCGTCCTCGAAGACCTCGCTGGCCTCGGCCCGGTCGAACTTGTGGCCGAAGAGCTGCGTCTCGACGATGCCGAGGTCCGGCCGGCCCGGGTAATCGCGCCTGCCACGGATCTCCGTGGCGGCAAAGACCGTGTCGCCCGCGAAGAGCGGGGCGGTGTGCCGCCCCGTGGTGTAGATGCGGTCCACCAGCGCATTGTCTCCCACGTCGGGGCAGGAGAGGCCGAGACACAGCACGAAAGGGATGCCCCCGAAGACGATCAGCTTGCCGCCCACGTACTGATTCGGGTCGAGATCGATCATGAACTGGTTGCAGTGCACCTGGCTCGTGTTGTCGAGCACCGCGGTCAGGTGGATGTGCTCGTCGGTCACGGTCCGGCCCCGCGAGTGCTCGATGCGGGTGCCCGGTTCGAGGTCCTCGAAGTAGCTGTCGCGGCTGGAGAGGTGGGCCAGGGCCTTGTAGTCCCGCCCGGGGTCGTAGTCGGGCAGCCAGAGCGGGCAGTCCACCGGGTCCGGCTCCAGCTGGCCCTCGTGCAGGGCGGCGGATTCGTCCTTCTTCCAGACCTGGACCTTGCGCTGCCAGGTGAGCACCACCGCCTCGTCCGGAGCGCCCACGTTCTTGCGGGCCGTGGACTGCACGTGGACGATGCCGAGATTGGGGCGGCTGCTCGAGGCGCGCACGCCCAGCACCCTGGTCTCCACCTCGATCGTGTCGTCCACGTACAGCGGGGCGCCGAAGCGCATGTCGATGTACTCGAGGTTTGCGCGCGCGTTCTCGGAGACGTCCTCCACGGTCTGGCTGAAGGCCACGAGCATGACGAGTCCCGGCGGGCACACCAGGCCCCGGAAGCCGTGGGCGCGGGCGTAGCGCGCATTCTTGGCCAGGGGATTGGTGGTCATGGAGAACTCGGTGAAGGTGGTGAACAGCCCCGGGGTCACCGTCTTGCCGCCCTTGTGGCGCAGCGTCTGCCCGGGACGAAAGTCCTCCAGGAAGTGGCCGCTGGTCTTGCGGATCACGCGGGAGGTCTTGCTCACGGTCGGCCTCCTCGAAGCCGAGCGCAGTCTAGCAAGCGCTCCCGTGCATGCCCTATGCTCAGCGTGGCAGAGGTGCCCACGTGAGGGTCCGGGTGACGATCCGGGAGGGGTGATGATCCTGGGGGTTCCGAAGGAGAGCGCATCCGGCGAGCGGCGTGTGGCGCTCGTACCCGAGTCGCTGCGCGCCCTCACGCGCACCCAGGTCGGGTTCGCGGTCGAGGCCGGAGCCGGCGTCGCGGCGGGTTTCGACGACGACGCCTATGCGCGCGAGGGCGCCCGCATCGAGCCGGACCGCGCTGCCCTGTTCGCGGGGGCGGACGTCCTGCTCACGGTACAGCCACCCCGGGAGCTCGAGGCGCAGGATCCGGCCGCGTCGGGCATGCGTCGGGGGACCGCGGTGATCGGCCTGTTCCGGCCCCTGGACCGTCCCGAGCTCGCGACGCGTCTGGCGGGGGCGGGCCTCTCGGTGCTGGCCCTCGAGCTTCTGCCCCGCATCACGCGCGCCCAGTCCATGGACGCGCTCTCCTCCCAGAGCACCATCGCCGGCTACCGGGCGGTGCTGCTGGCGGCCGTCGCGCTGCCGCGTCTGTTCCCCATGCTCGTGACGGCGGCCGGCACCATCTCGCCGTCCCGCGTCTTCGTGGTGGGCGCGGGGGTCGCGGGCCTCCAGGCCATCGCCACCGCCCGACGGCTCGGCGCGGTGGTCGAGGCCTACGACCTGCGCCCGGTGGTCCGCGAGCAGGTGGAGAGCCTCGGGGCGCGCTTCGTGGAGCTCAGCCTCGAGACGGCCGATGCGGAGGACCGCGGCGGCTACGCCCGGGCCCAGAGCGAGGAGTTCTACGCGCGCCAGCGGGAGCTCATGCGCGAGCGGGCGGCCGCATCGGACGTGGTGATCACGACCGCCCTGGTGCCCGGGCGGCGGGCCCCGCTGCTGTTCGACGAGGAGGCGGTGCGAGGCATGCGGCGGGGGTCGGTGATCGTCGATCTGGCGGCGGAGCAGGGCGGCAACTGTGCGCTGACCGTGGCCGACCAGCCGGTTCACCAGGACGGCGTCCTGGTCCTGGGCCCCACCAACCTGCCCAGCCAGGCTCCGTTCCACGCCAGCCAGACCTACGCGCGCAACGTGACCAATCTCCTGCTGCACCTGCTCAAGGAAGGGCTCCTGAACCTGGATCTCGAGGACGAGATCACCCGCGGGACGCTCCTCTGCCACGAGGGCAAGGTGGTGGCCGAGGCGGTACGCGCCCGCCTGGACGGCGACGCCCGGGGAGCGGCCTGATGCTCGAGGATCCCACCGTCGCCCTCACCATCTTCGTGCTGGCGCTGTTCGTGGGCTTCGAGGTGATCGCGAAGGTGCCGCCGCTCCTGCACACGCCGCTCATGTCCGGGGCCAACGCCATCTCCGGCATCACCATCGTGGGAGCCATCCTGGCGGCGGGCCACGCCGACCGGACCTGGAGCAGCTGGCTCGGCTTCGTGGCCATCGTCTTCGCCACCATCAACGTGGTGGGCGGCTTCCTGGTGACGGATCGCATGCTCGGCATGTTCAGGCGCAGGCGCGACCCGTGAGCGACTCCTGGCTGCCGATCGCGTACCTGTTCGCCGCGGTCCTCTTCATCCTGGGAATCCGCAACCTGGCGTCGCCGCGCACCGCCCCGCTCGGCAACGGGATGGCGGCGGTCGGCATGGCCATTGCCGTGGTGGCCACCCTGCTCGCTCGCGACGTGGTGAGCTACACCGTCGTGCTGGCCGGCATCGTGGTGGGGGCGGCGATCGGCACCGTGCTCGCCCTGCGCATCCAGATGACCGCCATGCCGCAGATGGTGGCGCTGCTCAACGGCTTCGGCGGAGGCGCCTCGGCGCTGGTCGCCTCGGCGGAGCTGCTGCGCTACGTGCGGGAAGGCGAGTCGCCCACCGAGCTGGTCTCGGTGGCCATCGTGCTCGGCGCCCTGATCGGCGGCCTGACCTTCACGGGCAGCCTGGTGGCCTTTGCCAAGCTCCAGGAAATGATGCGCGGGGCGCCGATCACCTACCCGCTCCAGCGCACCAGCAATGCGGTGTTCGGGCTGGCGTCCCTCGGGCTCGGGGTGGCGGTGGCGGTGGATCCGACCGCCCTGGATGCCTACGCGGGTCTCGTGGCGCTCTCGCTGGCGCTCGGCGTCCTGCTCGTGATCCCGATCGGTGGCGCCGACATGCCGGTGGTGATCTCGCTGCTGAACTCGTACTCCGGGCTCGCGGCCTGCGCCACGGGGTTCGTGCTCGGAAACAGCGGCCTCGTGATCAGCGGCTCCCTGGTGGGCGCGGCGGGCATCATCCTCACCAAGCTCATGTGCGACGCCATGAACCGCCCGCTCACCAACGTGCTCTTCGGCGCCTTCGGCAAGGTGACGGCAGGGGTGGGGGCGGCGGTCGAAGGGCGCGCCGTCAAGGCCTACACCGCCGAGGACGCGGGGGTGATCCTCTCCTCGGCGCGCTCGGCGATCGTGGTGCCGGGCTATGGGCTCGCCGTGGCCCAGGCCCAGCACGCCACCCGACAGCTCGGCGACCTGCTCGAGAAGCGGGGCTGCAAGGTCCAGTACGCGATCCACCCGGTGGCCGGACGCATGCCGGGCCACATGAACGTGCTCCTCGCCGAAGCGGACGTCTCCTACGACAAGCTCGTGGAGATGGAGCAGATCAACCCGCAGTTCCCCGAGACGGACGTGGTGCTGGTGCTCGGGGCCAACGACGTGGTGAACCCCGCCGCCCGCAGCGATCCGGGCAGCCCCATCTACGGCATGCCCATCCTCGACGTGGACCGGGCCCGGCAGGTAATGGTGATCAAGCGCAGCCTGAACCCCGGCTTCGCCGGGATCGACAACCCGCTCTTCTATCTGGACAACACCATGATGGTGTTCGGCGACGCCAAGGAGACGGTCCTCAAGATCATCGAGGCCCTGAAGACGCTCTAGCGCCTCACTCCGGGTCCGCGAAGCGCGGCTCGCGCTTCTCCAGGTTGGCGCGCACCGCCTCCACCTGGTTCGGGCGGCCCATCAGCCCGCGTTGGGTCTCTTCCTCGCGAGCGAGCCCTTCGGCCAGCGAGTCGAAGCAGGCGGCGTCGAACAGGCGCTTGGCGGCGCGCACAGCATCCGGGGAACGCCCGGCGATCTCGCGCGCCAGCTCCAGGGCCGCCTCCAGGGGCTGCGGGCTCGCCTCCGTGGCCAGGCCCAGACGCACGGCCTCCTCGCCGGACACGATGCGTCCCGTGAAGGCCAGGAGCTTGGCCACGTCCAGGCGGGTCAGGTGACGCAGCGTCTGGGTTCCGCTCATGTCGGGGATGAGTCCCCAGTGCACCTCGCGCACCGAGAGGCGTGCGTCGGGGGCGACGATGCGCAGGTCGGCTCCCAGGGCGATCTGCAGCCCTCCGCCGTAGGCCACCCCGTGCACGGCGGCCACCACCGGCACCGGGAGATCCCGCCACACCCAGGCCGCTGCCTGGGCGAAGTTGGCGGGGCCGCCGCTGTCGCGTTGCACCAGGCGCGGTCCGGTGCGCCCGTCGTTGCCGGCCATGCCCTGAAAGGCCTGGAAATCCAGGCCCGCACAGAAGGCACGCCCTTCGCCGGCCAGAACCACCGCCCGCAGCCCGCGATCCTCGGCGAGCCGCCGCCCGGCGCCGATCAGCGCCTCGAACATGGCCAGGTCCAGGGCGTTGAGCTTTTCGGGGCGGTTGAGCCGGACCTGGGCGATCCCATCCCGGGTCGTCACCGTCACACGTTCTGCCATCGTCGTTCCTCCCGCCTTCAGGCCGCCGTCCCGGCGCGCCCGCGCTCCCGGGCCAGGAAGGCCTCCACCAGGCCGGGCGGGCCCGCCGCCATGCCTGCGTCGATCAAGGTGCATGACTGGTTGTAGCGGCGCGGCGCTCCGTCGAAGTCCACGTACACGCCGCCCGCCTCCCGCACCAGCAGGTCGCCGGCGCAGACGTCCCATTCGTTCTTGGGGGCCACGGACACGTTCAGGTCCGCCTCCCCGGCGGCGATGCAGGCCAGCTTCCACGCGATAGAGCCCACCGGCCGCAGCTCCTTGAACCAGCCTTCGTAGGGCGAGAAGCGCCCCTGGGAGATCTCGCTGCGGCTCGCGATGACGCGCGCGTCTGCGAGCCGCCGGCAGGCGCTGACGCCCACCCGTTCCCCGTCGCGCCAGGTCCCGCCGCCGCGCCGGGCCCAGACCGCGATGCGTGCCGCCGGGTTCAGGATCACGCCCGCCACGGGCTCCCCCTGGTCGACGAGGGCGATCGAAACCGCGAACTCCCGGATCCGCTGCGTGAATTCCTTGGTGCCGTCCATGGGGTCCACGATCCAGACGCGCCGCTTCCGGCCGCGCGCGGGATCCTGGACGCTCTCCTCCGAGAGCAGGCCGTCGTCCGGGAAGGCGTCGCGCAGGCGCGCCGCGATGGCGCGATCGGATTCCAAGTCCGCCCGGGTGACCGGGTCGTCGCGCCCCTTCTCCCACTGCTCGGTGCCCTCGTCGTAGTGACGCTGCAGGATGGCGCCGGCCTCGCGGGCGGCCGCGAGGGCGATCTCGAGTTCGCGTTCGTACGCCACGGCGCGCGAGTATACTCGTTCGCGTGCAGAGCGCCGATCTCGAGCGAGGCCATCTGGTCCATCCCGACACGGGCCGGCACCCGGGCGTGGTGATGATCCACGACGTGTGGGGGCTGTCCGATCACACGCGCGATCTGGCGCAGCGGCTGGCCGAAGTCGGATTCTGCGTGCTCGCCGTGGACCTCTACCGGAGGCTGGACCCGGTGCGCATCGAGGATCCCGGGCGCTTCATTCGCGGGCTCTCGGACCCCCAGATGCTCGAGGAGGTCCAGGGTGGCCTGGATGCCCTGGCCGCCCACGCGGCGTGCACCGGGCGGGTGGGGGTCACGGGGTTCTGCATGGGCGGCCAGTACGCTTTGCTGGCGGCCTGCGCCGTGCGCGGCCTGGCGGCCGCGGTCGTCTTCTACGGCATGCTCTCCGACCAGCACGGCCTGCTGGCGCCCCCACCGGGAGAGCTTCTCGATCCCGCCCGCAAGCCCACCTCGCCCCTCGACGCCATCGGCAAGCTGCGCTGTCCGCTACTCGGCCTGTTCGGGGCGGACGATGCCTTCGTGCCCCTGGCGGACGTGCGCGAGCTCGAGCGCCGTCTCGCCAGGAGCGCACAGCCCCACGAGATCCGGGTCTATCCGGGGGCCGGCCACGCCTTCATGAACGACACCCGCCCGGACATGTACCGGCCGGCGACCGCGCGCGCGGCCTGGGACCGCATGCTCGCCTTCTTCCGGGAGCACCTGGCTCCCTGACTACGCCGGCCAGGCGCCGCCGGCGCTCGGGCGCGCCACCACAAGGGCCAGCGTGGACTCGCGCCGGGCGTAGCGGGTGGCGTTCACGTCCACCGGCACCGGCAGCCCGTGGACGTCGCGCAGCAGGGCCCGGAAGCGCCGGGGCTCCGGGCTCTCTGCCAGCGCCTCCAGGTGGCTCTCCCAGGGCTCGCGGGCGGAATCGTCCAGGAAGCGCGGCACGTCGCAGCCGAGCAGGACTTCGCGCTGCACTCCCAGCAGCGCGCTCGCCGCCGGGTTGGCGTCCACGATGCGTCCGCTGTCCACGTCCACCGCCAGGTAGGCATCGCCGATGCGATCGATCGCCGCCAGCACGACGCGCCGCGAGACTCGCGGGGCGGCGCGCGCGCGCCGGGCGGCGCGCTGGTCACGGAGCGCTTCGCGGAAGCGCTCCGCCAGGGGAGCCAGCTGCGCGCGCAGCTCCACCCCCCCGGCCCCGGCCGCTGCCTCGGCGGCCGCCAGCCAGGCATCCAGCAGCCTCCCGAAGCGGGCTCCCTCCAGGCGCAGGCCGTCCAGGGCGGGGGCCGCGGCCCCGCCGCGACCCAGCGCCGACCCGGCGAAGGAGCGGAAGCGGCGCAGGGCCTCGCTCTCCACCGATCCGGCATCGAGCGGCGTGCCCAGGCGCGCGCGCAGGCCGCGCTCGATCTCGGCGCGCCGCGCGACGAGCCACGCCGCCCACTCGAAGCCCCCCCGCATCGGCCTCAGTGTAACGCTCCGAGGCCCGTTCGCGGCTCCTCAATCGGCCCGGACCGGACGCCGATACACCCTGCATGCCGCCGCCCGCGCCGCCGCTCCGCCGCCGCCTGCTGGTGGCTCATGCCCCGGAGCGAGCCTTCGCGCCCATGGCGCGCGCCATCCTGGCCCGCATGCAGTACACGATCGTGCCGGCCGAGGACTTGTTCCTGCTGCCCGGCGGGCTCGACGAGCAGCGGCCCGACCTGCGCTTCGTGGACGAGACGCTGCTCGAGTCGATCCCGAAGGACGAGCCTCCCTCGGCGCCCCCGGTGCCGATCGTCCTGCTCACCGCTGGCCGGCGCAGCCCGAGCCGCGACCCACGCATCGTGGCCGCCGTGCGCAAGCCCGCCGGCATGCACGAGCTCTACCGGGTGATCCAGCAGCTCCTGGAGGACCATCCGCGTGCGACGCCCCGCGTCGCCACCGAGCTCAACGCCCACTGCCGGGCCGGGGAGCGCTTCTGGCCAGTGGCGATCCTCTCGCTGTCCGAGAACGGCTGTCTCATGCACTGCGAGGAGCCGGTGGAGCTCGGGGCCCAGGTCGTGCTCGTCTTCGACCTGCCGGGGGGGACGCACGTCCAGACCGAGGCCGAGGTCGCCTACCAGCTCGTCTCCGACCTGGGGCTCGTCTTCCACGCCACCCCCGCTGCCACGCGCCGGGCGATCGGCGAGTACGTGGCGCGACGCCTCGCTCCCGCGTAGACGCCCCGGCCCAGGGTGTCCCGGTAGACGGCCTCGGTCGCGGCCACCGTGGCGCGCACGTCGAAGCGGACCCGCACGTCCCGTGCTGCCGTCTGCCCGAGGCGCGCGCGCAGGTGCGGGTCCCGGGCCAGGCGCGCCAAGGCCTCGGCCAGGGCCGGCGGGCTCTCGGGCGGGACCAGCAGCCCCGTGTGGCCGGGGTCCACGATCTCGGCAACGCCCCCTACGGCGGTCGCTACCACCGGACGGCCCAGGGCCAGCGCCTCCAGCAGGGCCAGCGGGTGCCCCTCGCAACGCGAGGCCAGGGCGACCGCGTCGGCCCGGGCCATGAGCGGAAAGACGTCGGCGCGTCGTCCCAGGAAGTGGACGCGCGGTGCGATGCCCAGGCGTCGGGCCCGGACGGCCAGGGCCTTGCGGTCCGGGCCGTCTCCGGCCAGCCAGAGGACGAGCCCGGGACCCCCGCGGCGCTCCGAGAGGGCCAGGGCTTCGAGCAGGATGTCCTGTCCCTTGCGACGGGCCAGGGTGGCCGGAACCAGCACGGCCAGGGTTCCGGGCGCCGGCGCGGGCAGCGGCGGCGCCACCGGGCCGGCCGCCCCGCGGTCCAGGGAGCCCAGGTCGAGGCCGTTCGGGATCACCGTCGTGCGTGACGCCACCCAGGCCCCCCAGGCCGCGGCGGCGCTGGCGCCGACGCCGGCGGAGACGGCAATCACCGCGTCCTGCCAGGCGTAGGTGGCTCCGTTCAGGCGCCGGGAGGCCGGATGATAGGCGTCCTGGGTGTTGTGCTCGCTGTAGACCACGCGGGTGGGCAGGCCGCGGGCGGCGACGCGGGCCGCCACGCCGGGGAGCGGCAGGTGGGCGTGCAGCAGGTCGATGCGCTCCCCGCGCAGGAGCCCGCGCAGGGCGAGCAGGTTGCGGGGATCCAGGGGGCCGGCAGCCGGCAGGCGCCGGAAGGCCAGCCCGCTGGCCCGCCAGGCGGCGGCGAGGGGACCCTCTTCGTCGCAAGCGGCGAGCCGGTAGTCGAAGGCGTCGCGATCCAGGTGAGCCAGCGCGTTGGCCAGCAGGCGCTCGGCTCCGCCCAGGGCCGTCGTCTTGGTCAGGACCAGCACGCGCGGGCGGCTCATCCGGCGACCCGGTAGCCTTCGATGCGAAGGGTGCGGGAGGCCGACCCATGCAGGCGAAGGACTGGCGCCGCATCGATCTGTGCGCGCCGACCCCCGAGCACGCACTGCTGGCGGAGACGCTGCGCGAGTTCGTGGCCCGGGAGGTGGAGCCCCAGGCCGCGGAGCACGACCGCAGCGAGCGCTTCAACCTGGCGCTCTTTCGGCGGGTCGGCGAGCTCGGGCTCCTCGGCGTCACGATCCCGGAGGAGTACGGCGGCGCCGGCCTGGACGCGACGGCGGCCGTCCAGGTGTGCGAGGCGCTCTCCACCTCGGACCCGGGCTTCGCCCTGGCCGTGCTGGCCCACGCGATCCTCTTCGCCCACAACGTGGCGGTGAACGCGGACGAGGCCCAGAAGCGTCGCCTTCTGCCGCGTGCCGTGACCGGCGAGATCGTCGGCGGGCTGTGCATGACCGAGCCGGAGGTGGGCACCGACGTGCTCTCCATGCGCACCGCGGCGCGGCGGGAGACCGACGGCTACCGGATCACCGGCCGGAAGACCTTCATCACCAACGGCGGCATCGACGAGCAGACGCTGGGCGACGCCTTCGTGGTCTACGCGCGCACCGGTACCGACCGCATCAGCTCCTTCCTGGTGGAGAAGGGCATGCCCGGCTTCACGCTCGGGCAGAAATGGACCGACAAGCTCGGCATGCGAGCCTCCTTCACGGCAGAACTCGTGTTCGAGAACGTGCCGGTGCCCGAGGCGAACCGCCTCGGCGAGGAGGGGGACGGAACCCTCCACATGATGCGCAACCTGGAGATCGAGCGGCTCACCCTGGCCGCCATGTCGCTCGGGATCGCCCAGCGCAGCCTCGCCGTGATGATCGAATACGCCAACCAGCGCAAGGCCTTCGGAAGACCGCTGCGGGATTTCGGGCAGATCCAGCGCTACGTGGCCGAGACCTTCGCCGAGTATCGCGCGGCGCGCACCTTCGTCTACGACGTGGCGCGCCGCCTCGACCTGCACGGCACCGGGCAGCGGGCGGACGCCGACGCCACCAAGCTCTTCGCGGCCCAGATGGGCAAACGGGCCGCGGACGCCGCCATCCAGGTGCTGGGTGGCGCCGGCTACATGGGCGAGTACGTGGTGGAGCGCCTGTGGCGCGACGCCAAGCTGCTCGAGATCGGGGGTGGAACCCTCGAGGCCCACCACAAGAACCTGGTGAAGGAGCTCTGCCGCGATCCCGCGCGCCTGCGCGGCTGATGCGGCGCTCACTGCGGTGCCCGGGCCGCGGGCGGGGCGAGCTCCTGGAGGCGCCAGCGGGCCGCCCGCGCCTCGTCGTGGAGACCTGCGGCCGCCGCGGCCGCCGCGAAGACGGTGAGCGCGCGGGGGTCGTCCGGCGCCAGGGCCTGCGCCCGGCGCGCCGCCACGTAGGCGCCGTCGAGGTTGCCCCTCCCGGTCTCCACCTCCGCCAGGGCGAGCCAGATCGCCGCGTCTTGGGGGGCGAGACGGCTGGCGACCTGGAGGTGGGCCGCCGCCCGCTGGAGGGACCCGGCCTCCACGCGAAGGCGCGCCGCCTCCAGGCGCCTGGCCGGATCCTCCGGGTGCATGCGCACGGCGATCTCGGCGTCCCGGATCGCCTCCACCAGCGGGACGCTGGCCGCTGCCGGCGCCGGGCGCTCGGGCGCCGGGACGGCGGCGCAGGCCAGGGCGGCGGCCAGGCCGGCGGTGATCGGGAGCCTCCCCCAGGCGGACATCCGGCGAACCCTCCAGCCCCACCGATCGGCCGACGGGCCGCCCGGTTTGAGACCCTTCTTGCGATACCCTGCGACGGCAGGTCGGGAGGGTGCTTGGAGACGCTTCGCAGCGAGACCGCGGACGGCGTGCGGCACCTCGTGCTCTGCCGGCCCCGCGCATACAACACCCTCACGCCGACGCTCCGGGACGAGCTGGCGGCGGCGGTGGAGCAGGCCGACGCCGACCCGGACGTGCGCGTGGTCCTGCTGCGTGCCGAGGGGCCCGCCTTCTGCGCCGGCTACGGCCTGGACTGGGCCACGGCCGCCCAGGCCCGGGAGGCCGCCGGCGCGGCGCGGCCGCACGAGCAGCCGGACGCCGGGCGCAGGCCGCGCAGCTGGGATTCGGTGGCGGACCTGCGCATGATGGGACGCTTCGTGGAGACCTACCTGAAGCTCTGGTACGCGAAGAAGCCCGTGCTCGCCGCGGTCCAGGGCTGGTGCCTCGGCGGCGGAACGGACCTGGTGCTGTGCGCGGACCTGATCGTGGCCGGCGAGAGCGCCGTCTTCGGCTACCCGCCCGCGCGGGTCTGGGGCACGCCCACCACCGCCATGTGGGTCTACCGCATGGGGCTCGAGCGGGCCAAGCGCTATCTCCTGACCGGCGACGAGATCCCCGCGCCGGAAGCGGCGCGCATCGGACTCATCCTGGAGGCGGTGCCCGACGCGGAGCTCGAGGCCCGAGCCACGGACCTGGCGCGCCGCATGGCGCGGCTTCCCACCAATCAGCTCGTCATGATGAAGCTGCTGGTGAACCAGACCGTGGAGAACATGGGCTTCGCGTCGAGCCGCCTGCTCGGCACCCTCTTCGACGGCGTGGCGCGCCACACCCAGGAGGGGCTCGACTTCGTCCGGCGCGCCGGGGAGGTGGGCTTTCGCGAGGCGGTGCGCGAGCGCGACGACCCCTTCCAGGACTACGGCAGCCGGCCCCGGAAGTAGCGCCGTGCGACTCGCCAGCGCCTTCCCCCGGCCAGGGCGACCAGGCCCACGGCGACCAGCACCGCGGGGGTCGGCTCCGGGACCGCAACCACCGGGAGGGCCGCTCCGCCCACCAGGATCGAATTCGCTCCCCGCGGCCAGGAGGTGCCCTGCACGTGGGCGGCGACGTGCACGGGACCCGCCTTGTTCGGGAAGGAGAGCTGCCAGAGGTTGTCGAGCCCCAGGGGCTGGTCCGCGGAGAGCGTGAAGAGGGCGAACTGGAGCACGCCATTGCCCTTGCGGCCGGCTCCCGATCCGAAGCCCACCCGCACGTCGAAGGCGGCACCGGCGCCGCCGAAGACGGGACCGGCGGGGAAGGCGAGGGTGTACGGCGTCCAGGGGGCGTTGCTGGCGGTGATGCGGAGGTTGGTGAACACCTGGGCCCCGTCCGGCACGAGATTCAGGTAGAAGGCGTGGAGGTCGGCTCGGGGTCCGAGGTCCGCTCCGACGACCACCCCGAAGTCGAGGCTCGGGCCGTTCGGGGCGACGGTGACGCTGCCGAAGCGGCCGGCGCCTCCGGTGTCGAGCTCCACGTCGAGGGGGATGGTGAGCGCGCCGGCGGGCGCCGCCCCCATGGCGAGGCAGGCCCAGGCGGCGAAAACGAGTCGCCATCCCCAGCGCGGAGTTCGCGAGCGGTTCTGGACCGACATTCGTTCTTCCCGGACGGGCGTCCCGAGCCGGGGCCCGTCGACACGTGTCGTCTTCGCCTGCCCGGGGCACTGCCCGGGCAGGGGTCGGGTGCTGGAGGAGGCGGGGAGTTGCGAGCTAGACGGCTTCGGTGCTGGTGCTGCGTCGCAGACACCAGCGCACCAGGCTGGCGGACGCCAGCGAAGCGAGCTCCAGGGGACGGGACCGCACGGACTGCAGCATACCCGGAACGCCGGTGGGGGGGAAGCCCCTCTCCATCGGTTCGAGCTCCGGCCCGGTGACCGGTGCGCGTGCGGCTGGCGGGCGGGGCGCGCTCCCCCGGCTGGACTTCGGGCTCACGGCCGGGGTGGCGCGGCGTCGCGAATGAAGCGGGCGAGCAGCTCGGCGCGGGTGTGGACGCCGAAGTGCCGGTGCAGGACCTTCAGGTAGTCGCTCACGGTGTGGCGGCTCAGGCACAGCTGCTGCGCGATCTGCTGCTTGCCCTGGCCCTGGAGCAGCAGATAGAGCACCTGCTGCGCGCGAGGCGTCAGACCGTCCAGAGCCGGGAAGCCGCCCTCCGGGAGGTCGGGGCGATGGAGCCACTCGACGGCCTCCGTCACCAGGTGGACCAGGTCCCGCTCCCGGGCGTCGAAGCACGGCCGTCCCTGGAAGCGCTGCAATCGCAGCGCGCTCTGCACGCCGGGCCCCGCCGGGAACAGCGAGAGCAGGAGGTCGTCCAGCCCTGCCGGCTCCCGGTACTTCCGGTAGTACTCCGAGGCGTACCAGGCGGCGTCGTCCAGGAGATCGCGACGCACAAAGGTGCAGTGCCGGTCCAGATGGGGGGCGAGCCGGCCCAGCAGGAGCCGGCTTTCCGGGGCGTGGGCGCCCCGCAGCCACGCGACCTTCTGGGCCGCATCGACCCAGCCGCCCTCGATCACCGGAAGGTGGGCGGGCGCCTCCCCGTCGAGGCGCTGCAAGGTCCAGGTCCAGACGTCCGCCTCGACGATGGAAGCGAGCCCGGAGAGAACGCGCGCTCTTCGGGTCGGGGCGTCCGAAGCGGACACCCCGACCTCCCCGACCAGCCTGAGACAGGCGCCCACATCGGCCGCACGAAGCAGCATGTCGCGTCTACCCGAGCGATGCACCCCTGGCGGACGGCGATTCTCCGAGGGCGGAGGACCCGCGGCAAGCGAAATCGGATCTCCTCGACGCGTTCGCCCCGCGGGGTGAACGTCGCCCGGGCCGGCGGCGTCAGGCGACGCCGTCCACCAGGCCGAGCGGCTGCGCCAGATGCCCGGGGAAGACGACCCCAGCGTCGGGGTGGCCGAGACGCTTCTCCACGATCTCCGCCAGCACGTCCCGGAAGTCCGTGGTGACGGCGAGGCCCGAGAAGCGCACCAGGACTTCGTCGGCGAGTCCCGGCCAGCGGCCGTAGACGCCGCCACGCACACCGCCCCCCATGACGAACAGGCAGCCACCATCGCCATGATCGGTGCCGCCGCTTCCGTTCTCGTGCACCTGCCGGCCGAACTCGCTGGCCACGACCAGGGTGACCTCGTTCCGGACGTCCAGCAGATCGGTGTGGAAGGCATGCAGGGCGCGAGCGAGCTCGTCGAGGAGGTTTCGCAGGTGACCCTCCTTCCAGGTCCCCTGGTCCGCATGGGTGTCGTAGTCCGGAACGTCGATCCACGCGGCGTCGAGCGGGATCGCCTGGGGTGCGCGCAGCATGCGCGCGACGTCCCTCAGGCGACGGCCCAAGGTCGTGTCCGGGTAGACGGCGCCGTGGGCCGGCGTGTCGTCGAGCCGGTCCACGGCGGCGACGGCCTGGATCGCGTCCCGGGCCAGCTCCGCGCTGGTGGCCAGCTCCTCGGCGAGGAGGTCCGCTCCCGGGTAGAGGCCGGACAGGGTCGCCATCACCGCTTGCTTCTCGTAGTTCGCAAAGCCCTCCAGGCCGTAGCCCTCCACGTGATTCACGGCGATGGCGCCGGAGGCTCCGCGCAGCGCCAGGGGGAGCCGGGGATGGCTCGCTACCGCGCGCAGTGCGCCGTCCGCCGGTGTCCCGGCCAGATGACGGGCCACCCACCCCGGCACGAACGGATCCACCACGAAGCCACGCTCCCACAGCTCCTGGGCCGTGAAGTGGCTGCGGTTCACGGCGGGATGTCCCACCGCCTGGACCACGGCGAGGTCGCCCTCCTGGAAGATCTCGTGCAGCGGCGCCAACGCCGGGTGGAGCCCGAAGCGCCCGTCCAGGTCGAGCACGCGGCTCGCCGGAACGGCGAGCGTCGGGCGGCGCGTGAAGTAGAGGGGCTCCTGGTAGGGAACACAAGCGGAGAGCGCGTCGAGGCCCCCGCGCAGGAAGACCACGACGAGGGCGTCGCCCCGCCCGGGTCGTCCCGGCGCAGCGTGGGCGGGGAGCGGGCCGGCTGCGGCCAGCAGCGCTCCGCCGAAGCCGAGGGCTCCGCTTCCCTGGAGGAAGCGGCGTCGCGTGAGCGTGAAGGCGGGACGGTGGCTCATGGGAGTCTCCGGGCGAACTCAGCAGCGCTGCCAGTCGGGCGAGGCCAGGAGCAGGGCCGCCAGCGCCGGCCCGTGGCTCTCCAGCAGCCGGGGCGTAAGCGGCGCGTCCGCCGGGACGCCCAGGAAGTCCAGCAGGGCGGACCACAGCCAGCGGGGGAGGGGACCGGCATGGAGGCGTGCCCCCGCCGCGCCCACCAGCTCGCCCGCCGTGGCGGGAAGCGGGTCGGGCAGTAGCCCCGACAGGTCCACGGCCACGCCGCGAGTCCAGCCATGGGCCAGGGTTCCCGCGAAGCCCCAGCGCTGGCGCAGCGCCTCGCTTCCCAGCCACGCGGCCGCCCGGTCCGGGTAGCCGTCGGGATCGAGCCATTCGAAGAGCGGCTGGCCGAGCCGCGCCATCCAGTCCTGGAGCCAGCGTGCGGCGTCGCTTCCTCCCGCGGTCTCCGGCGACGCTCCCAGCACGCGCAGGACCGCGACCAGGTAGTCGAAGGGCCGCCGCAGCTTCTTCCCTGCGCTCTCCCAGAAGGTCGCGCTGCCCAACAGATGGCGCAGCACGGGAACGATCGCCGTGTCGTTCGCCAGGTAGATGTCCGCGGCGCTCTCCACCAGCGCCTCGGGGGGATCGTCCTGCACGAAGCGGCGACACAGCTTGTAGGCGAGGAAGCGGGCCGTGGCCGGGTGTCGGGCGAGGTGGTCCAGGAGGGCCAGGCCGTCGGCCTGGCCACCCGTCCCGGCGCTCGCGAAGTC
Source organism: Myxococcota bacterium (assembly GCA_041611735.1). Classification (GTDB taxonomy): domain Bacteria; phylum Myxococcota_A; class UBA9160; order UBA9160; family PR03; genus JBFIML01. The sequence goes on along the minus strand of JBFIML010000002.1, from coordinate 14,757 downwards.
CATCACCCGCAACGGGCCCTCGTGGTGCCACTCCGGACGGAAGCGGAAGCGGTGGTCCTCGCCGATCGTCCAGCCCGAGAGCAGGAGGGAGGCATTCCGCACGTCCTCGTTGGTGTAGCCTGCGTCCACTCCGACGCTGTGGAGCTCGAGCAGCTCGCGGCCGTAGTTCTCGTTGGGGTTGTCGCCGCGGCTTCGGGCGTTGTCCAGGTAGTGGAGCATGGCCGGGCTCTGCGCCGTGGCCCGCAGCAGATCCACGAAGCGACCCATGGCGTGGGGCCGGATCACGTCGCGGACGTAGGGAACCAGGTAGGGAAGCGTGAGGCCCTTCCCGATCCAGACGTTGAAGTGGTCGCTCCAGAAATCGACCATGCGCTGGTGGAGCTGACGACGGCTCCAGAGCGCGCGCAGCAGGACCGCGTGACGGAGCTCGCGCTTGATGAGCGACCAGTTGCCGTCGCGCAGCTCCGCAGCGCTGCGTCCGAGGACCGGCGAACGGGCCAGCACCCCTTCGAGGGCGGCGTCGTCGAGGCGGGCGGGGTCGAGCTGCTGCTGGACGAAGGCCGCGGGCCCGATGGCCTCCACCTCCGCCACGAGGGCGGGCGTCGGGCCATAGGTGAGCCGCGCGATGACGTGGCGCACCTCCGGGCTCAGGCTCACCAGGGGCTGCCGGTCCGGGCCGGCCGGAAGGCTGGAGACCCCGGGCGGAGCCGCCACGGCGGGGGCGGGCGAGCCCCCGGCCTCGCCGCCCGATGCCGTCGCATCTCCCGCCGACCCTCCTGGGAGCCGCGGCGCGAGGCGTCTCGAAGGCCGATCCAGGGGCGGCGCGACGGCCTCCGTCTCCGGGGTCGGCGGGGAGAAGGGCTGCGGCTGCCTGCGGAGGAAGGCCGGGGGCGGAGCCCTCCGATCCGTCCGGACCCAATCCGAAGCCAGCGCGATGCGCCGCTCGCGATAGACGGGGGCTCCGGCCACGTCCCGCAAGCCGTCGCGTGGCGCCGGTGCGGCCGATGCCAGCCCCGGGGGCGGCACACGCCCGCGCAACTGCGCCCCGGCAAGGGGCGGTGGTTCGGCCGGCGGGGGCGCCGCCGCCGCGGTCGCTGGGCCGGCCAGCGGCCCCGGGCCGGGGCGCGTGGGGTGACGGCCCTGCGGCGCCGCTTCCGCCGCGGCCTCCCGGGCGGCGGCGCGGGCGCGGCGGCGGGCCGGCAACGCCGCCGAGGCGGCGGTCGCGAGGGCCCCCGCCCCTGCGGCGAGGAGCAAGGCGCGGCGCGTAAGGTCGGGCTTTCCGGCCACTTCGACCCCGGGATGCACGCGCGGGTCGGCCCTCCCGCCGTCGCGCGTCCTCCAGCCGATCGGAGCCGCCGGTCCGCCGGAACATGATGGGCATCACAGGCGCGGCTGCCGCGACGGGCTCCGCGCTCCCTGGGGGCTCAGTGGAAGATCCTCCGGCTCGCCACCAACGGGGCCGTGCTGGCCTTGAACAGCCCCACCAGCGGCAGGAACTGCTCCGCCTGCTCGCGAGCGAAACGATCGTGGCCGAAGACGATCACGACGACGATCTCCCCGCCCGCGTATGCGCCGCCGATTCCGAATACGCTTCGGATCTTGCGGCGCGATACAAAGTCGTCCTGGGCGACGATGATCTTGCGGCCCTGGTCGTCCGTCGCCTGGTCCGCTTCCTCGACGCAGAACAGGCTCTCGGACGTGCCGAGGATCTCCTGGATCACCCGTGCATCCTGCCGGTCGACCCACTCGATCGGGACGCCGAGCTCCTTCAGCAGCCGGGAGATCATCGGGATGCCGCCGACGAGCGCCGAGGACATCAACGGAATGCCCACGTGCCCCTTCGATTGGCGGCGGTCGTTCCACGCCTGCTCGTCGCCATGCGTGCCGAGAAGGGAGAGGACTGGGGTCGAGGCGCTCAGCTCCGAAGCGCTGCCCGCGGAGTCGGCCAGCTTCCGGACGAAGCCCGGGCGAGGCCGTCGGTGCGCTCGGCCCGGCGCCGAACCGGGCTATCGGTGTCATTCTACTCCCCGGGAACCCCGCCCGCCGGTCGCAACTCCGAGCTTCCGAAGCCTCCGAAACGGCGGCATACTCCTGGAGGACGATCGGAGGTCCCCCATGAGCGCCACCACCGCCCCCATCCCGACCCACCCCGAGGTGAGCGCATTCCTGCGCGGGGAGCACCGGCACCTGATCGGCGGCCGCTGGGTGCCGAGCCGGAGCGGCGAGACCTTCGCCGTCGAGAATCCCGCCCGCGAGGACGTCATCGCGCACGTCCAGAAGGGAGACGCCACGGACGTGGATGCGGCCGTGCGCGCAGCGCGCCGTGCCTTCGAGGAAGGGCCCTGGCGGCGGACGACCCCGAGCGAGCGCGGAAAGCGGCTCTGGAAGCTGGCGGATCTCGTCGAGGCGCACACCGAGCAGTTCGCCCAACTCGAGACGCTGGACAACGGCAAGCCCCTGGCGGTGGCGCGCGCCGCGGACGTGCCGCTCACCGTGGATCACCTCCGCTACTACGCGGGCTGGGCCACGAAGATCGAGGGTGAGACGATCCCGATCTCGGTGCCGGTCGCGGCGGGCGCCCGCTTCCTCGACTACACGTTGCGCGAGCCGGTGGGCGTGGTGGGCCAGATCATCCCGTGGAACTTTCCGCTCCTGATGGCGGCCTGGAAGCTCGGCGCGGCACTGGCCTGCGGCAACTGCGTCGTGCTCAAGCCCGCCGAGCAGACCCCCTTGACGGCCCTGCTGCTGGCCAGGCTGGTGGGCGAGGCGGGCTTCCCGGACGGGGTAGTCAACGTCGTGACCGGCTTCGGTGAGGCGGGCGAGGCCATCGCGCGCCACCCGGGAATCGACAAGGTGGCCTTCACCGGCAGCACCGAGGTCGGCCATAAGATCGTCGAGGCCTCGGCCGGCAACCTGAAGCGCGTTTCCCTCGAGCTCGGCGGAAAGTCGCCCACCATCGTCTTCGACGACGCGGACCTGGACACCACCGCCCAGGGCGTGGCCGACGCGATCTTCTTCAACCATGGGCAGTGCTGCTGTGCGGGCTCCCGACTGTTCGCGGCGCCGCGGGTGCGCGACGAGCTGATGGAGCGGGTCACGAAGATCGCGGAGAGTGTGCGGCTCGGCGACGGCATGAATCCGCAGACCACGATGGGGCCCCTCGTGTCTCGCGAGCAGTACCAGCGGGTATGTGACTACATCGCCTCGGGCGTGGAGGACGGGGCCCGGGTGCTGACCGGCGGCCAGGAGCGCCCCGCCGACCTCCGGCAGGGCTACTTCGTGAAGCCGACCGTCTTCCAGGACGTGCGCTCGGAGATGCGGATGGTGCGCGAGGAGATCTTCGGGCCGGTGCTCTGCGTCCAACCCTTCGACGACGTGGAGGAGGTGGTGCGCCAGGCCAACGACACGGAGTACGGTCTCGCCGCGAGCGTGTGGACGCGGGATGTGGCCAAGGCCCACCGGGTCGCCGCAGGTCTGCGCGCCGGGACGGTCTGGATCAACTGCCACAACGTCTTCGACGCCGCCGCGCCGTTCGGCGGCTACAAGAAGAGCGGATACGGGCGTGAGATGGGCCGCCACGCCCTCGAGCTCTACACGCAGGTGAAGAACGTGATCGTGAACCTGGGCGGCTAGGAGCCGGATTCGAGACCGGCGTGGAACGGGGCGCCCAGGCCGGGGTCGGGCTGCTCGGGCCGAGACCGTCCGGGAGGGAGGGAAATCCATGACGATCCGAGACATCCTGTTGCCGGGGCTCGCGATCGCAGTGCTGGCCGCGTGCGCTCCCCCAGGCCCGCAGGTGGACGTCGAGGCGGAGCGCAACGTCGTGCTCGCAGCGGACCGCGCGTGGTCCGCGACCCCGCCAGACGCCGATGCCTTCGTCGCGGCCTTCACGCCGGAGGGCATCACGTTGATGGGCGGGGCGCCCCCCGCCGAGGGCCCGGAAGCGATCCGGAAATCGATCGCGCAGCTGTTCGGGGCGCCGGGGTTCGCCCTCTCCTGGAGCGCTTCCCGGGCGGAAGTCTCCGCCTGTGGCGACCTCGCCTACACGCTCGGCCGCTACGAGATCACCACGAACGACGCAGCGGGGAATCCGCAGACGCGCCCCGGCAAGTACGTGACCCTGTGGAAGAAGCAGGCCGACGGTTCGTGGAAGGTCGTGGTGGATGCGCCCAGCGAGAACCAGCCGCCGCCGGCCCCGAGCCCGTCGCTCGACCTGGCCCGGGACTCCGTCTCGGTCGATCCGAAGCACTACCAGGTCGAGTTCGAGAACGATCGGGTTCGCGTGTTGCGCATCCGGTACGGTCCGAAGGAGAAGTCCGTGATGCACGACCACCCGGCCGGGGTTGTCGTGTACGTCACCGACCAGAACGGGCGCTTCGCCTTCCCGGACGGCACCAAGTCCGACGTGACCGGGAAGGCGGGGGAGGTCGCCTGGGCGGATGCCGTGACCCACCTGCCCGAGAACCGGAGTGACGAGCCCCTGGAGGTCGTGCTGGTGGAGCTCAAGACGGCGGGAGCCAGACCATGAGCAAGATCGATCTCGACAAGATGTGGGAGGGCATGCGGGAGGGTCTGGAGCGCGACGAGGCGGCCGGGCGGCTCGCCGGCCTCACCGTGAAGGCCCTGGCCGAGGCGATTTCCCACCCGAAGGCGCCGGCGATGATCGCCGAGATCATGGCGGCCGAGACGAGTTCGGTGGCGGTGGGAGAGCCTGCCCCGGACTTCTCGCTGCCGTGGCTGCCGGGCTCCGGCCGTAGCGGGAGCCCCGAGCTCACGCTCTCCAGGCATCTCGGGAAGCGGCCGGTGGCGCTCGTCTTCGGCAGCTATACCTGACCGCCCTTCCGGGCCCAGGCTGGGACCCTGAATCGCATCCACGCCCGCTTCCGCGACCGCGTGGACTTCTACGTGGTGTACATCAAGGAGATCCACCCCACCGACGGCTGGCAGGTCAGGGAGAACGAGCAGGAGGGGGTTCTGCTCCGCCAGCATCGCTCCATGTCGGAGCGGGTCGAAGCCGGTCAGTCCTGCATGCTGAAGATGGCGCTCGAGATGCCCGCCGCGGTGGACGAGATGGACGATGGCGTCGCCCGGGCCTACGCGGCCATGCCGGAACGGCTCTACCTGATCGGCCGCGACGGGCGGGTGGCGTACAAGGGCGGCATCGGCCCGATGTTCTTCCGCCCCAAGGAGTGGGAGGCGGCGATCGCGAGCCACCTGGGAGATCCCCCGGGATCCTAGCGGGGATCCGCGGCGCGACGGTCCCCGAGGGTCCAAGGAAAACGGCGGCTCGGCCCGAAATCGATTGATCGGCTCACCGCCCACGTGGTAAGCGGAAAGGGGAGGCCGTCGCGACCCTCCAGCGCGGCTGCAGGTCGTTCTCCTCCGGTGCGCTCCTTCTCTCCGCCTGCCGGACTCCGCCGAGATGCCTCTTCTCACCCTCCTGTCCGAGAAAGGAGCCATTCATGTCCTTCGTCAGCGTGTTCACCGATCACGTCCGTGCGGACCGGATCCGCCGCTACGAGGAGCTCGTCACGGAGCTCGCCGCCGAGGCGCGCAAGAAGAAGGAGGCCTGGCATTGGGTCTCGCACCAGGTCGGGTTCGGCCCGTTGGCCCGCATCTACCACGTGTCCCAGCACGAGGACTGGGCGGACCTGGAGAAGCACGGCGACGCGCGGGGGCTCTTCGAGCGGGTGCTGGGCGAGAAGAGGGGCCAGAAGGTCCTGGAGGAAGCCAACGAGTGCCTCGTGTCGACCGAGCGGAGCCTCGGCCTGCACCGTCCCGAGCTGAGCTACCCGAAGGAGCCCGCCGAGCGGGTCGCCCGGATCACGTCGCTGGTCCTGGTACGGGCGCGTCCCGGTCACCAGGAGACCGTCGAGGAGCTGTTCCGGAACGTCGCCGAGGCGATCCCCAAGGCGGGTGAGTCGGCGCGCATCGCCACCTTCCAGGCGGTCACCGGGGACATGCTCGGCTACTGGCTGGTGCGCCCCCTGGACCGTCTGTCGGACCTGGACAAGCAGTCCATCGGCCGGGACCTGCTGCTCAAGGCGCTCGGACAGAGCGAGGGCGCGCGGGCCTACCGGAACGGACTCGAAGGCGTGGACCAGGTGCAGCGGGAGATCGTCGCCTATCGGGAGGACCTCTCGAACCCGGCCGGCTAGGAGCCGGAGTCCGCCGAGGCCTCGTCGTACAGCAGACCCGGCACGACGCGCCCGTCCATGGGGCGTCCCGGTCGGATCCCCAGCAGGGCCGCCGCCGTCGGATGCACATCGACGGCGCGTACGCGGCCGAGGTGGCGCCCGCGGGCGATGCCGTCGCCCCAGGCATACAGGACGCCGTGCATCCCTTCCACGTCCGGCGGATAGCCGTGGGTCGCCGCGAGGAAGGGACGGGCCCAGACCAGTCGCGGCCCCCAGCGCCCGAGCCAGCGCAGCCAGGCCGGCCAGAGGTCCGTGTCCTCCATGAAGTAGGGGGCTCGGGCCGACAGGATCAGCTCCGGGACGCGGGCGCCATCTCCCAGGCGTGCGTACTCCGGCAAGTCTCCCTTGCGGAGGATCTCGAAGGCGTCGTAGCCGGCCAGGGCCGCGGAGGCCCGCTCCACCTCCGCGGGGCCGTCGAAGTAGAGGAAGGCCGTCGTTCCGGTGGAGACGGCGGTAGCCCGCAGGCCGTGCCAGTGGAGCAGGCGCTTCACGTTGACCAGATGCGAGACCGCGCGCATGCCGTGGTCGGTGGTGACCAGCAACGTCGTCGGGCGGCCGCTCGCCTCGATCGTCTCGATCACCCGCGCCAGCGCCGCATCCATGGCCTGCACGGCGCGCCGCGTCTCCTCGGACTCGATCCCCGTGTCGTGTTCCGCATGGTCGGGTCCGCGGAAGTAGGCCAGCACGAGGCGGGGCCGCTGCGCGTCGGTGCGACGCAGCTGCTCGACCACCTGCGCGGCGCGTCCGGCGTCGTCCGGGAACTCGTCGAAGCTGCGCTCGTCCGAGACGCTGCTCGCCAGCGGGCCGCGGGTGCTCGACCGGCCTCCGTACCAGCCGAGCGCCGCCGCCCGCACGCCCTGGCCTTCCGCCGCCTCGTGCAGTCCCTCGCAGCCCGTGAGCCAGTCGGCGTCCCGGCTGTGGTCGTAGAGGCCGCGCTCCGGATCGAGAAACTTGTTGGTGACGATGCCATGGTGCGCGGGCCAGCAGCCGGTGGAGAGCGTGAAGCCGTTGATGAGCGAAACGGTGGGAAAGACGGGCTCCAGAGCCTCGCTGAAGGCACCCTCCACGCGCAGCCGTGCGAAGCTGGGGGCCGGGTGATGCTGGAAGAGGACGGGCCCCACGCCATCGAAGACCAGCAGCACCACGGTGCGTTCCGCCGCGGCGGCTCCCGCGACGCAGAGCGCCAGGACGCATGCCACCAGACGGGCTCCGCCACCCAGCATCGATTGCCTCAGGCGAAGCGCCTGAGCTCCCGGCGGGCGATCACCATTTTGTGGACCTCGTCGGGACCGTCGGCGATCCGGAGCGAGCGGCCGTCGCGCCACATGCGGGCGACCGGCGTGTCGTCGGACATGCCGAGGGCGCCCAGGCACTGGATGGCGCGATCGAGCACGTTCATCATCACGTTGGGTGCCACCACCTTGATCATGGAGATCTCCTGGCGCGCTCGCTCCTTCCCGTAGGTGTCCATCTTCCAGGCGGCGTACAGGGTCAGGAGCCGCGCCTGGTCGAGCTCCATGCGCGAGGTGGCGATCCACTCCTGCACGAACTGCTTCTCGCCCAGCGTCGAGCCGAAGGCACGCCGGTTGTTCGCCCAGCGGCACATGATCTCGAAGGCGCGCTCGGCGGCGCCGATGGCCCGCATGCAGTGGTGGATGCGTCCTGGCCCGAGCCGCGCCTGGGCGATGCGGAAGCCGGAGCCCTCCTCGCCCAGGCGGTTCGACACCGGCACGCGGCAGTTCTCGTAGAGGATCTCGCAGTGCCCGCCGCCCCCGGCGTGGCCCATCACCGAGACGGCGCGGATCAGCTTGAAGCCCGGCGTGTCCGTGGGGACGATGATCATGCTGGCGCGGTTGTGGGGAGCCGCTTTGGGGTCGGTCACCGCCATCACGATGGCGAAGCGCGCGCCCCAGGCGCCGGACGTGTACCACTTGTGGCCGTCGATCACGTAGTGAGCGCCGTCGCGCACGGCACGGGTCTGGAGGGTGGTGGGATCGGCGCCCGACACCTCGGGCTCGGTCATGGAGAAGCAGGAGCGGATCTCGCCGGCCAGCAGGGGCTCGAGCCATTCCTTCTTCTGCTCTGAGGTCCCGAACTCGGCCAGGATCTCCATGTTGCCCGTGTCGGGTGCCGCGCAGTTGAAGACACGCGGGGCGATGCCGCTGCGGCCCATGATCTCGCACAACGGCGCGTACTCCGTGTTGTTGAGGTCCGCCCCGAACTCGGAGTCGGGCAGGAAGAGGTTCCAGAGCCCGAGGCTGCGGGCCTTCTCCGCGAGCTCGCGGAGAATCGCGGGCTCGTGGTGCGGATCGCCCGAGGCCTCGAGCTGCTCGAGGTAGGTCCGTTCGTTCGGGTACACGTGCTCGTCCATGAAGCGCAGCAGCTGCTCCTGGATCTGCTTGACCTTGTCCGACGGCTCGAAGTCCATGGCTCCTCCCGGCCCGGGCGGTGCCCGGGGCCTCGGTCAGCAGGGAAGCACGCTCACCTTGAGGGCGCCCGCCCGGCGCTCGGCGGCGGTGACGTAGGCGCGGGCGACCTGATCGAGCGGCACGCGGTGGGTCACGAGAGCGTCGAGACCGGCGCGCTCCCCATCGAGGATGCGGACCGCCGCCGCGAAGTCCGCATCGCCCTCGCCGCGGGCGTAGCAGTAGGACCAGGCGAGGGTGGCCTCCTTCAACAGGAGTGGCAGGGAATCGATCTCGACCCGGCCCAGGAACAGGCCCACCACGCTCACGACGCCCCCGGGCCGCACCGCTGCGCCGGCGGCTTCCAGCGTGGTGGCCTGGCCGCCCACGCTCTCCACCACCAGATCGAAGGGGACCTCCCCGCCGAGCCCGCTCAGCGCCGCCGGGGCGGCCGCGTCTTCGCCGAGCACCTGGTGGGCTCCCAGGGCGTGCGCCAGCTCGGCCTGATGGGGATGGCGCGCCGTCAACCACACCTCGCCGGCACCGAGCGTCCGCGCTGCCACCAGCGTCAGGAGCCCGATGCTTCCCGCGCCCAGGACCAGGACCCGTTGGCCCGGCGCCAGGCCCCCTCGGCGCAGGGCGTGCACGGCCACGGCCATCGGCTCGGCCAGGGCGGCGAGCGACGCGTCCAGATCCGGCGGCACGCGAAACAGGCGGCGTGCGGGAACGATGACGAACTCGGCCAGGCCGCCCGGGTCGTTGAGCCCCAGCACCCGCGCCGCCCGGCACAGGGGATCCCGCCCGCGCCGGCAGCAGTCGCAGCGGCCACAGCTTCGGAACGGTTCGACGGCCATGCGTTGGCCCACGGAGATGCCCTCCACCTCGGGACCCAGGGCGTCGACCGACCCCGCGAACTCGTGGCCGGGCACCAGGCCCGGCGCGTACAGCCCGTTCTGGAACAGATGCAGGTCGCTTCCGCAGATGCCGCAGGCTTCGACCCGCAGCCGCACCTCGTGGGGCCCGGGATCGGGACGCGGCCGGCGTTCCACCGCGAGGCGGTGTTCGCCGCGGAAGACGACCGCCCGCGCGTCGGTGGGAGGCATGCGGCCAAGCTACCACGCGCCGATCCGGGTGTCCCCTCGCTTGCCGGCTCGTCGTCTTGCGGCGATCCTCCGCGCATGGCGCGACTCATCCTGATCCGGCACGGCGAGAGCGTCGCGAATGCAGCGCGCCGCTTCACACACGGTCCCGAGGAGCCGCTCTCCCGGCGCGGGCGCGAGGAGGCGTTGGCCGCCGGCCGGCGACTGGCGGCGCTCTGCGATCCCGTCGCGCTCTATGCGAGCCCCTTCGTGCGTGCCCTGGAAACCGCTCGCTTGATCGGCGCGAGCTTCGGCCTCGAGCCGGTCGTGGTGCAGGATCTGCGTGAGCAATCGTACGGCGCGTTGCACGGTGAGCCCTACGGGTCCGCCCGCGCCGGCCTCGGTGACGTGGCCCTAGCGGCTGTCGACTGGTGGCGGATGCGCCCGCCGCAGGGCGAGACCCTGGAGGAGGTGGCGCGGCGCGCGGGGCCGGCCCTGGAGGCGATCGCCGCGCGACACCTCGCTCAGCAGGTGATCGTGGTGAGCCACGGCGGCGTGATGGCGGCCCTGCGCGCCTGGGTGGCCGGAGGGTTCCAAGGCACACCGGTGGTTTCCGCCAACGCCCAGGGCTACGTCCTCCAGCGCCGCGGCCCGGAGTGGCTCGGCCCCTTCGAGCTCGACGACGCCTAAGGAGCCTGGCCCAAGACCGGCGTGGGAAGGGCCGGGCGCCGAGACGCGCCGCTGGCAAGGCGGCATGCCGCCGTGCAGCGAGGCGTAGCCGAGCGCAGGCGGGCTCCCGCTGGTTGGCGCGCCACCGAGCCCTGGCGGCGCTACGGGGCAGGGAGCGCAACGCGGGCAGCGGCGATGGATCGGCGTCCGGACGTGGCGCCCGGTCCTGGGTCAGGCTCCTAGTCCTGGGCCGCGCTCGCCTTCGCGTCGAGCCGCTCCATCACGGCCCGCACCACCAGGGGCCAGGCGATCGTCGCGTCGGCGAAGACCTCGGCGTGGCGGCCGCCTTCGCTGCGGGGCACGAACTTGCCCCAGGACACGCCTTCCTCGTAGCTGCAGCCCGACAGACCGCCCCAGTGGTCGGGCTCCGGGCAGATGCGCACGGCGTAGCGGTAGCGGCGCACCGGCTCCTCGCGGTCGAGGCGGTGGCTCATGATCTCCAGGTAGGGGCCCACCTGCTGGGCCCAGTTGCGCGGCACGCCGCCTCCGATGGTGAAGATGCCGAGCGTCTCGTGGCGGCGGACCAGTTCGGCGAAATGGTCGAGATCCAGGAAGGGATCGAAGGGGCGCGGCGCCTTGCCCTGGGTCCTCCGCAGGTGGTTGTGGATGGCCAGGTCGAGCCCGAGCTCCGAGTCGGTGAAGGCGGGGACGTAGACGGGCACGTCGCGGGCCACGGCGCTCTTCAGGATGGCCCGGCCCGGGACGTGCTTCTCCAGGTGACGGCCCAGGAGCTCCGTCACGCGCACGCTCGAGAGCACCGCGTCGTCCGGGAGCTCGCGCAGCGCGGCGCGCAGGATCGTTTCCGTGTCGTCCAGGTTGCGCTCCAGCTCGATGGTGTCGTAGACGCGGTTGTAGCCCCGGCGGTAGAGCTCCTCGTCGCGCATGGAGGGGCGGTGCTTGAAGTGGAGCATGCCGGCACCCTCCACGAAGCCGTGGGTCATCAGGGCGCCGGTCGTGACGATTGCCTGCACCCAGCCCCGATCGACCATCTCGCACAAGACGAGACCCTGCTTCGCGATGGTCATCGCCCCGGAGATGGTGACCACGCGGAAGCAGTCCGGGTCGCGTACCATGGCCTCCAGCACGTCGGCGGCCTCGCCCAGGCGGCGCCCGCCGAAGGCCGTTCCCGCCATGGCCCGCACCAGGTCGTCGATGCGCCCGGTCGCGGCCAGATCGAGGGGCGTGAGCGGCTCCAGCCCGTCGTCGTGGCCGGTGCCGTAGCGACCCTCGTCGCGCGCCTTGCTCATGCCGTCCTCCGCACGGACCGTCGAGGCGGGCCGAAGCTAGCAAAGGCGGCGCGGGTGACGGTCGCTCAAGGGGAAGGGGACGCGCTCTCCAGGGGCCGGAGCTCGTCGGGGGCGGTGACGGGCAGGGAGCAGGTCACGCCCCGGCACAGCCAGGCCGTGGAGCGACCCAAGTCGGGGACGCGTCCTTCGAGCCAGGACGGGTCCACACCCGGCGGCGTGGGGGCGTCGGGCGCCACCACCAGCACCGCGTCCTCGGGCGCGAGGATGCGCCGGGCGCGGGCGGCCAGGGCCGTGGTGGGCGCGTCGTCGGGTGCTCCCACCACGACGGCCACGGCGAGGCCGCGCTCGGCGAGCGCCGCGGCCCGGGCCAGGGTCGGGAAGCCCTCCGGTGCGCGCTCCAGCATCCAGGCGTGGCGCCGGAGCAGCCTTTCCACGAGACGCTGCCACTCCATGCGGCCGGCCAGAGCGCCCGCACGCAGAAGACCCAGCGCCGCGAGCCCCGTGGAGTGGGGCGTCGCCCCATCGGGGTCCGAGCGCGGCCGCGCCACGAGCGGCTCCCCGTCCGTCGGAGTCAGGAAGAGATCGCCCTCCGCCTCGTCCCAGAAGCGCGCCACCAGGTCCTCCGCGAGTCGCAAGGCCGCCGTCCAGTAGCGCACGTCGCCCACGGCGCGATGCAGATCGAGGAGGGCTTCCAGGGTGGCGGCCACGTCCTCCAGGAAGCCCGTCACGTGGGCGCGCCCCTCGTCGTAGACCCGCCAGAGGCGCCCCTTCGGATCGGTCATGCGCTCGAGCAGGAAGTCCGCGGTGGCGACGGCGTCGCGCAGCAGCGCCGCGTCGCCCAGCAGGCTTCCGGCCCGCGCGAGCCCCGAGACGAGGTACGCGTTCCAGGAGGCCACGCGCTTGCGGTCCGTGCCCGGCGGGACGCGCCGGCTCCGCTGCTGGAGCAGCGCTTCCCGCTCCTTCCGGAACTCCGCCCGCGGACGGCGCGCCAGGTCCCCGAGCACCGTGCGCGCGCCCTCGAAATTGCCCGCCGCGGTGACCCCGTAGGCCCGGCACAGGGCCTCGGCCCGCTCCGGCCCCAGGACAGCGCGGATCTCGTCCGGCGTCCAGACGTAGTACCTGCCCTCCTCGCCCTCGCTGTCGGCGTCCTGGCTGGCGAAGAAGCCGCCATCGGGCGCGGCCATCTCCCGGCGCAGCCAGGCGGCCGTCTCCTGGATGGGCCAGACGAGATCCTCGTCTCTGCCCTCCGCGCGGCGCCACGCCTCGGCGTAGACGCTCAGGAGCTGGCCCTGGTCGTAGAGCATCTTCTCGAAGTGGGGCACGGCCCAGCCGGCATCCACGCAGTAGCGGTGGAAGCCGCCCCCGAGCTGGTCGTAGAGCCCCCGGCGCGCCATCTCCCGGCAGGTCGTCACCACGTGGTCCAGGGCATCCCGGGCGCTCTCCGCCGGCAGCACGTCGACGGCGGCCAGCAGCGCCTCGAGGCTGGTCGGCGTCGGGAACTTCGGGGCGCTTCCGAACCCGCCGTGGGTGCGATCCGCGTTGGCCAGCAGGCGGGTGGCCGCCTCGGCGAGGGTCGGGCTCCCCGGCGGCCGGCTCGCCACCCCCCGCGGCGCCTCGACCAGGGCCTGGACCACGCGGGAGGCGCTCGCCTCCACCTCCTCGCGTCGCGTGCGCCAGGCGTCGGCCACCGACTCCAGGAGCTGGCGGAAGGCCGGCATCCCGTGGCGCGGCTCCGGGGGGAAGTAGGTGCCTCCGTAGAAGGGACGGCCGTCGGGGGTGCAGAACACCGTGAGCGGCCAGCCCCCGTGCCCCAGGGAGCGCACCACGAAGTCCATGTAGATGCGGTCCACGTCCGGCCGCTCCTCGCGGTCCACCTTCACGTTGACGAAGAGACGGTTCATGAGCGCGCCCGTGTCCGGATCCTCGAAGGACTCGCGCTCCATCACGTGGCACCAGTGGCAGGCGCTGTAGCCGATGGAGACCAGCAGCGGCCGGTCCTCGCTCCGGGCGCGCGCCAGGGCCTCCGGGCCCCAGGGGTGCCAGTCCACCGGGTTGTGCATGTGCTGGCGGAGGTAGGCGCTCGTCTCTCGAGCCAGCCGGTTCGTGGAGCCTTCCCGGACTTCTCGGGCCACCCCGCCAGCGTAGCCCGTCGGTGGGAGGGCCTCGAACCCGATTGACCGCGCCGCCGCGCGGAGCTATAGCGCGACGAGGCGGCACAGGTCCCGATCGGGTGAAAAGGGAAGGCCGTGAGAATCGGCCGCGGTCCCGCCACTGTGATCGGGGGGCCCCGCCCGCATCGACGCCACTGAGCGCTCGGGCTCGGGAAGGCGCGGGCGGGGCGCCCGCGGCACGCAAGCCGCGGAGCCCCGAAAGCCAGGAGACCTGCCTGGGCCGCAGACGCCTGACGGCTCTTCGTGGAGGGAGCGGTGCGCCTACGTCCCGGCGGGATCCATTCCGGTCTGCGGGCCGATCCGACGGACGCTCCTTCACCGGCGCCCAGGGCGAGGGGGAAGGAGACACCCGGATGCCCGCGCGACGTCGCTTTGCCCGCTGGCCCGGCCTGCTGATCGCCCTGGCCGCCGCCGGCCCAGCGTCCGCCGGGACGAACGGTCCGGAGCCGGCCCCGGCATCCCCGCAGGCCCTGCCCGCCGCGCCCACCCGCCGCCTCCAGGAGGTGACGGTCACGGCGACGCGCGGCGAGCGCGACGTGCTCGAGGTCCCCGGCAACGTCACCGTGATCGATCGCGAGGCGATCGAACGCAGCGGCGCGCGCGACGTGCCCGAGCTGCTGCGGCGCGAGGCCGGGCTGTTCGTGACCAACGACCGCTCCAACCCGGAGGGCTACACGGTCGAGGCCCGCGGCTTCAACAACGGCGGCGGAAACGGCTCGAGCCTCCTGGTGCTGGTGGACGGTCGCCGCGTCAACGAGACCGACAGCAGTGTCGTCGACTGGTCGCTTGTGCAGCTCGACCGCGTCGAGCGCATCGAGATCGTGCGCGGCCCCGCCAGCGCCGTGTGGGGCGACAACGCCGTGGGCGGCGTGATCCAGATCTTCACGCGGCCCGCCGAGGGGCCACCCCGATTCACGCTGCGCGGAAGG
>JBFIML010000001.1:0-155742 GCA_041611735.1 Myxococcota bacterium | reverse complement strand
GGGGGCCGCGGCCCGGAGCCCGAGCGCCCGTGGTAGGATCGGCCGCCGGGGGACGGGGCTTCGCCGTGGGGCAGCGCGGGCGCGAGGAGCGCACAGGGGGAGCTGACGCCACGGCGGGGCGGAGGCCCGACCCCCACTGATCCGCCCGTACGCCCTCGTCCTCCTGCTCCCCGCCCTCGTCCTCTCTCCCGCGCCGGCTCCCGCCGACGTGGCGGCCTGGGCCCGGGAGCGGGTCGAGCTGCACGGCTACGGGGAGGTCCAGCTCCGGGCCCTCTCCGACGGCTGGCGCGGCGAGCGCTGGTTTCCGAGCCAGTGGGCGAACGTGCTCAACCTGGAGCTCGAGGTGGATCTCGCACCCCAGGGCTTCGGGCCCTTCGACCAGGTGGGCCTCTTCGCCCGGGGCGAGGTCCGCTACGACTGCGTCTGGACCTCGGCCTGCGGACTCTCACGCCCCTTCAAGCTGTTCGGCGACCGGGCCAACCGCGCCCCCGAGAACCTGACGGACGCGGTCTTCCCGGGCCTCTCGGGCCGCCTGGCCTTCGAGCCCCCTTCGCGCATCCACGGCGAGAGCGGACGCCTGGTCTCGCCCCTGGACATCCCACCCATCGACGGGCTCAAGCGCCTGGGCGCCCCGAACTTCGACCCGACCTTCGCTCCGGTGCTGGACGTGCGGGTGGCGGTCAAGAAGATCGAGGGCTCGATCGCACCGGAGCTGTTTCCCCAGGGCCCCTGGCACCCGGAGGACGACGTGCGCCCCCTGGGCAGCCTGCGCGCGAACCCCTCGCGCACGCTGCCCCTCCCGCTGCGACCGGCGGTGCCCGACGCGAGCCCCGACCCGACGGCGCCCCAGGGCCTGTTCGTGCCGTCGCTCCCGCTGCGCGGGCGGATCGCGGACTTCGACTCCTTCGACCAGCACCTGAGCCAGTCCGAGCTGGCCTGGAACCACGGCGCCGGCCAGGACGAGAACGAGCTCCGGGAGCTCTTCCTGGACCTCGAGGCCTCCGACGGCCGCCTGTGGCTGCGCGCCGGCCGGCAGGTCATCG
This sequence comes from Myxococcota bacterium, assembly GCA_041611735.1. Lineage (GTDB taxonomy): Bacteria > Myxococcota_A > UBA9160 > UBA9160 > PR03 > JBFIML01. Next base: position 154,699 of record JBFIML010000001.1, on the reverse strand, counting down.
TGTGGGGCAAGACCGAGCTCTTCCGGAGCAGCGACCAGTTCAACCCCCAGGACCTGGCCCTGACGTCGCTCCCGAGCCTGGAGGAGTCGCGCCTGGCGCTCTGGGCGCTGCGCGGCGTCTGGTCCTTCTACGAGGTGGGCCCCTTCCAGGACGTGCGCCTGGAGCTCGCCGCCAACTACGACGAGTTCGAGCCCGTGGACCTGGGGCGCTGCGGCGAGCCCTATACGATCTGGCTGCTGTGCGCCAAGACGTTCGGCCTCTTCGCCCACGGCCTGCTCGGCAGCGGGATCGCCGGCGAGGAGCGGCCGCCGGACCCCTGGGACTCGACGCGCGGCCTGGAGGGCGGAGCCCGGGTGGAGTTCCGCTGGGGCCGCTTCAGCTTCGCCGTCACCGACTTCTACGGCTTCGACGACGCGCCGGTGGTGGACTTCTTCCACGAGTACACGCGGCGGGTGGACCCGGCGAGCGGGGCGCCCCTCGACCTGCTCGGCAATCCGCTGGCGCCGGAGACGGCGCTCGGCCTGGGCAGCGGCAACCGCCAGCTCTTCGACGTCTTCTGCTCGGCCTCGGTGGGGGTGGCGGCGGCGGTCCTGCCGGACAACCCCGCCATCGCCGAGCGCTGCCTCCTGGACCTCCCCAACAGCCAGGACACGGTGATCCCCGGGGCCGGCTTCGCGACACCGGTCTTCGCCCTGAGCCAGGTGCTCGGCGGCACGGCCGGTGGCGAGGTGATCGCCGAACTCATCATCACCACGGCCACCGGCATGCCCGCCGACGTGACCCTGGCCGAGCTGGTGAAGGATCCTGCCGACGGGGCCAGCCCGCTGGGCCCCTCGGGCGCCACGAGCTTCCTCTCTGACGCCCAGGAGGCGCTGCTCGGCTGCGGCCCCCTCTACCAGAGCGACTGCGACGTGGAGGGGATCGATCTCTTCCACGCCGAGGCGAGCGTGCTGCTCCAGGCCTTCCCCCAGTTCGAGCCCGGCGCCCCGGTGGCGACCCGCTTCGTGGGCGGCCGGCTCGTGGTGCTCCCCGGCGCGCGCGCCCCCGACGATCCCGACTACCGGATGGAGGTGGACGGGACGCCGCCGCCGGGCTTCCGGACCGAGATGGGGGCCGTCTCCTTCAACTTCCTGCAGTTCCTGACCGCCCTCGGTGCGGCCAGCCCGCTGGACGAGGATTGCGACCCGGCGAGCCCCGTCACGTGCCTCTTCGTGCGCGGCGTCTTCGACGTTTCGGGCGTGCAGCGGCCCGAGCGGCGCGCGGGCGGCGATGGCCGCCTGGGGCGGCGCGACTTCCTCTGGCACGGCGGCTCCGAGATCGTCTTCCGCTACGAGAAACGCAACGTGCTCGGCTTCGCCATGGACTTCGCCGAGGACCGCACCAAGTCGAGCTGGGGCTTCGAGCTCACCTGGGTGGACGACACGCCCTTCGCGGTGACGGACGCGCCGCGGGGCTTCTCGCGCACCGACAGCTACAACCTGACCGTCTCCGTGGACCGGCCCACCTTCGTGAACTTCCTGAACCCCGGCCGCTCGTTCTTCTTGAACATGCAGTGGTTCCTGCGCTGGATCGACGACTACCGGGGCGACGGCGCCTTCCGCACCCACGGCCCCTTCACCGCCCTGGGGACCTTCACGGTGGCCACGGGCTACGTCCAGGATCGGCTGCTGCCGGCCGTCACCTTCGTGCACGACCTGCGCTCGGCCTCCGGCGGCGCCATCGGCCAGGTGACCTACCGCTTCAGCTCGAACTTCTCGACCACGGCCGGCGTCGCCATCTTCTACGGCGGGCCCGAGAAGAGCCCGATTCCCCTGCGCCAGGCCGCCGTGCGCAACAACGGAGGGGGCTTCCAGCAGCGGGTGCGCTTCGAGGGCCTCTCGCCGGTGGCGGAGCGCGACGAGATCTTCCTGGTGCTGCGCTACACCTTCTGATCGGACGCGGACGGGAGGACGCCCAACGCATGGGACGACTCGACGGGAAGGTGGCGCTCGTGACGGGCGCGGCCCGCGGCACCGGGGAGGCCACGGCGCGGCTATTCGCGGCGGAGGGGGCCCGCGTGCTGCTCGGCGACGTGCTGGACGCCCAGGGCGAGGCGGTGGCCAAGGACCTGGGCGAGAGCGCCCGCTACCGGCACCTGGACGTCACCTCGGAGTCCGACTGGCGCGACGCGGTGGAGGCCGCCGAGCAGCGCTTCGGACGCCTGGACGTGCTGGTCAACAACGCCGCCGTCCTGCACATGGCGGCCCTGGCCGATACCCGTCTGGAGGACTACGAGCGGGTGGTGCGGGTGAACCAGGTGGGAACCTTCCTTGGCATGCGCGCCGTGGTGGAGGCCATGAGGCGGGCCGGCGGCGGCTCCATCGTGAACATCTCCTCGGTGGACGGCCTGCGCGGCCACAACGGGGTCGTGGCCTACGCCGCCACCAAGTGGGCCGTGCGCGGGATGACCAGGGTGGCGGCCCTCGAGTTGGGAAAGTTCGGGATCCGGGTCAACGCCGTGTGTCCGGAGGCCGGCAGCACCGACATGATGCGGCCCTACGTGCCGCCGGGGGTGGACGTGGAGAAGGTGGCGGCCCACGGGCAGCCGGCCCTGGCCTACCAGAAGCGGCGCTCGGTGGCGGACCGCATCGGGGACGTGACGCGGCTGGTGCTCTTCCTGGCCTCGGAAGAGAGCCTCTCCTGTACCGGCGGCGACTTCCCCGTCGAGGGCGGCAAGACCGCGGGCGAGATCAGCCGCGGCGCCCCGGGCGCCTGAGACCGCCGCTCAGCCCACCGGGGCGATCACCTGCTCGGCGAAGCGGCGCATGGCGTCGCGCTTCTGCGCCAGGCTGGATGCCGGCCCGATCGTGTAGGCGAAGGGCCAAGCGGTGGTGGCCGTCATGCCGTGCTCGGCCTCGAGGCGGCGCAAGAGCTCCGGGTCCGGCGGCACCAGCAGCGGCACGATGCTCTCGAAGGGCTCGCGCTCCCGGCCCGCCGCCCGGCGCAGCTCGCGCAGCCCGGCGAGGAGCCCCGGCACCTCGTCGGGCTGCTGGCCGGTCCCGATCCAGCCGTCGCCCAGGCGCGCCGCCCGGCGCAGGGCCGGGGGCGCCAGCCCGCCCACGTAGATGGGGATGGGCGCCGCCGGGGCGGGGCTCATGGCCAGGGGGCCGAAGTCGAAGCAGGCGCCGTGGTGCTCCACCAGGCCGCCGCGCCACACGGTGCGCAGCGCCCCGATCATCTCGTCCATGCGCCGCCCCCGGGTGCGGAAGTCCACGCCGAGCGTCTCGTACTCCTCGCGGATCCAGCCGGCGCCCACCCCCAGGGCCACGCGTCCGCCGGAGAGCAGCGAAACGGTGCCCACGGTCTTGGCCACTTCGAGCGGGTGCCGCAGCGGCAGGATGTAGACCATGGTCCCGAAGCGCAGGCGCGTGGTGGCGGCGGCCATGGCGGCGATGCAGGCCCAGGGGTCCGGGAACGGCGTCGCCGCGTCGAAGCCGGGCCGGCCGTCCTCGGCGTAGGGATAGCGGGAGAGGAGCTTGCCAGGAAAGAAGAGGTGGTCCGAGACCAGCACGCCGTGGAAGCCCGCCTCCTCGGCGGCCCGGGCCACCTCCACCAGCTGCTCGGGCTCGCAGAACGAGAGCACCTGCCAGAACTTCACGACGCGCTCCCTTGCGGGTAGTAGCGGGCGATCGTGTCGATCACGCAGGCGGGCTTGGCGCCGCCCTCGATCTCCACGGTGACCCGGAACCTGGCCTGGAAGGCGCCGTCCCCGGTGCGCTCCACGGCGAGCAGCTCCGCGCCACCGCGCACCCGGGAGCCCACGGGCACGGGCGCCGGGAAGCGCAGGCGGTCGGCCCCGTAGTTGATCCCCATGGCGATGCCGCGCACCTCCAGGATCTGGGGCAGGAAGTGGCTCACCAGCGACTGGGTCAGGTAGCCGTGGGCAATGGTCCTGCCGAAGGGGCCGCGCCGGGCGCGCTCCGGGTCCACGTGGATCCACTGGTGGTCGCCGGTGGCCTCGGCGAAGCGGTCGATGCGCGCCTGGTCGATGGCGAGCCAGTCGCTCCAGCCCAGGTGCTGGCCCACGGCCTTCTCGAGCTCGGCGGGGGTGGCGAAGACGGTCGGCATGGGCGCCTCCTCAGGGGTGCTGGCTGCTCACGGACACCACCTCGCCGGTCAGGTACGAGGCGTAGTCGCTGGCCAGGAAGACGATCACGTTGGCCACCTCCCAGGGCTCCGCTGCGCGGCCGAAGGCCTCGCGGGCGCTGAGCTCTTCCAGGAGCCCCGGCGGCGTCACCTTGGCCAGGTGCTCGTGGACGGCGAGGCTTGGGGCCACGGCGTTCACGCGCACGCCCGCCGCGGCGGCCTCCAGGGCCACACAGCGGGTGAGCGCCATGACGCCCGCCTTGGCCGCCGCGTAGTGGGCCTGCCCCTCCTGGGCCCGCCAGCCCAGCACCGAAGCGTTGTTCACGATGGCGCCGCGGCCGCGCTGCATCATGTGGGGCAAGACGGCGCGCGTCATGCGGAAGGTGCCGGTGAGGGTCACGTCGAGGACGCGACTCCACTGCTCGTCGGTCATGTCCACGAGCCGGGCATGGCCGCCGAGGCCCGCATTGTTGACGAGCACGTCCACGTGCCCCAGGGCCTGCAGGGCGGCGGCGACCAGCGCGCGCACCTCGTCCTCCCGGGTCACGTCGCAGAGCCGGCTCGGCGGGCGCCGGCCGGTCTGCTTCTCGAGCGCCGCCGCGGCCTCCAGCAGACGCCGCTCGTGGAGGTCGCTCAGCATGACCGTGGCGCCCTCCTCGGCGCAGCGGCGCGCCGTGGCAAAGCCGATCCCCGTGCCCGCCGCGGCGGTGACGAGCACGGTCTTGCCGGTCAGGAGCTGGCCCTCCTTCGGGTAGGACGGGACGCTGCGGCTCACGGTCTGGGCTCCGGACGCGGCTCGCGCGGCAGCCCGAGCGCGCGCTGGGCGATCAGGTTGCGCTGGATCTCGTTCGAGCCGGCGTAGAGGGTGTCCGAGCGCGTGAAGAGGAAGAGACGCTGGAGGTCCGTGAGCCGGTAGGGGGCGCCCGCCAGAATCTCCGCCTCGGGGCCGAGCACGTCGAGGGCGAGCTTGCCGAGATCCCGGTGCCAGGTGGCCCAGTAGAGCTTGCTGATCAGGGCGGCGCGCGAGAGCTCGCTGCGACCCGGCTCGCTGAAGACCCGCAGCGCGAGGTGGCGCATGATCTCGAGGCCGATCCAGGCGTCGGCGATGCGCTGGCGCATCAGCGGGTCGCGGGCCATGCCATTGGCGCGGGCGGCCTCGATCACCCGGGCCAGCTCGTTGCGGAAGGCGAGCTGCTGACCCAGGGTCGAGACGCCGCGCTCGAAGGCGAGCGTCCCCATGGCGACCTTCCAGCCGTCACCCGGCGCGCCCACCACGTTCTCGGCGGCGGTGCGCGCGCCGTCGAAGAAGACCTCGCTGAACTCCGAGTCGCCGGTGAGCTGCACGATGGGCCGGGTCTCGATGCCGGGCTGGCGCATGGGCACCAGCAGATAGGAGAGTCCGCGGTGCCGGACCGCCTCGGGGTCGCTGCGACACAGGACGAAGCACCAGTCCGCCCACTCGGCCCAGGAGGTCCAGACCTTCTGGCCGTGGAGCACCCACTCGCCGTCCTCGAGCCGGGCGCGGGTCTGCACGTTGGCGAGGTCGGAGCCGGCGTTGGGCTCCGAGTAGCCCTGGCACCAGATCGCCTCCCCGCGCCGGATCGGCGGCAGGAAGCACTCGCGCTGGGCGTCGCTCCCGAAGGCCAGCAGCGTCGGGGCGAGCAGCGTCTCGCCGATGTGGCCGAGGCGGCCCGGTCCGCCGGCGCGCGCGTACTCCTCGTGGAAGATCACCTGCTGGGCCAGGCTCGCGTCGCGGCCGCCATGGCGCGCGGGCCAGCCGAGGCCGATCCAGCCGGCCTCGCCCAGGCGACGCTCCCAGGCGCGGCGCTCGTCGAGGAGTGCGTGCTCGTCGCCGGGTCCGCCCCGGCCGCGCACCGCGGCGAAGGGGCCCGAGAGCTCCGCGTCGAGCCAGGCGGAGACCTCGCGCCGGAAGGCTTCATCGGCTTGGCTGGGACGCAGGTGCATCGGGGAGGCAACCGCCGTCGGGTTCCTGGGATCGGAGCGTCGGCGGCGTCGCGCATCGGCTGGCCGCCGTCGCGCATATTACGATACGATACGATCCGTATGCAAGAAGCGCCGGCGGCTCCCAGCGAGACGACGATCCCGCGCCTCGCCCTCGCATCGGCCAAACGCTTCGGCTCGGCGCTGGCGGTGGAGGACGGCGAGCGCCGGCTCTCCTTCGCGGAGCTGGCGGCGGCGGGCCTGAGTGCAGCGCGCGCCTTCCTGGCCGCGGGGGTCGAGTCCGGCGACCGCGTGGCGATCTGGGCGCCCAACGGGGCCGAGTGGATCGTGGCCGCCCTGGGGCTCCAGTCCGCCGGTGCGGTGCTCGTCCCCTTGAACACGCGCTTCAAGGGCGCCGAGGCGGCCTGGATCCTGCGCCGCAGCCGCGCGCGCGTGCTCTGCACCGTGGGCGAGTTCCTGGGCACGGCCTACGTGCGGCTCCTGGACGGCGAGGAGCTCCCGCACCTCGAGCGCATGGTGACCCTCGGCGGGGAGGCCGCGGGCGCCGAGGCGTGGACGGCCTTCCTGGCCCGGGGCGAGGCGGTCCCCGAGGCGAAGGCCCGCGCGCGCGCCCTCGGCGTGGCACCCGACGACCTCTCGGACCTCCTCTTCACCTCCGGCACCACCGGCAAGCCGAAGGGCGTCATGACCACCCACGCCCAGAACCTGCGCGCCTTTGCCACCTGGAGCGAGGTGGTGGGCCTGCGCGAGGGCGATCGCTACCTGGTGGTGAACCCCTTCTTCCACGCCTTCGGCTACAAGGCGGGCTGGCTGGCGTCCTTGATGCGCGGGGCCACGGTGCTCCCCCACGCGGTCTTCGACGTGCCGGCGGTTCTGGCGCGCGTCGGACGCGAGCGGGTCTCGGTGCTGCCCGGCCCGCCGACCCTGTACCAGTCGATCCTCGCTCATCCGGACCGGGCGAAGTACGACCTCTCCCACCTGCGCCTGGCGGTGACCGGGGCGGCCGCCATCCCCGTGGAGCTGATCCGGCGCATGGGCTCGGAGCTCGGCTTCGAGACCATCGTCACCGGCTACGGGCTCACCGAGTGCTGCGGCATCGTCAGCATGTGCCGGCACGACGACGACCCGGAGACGATCGCCACGACTTCGGGGCGCGCGATCCCGGGGGTGGAGGTGCGCTGCGTCGATCCCGAGGGCAAGGAGGTGCCGCGAGGCCAGCCCGGCGAGGTGGTGGTGCGCGGCTACAACGTGATGCGCGGCTACTTCGAGGACCCGGCCGCCACCCACGAGACGATCGACGGGGAGGGCTGGCTCCACACCGGCGACGTGGCCGTCATGGACGCGCGTGGCTACCTGCGCATCACCGACCGCATCAAGGACCTGTTCATCGTGGGCGGCTTCAACTGCTACCCGGCGGAGGTGGAGAACCTGATGTACGGCCACGGGGGCATTGCCCAGGTGGCGGTGGTGGGGGTCCCGGACGAGCGGCTCGGGGAGGTCGGCGTGGCGTACGTCGTGCCGGCGCCGGGTGCCGAGCTCAGGCCCGAGAGCGTCGTCGCGTGGTGCCGGGAGCACATGGCCAACTACAAGGTCCCGCGCCGCGTCGAGATCGTCGACTCGCTCCCCACCAACGCCGCCGGCAAAGTCATGAAGTATCTGCTTCGAGCGGGACGCTCTTGACTGGTTGACTGCGACATCCAATCCTCGGGATGAAAGAGTCAATGAGTCGAGAGCGTCCCCGAAGTCCCCTTTGGGCGCTGGTCGAGCAGCGGGCGACGGCGACGCCCGACGCGCTCTTCGCCGTGGACGAGCGCGACCGTACGCTCTCCTTCGCGGGCTACCGCGACGCCGCCCTGCGCGCCGCCTGGGCCCTGGCGGCCCGCGGCCTGCGCCCGGGCGACCGCGTCTCGTGGATGCTTCCCACCCGGCTCGAGACGCTGGTCCTGATGGGCGCCCTGGCGCGCCTCGACGGGGTGCAGAACCCGATCCTGCCCATCTACCGGGAGCGGGAGACGGGCTTCGTCCTGGACGAGGTGCGCCCGCGCCTGCTGGTGGTGCCGGGCGTCTGGCGCGGCTTCGACTACGCGGCCATGGCCCGCCAGCTCACCGCCAGGGTCGACGGCACCGAGGTGCTCGCCCTGGAGGGGGCACTCCCGGAGGCCGACGCGCCGGGGTCCGGGCTCCCTCCCGCCAGCAACGTCTCCCCGGTGCGCTGGATCTTCTACACCTCCGGCACCAGCGCCGAGCCGAAGGGCGCCCTCCACACCGACGCCTCCCTCGCCGCGGCCGCCTCCGCCCTGGCCTCCGCCCTGGCACTCCGGAGCGACGACCGCGTGGCGCTGGTCTTCCCGCTCACCCACGTGGGCGGCGTGGTGTGGCTCTTCGCCTGCCTCCTGGCAGGCTGCGCTCACGTCCTGGTGGAGCAGTTCGACCCGCAGCGCAGCGTGGAGGTCCTGGCCCGCCACGGCGTCACCCAGGCCACCGCCGGCACCGTCTTCCACCAGGCCTACCTGGCCGCCCAGCGCGCGCGCGGCGGGCCGCCCATCTTCCCGCGGGTGCGCGCCTTCCCCGGCGGCGGCGCCCCGAAGCCCCCGGAGCTCCACGCCGCGCTCCGTCGGGAGATCGGCGGGGTCGGCGTCGTCTCGGGCTACGGCCTCACCGAGTGCCCGATCGCTACCATGGGATGCGTGGACGACCGCGACGCGAAGCTCGCTCACACCGAGGGGCGCCCCACCCCGGGCATGGAGCTGCGCATCGAGCCCGGGGGGGAGATCCTGCTGCGCGGCCCCCAGCTCTGCTGCGGCTACCTGGACGAGCGCCGCAACCGCGAGGCCTTCACCGCCGACGGCTGGTTCCGGAGCGGCGACCTGGGCCGGCTCGACGCCGACGGGCATCTGATCGTCACCGGCCGCGCCAAGGACGTGATCATCCGCAAGGGCGAGAACCTCTCCGCCAAGGAGATCGAGGACCTGCTGCACCGGCACCCGAAGGTGGTGGAGGCGGCCGTGGTCGGGCTGCCGGACGCCGAGCGCGGCGAGCGCGCCTGCGCGGTGGTGGTCTGCCACGACGGCCCGCGCTTCGGCTTCCAGGAGATGCAGGCCTTCCTGAAGGCGCAGGGGCTCGCGCCCCAGAAGCTCCCCGAGCAGCTCGAACGGGTGGCGTCGCTGCCCCGCAACGCCACCGGCAAGGTCCTCAAGCAGGAGCTGCGGAAGCGCTTCTCCCCCTGAGGCGGAAAGGAGATCGATGCGTACCCCCGTCCTGCTGGTCGTCGCGGGCCTGAGCCTCGTGCTCGGCACCGGAATCGTCTGCCCCGGCCCCCAGCCGATCCGCGCCGTGCGGGTGGCCGCGGGCCTCTCGGCGCCCGTCCACGTGACGGCGCCCGAGGGCGATCCGCGTCTCTTCGTGGTCGAGCGGCGCGGAACGATCCAGGTGCTCGATGCCGACGGCAACCCAGGCGTCCTCCCCTTCCTGGACCTCTCCGCCAGGACGAACGGGAGCGGCGAGCAGGGACTCCTGGGACTGGCCTTCGCGCCGGACTACGCCGCCAGCGGCCTCTTCTACGTCAACTACACCAACCTCTCGGGCGACACGGTGATCGCCCGCTACCGGGTGAGCGCCATCCCGGACTTCGCTCTACCCCAGAGCGAGGAGATCCTGCTCACCATCGACCAGCCATTCAGCAACCACAACGGCGGCCACCTGGCCTTCGGACCCGACGAGATGCTCTACATCGGGATGGGCGACGGCGGGGACGCCGGCGACCCGGGCAACCGCGCCCAGGATCCCACCACCTTGCTCGGCAAGATGCTGCGCATCGACGTGAGCGGCGGCCCCGGGAGCGGCTACCGGATCCCGCCGGGCAATCCCTTCGCTTCCCCGACCGACGGGGTCCGCGACGAGATCTGGGCCTCGGGTCTGCGCAACCCCTATCGCTTCTTCCTGGATCCCTTCTTCGGGGGGATGCTCGTGATCGGCGACGTGGGCCAGGCCGCCCTGGAGGAGCTCGACGCAGAGCTCCTGGCCGGCTCGGCCGGCAGCAACTACGGCTGGCGGCGCAAGGAAGGCACGGCGTGCTTCAACCCGGCCCAGAACTGCGACGACGGCACGCTCGTGGACCCGGTCCACGAGTACGACCACTCCTTCGGGCGCTGCGCCATCGTGGACGGGCCCACCTATTACGGGACGATCTGGGAGATCTGGGGCCGGCACTTCTTCGGCGACTTCTGTACCGGGGAGATCTGGTCGGTGGTGCTGGCCGCCGGACCCTCGGGCGTCACGGTCGCCGAGCTCCGCAACCGCACCGCCGAGCTCGTGCCCGACGTGGGCTCCATCGATCTGATCAGCGGCTTCGGCACCGGCGGCCTGCGCCAGCTCTACGTGATGGACCTGGACGGCGAGATCTTCGAGATCCTCTCGGCCGCGCCCTAGCCCGGATTTCTCATCCGGCCGTTGCGGGCGCGCCGGCGCCCGGCCAGCACCAGAACGGTGCCGCCCGATCCGAGCAGCAGAAGCGAGCCCGGCTCCGGGACGAAGTGGAGCGTGAGGACGCCGACGTACGGAAGCTCCGGCTGCGAGGCCGTCAGGCTCGTGAAGACCCTCGTCACGGTCACGAGCTGGAGGGCGCCCGAGGGCTGGGCCGTGCTCGACGTGCCCGACGCCGGACCGTGGGCGAAGCCGCCGGGGAGCATCGGGGTCGAGACCGTCGACATCCCATTGTGGATGTTCAGCAGCGGCTGCCCGATCGTCCACGGCGCGTGCTGGAGGGTCAGCGCGAACGCAGCCCCGACGTTCTGGGTGCCCCCGATGCCCAGGCCCACGTTGCCGCTGGGGGTGGCTCCCACCAGGATCGGGGCGAATACGACCTGACAGCTGGTATCGAAGAAGAAGCAGAGGCGGGCGCCCCCGGAGAGGCCCATGGCGCCGCCTCCCGGCGGCCCGCCGGAGAGGTTCGCGAAGCTTCCCGCCAGGTTCTGGATCCCGGTGAAGCGAACCGACTGGGTCGAGATGGCGGCCGTCAAGGGGATGGAGGTGCTGAACGGTCCAAAGGTGCGGCCGGGAAGCGCCATGGAGAGCAGGTGCAGGCCCCCGTCGTCGATCACCTGGGCGGCGCCCGCGCCAGCGATCGCGATCGTGGGAAGTCCGCCCAGCTTGAGCGTGAGCGTCCCCGTGAAGGCGAGCGTGGCTGCGCGGGCCGGACCCGCGACGAACAGCAGCGCGAAGACGAGTGCGAGAGCGATCCGAGACCTCATCTCAGGGTCTCCTTCGCCGCCGGCCGGCGAGGGCGAAGGCAGCGGCCGCCGAGCCGAGCAGCAGGAGCGTCCCCGGCTCGGGGACGAAGTGGAGCATCAGGACGCCCGTGAGGGACAGCTCCGGAAAAGCGCCCGTCAGGCTCGTGAACACCCTCGTCACCGTCACCAGCTGGAGCGCGCCGGACGCCTGGGCCGTGCTCGAGGTGCCCGAAGCCGGCCCGTGGGCGAAGCCGCCGGGCAGCATCGGGGTCGTGATCGTGGTCGCCGGGTTGTGGATGCTCAGGAGGGGCTGTCCCACGGTCCACGGGGCGTGCTGGAGGGTGAAGGAGACGGCGCCCGGCGCGTTCTGGGTGCCTCCCACGCCGAAGCCGCGTAGCGGCGTCCCCGTGGCGGTCAAGGGAAGGATCAAAGCGATGCTCTGACAGCTGAAATCGAAGGGCAGGCAGATGCGAGCCATGCCCTGCAGGGGCATCACGCCGCCTCCCGGCGGTCCTCCGGAGACGTTGCTGAAGACACCGCCCAGATTCTGGATGCCCGTGAAGCGCAGCGACTGCGCCTCTGCGGCCGTCAAGGGGATGGAAGTGCTGACCGGTCCGAAGCTGCCACCGGGAAGCGACAGGGAGAGCAGGTGCAGGCTGCCGTCGTCGCTCACTTGGGCCACGCCCGCGCCCACAAGCGAGGCCGCAGGCAGGATGCCGATGCGCAGGCCCAGCGTCCCCGTGAAGGCCAAGGTGGCCGCGCCGGCGGGGGGAGCCACCAGCAGCAGCCCCAGGCCCAGCAGCACTGCCCGCCTTCGCCGGCCCACGTCTTCGCGTCCGTGCCCTCGCCCACCTTGTAGGCAAGAACGATGCCGGGACCCTACGGAGCGGGGAGTAGGAATCCTGCGGGGTTGGAGGACCGGGGGTCCGGAGGCGGGCCGCACGGAGAAAGTTCTTTCCCGGAAGAGGAAAAGGCGTTCCCATCGGGAAGCGAGCCCGGGAGCGATATGCTGATCGCCCCCCCTCGAGACGACGATGGGAGCCGATCGTGACCGACCTCCAGGAGCTCGAAGCCATCAAGCGCCTCAAGTACCGCTACCTGCGCTGCCTCGACGAGAAGCGCTGGCCGGAGCTCGAGGACTGCTTCACCGCCGAAGCCACCTCCGCCTACGCGGGCGGCAAGTACGCCTACGCGGGACGCGACGCGATCCTGAAGTTCCTGGTGGGCGCCATGGACCGGCCCGGCTTCCTCTCGAGCCACCGCGTGCACCACCCGGAGATCGACTTCACCAGCGCCACCACCGCCACCGGCGTGTGGGCGCTGGAGGACACGGTGATCGATACGGAGCACGGCATCACACTGCGCGGCGCCGGCTTCTACCACGACGAGTACGTGAAGCTGGACGGCTCCTGGAAGATCCGGCACACGGGCTACCAGCGCACCTTCGAGGAGGTGCAGTCGCGTCGGGACGTGCCGGGCCTGCGCCTCACGTACCCCGAGTGAGCGCTCCCCTGGCGCGCGCCCTCGGCGCGGCGAGCCTGGCTCTCGGTCTGGCCTGTGGAGCGCCGCCGCCTTTGGACCTCTCCGGCCCCATCGCCGACTGGCCCGTCCACGGCGGCGACGCCGGCGGGCTGCGCTGGGCGCCCCTCACCCAGATCCGCCGGGAGAACGTGCACGCCCTCCAGGTAGCCTGGGAGTACCGCCACGGCGACATCTCGGACGGGAGCGGCGCCACCACACGCACCTCCTTCAACGCCACGCCGATCGTGGTGGACGGGACGCTGTACTTCTGTACCGGGCTGAACCGCGTGATCGCCCTGGACCCGGAGACCGGAGCGGAGCGCTGGAGCTTCGACCCGGAGCTGCGCAACCGGCGCCTGAAGGGCCCCTATCCGCTCACCTGCCGCGGGGTCGCCTACTGGCGCAGCCCGGGGGTGGCCGGCGACGGCACCTGCACCCGCAGGATCTTCACCGGGACGATCGACGCGGAGCTGATCGCCCTCGATGCGGCCACCGGCCGGCCCTGCCCCGGGTTCGGGGAGCAGGGACGCGTGGCGCTCCGGGAGGGCGTCGGCGCGGCGGAGCCCTGGGAGTACTACACGACCTCGCCGCCGCTGGTGGTGGGCAACGCGGTGGTGGTGGGTGCGCTGGTGGCGGACAACCTGCGCGCCGACGCCCCGAGCGGCGTGGTGCGCGCCTTCGACGCCCGCAGCGGAGCGCGGCTCTGGGCCTTCGACCCGGTGCCGCCAGGCTGGACGGGGACGCGCACCACGGCGGCGGGCTGGACCCTCGGCACGGCCAACGTGTGGTCGATCCTGTCCGCCGACCCGGAGCGCAACCTGGTCTTCGTCCCCACCGGCAACGCCGCGCCGGACTACTTCGGCGGCAACCGCCAGGGCCTCGACCACTTCGCGAGCTCGGTGGTGGCCCTCGACGCGCACAGCGGGCGCGTGGTCTGGCGCTTCCAGACCGTGCACCACGACCTCTGGGACTACGACGTGGGCTCCCAGCCGGTGCTCTTCGAGCTGGATCTCCACGGGCGGCGCGTGCCGGCGCTGGCCCAGGCCACCAAGATGGGCCACGTCTTCCTGCTGGACCGCACCACGGGCGAGCCGCTCTTCCCGGTGGAGGAGCGGCCGGTCCCCCAGAGCGACGTGCCCGGGGAGACCACGTCGCCGACGCAGCCCTTCCCGACCCACCCGCCGCCGCTGCATCCGGCGGAGCTGCGGCCCGAGGACGCCTGGGGCTTCAGCTTCTGGGACCGGCGCCGCTGCGCCGAGAAGATCGCGGCGCTCCGCTCCGAGGGCGTCTTCACGCCGCCCTCGCTCCGGGGCTCGATCCAGTACCCGGGGCCCGCGGGGGGAGCCAACTGGGGGAGCGTCGCCATCGACCCGGTGGCAGGCATCCTCTACGTGAACCAGAGCCGCGTGCCGGCGCTGGTGCAGCTCGTGCCCCGGGCGGAGTTCGAGCGCCTGGATCCGGACTCCGTCACCTACCCCGAGGAGCTCTACCCCATGGCAGGGACGCCCTACGGGCTGCGGCGCGGCCCCCTGCTCTCGCCCTTCGGCGCGCCCTGCAACCCGCCGCCCTGGGGAACCCTCACGGCGGTGGACCTCGCCGCCGGCCGCGTGGTGTGGGAATCGACCCTCGGCACGACCCGGGACCAGGCGCCGTTTCCCATCTGGTGGATCCTGGGCAGGAAGGGCTCTCCCAACCTGGGGGGCTCGATCGCCACCGCCGGGGGCCTGGTCTTCGTGGGCGCCACCACGGACAAGTTCCTGCGCGGCTTCGACGCCGCGAGCGGGGAGGAGATCTGGCGCCACCGCCTCCCGTACACGGCCAACGCGACGCCGGCGACCTACCGGCTGCGAGCGGAGAGCCGCCAGTACGTGGTGGTGGCGGCCGGCGGGCACGGCTGGTCCGAGCCCGGCGATGCGCTGGTGGCGTTCGCCCTGCCCGAGGCGCGCTGACCCTGCGCCCCCACATTGCGGGCCGCCCGGTCCGAACCCTAAGATGCAGGCCTCTCGCGCCCTCGTGTGGGACGCGACCAACGAAACTGTGGGGGTACTGCAATGGTTCGTGTTCTTGCGGTTCTGACTGCAGGCGTTCTCCTGATGGGCTGCATCAGCGTCTACACGCCGGCCATGGGCGTGCTGTTCACCGAGGTGTACGGACCGGTGGACGCGGGGACCACTGTAGGCAGCCGGGAAGGCAAGGCGTGCGCGCAGTCCATCCTGGGTCTGGTCGCCACCGGCGACGCCAGCATCCAGACGGCGGCGCGCAACGGCGGCATCACCAACATCGGGTCCGTGGACCACTACACGCGCAACCTGCTGGGAATCCTCGGCGAGTTCTGCACCATCGTCCGAGGCTCCTGAGCTCCGGCGCCCCCGCCTGCGGGCGGGGGCGCCCCCGGCGCGCCGCGCGGGCCTCAGGCGCCGGAGTTGCCGCCGGAGCGGCGCCGGATCCCCTGGAGCGCGAGCTCCAGCGCCGGGCCCACCATGCGTGGGCTCACCTTGCCGCCGGTGAAGAAGAGGCGCACCGCGATCGGGCCCACGATCAGGTCCGCCGCGAGATCGAGGTCGAGGTCCGCGGGCAGCTCGCCGCGCCGGACCGCCCGCTCCAGGGCGTGCATGAGCGGTCGGCGTCGCTCGCGCACCACGGGGTCGAAGAGCTGCGAGAGCTCCGGGTTGTGGGCGCGCTCGCCCACCAGGCTCGGGAGCACCGCCGCCAGCGGCGACGCGTTCAGCAGCTGGAGGTAGCTGCGCAGCATCTCGTCCAGGTCGTCCACCAGGCTCCCGGTGTCCACCTCCTCGAGGCCCGGGAGCTGGCGGAATGCCTCCACCACCAAGGGCAGCTTCGACGGCCAGCGCCGGTAGATGGTGGCCTTTCCGACACCGGCGCGGCCCGCCACCCCCTCCACGGTGAGCGCCGAGAAGCCCACCTCGGCAAGCAGTGCCAGGGTCGCGTCGAGGATGGCCTGGTGGGCCTCCTCGCTGCGCGGGCGACCGGCGCTGGCGCCGCTGGGATGGTTCGGGGGGGTCGCGGGCACGCGGTCTCCGTCGGGTGGGATCCCGGCCTGGGGTCCCGATCCCGAGCGGAATTACGATACTATACGTTCCGTTCTCATTCACCCGCTGGAGGAGATCCATGGCGTCGGAGCCGGCCCGCTGGGATCTGGAGGTGGACGTGGTGGCGGCGGGCTCGGGCCTCGGCGCGGTCTGCGCGGCCATCGTGGCCCACGACGGGGGCCAGCAGGCGGTGCTGCTGGAGAAGGCGCCCAAGCTGGGGGGAGTGTGCGCCTACGGCGGCGGCGAGGTCTTCGTCCCCAACAACCACAAGATGCGCGCCCTGGGCCTGGCCGACTCGGACGAGGCCGGACGGAGCTACTTCGAGTTCCTGGCGGCGGGTTTCGCCGAGCCAGAGCTCCAGCGCAGGCTGCTGGACAACATGCGCCCGGCGGTGGAGTACTTCGAGAAGGAAGCCGGCGTGCGCTGGCTCGCGGTGCGCGGCCTGCCGGACTACTACTCCCCGGATGCACCCGGGGCCGCCGCCGAGGGGCGCTACCTGTGCGTGGAGCTCTTCGACGGCGCCCAGCTGGGCCCCTGGCAGCGCAAGACCTTCCTGACGCCCCACTTCCCGCTGGGCGTGCTGCACGAGGAGCTCTACGCCTGGGGCGGCCTGGCCAAGGTGACGGAGTGGAACTACGAGCTGCTGGGACAGCGCATCGCCAGTGACCAGCGCGCCTGGGGCCAGGGCATGATGGGCTGGTTCCTGAAGGCGGCGCTTGTGGACCGCGGGATCCCCGCCCACGTGGAGACGCCGGTGCGCGAGCTCCTGGTGGAGGACGGCGCCGTGGTGGGGGTGCGCGCCGAGCAGGAGGGCCGGGACTTCTTCGTACGCGCCCGGCGCGGCGTCGTGCTGGCCATCGGCGGCTACGACCACCACCGGGAGCTGGCGCGCCGTTACGAGGGCGTCCACGACTGGAACTCCGCCTGCCCGCCCTACGTGGAGGGCGACCACCTGGTGCTGGCGGGCGAGGTGGGCGCGGCGCTGGCGTGCGTGCCGCCCACCAACCTGGCCATGTTCTTCGGCTACCAGATCCCCGGCGAGGAGCACGAGGGGAAGCCCCTGTATCGCTCGTCCTGGGAGTGCGGCTGTCCCCACGCCATCTGGGTGAACCGGGCCGGCCAGCGCTTCTGCGACGAGAGCTTCTACAAGGACTACCAGCCGCGGCTGCGCGCCTGGGACGGCCAGAAGCAGGCGCTTCCCAACCAGCCGCCCTTCCTGATCTTCGACCAGAGCTACCGCGACCGCTATCCGCTCGGCTCCTTCATGCCCGGCCAGCCCCTGCCCGAGGAGCTGGTGACCCAGGCGGACACACCGCGCGCGCTGGCCGAGAAGCTCGGCATCGACCCGGACGGGCTCGAGGCCACCCTCGCGCGCTGGAACCCGCACGCGCGCCGGGGCGAAGACCCGGACTTCGGCAAGGGATCGCGTCCCTGGGCCGTGCGCCTGACCGGCGACCCGAGCTATCCGAACCCCTGTGTCGGACCCATCGAGCGGCCGCCCTACTACGGCATGCGGCTGGTGCCGGTGGGTGTCGGGATCAACTCCCACGGCCTGCGCACCGACGCGGACGCCCGAGTCGTGCACGTCCGCGGGCACCCGATCCCCGGCCTCTACGCGGTGGGCAACTCCGCCGCCCTCCTCGACCTGGGCGGCGGCTACCAGAGCGGCACCTCGAACATGCGCGCCATCACCTGGGGCTACCTGGCCGGCCGCCACCTGGCCGGGCGGAGCTGAGACGCGAGGCGGCGGTGCCGGAGGTCGAGTACACGACGACGGCCCGGCTGCCGGTCCAGACGATCTGGGACTTCGTGCGGGAGATGGACAACTGGGCCGGCTTCGTGGCCGGCTACCAGGAGCACGTGAAGGAGAGCGAGAGCGACTCGGTCTGGACGCTCAAGGGCGACGTGGGCGTCCTCACCCGGACCGTGAAGTTCCGGGTGCACGTGACCGAGTGGAGCGGCCCGGAGCGCGTGGCCTTCACCCTGCAGGGTCTCAACGAGCCGCTCCAGGGCGGGGGCGGGTTCCACATGCAGCAGGACGGCAGCGGGAGGCCGGTCCTGCCGGCGCCGGCGCGGCGCGGCCTCCTGGCCCGCTGGCTCGAGGCCCTGGCGCGCTTCTTCCTGCGGCGTCGGCGCGGGGCGCCGCAGCGCGCCGAGGTGCCCGCCACGGCGGAGGCCGGCGCGGCGCGCCTCACCTTCCGGCTGCGCCTGGATCCCGGCGGTCCCATGGCGCCCATGCTGAACGCGATGCTCGAGCCGCCCATGCGCGCCGCCGCCGAGGACCTGGCCAACCGCATCCTGGGCGCCCTGGAAGCGCGCCCGGCGGAAAGGGCGTAACCGCCATGGAGAAGCTCGTCTACGTGCTCTGGAAGCAGCCCGAGCTGCCGGAGGCGGCGCTGCGTGCCCAGCTGCTGGGGCCCGTGGCCAAGCGCTTGCGCGAGCTCGGGGCGCAGCGCCTGGCGGTGAACGTGGTGGACGAGGATGTCGCCCACGCGGCGACCGTGCACATGACCCAGGTCGAGCCGGCGCTCACGGCCATGCTCTCCTTCTGGCTGGAGAGCGCCGACGCGCACAGCCCCCACGAGGCGGTGCTGGCCGAGGTCGCGGCGCGCCGGGCCGGCTACCTGGTGGCCGAGTCGGTGGCCCTCGCGAACCCCGAGCGCGTCGCCGCCGGGGAGCGCACGCCCGGCGTGAACGTGGTGGCCTTCCTCGAGCGCCCGTCGTGGATCGGCTGGGGCGACTGGCTCACGGCCTGGCTCGACGAGCACCGCAGCGTCGCCCTGGAGACCCAGAGCAGCCATGCCTACGTGCGCAACGTGGTGGTGCGCCGCCTCAGCCCCGACGCCCCCGCCTGGTCGGGCATCGTGGAGGAGGGCTTCGCCGCCGACACGGTGACCGATCTCATGCGCTGGTACCGGGCGGAGGGCTCGCCGGAGCGTTTCGAGAAGAACCTGGAGCGCATGCTGGAGAGCTGCCAGCGCTTCCTCGACCTGGAGCGGGTCGAGCGCCACCCGATGTCCGAGTACCGCCTGGAGGACTGAGCCATGACCGCTTCTGCCGCCGGGGAGCACGTGATCCAGGGCCGTACCGTGAAGCTCCCCCTGGAGGTGCGCGACGCGGGCTCGATCTCGGCCACCTTCCTGGTGCCGAGCGCCGCGGTGCAGCGGCTGCTGGCCGTCCCGCGCCTCGAGGTGCTGGAGCTCCTCCCGGGCCGCACGCTCTGCTCGATCGCGGGGGTCGAGTACCGGGACAACGACCTCGGCGCCTACCACGAAGTGGGCGTGGCCTTCTTCGTGGCGCCCGCCGGCGCGGGGCGCCTCCCCCTGGTGGGCGGGGCCCTGGCCCTGCTGCGGGGCCGGGCGGGTGCCTACATCCACCAGCTCCCGGTGACGACGAGCCTCTCCTGCGAAGCAGGGCGCCGCATCTGGGGCTTCCCCAAGTTCCTGGCGGACATCCGCTTCCGGGACGACGATGGGCGTCGCAGCGTGAGCCTCGCCGTGGAGGGCGTGCACGTGCTCACCCTCTCGGTGTCCTGCCGACCCGGGCGCCGGGCGTGGCGCGACACGGCGCTCACGGCCTGGTCCGGGCTCGACGGCGTCCCGCGGCGCACGCCCTTCGTGGCCAGTGGCGAGGGCGTGGGCTTCCGCCTGGGCGGCGCGACCCTGGAGCTCGGCCCCCACCCCGTGGCCGACGAGCTGCGCAGCCTGGGACTTCCGCGTCGCGCCGTGAGCTGCGCACGGGTCGAGCACATGCGCATGCGCTTCGAGGCGGCGCAGGAGATCTGAGCGTGGAGTTCAACCTGGCGGACCTCTTCGAGTGCGTGGTGGACGCGGCGGGCGAGCGCGAGGCGCTGGTAGCCGGGCAGCGGCGCCTCACCCACGGCGAGCTCGACCGGCGCGCGAACCGCCTCGCCCATCACCTGGCGGCCCGGGGCGTCGAGGCAGGCCAGCACATGGGCATCCTGGCCATCAACCGCGCCGAGTGGGTCGAGGCCATGCTCGCCGCCTTCAAGATCCGCGCCGTCCCCATCAACGTGAACTACCGCTACGTGGAGTCGGAGCTGGCCTACCTGTTCGACAACGCGGATCTCGTGGCGCTGGTCTACGAGCGGCGCTTCGGGCCGCTGGTGGGCGCCGTGCGCCTGGGGCTTCCGAAGCTGCGGCACCTGGTGGTGCTGGAAGACGAGAGCACGGAGGATGCGGAGCGCCTGGGCGCCATCCCCTACGAGGAGGCCCTGGCCGCCGCGTCGCCGGAGCGGGGCTTCCCGCCGCGCTCCCCCGACGACCGCTACGTGATCTACACCGGAGGTACGACCGGCATGCCCAAGGGCGTCGTGTGGCGTCACGAGGACGCCTTCTTCGGCGCGCTCGGCGGGGGCAACTGGGGTGGGCCCGGGATCGCCCGGCCCGAGGATCTCGCCGCCAACGCCCGCAAGGCGGAGCCGGCCTCCCAGCTCGTGACCGCGCCCATGATGCACGGCGGTGGCCAGTGGGTGACGCTGGGCGCCTTCTACACCGGCGACCGGGTCGTGCTCTACACCGGCCGCGGCTTCGACGCGGCGGAGATCTGGCGGCTCGCGGAGCGGGAGCGCGTCACGTCGGTGGCCATCGTGGGCGACGCCATGGGACGGCCCCTGGCCGAGGCCCTGGCGGAGCCGGGCGCGCGCTACGACCTCGCCGCCTTGAGGCTGGTGGGCTCCGGGGGCGCCATCCTCTCGCCCGCCGTGAAGGAGGAGCTGCGTGGGCGGCTGCCCGGCGTCCTGGTGATGGACAGCTTCGGGGCGTCGGAGAGCGGCTACCAGGGCAGCGTCCTCGACATGGGACGGCCCGCGGCGGGCCCGCGCTTCACGGTGAACGAGCAGACGGCGGTGCTCGACGAGAAGCTGCGGCCCGTCACGCCGGGCTCGGGGGCGGTGGGGCGGCTCGCGCGTCGCGGCAACGTGCCGGTGGCGTACTACAAGGACCCGGAGAAGACCGCGGCCACCTTCGTGGAGGTGGACGGGGCGCGCTGGGTGCTGCCGGGGGACTGGGCCCGGGTCGAGGCGGACGCGGCCATCCACCTGCTGGGGCGTGGGTCGGTGTGCATCAACTCCGGCGGCGAGAAGATCTTCCCCGAGGAGGTGGAGGCGGTGGTGAAGTCGCACCCCGACGTGTTCGACGTGGTGGTGGTAGGCTTGCCGGACGCGCGCTGGGGCGAGCGCGTGGTGGCGGTGGTGCAGCCGCGGCCCGGACGCCGCGTCACCCTGGCGGCCGTCGACGCCCACTGCCGTCCGCACCTCGCTGGCTACAAGCTGCCCCGCGACCTCGTCTGCGTGGACGCCATCGCCCGCACCCCCGCCGGCAAGCCCGACTACCGCCGCGCCAAGGAAATGGCGGGCACGCTCTCGACGCATTGACTCTCTCCCGTGGGTCGAGAGGCGTCGGCGCCGCGGCCGCAGGAGAAGTCAATCCGTCAGGAGCGTCCCCGCTATTCCCGCAGCCAGATGCGGCGGTCGTTGCGCTGGGCGTAGATGCGGTCGAGTACGTCGGGCGGGAGGGTGCGGTCCGGGTCCTCGATCAGGAGGCCCAGGTTCACGGACCGGCGGGCGACCACCCGTGCCGCCGCTTCGCGACGCGCCTCGGCCGACGCCAGCGGGTCGACCTCGAAGTCCGCGAAGCCCGGCTGCCGAAGCAACGACCGGGCCGCCGCGATCCGCACCGCGTCGTACGGGTCCAGCAGGAGCTGGGCCAGCAGCCGCGCCGTCCAGCCGTTCGCGGCGTTGGAGACCTCCCGGGCCGCCTCCCAGCCCAAGGCCCAGGCGACCAGCGCCCGCTGCCCTGCGTCGCCGCCGAGCCCCCAGACCAGCGCCAGCGGGACGCGCTCGATCACCGGCGGGAGCGGGACCGCCTCGACACCCCACCAGGCGGCGAGCCAGCGGCCCGTCCATGCGGCGGTCCGGTCCAGGTGGCAGGCGTTGCAGGCGTTGGGGCGCCCGGCGTCGCGGCTCTCCCGCACCGAGGGATTCGAGATCGTGTGACTGCGGATCGCCTTCACCAGCCCCCAGGTGGTATAGGGCATGTGGCAGTTGGCGCAGCGGCTTCCGGTGGAGTCGGCCTGGTGGTGCGTGTGGGCGACGAGCGACGCCCCGTCGGCAAAGCGCGGGTGGCAGCCGAGGCAGGCCCGATCCCCGTCGAGTCCCGGCCCGAGCTGGTCGTCGGCCCAGACCGCCAGGGGACGCGGGTCGTCCCGGTCCGGATGCATCACGTGGCACGAGAGGCAGGTGAGCTGGCGCTCGCCCGCGCCGCGCGCGAAGCACGGCGACTCGATCAGCCCGTTGTACTCGCGTCCCGAGACGCGCACCATGCCGTCGGCCCAGAAGCGGTCCTCCAGGAAGTGGGGGTCGAAGAGGCGGATCTCCTCCAGGCGCCGCTCACCGAGGCGCGCCACGCGCACCACGTAGCGACTCGCCTCCAGGTCGTCGCCGGGCCGGTAGGTGAGCCCCTGGTCGCGCCAGTCGTCTTCCGTGTGCCAGTCCCGCGGCATCAGCGCGAGGGGCTTGTGGATGCCGTGGCACTGGCCACAGACCTGGGCCGCGCGGTCGGGCGCGAGGCGCGCCGGGTTGACGATGGTCGGATCGGCGGAGTCGGTGACCCTCGAGCGCAGTCGGCGCAGGGGGCTGCGATTGGCGCGGACGTGCTCCTCCCCAGGGCCGTGACAGGCCTCGCAGGCGATGCCGAACTCCGCCACGTTGGTGTCCATGCGAGTCGGGTCGGCGGGATCCGTGCGCGGCTTGCCGTGGGTGGCATGGCACTTGATGCACGCGCTCTCCCAGCGGTCGAGCTGCGCCGGCGAGGGCGACCTCACCTCCGGCGGCATCAGGAAGGCCGCTCCGAACGGAATCCAGCGCGCTTCCTCCACCAGCCAGGTGAGGGGCAGAAAACCTAGCTTTCGGGTGTGGCCGGTCTCGTACCAGTAGTCCTGCTCGTGGTGGGAGCCGGTGGTCAAGAGGATGCGGCGGCGCACGCGAGGAGTCTTTCCGCCCCCGACGTGCTCCGGGTCCGGCATCTCCACCCAGAAGGCGTCGCCCTGCCGCTCGAGGCGGTAGCTCTCGCCATAGGCCTCGACCTCGATCCCCCCGAAGTCGCCGAGGACGGCGCTGCGGTCTGCCACCTGGGTCATGGTGCGGTGCCAGGACGCGTGCCAGCTGGCGTAGTTCGCCGGATGGCAGGCGCGGCAGGCGGAGGAGGAGACATAGCCGTCCTCGCGCACCTGGATGGGACGGTTGGTGATCTGCGTCTCCTCCGGCGTCCGGGGCACGCGGTCCGCCGCCAGCGCCACCGCCGCGGCAGCGATCCCGACGGCTGCCATCCTCAGCGCCGGCCACCGGCCCGACGCCGGACGCGCCATCCAGAGCCCGGCGGCCGCGAGGACCAGCGCGATCGCCAGAGCCTCGGCGCTCACGGCGGGGGCTCCCGGTCGCGACCCTGCCCGCGTGCCGTCACGAGCACCGCCACGAAGAGCAGCAGCGCTCCGACCGGAAGCAGCAGGATGCCCAGGCCGGGATCGCCCCCGTGCACCACGAGGCCGCCCAGCAGGAAGCCCAGCGGCACCAGCAGGCTCGCGAGCAAGAGCGAGCGCGACGCGAGCGTGCGTCGACGCTCGCTCCAGGCCGGAAGCGTCGGAAGCGTGAGCCCGAAGACGACGTTCACCAGGGCGAGGAGCGTTCCGTGGGCGTGGGCCAGGGTCCAGAGATGACGGCGCGTCTCGCTGGCCACCTCCACGTACCAGCCCACCTTGAAGCCATGCAGCAGCTCCAGGACGATCCCCAGCGAGAGGAAGGCGAGCAGCGCCCACCAGCCGAAGCGCACGTGACGACGCGCGCAGGCGCGGGTGTCCGCGTGCGGGCCCGGGCGAGGGCTCACCCGAAGCCCACGTCGACGCGTCCCAGGGGACCGAACTTCAGCGTCACGGCGTCGGCCGGCTCGACCCGAAGCGGCCGCGTGAAGCTCCCGGAGAGGATGCGGTCGCCGCGCCGCAGGGTCTCCCCGTAGCGGTCCAGCGTGTCGGCCACCAGGGCCACGAGGGCGCCGAGGTCGCGCGGGACGAGGGTCGGCTCGGGAGTGCGCGCCGCGCGACCGTTGAGCAGCACGCGGGGCCAGCGCGGGGCGGGCGGCGCGAAAAGGCCCACGACCTCGTTCCCGAACCGCACCGCCTGGTGGAAGAGGCTGTGGGCGAGCACCCCCTCGAGACCGTCCGCGGGCAGGCTGTAGTCCACCACCTCGATGGCCGGAGCCAGAGCGGCGATGGCCCCTCGGGCCCGCTCGGGCGACTCGCCGGCTTCCACGTCGCGGCCCACCCGGATCGCGAGCTCCGCCTCCACGTGGCTCCGGGCGCCGGGCCGGAGCGGGCAGACGCCGCCGGCCGGGATCACCCGCGTCCCGAGCAGCGTCCCCACCAGCGGGCCGTCGAGGCCGGTCTGGCGCCGGGCGGCGGGGTCGTTGAGCCCGATCTTCCAGCCGACGCGCTCCGCACCCGCGGCCAGCTCCGCCGCGCGGCGCTCGAGCTGGGCCCGCATGCCGGCGTCGAGGCGCGCCGCCAGACCCGACGCCAGAGCGCGCTCCCGTCCTTCCACTCCAGACCTCCCGCGGCAGGGCGCCGACGCGGCTAGGATACGCGGGGAGGTTTGCGGATGTCCCCCCTGGATCGACGCGAGTTCCTGAAGGCCTCGGCCGGCGCCCTGGCCGTGGCGGCCACCGGCGCAGGCTTCGCTCGGGCCTCCGGGGTGGCGGACGAGCTGGCCGCCCTCGACGCGACGGCCCAGGCCGAGCTGGTGCGGCGCAAGCAGCTCAAGCCCATCGAGCTGATCGAGGCGGCCATCGCCCGCATCGAGGCCACCAACTCGAAGCTCCACGCCGTGGTGACGCCCCTCTACGAGCGTGCCCGCGAGCGGGCCCGACGCCCCGTCGGCGACGGCCCCTTCACCGGCGTCCCCACCCTCCTGAAAGACCTCCTCCCGGTGGAAGGCGTGCGCATCACCTACGGCTCCGTCTTCTTCAAGGATCACGTGGCGACCCACACGGCCGAGGTGACGCGCCGCATGGAGGCCGCGGGCCTCGTCCTCGTGGGCGTGAGCAGCAGCCCGGAGTTCGGACTCCTCCCCACCACCGAGCCGGTGCTGCACGGTCCGACGCGCAATCCCTGGAGCCTGGACCACTCGCCCGGGGGCTCGAGCGGGGGAGCCGCGGCCGCCGTGGCGGCGGGGCTCGTGCCCATCGCCCAGGCCAGCGACGGCGGGGGCTCGATCCGGATCCCGGCCGCAGCCTGCGGCGTCTTCGGCCTCAAGCCGAGCCGCGGGCGCAATCCGCAGTGGCCGGACTCGGACGCCCAGGGGCTTCCCGTGCGGCACTGCGTGAGCCGTTCGGTACGCGACAGCGCCGCGCTCCTCGACGCCACGCGCGGCCCCGTGGCAGGGGATCGCTGGTGGGCGCCACCGCCCGCGCGACCCTATGCCCAGGAGGTTCGTCTCGCGCCGGGCCGGCTTCGCATCGCCTTCACCACCGAGGACTTCACGGGGCAGCCGGTGCACCCGGACTGTGTCGCGGCGGTGCACGCCACGGCGAAGATCTGCGAGGGACTCGGCCACCGGGTGGAGGAGGCCCGGCCGAAGATCCCGGGCGAGGCGTTCGACGATGCCTTCCTGCTGCTGTGGAGCCAGTACGCGGCCGAGGTGGTGAAGAACGCCACCCGCATGCTCGGTCACCCGCCGGAGCGGGACCGCTTCGAGCCCTTCACGTGGCAGCTTGCGGAGCACGACGCGCGGCACACGCCGGGCGACCTGGCCGTGGCCTGGACGGTGCTCCAGCAGAGCACCTACACGATGGCCCGCTTCCTGACCCGGTACGAGGTCTTCCTGACCCCGGTGCTGGGCGCGCCGCCCGTCGTCACGGGCGGCCTGCCCCAGGACGTGGACTTCGAGACCATGCGCGCCCGCCTGCGCCGCTACGTGCCCTTCACGCCGGTCGCGAACGTGACGGGCCAACCGGCCATGTCGGTGCCCCTGCACTGGAACGAGGCCGGGCTCCCGATCGGGAGCCACTTCGTGGGGCGCTTCGGCGACGAGGCCACGCTCCTGCGCCTGGCGGCCCAGCTCGAGCGCGCCCAGCCCTGGGCCGGCCGCCGCCCGCCGCTCTTCGCGGTGAGCTGAGCCGCGCTTCAGGCGATGGCGCCCACCTGGCGCAGGCGGCGCCGCTCCGCCTCGGCGACGCCCCAGTCGGCGAGGCCCGCATCCGTGTGCTGGCCCGCGTGGGGCGGCGGCCCCTGGATCACCGGGCGGGTGCGGCCGAAGCGCGGCGCCGGACCGGGCTGCACGGCGCCCGCCACCTCCACGAAGGTCCCGCGTGCCACGTTGTGGGGATGCCGGAGCGCCTCCTCCATGGAGAGCACCGGGGCGAAGCAGACGTCGCTGCCCTCCAGGATGGCGCACCACTCGTCGCGGGTCTTGCGGCGAAACAGCTTCGCGAAGCGCTCCTTCATGGCCGGCCAATGGCCGGCGTCCATCTGGCGCGGCAGCTCCTCGCCCTCGAGGCCCACGCGCCGGATCAGCTCCGCGTAGAACTGGGGCTCGATGGCGCCGATGGCCACGTGCCGGGCGTCGGCGGTCTCGTAGACCTCGTAGAAGTGGGCCCCCGTGTCCAGCAGGTTGCCGCCGCGCCCGCCGCTCCAGAAGCCGGCCTGGCGCATGCCGTGGAAGATGGTCATGAGCGCCGCGGCACCGTCCACCATGGCGGCGTCCACCACCTGGCCCTGGCCCGAGCGCTCGCGCTCCAGCAACGCGCACACGATCCCGTAGGCGAGCATCAGGCCGCCGCCGCCGAAGTCGCCCACCAGGTTGAGGGGCGGCACCGGCGCCTCGCCCCGGCGGCCGATGGGATCCAACGCGCCGGCCAGGCCGATGTAGTTGATGTCGTGACCCGCCGCCGAGGCCAGCGGTCCGTCCTGGCCCCAGCCGGTCATGCGCCCGTACACGAGGCGCGGGTTGCGGCCGCGGCAGACGTCGGGCCCGAGGCCGAGGCGCTCCATCACGCCGGGCCGGAAGCCCTCGATGAGCGCATCGGCGCGCTCCACCAGAGCCAGGATCAGGGCGACCCCGTCCGGGTGCTTGAGATCCACGCCCACGCTGCGCCGGCCGCGGTTCAGCAGGTCCAGGGACGGGCGTTCCGGCATCGGCTTGCGCACCCGGTCCGCCCGGTCCACGCGCAGGATCTCGGCCCCCATGTCCGCCAGCATCATGGCCGCGAACGGGCCCGGTCCGATGCCGGCGATCTCCACGATCCGGATGCCCTGGAGCGGTCCCACGTGCGGCCCCTAGATGCTGAGCGCCTTTTGCGGGCGCACCACCACGTCGAAGACGTTCACGTGGGGCGGCTGCGTCACCGCAAAAAGCACGGCGCGCGCCACGTCGTCCGCCGAGAGGAACTGCGGTTGCACCTTCCGTTCGAGCTCCTGCACCAGGGCATCGGGCCAGTGGGCGCCGGGCTCCACCTGCGCCTCGATGCCCATGGACTTCGCCACGCCTTGCACCAGCGCCGGATCGTAGTGGCGCCCGAAGCTCGTGGCCACGGCGCCGGGCCGCACGTTCACCACGCGGATCGGATCCTCCTCCAGCTCCTTGCGGAGCTGGGTGGCGATGCTGTCCACCGCTGCCTTGGTGGCGCCGTAGACGCCGCGCGCCTCGCTGGCGCCGGCGATGGAGGAGACGTTCACCAGGTGCCCCGGGCTGCTGCCCCGGCGCATGGCGCGGATCGCCGCCTGGCAGCCTGCCAGGAGCGCCAGCACGTTCACCTCGAGCATCTCGCGCCACTGCTCCGGCTCCCCGTCCACGATGCTCTGGGGATGGGAGAGCCCCGCGTTGTTCACCATGATGTCGAGGCGCCCGGTGTCGTGCACGGCCTGCTCCACCAGCTCCTGGACCTGCCGCACGTCGCGCACGTCGAGGGCGACCACCGTCGCCTGCCCGCCGCGCTCCCGGATGCGCTTGGCCGTCTCCTCCATGCGGGCCCGGGTGCGGCCCGCCAGGAAGACGTGGGCCCCCTCGGCAGCGAAGCGCTCGGCGATGGCTGCCCCGATGCCGCTCGATGCCCCGGTCACGACCGCGGTCCGGCCTTGCAACGCGTGTGCTTCCGCCGCCATGGGGTCTCCTCCTCGAAGCGGACAGCCTATCACCGACGCGCCGGGGGCGCCGGGCCGCGCTCAGTCGAGCAGCGCCCCGACGCCGCGCTCCACCAGGGCGCCGCCGATCCACGAGCCGATGGGGATGAGCAGGTGGAGGGCGAAGCGCAGCCGCGTCGAGGCGTCGAAGGGCCACTCGTGGAGCCCTTCCGTGCAGGCGGCGTCTGGACCCCGGGCCGACCCTAGCAGGAGGCGGGGGGCGCACGGCGGCGCGGAGGCCGCGGGATCACCCGCGGCGTGCGCGCCGCGTAGGCCGCGAAGCCCGGGCGCCGCGCGCGCATGCGCTCCTCGATCATGGGCAGGCTCGCCCAGCGGAACATGCCGGTGATCCCGAGGGGCCCGATCACGGTCCACCACCAGCCCGGAGCCGCGGCCAGACCGAAGAGCCAGAGCCCCCACCAGAAGCCCATCTCGCCCAGGTAGTTGGGATGGCGCGACCACGCCCACAGGCCCGTGTCGAGCAGCGCGTCGGAGCGGGGCGTTGCGCGCCGGAAGGCGCGGAGCTGCGCGTCGGCCAGAGCCTCGAGGGCGATGGCTCCCGCGGTGACGAGCAGCGCGAGCGCGTCGAGCCAGCCCCAGGGGCGCGCGCCCGCCGCCACGGCCGCATAGGCGGGCAGACAGCCCAGGAACACCCAAACGGTGGGCGCCAGGTGGATGCCGAACAGGCTGACCCACCAGTAGCGACGACCGTGCCGCTGCTGGAGATCCAGGTAGCGCCAGTCCTCGTGGTGGAGCCCCTGCCAGCCGCGCGCCCAGTTGGCGGTGAGGCGCAGGCCCCAGAGCGCCAGCAGGGCGAGCACCAGCACCGGGCGTGCGTCCGAGCCGGGCGCCTGGGCGCCGAGCGCCCAGTAGGCCACGATCGCGATGGGAGCCACGCTCCAGTAGGGGTCGTAGAAGCTCGAGTTCCGGAAGGCGTAGCTGAAGGCGAAGACGACGAGCGTGGCGGCCAGGTCCGCGGCGGCGGCCACGGCGATGGGGTGGTCGAGGCCACTGGCCCGACCCACGGCGAGCGCCACGGCCAGGGCGCTCGCGTAGGCCACGAGCACCCACAGGAAGGCCCGGCTCAGCGGTCGCACGCGTCGCTCCCTCGCGTCGTCGCTCTCACGTGCCGGCGTACACGAAGAAGGCGCCGAGGCCCACCACGCTCGCCGCCCACAGCCGCACCACGGCGGCGGGCCGCTTGCTCCACCAGCGGGCCAGGGCCCGCAGCCGCGCGGCCCCCAGCAAGACGCCGACCAGGCCCGAGAGCAGCACGAGCAGGCCGAGGGCCAGCACCACCTGGGGAGCCCGGCACTGGGGCGCCGCCGCCACCAGCAGGGCGCCCACCCCGAAGCGCAGCGCTAGGGCGGCCCGCAGCGCGCGGTCCTGCTGCCAGGATGCCAGCCAGCGCGAGAGCGAGGCGGGCCGCACCAGGGCGACGAGACCGAGCCCGACCAGGATCGATCCGGTGACGAGAACCAAGGGGCGCATGGCCGTCTCCCCGGAGTTCGGGCGCCGGGTGGGACCCTACCACGCGGCCCTGCCGGCCCGCGCCCGGCGCCGCCAGAGCCAGGCGTAGACGGCGCCGTTCACCGCCACCACCAGGAGACCGAGCACGAGCTGGGTGCCGCGGGTCAGGCCCGCCGGGTAGACCAGGGGCATCACGTAGTGCTCGATGAAGTCCGTCGGGTAGCCGGGACCGCCAGCGGCGCGGCGCAGGGCGTTCTCGAGGGGGGTCAGGGGACAGATCCAGCCCGCCAGCTCCACCGCTGCCGCCCAGGCGGCAGCCGGAAGGTGCAGCCACGCCAGCCTCGGCCGGCGCAGGACCAGGAGCCCACCCGCCACGGCGAAGACGATGAAGGCCGCGTGCAGCAGCACGACCAGGTCGGCCAGCGCCCCGGTCAGCGTCGGCCCCACGCGATCCAGTGGCGGTCGCCGGCGGACGCCACGCCCAGACGGTCGAGTCCCGCGGCGCGAAGCGGTTCCTTCACCTCGTCTGGCCCCCTAACCCCTCGTCACGGCCAGGGCGTCCAGCAGGGCGCGCGCCTTGTCCAGCGACTCCTGCCACTCGCCCAGGGGATCCGAGTCCGCCACCACCGCCCCGCCCACGTGCAGGTAGGCGACCTCGTCCCGCACCAGGGCGGTGCGGATCACGACGCAGAGGTCGGCGCTGCCCCGGGCGTCGAGCCAGCCCAGGGCGCCCGCGTAGACACCGCGCCGCACCGGCTCGAGACGGGAGAGGATCTGCATGGCCGCGATCTTGGGGGCGCCGGTCATGGAGCCCGGTGGGAACGCTGCACGCAAGAGGTCCGCCACGTCGCGATCGCGCCGCAGGCGGCCCGTCACCGTGGAGACCAGCTGGAAGACCGTGGCGTACTCCTCCACCTCCATCAGCTCGGGCACGGCCACGCTCCCGATCTCGCACACCCGGCCGAGGTCGTTGCGCACGAGGTCCACGATCATCAGGTTCTCGGCCTGGTCCTTCCCGGAGGCGGCGAGGGCGCGGCGCAGCACGGCGTCCTCGGCGGAGCTGGCGCCACGCGGGCGGGTCCCCTTGATGGGGCGGCTCTCCACGCGGCCGTCGGGCTGGAGGTGAAGGAAGCGTTCGGGCGAGCTCCCGACCAGGGTCAGCTCCGGAAGCACCAGGTAGGCGGCGAAGGGGGCCGGGTTGCGGCGCGCCAGGTTCTCGTAGAGGCGCCAGGGATCGCCCTCGAAGGCCGCCTCGAGCCGGTGGGTCAGGTTGGCCTGGTAGACGTCGCCGGCCTCGATGCGTTCCAGGAGGTGGTGCACCGCCTTGGCGTAGCCTTCGGCGTCGAAGAAGGCGCCGAGCACGAGGCCCGTCGGAGCATCGCGCAGGCGGAGCGGCGCCGCGCTGCGTGCGGGACGTCTCCCTTCGCGGGGTCGAGGGGGCGCCTCCGGTTCGCAACCCAGGCCGAGCCGCTCCGGGCGGCCGCGCGCCACGTCCTCGGCCAGGGCCTCGGCAGCGCGCTCGGCGATCGGGCGTGCGCCCCGGGCGTCCATCCCGAAGCCCAGCGCGCAGGCCCACAGACGCCCGCTCTGCATCTCACGGACCAGCACGCGATCCACCAGTGCCCACGCCAGGTCCGGCAGGCCCAGGTCGTCGAGCCCCGGGAAGTCGACGCGTTCGATGCGGGCGGCGAGCTCGTAGCCGAGCCAGCCCACGGCGCCGCCCACGAAGGGAAGCGCCGCGGCGGCAGGCCCCGCCTCGACGGCCGCCGGCCGCAGCGCGGCCAGCGCCTGGAACGGATCCCCCGGCCAGGTCGTGGGACGCGCCGGGAGGTCCGGCCGCACCGGGCGCAGGGGCTCCAGGTGCAGCCGCGTCCCGACGCCACGCAGCCAGGCGTAGGGCCGAGCGCCAGCGAAGGAGAAACGGCCCAGGCGCGGAGAGGGAAGCGTGCTCTCCAGCAGCCAGGCGCCGGGCGCCCGGGCCAGGCCCTGGCGCAGCGCCTCCCAGGAGGGCGGGGCCGGCACCTCCCGGACCGCGACGGCCGCGACCGGAAGCTCCACGCGACGCCTGCTAGTCGCAGACCGCGCCGCGGGATGCGCTCCCCACGAGGCGGGCGTACTTGGCCATGGCACCGCGCACGTACTTCGGGGCCGGCGGCTGCCAGCCCTGACGCCGCTTTGCGAGCTCCGCCTCCGGCACGTCCACGTCGAGCACCCGGCGCTCCGGGTCGATCACGATGCGGTCGCCGTCGCGCACGAAGGCGATCGGACCTCCCTCCACCGCCTCGGGCGCCACGTGGGCGATCATGAAGCCGTGGGTGGCGCCGGAGAAGCGGCCATCGGTCACCAGCGCCACGTCGCTGCCCAAACCGGTGCCCTTCACGGCGGCGGTCACCGCCAGCATCTCGCGCATGCCGGGCCCGCCGCGGGGCCCCTCGTTGCGGATCACGATCACGGAGCCGGCCTGGAGGCGGCCGTGGGTGACCGCCTCGAAGGCGGCCTGCTCGCCGTCGAAGACCCGGGCCGGACCGTCCAGCCGGCGCAGGTTTCCGCCGGCGGTCTTCATGACGGCGCCGTGCGGGGCGAGCGTGCCGCGCAGCACGATCATGCCGCCCTCCTTCATGAGGGGCGCATCGACCGGGTGCACCACGTCCTGGTCGGTCGGAAAGCGCACCGACGCCAGGTTCTCGGCCAGGCTGCGGCCCGTCACGGTCAGGGCGTCGCCGTGCAGGCGGTCGCGGTCCAGCAGCTCGCGCATCACCACGGGCACGCCGCCGATCCGGTCCAGGTCGACCATCACGTAGCGGCCGAAGGGCTTGAGGTCGCAAAGCTGCGGCGTACGCCGGCTCACGCGGTCGAAGTCGTCGAGGCCGAGGTCCAGGCCCGCCTCGTGGGCGATGGCCAGCAGGTGCAGCACCGCGTTGGTGGAGCCGCCCAGGGCCATGACCACGGCGATGGCGTTCTCGAAGGCCGGCTTGGTGAGGATGCGGCGCGGGCTGAGCTCGCGCTCCAGGGCCTCCACCACCGCCCGGCCCGTGGCGCGGGCAATGGCGTGACGGCGCGGGTCGGGCGAGGGCACCGAGGCCGAGCCGGGCAGCGCCATGCCGAGGGCCTCGCTGGCCGCCGCCATGGTGTTGGCGGTGAACATGCCCGCGCACGAGCCCGTGCTCGGGCAGGCGGCGCGCTCGAGCTCCAGCAGGTCCGCGTCGCTCATCTGGCCGGCGGCGTGGGCGCCCACCGCCTCGAAGACGTCCTGGATGTTCACGTCGCGGCCCCGGAAGCAGCCGGGCAGGATCGTGCCGCCGTAGAGGAAGACCGACGGGAGGTCCAGGCGCGCGGCGGCCATCAGCATGCCCGGGAGGCTCTTGTCGCACCCCGCCAGGGTCACCAGCGCATCGAAGCGCTCCGCGTGCATCACCAGCTCGACGGAATCGGCGATCACCTCCCGCGAGACGAGCGAGGCGTGCATGCCCTCGTGGCCCATGGCGATCCCGTCGGAGACGGCGATCGTGTCGAAG
This sequence comes from Myxococcota bacterium, assembly GCA_041611735.1. Classification (GTDB taxonomy): domain Bacteria; phylum Myxococcota_A; class UBA9160; order UBA9160; family PR03; genus JBFIML01. The sequence goes on along the minus strand of JBFIML010000001.1, from coordinate 121,642 downwards.
CGCAGTCCCACCGCGCCGGCCTCGCGCACGCCCTCCTTGGCGGCGTCTGCCTGCTCGGCGAGTCCCAGGTTGCAGGGCGTCACCTCGTTGGCAGCAGCGGCGATCCCCACCTGGGGCTTGTCGAAGTCCTCCTCACCGAAACCGACGGCGCGCAGATACGCCCGGGCCGGGGCCCGCGCCGGGCCCTCGGTCACGGCGCGGCTGCGGGGCCGCGGCAGGGGTCGCTTGCGGTGGGCCATCGGGCGAAATCCTCCGGAAACGAAGACGGTACCAGAGCACCCCTGCGGGCGCCGGGCTGTGGGTATACTGCGGAAGCGCAGGCACGCCGCGGAGCGAAGCCCGCCGGAGAAGCTCTTGGCCACCTTCCCCCCTGCCCGCCGCGTGGTGCTGCCCGAGCTGCTGCTGCCCGACTCGAGCCCGGAGGCGGGCATCCACCTGGCGGTGCACGAGCAGGGCGAGGGCTTCCCGGTCGTGCTGTGTCATGGCTTCCCGGAACTCGGCTTCTCCTGGCGCCATCAGCTCCCGGCCCTGGCGGCGGCCGGCTTCCGCGCCCTCGCTCCAGACCAGCGCGGCTACGGCGGAAGCGACCGCCCGGATCCCGTCGAGGCCTACGACATGCAGCACCTGACCGGCGACCTGGCGGGGCTCCTGGACGCCCTGGAGCTCGAGCGGGCGGTCTTCGTGGGCCACGACTGGGGAGGCTTCGTGGTGTGGGGGATGGCGGTCCTGCACCCCGAACGGGTCGCCGGAGTGGTGGGCGTCAACACGCCGTACCTGCACCGCCCGCCCGCACCGCCCATGCAGATCCTGCGCAAGCGCCTGAACGGGGACGACGAGCGCCTCTACCTGCTCTGGTTCCAGCGCCCGGACGAGGCCGACCGCCTGCTGGCCGACAACGTGCGCCTCGTGTTCGAGAAGCTGATGCGGCGCGGCTTCCGCCGCGACCCGGGAACGGTCCCGCGCACCGACGGGCGCGGCGGCGCCGGCATGAACCCCTTCCGGCGCATCCGCGAGGTGGAGAACCCGGGCGCGGTCCTGCTCACGCCGGAGGAGCTCGACCACTACACGCAGGTCTTCACCCGCACGGGCTTCACGGGCGGGATCAACTGGTATCGCAACTTCGACCGCAACTGGGAGACGGTGCCCGGCTACGGCGTGGCCAGGATCCAGGTCCCGTGCCTCATGGTGACCTCCGAATGGGACCTGGCGCTCCCGCCCGCCATGGCGAGCGGCATGCCGGCCCTGGTTCCGGACCTGGAGACGGTGATGATCCCGGAGTGCGGCCACTGGACCCAGCAGGAGAAGCCCGAGGAGCTGAACCGGATCCTGGTGGACTGGCTCGGGCGCCGGTTCCGTTGAGCCCCGGGACCCTGCCCGGCGCGCCCGCCCCCGCTTCGCCGCCCGCGCAGCTGGGGGACGCCTACGCGCGCTACGTGCTCGGGGTCCTGGTCCTGGTCTACGTGCTCAACTTCGTGGACCGCCAGATCCCGGCCATCCTGAACGACCACATCAAGGCCGACCTCGGCCTCTCGGACGCCCAGATGGGCTTCCTGTACGGCACCGCCTTCGCGGTCTTCTACGCGCTGTTCGGGATCCCGCTCGGACGCCTGGCGGACGTCTGGACCCGCCGCAGCCTGATCGCCCTCGGGCTGGTGTTCTGGAGCGCCATGACCGCCCTCTCGGGTCTGGCGCAGAACTTCACCCAGCTGGCGGCGGCGCGCATCGGCGTGGGAATCGGGGAGGCGAGCGCATCGCCCGCGGCCTACTCGCTGCTCTCCGACTGCTTTCCGCCCGCCCGCCGCGCCACGGTGCTGGCGATCTACTCGAGCGGGATCTACCTGGGCGCCGGCCTCTCCCTGGCCCTCGGCGGCCTGATCGTGGACCGCTGGGACGCGGCCTACGCCCACGGCCCGACGCCCTTCGGCCTGCGCGGCTGGCAGGTGGCGTTCCTGGCCGTGGGACTTCCGGGGCTGGCCCTCGCCGTGCTGGTGCGCACGCTGCGGGAGCCCGTGCGCGGCCAGGCGGACGGCATCCCGACGGCGCCGGAGCCGCATCCCTTCCGGGAGTTCTTCCGGGAGCTGCGCGCCGTGCTGCCGCCCCTCACGCTCTGGAACCTGGCGCGCAGCGGCGCCGGGGCCCGCAGTGTCGTCGCGAACCTGACGGCGGCGGCCCTGCTGGCCGCGGCCGCCTTCGGGCTGGTGCGCCTGACCGGCGACCCGGCCCAGTGGGTGGCGCTCGCCATCGGACTCTACGCGGCCTTCTCCTGGACCCAGTCCCTGGCGTTGCGCGACCGCCCCGCCGCTGCGTTGATCCTGGGCACGCCGAGCCTGCGCTGGGCTGCACTCGGCTTCGCGCTGATCGCCTTCACCGGCTACGGCTTCGGCCAGTGGCTGCCGCCCTTCTTCTTGCGTTTCCACTCGGTGTCCATCGCCGAGCTCGGCCTCGTGCTGGGCGGGACGGTGGCGGTCTCGGGCTTCCTCGGCGTGACCTTCGGGGGAGTCGTGGCCGACCGCTGGCGCGAGCGTTCGAAGCGGGGCCGTTTGTACGTGGGCATGCTCACGGCCGTGCTGCCGGCCCCCTTCGTGGTGTGGCTGCTCCTCACGCCGAGCACCTCTCTCGCCTACGCGATCGTCTTCCCGCTCAACCTGATCTCGACCATGTACCTGGGGGTCGGCGCCTCGACGGTCCAGGATCTCGTGCTGCCGCGCATGCGGGCGGTAGCCTCGGCGGCCTACATCATGGTGATCACGTTCGTGGGCCTGGCCCTGGGCCCCTACACGATCGGCGTCCTGTCGGACTTCTTCGGCAGTCTGCGCACCGCGCTGCTCAGCGTGCTGGTGGTCAACCTGCTGGCCTGCGCCGCCCTCGGCCTCTCCGCCTGGCACCTGGAGCGCGACGAAACCACCCTCCGCACCCGCGCCCGCCAGGCCGGAGAGAGGGACGTTCTCGACTAATCGACTTCTCGGTGGCCCTGGTGCCAGGCGACGGCCTCCTCCAGGCGATCGTTGCCCCAGAAGAGCTCCTGACCCGAGACGAAGGTCGGCGCGCCGAAGATCCCGAGGGCCACGGCCGCCTCGGTCTGCCGGCGCAGGCGCTGCTTGTTCGGCGGGCACCCGGCCGCCGCCAGGAGCCGACGCGCGTCGCGACCGAGCGCCGCCAGCACGGCCGCGATCGCCTCCTCCTCTCCGATGTCGCGGTCCTCGGCGAACTCGGCGTGGAAGACGGCGCGCACGAAGTCCGGCCGCCAGGACTCCACCTCGGGAAGCACGGCCACACGCGCGGCCAGCAGGCCGTTGCGGGGGAACCCGGACGGCCGCCGGAAGGGCAGCCCATAGCGGGCACACAGACGCTCCAGGTCGCGCCACATGTAGCGGCCCTTGGCCGGCTGGAGGTTGAAAGGCGAGTCGTTCCAGCCCTGGGCGCGGAAGATCGGACCGAGCAGGAAGGGCCGCCAGACCAGGGTGACGCCGGCCCCCTCGGCCGCCTGCGCGGCGCGCATCACCGCCGGGTAGGAGTAGGTGCTCGCGAACTCGAACCAGAGCTCGAGGGGATCCGCCACGGCCTAGCGCCAGCCGATGGTCTCGTACCCTCGCTCGCGCAGGCAACGCTCTGCGTAGCGGCGCTGGATGGGATCGGGATCGCGCTTGCGGAAGACTCCGCGCATCACACTCGCCGCTCCGGCGCCGGCGGCCCCGGCCGCTGCCCCGCGGCCGACGCTCACCCCCTCCACGACGGCTCCGGTCGCGGCCCCCGCGGCGCCGCCCACCGCCGCGCTCTCGGCAGCATTGCCGGCGATGCTCTCGGACTCGCCATACTGCTTGGCGAGACGGACGCACTCGTCCACGTCCCAACGAGCCCGCTCCTCGTCCACCGAGCGCAGGTGCTCGTTCGGATAGAGGACCGGCCGCTTGGTGGCACAGCCTGCCAGCAGCGAGAGCGCCAGCAGCGCGCCTGCAAGACCGAGCACGGAGCCGAGCCTGGATCGTCGCATGGAACCCTCCTTGACCGAGTTGGACGCGATTCAGCCCGTCCTGATTCGAGGCGTACTGCCGTCGGCGCCCTTCTCGAGCAGGCCCTTGCCGGGCACGAAGTTCATCTCGAGGCGCGTCCCGTCGGGATCCTCGAAGAGGATGGAGTAGTAGCCCGGAGCCCAGGCCCCCTCCTCCGGGGGATGGACGATCCGGGCACCCATCTCCCGGAGCAGGCCGTGGAGGGCGTCCACGTCCTCGCGGCTGCGAGCCCGCAAGCAGATGTGATGGAGACCGGCGCGGGTCTGGTCGAAGCGCTCGCCCGCGTGCTCCGGCGCGCAGCTCCGGATGCCCAGGGCCGTGCGCCCGCCCACGCAGTAGTACCAGCCCTCCACGTCGAGGACGGGCTTCAGGCCCAGCTCGGGCAACAGCCGGCCGTAGAAGACGCGGCATGCCGCGAAGTCGCTCACGGTGAGCATGACGTGGGCGATGCCGTTGATCTCCATCGACCCTCCTGGCCTCTCCCGCCGCGGGCAGCATACCGCGCGGGGGCGAGGGGTCGATGGAGCCGGACCGGCCGGGTGCTCAGTCCCCGAGGGCGCGCTCGAAGCGTTCCGCGTGCTCCCCGTGCGAGCGCTGCACGGCGTCACCGACGCGGCGCGCGCCCGAGCCGGGCTCCTCCTGCGCGGACGCCTCGGGCTCCGCGGCCAGGAAGGCGAAGGCGCCCCCGAAGGCGTGGCGCGTGCCCTCGGTGTAGACCTCGAGGCCCGCCCAGATGGCCAGCACGATCACCAGGATGCCGAATACCTTGCCCATGCGAACCGAATCGGCGGAACGGAAGGGAGGATTGAGGGGCTAGCGTTCCGCCGGGCCCCTGGCGGGGGTCGCCCCGCCCAGCAACCCGTGCAGCTCCTTCAGGAGGGCCTTGGTCTCGGGCGGCAGGTGCAGGCCCGAGGAGCCCGTATAGCCGGCCACGAGGTACTCCTCCAGGAAGGCGTAGGCGCGCTCGGCAAAGGGCGAGCGCGGGTTCGACCGCACGGCGCTCTCCAGGAAGAACTCGGTCTCCGAGACCCAGGCCGAGCGCGAGATGTAGGACTCGGTGACCCCGAGCAGGTAGTAGATCTCGGAGAGGTCCGCCTCGCCCGGCTTCGCGCGTTCGAGACGCCGGTGCAGCAGGCTCGACGCCGCCACGAAGTGCACCAGCCCCTGGCGGTCCCCCGGAAAGAAGTTGGCGAGCTGTCCGGCGCGGATCAGCTCGCGAGCCCGGGCGAGCTCCTGCTTCGGCGCGACGTCCGGCCGGAGGCCGTGCAGCGAGCGGATCCATCCCTCCAGGTAGCGGTCCAGATAGCGGGGCACGTCCGACCGTTCTCGGAACCTGGCGAGCGTCTTCGCCGCGCGGGCCGGGTCGTCGCCAACGCGCAGGACCAGCTTCAGGTAGTCCTCGAAGGCGCCGGAGAGCGAGGTCTCCGCGGCGGGACTCGAGCGGTCCTGGAAGATCCGCTCGTAGGTAGCCAGTGCGGCCGGGAACTGGCGGGTGGCCACTTCGAGCTTGACGCGCTCCTCGGGCGTCAGATTGGCGAGGTCCGTGGTCTCCAGGAACTGCCGCCCCAGGTCGAAGCCCCGGGGGCTCGGAACCCGCGAATGGCAGGCGAAGCAGTCCTCGGTGAGCTGGTGCAGCAGGAAGCGGGCGCCCTCGTAGGAGCCCTGCTCGTAGCGCAGCACGATCTCGCGCGCGTCCTCCGCCAGGGAGCGGCGCAGGAAGTCGTAGCTCGGGTTGAGCTCGCGGCCGTGGCTCTGGAGACGCTTGGCGTTGTCGGCGAGCGCGCGCAGCGCCGCGCCGACGCGCTTCCGGTGCGCCGGATCCTGGAAGCGCTGCTCGTCGAGGCTGTCCCGGAAGGCGGTGGTGAGGGCCTCGAAGATCTGGTCCATGGTGGCGCGGGTCTCGGGATGGGCCGCCGGCGGGTCGGCGGCAGTCGCGATGCCCGCCCCGAGCGCGAGCCCGCCGGCGGCGGCGACGACCACGGCTCGAAGCCGGCTCCCAGCCTGCCCCGCGGATCCCTGCCTCACGGATTCCCCCCTGGCCCGGCCCGCCCGCAGCGACGGCAGGATCATAACCAAGGCGCGTCCGGGTTCCCGTCGGCGAGGAAGCGTTCGAGCAGGGCGACCACCTCTGCGTGGAGCTCCTCGTGGGGGAAGTGGCCCGCTCGGTCGAGGGCGTGCACCGCGGCGCGGGGCAGGGCCGCCTGCCAGCGTTCGAGGTCCGCCCGCGTGAAGGCCGGATCTCGTAGGCCCCACAGCACGAGCGCCGGCAGGGCGGCCAGCCGGTCGCGGCGTGCCCAGAGGCCGTCCAGCCAGGGGCCGGCACGGTGGATGGCGCGCACGAGCGTCCAGACGGCGGTCCGGTCGGCGGGCCGGCGCAGGGGCTCCACGTAGTGACGGCGCACGGACGGCGGGAGACTGGCGCGGTTGCCGGCCGCCAACACCACGAAGAAGCGGGCAGTCACGTTCCAGCGGGTCTCCAGGACCCGATACAGGGGGCTCGCCAGGAGCCGGGCCGTGAGCCCTGCGCGCAGGCCCCGAGACGCCCACAGCCAGGTGTTGAAGACGACCAGACGCCGGACGTTCTCGGGGCGCTCCAGCGCGTAGGCGAGACCCAGGGGGCCACCCCAGTCGTGGACGACGAGCGTCACCCGGCGCAGGCCCAGGTGCTCGATCAGCTGGGCTACGTGGGCCGCGTGGTGCTCGGGGGTGCAGGGCGGGTCGGGGCGGCTGGAGAGCCCGAAGCCCAGGTGGTCCAGCGCCACGCAGCGGAAGCGGGGGGCCAGCTCGCGCACGAGCCTGCGCCAGGTGAAGGACCAGGTGGGCACCCCGTGCACGAAGACCAGCGGCTCACCCGCGCCTTCGTCGACGTAGTGCAGGCGCCCCGCCCGAAGCTCGAGGAAGTGCGGCGCGAAGGGGTACTCCGACCGGTCGAGCCAGGCGGGCGCCTTCATGGCTTGCGCCGCGCCAGTCGCGCGTTCGTGTAGGCCGGGTCGTCGGTCACGTCCTCCCAGACCTCGACCCAGTCGGGCCGATGGTCCTCCATCCAGCGGGCCCGCGCCGCCGCATCGCGCAGGTCGGGCCCCTCCCCCGGCCCGAGCTCGAGCTCGCACAGCACGATCGGCTCCGGCCACGAGAGCCGGTCGATCTCGAGGCGCCCCGCCTGCAGACGGGTCTTCTCCACGCGCGGAAGCGGGAGCGCGAGGAGGGCGCGCCCGAGCCATGCCGGAACCGACCACTCCCATTCGTTGCGTCCGTCGCCGCGGCGCGTCTTCACGGTCAGACGGGCCTCGCGACCCTCGGTGAGTCGGATGCGCAGCGTGGCGAGCCGCCGCCAGAGGTAGCCCTGCACGACCGCTCGCCCGCCGGGCGGCGCATCGCCGCGTGTCACGCGGAAGCGGATCTCGCGCTCGATCGCCAAGCTGCTCCGCCTTCCTGCCGCTCGTTCTTCCTGCCGGTGGCGCGCCCGGAACGCCGCGGCGGGATGGGCTACCCTGGGCACGTGCGCCGCATCTGTTTCTACCACGCCGGCTGCCCGGATGGCTTTGGCGCCGCCTGGGCGGTCTGGAAGGCCTGGGGCGACGCCGTTGACTATCGTCCGCGCGGGCACGGTGACGAGCTGCAGGCCGACGCGCACGTAGGCAACGAACTCGTCTTCGTGGACATCGCCCCGTCCAACGAAGCGTTGCGGGAGCTGGCGGACCGGGTAGCGCACCTGGTGGTCCTGGACCATCACGTCTCGGCCCTCGAGCGCTACGCCGCGGAGCCGAGCCTCGAGAACCTGATGCGCGAGCACGGCCACCGGATCCACTTCGACCTGGACCGGTCCGGCGCGGTCCTGGCCTGGCGGTACTTCCATCGCGACGAGCCCGTTCCGGAGCTCCTGGAGTACGTGCAGGACATGGACCTCTGGCGCTGGAAGATGCCGGCCTCGGAGGAGGTGAATGCGGCCCTGGCCTCCCAGCCGCGCCGCTTCGACGTCTGGGACGAGATCGCCACGGGCGGCGTCGAGCGGCTGGCCGAGGAGGGCGTCGCCCTGCTGCGTGCCCAGCGCCTGGAGGTGGAGCGCGCCCTGGCCACGGCACACCCGGTGGCCCTCGGGGACCGGCGTGTGGAGGGTGTGAACGCCGTGCTGCACCGGAGCTGGATCGGGCACGAGCTGGCCCGCCGGGCCGCGTTCGAACTGCCCTGCGGCCTGGTGTACCGGCTCACCGGGCGCCGCATGGACGTCTCCATCTACTCGATCGGCGATCTCGACGTAGCGGCCATCGCGGCCAGGTACGGGGGCGGGGGCCATCGCAACGCCGCCGGCTTCTCGGTGACCCTCGAGGAATGGCTGGCGCGCTTCGTGTAGCGTCGCACCCTGCCGATGCCTACCTCCGCGCCTTCGCCCAGCGCTCCGGGGTGAGGGTGCGCACCGAGACGGCGTGGATCTCGCTCCCCATCAGGTCGTCCAGCGCCTGGTAGACCAGCCGCTGCGCTTCCACGGGGCCGAGCCCCACGAAGCGCTCCGACACGACCACGGCCCGAAAGTGCCCGCCGCCCGTTGCCGCTCCCGCATGGCCCGTATGCAGATGACTCTCGTCCACGACCTCCACGTGCGAGGCCTCGAGCCGCTGGCGCAGGCGCTCCTCGATGTACGCACGCCGGTCCACGCCTCAATCCTTCGGCAGGCCGAGGATGCGCTCGGCGATGATGTTCTTCTGGATGTTCGGAGTGCCGCCCCCGATCACCACCTCGGCCCAGGACAGTGCGAAGCGCTGCCAGCGCCCGCCGTCCGGTGCGGCATCGCCCGTCAGCGGACCGGCGGCGCCCTGCAGCTCGAGGGCCAGGTCCCCGAGCTCGATCTCCAGGTTGGCCCGGTGCAGCTTGTTGATGGAGGTCTCGCTCCCGAGCGGCTCGCCCTTGAGCTGCCGGGTCAGGAAGCGCATGCCGTTCATGCGCATGGCCTCGATGCGGGCTTCGAGGCGGGCCAGGCGCCGGCGCAGCACGTCGTCGTCCCGGGCCGGGCGGCCGTTGGGCCCGACGCGGCGGGCCAGGTCCTTGAGCTCCTCGAGCTTGCGCTTGAGACCCTCCACCTCGGCGATCCCCGAGCGCTCGTGGGCCAGAGCGGTGAGGGTGACCTTCCAGCCCTCGCCCTGCGCCCCGAGCCGGTTCGCGACCGGCACCCGGACGTCGTCGAAGAAGACCTCGGCGAACATGGTTCCCCCCGACATGTTCCGGATCGGGCGCACGCTGATGCCCGGCGTGTCCATCTCGACCAGCAGGCACGTGATCCCGTCGTGCTTGTCCTTCGGGTTGGGATCCGTCCGCACCAGCAGGATCATCCACTTGGACCACATGGCGATGGACGTCCAGATCTTCTGGCCGTTCACCACGTACTCGTCGCCGTCGCGCAGGGCGCGGCACTGGAGAGCCGCCAGGTCGCTCCCCGCGCCCGGCTCGGAGTAGCCGGTGCACCACTGGTAGCTGCCGTCCAGGATGTCGGGGATGAAGCGGCGCTTCTGCTCCTCGGTCCCGTATTGGATGATGGCGGGACCGACCCAGGCGAGCCCCATGAAGCAGCTCCCCAGGGGCGGCGCGTTGCGCTTCGCCATCTCCTCCTTGAGGATCACCTGCTGCATCAGCGAGCCGCCGCCGCCGCCCACCTCCTCCGGCCAGGAGAATCCCACCCAACGCCTCTCGCGGACCCGGCGCCACCAGCGGGCCAGGAGCTTCGGGTCGTTGCGGTCCGCGTCCTCGGGCAGGACCTCTTCGAGGAAGGCGCGCACCTCGGCGCGGAAAGCCTCCTCCTCGGGAGTGAGATGAAAGTCCATCAGAGGCCTCCGAGTCGCGCCACGCGGTCGTAGTGGTAGGCCGCATCGCCGAAGGCGGGCCGTGCCCACTTGGACCGCTTGAGATAGAGCTGCGCGTCGTACTCCCAGGTGTAGCCGATGCCGCCGTGGAGCTGGACGGTGTCCAGACCGATGCGCGCGAAGGCCTCGCTGGCATAGGCCTTGGCCAGGGACACGGCGCGGGGCACCTCCTCGGGGCTCTCGTCCAGGGCCCAGGCGGCGTAGTAGAGCAGCGACTTGAACGACTCGACGTCCACGTACATCTCGGCGAGGGGGTGCTTGACGCCCTGGAAGCGCCCGATTGGCGAACCGAACTGCTCGCGCTGCTTCGCGTAGGTCACCGTCAGGGCCAGGGCGCCCTCGGCAGCCCCGATCATCTCGGCGGTGACGGCGGCGGCTCCCCGGTCGAGCAGGCGGGCCAGGGCGGGCGCGGCGGCGCCGGGCTCGCCCAGCACCCGGTCGGTGGGCACGCGCACCGCGTCGAGGCGAAGGGTGCCGAGCCGTCTGGTGGCGTCCAGGTTGGAGGTGGTGCGGACCCGCACACCCTGGGTCTGGCACTCGATCACGGCGAGGCCGAGCGCCTCCGGGGCGTTGCCGCTCCGGAAGGCCACCACGAAGAGGTCGGCGGCCCCGGCATCCAGCACGAAGTGCTTCTCGCCCGCGAGCAGCCAGGCGTCGCCCTGGCGCGTGCCCCGGAGCAAGATCCCGGCCGGGTCGAGGTGGCCCTGGGCTTCGAGCACGGCCACGGTCCCGATTGCCGAGCCGTCCGCCAGGGACGGCAGCCAGCGCGCCTGCTGCGCCGAGCTTCCCGCGTCGCGGATCGTGGCCGCGGCGAGCGTCGTGGCGAGCAGCGGCGAGGGAAGCAGCGTGCGCCCGGTCTCTTCCAGGACCACGGTCAGGTCCACGAAGCCGAGGCCCGCGCCGCCGTGCGGCTCGGGCACCAGGAGTCCAGGCCAGCCGAGCTCGGCGATCTGCTTCCAGAGCTCGCGGGAGAAGCCCTCGGGCGTCTCCATCCATTTGCGCACCTGCTCGAGGGGCGCGTGCTCGTCCAGGAACTTGCGCACCTCCGCGCGGAGGAGCTCCTGCTCTTCCGTGAAGCCGAAGTTCATGGGGCTCTCCGAGGGGCGGGGCGCGGCCTGCCCGCGCGGCGGCAAAGCCGGAGTCTGGCCCGACCGATTGGTCGGGTCAAGGGTCGGCGTGGGCGCCGCGCCCGGCGTGGCTTCCCTGCACCCCCATCCCACCGGACCCCGCGGTAACATGGATCGCAATCGGGGGTGAAGGCGCGGTCATGCAAACGGCCGAGCTCCTGGTTCTCCAGTTCGTGCTCAGCCTGGCCGCCTACGCGGCCATCGGCGTCCTGTTCATCTGGCCCTGGCTGCGGGGCAAGCCCGACCCGGTGGCGCTCTCGATCCTGCTGCTGCCGCAGCTGTTCCGGCACGTGGGCGTGACGCTGCTCGTGCCCGAGGTCGTCGATCCGACGCTCCCGGATCGCTTCGCCCGCCACACCGCCATCGGGGACACGTTGACCGTGGCGCTGGCGTGGGTTGCGCTGGTCTCACTGCGGGTCGGCTGGCGCTGGGCGATCCCGACCGTCTGGGTCTTCAACCTCCTGGGGCTCGCGGACATGCTGTTCAACCTCTCCCTGGCCGTTCGCCTGGGCGTGGCGGATCACCTGGGCGCTGCGTGGTACGGTCCGGCGTTCGTGGTTCCGGGCATGCTCGTGGTCCACGGCCTGATCTTCGCCACCCTGATCCAGCGCTGGCGTGACTCGGGTCTCTCACGTGCTCGATGAAGGAGCGCCCATGCACGCTCGCCAGGTCCGACTGCTGAAGACGGCCTTCCTGATTGGCGCCGCGACCGACGCACTGGCGCTGATCCCCATGCTGTTTCCGCCCGGGGCCCGACTCCTGTGGGGCTTCGACGACCCGTCCGGTCCCTACCGCTTCGCCATGGGATACGGGGCCTCCTTGATGGCGGGCTGGACGCTGCTCCTGCTGTGGGCCCATCGCCGACCCGTGGAGCGACGCTTCGTCGCGGCGCTCACCGTGCTCGTGATCTACGGCCTGATCGCCACCGAGATCACCGCCCTGCTGGCGGGGCACCTGTCCGCGTGGCGGATGCTGCCCACCTTGGGCCTGCAGGCCGCGCTCCTGGCGCTCTTCGCCCTGGCCTACCACTACCCGGCGGTCCAACGCCGCTTCCGGGCCGCCACCTGACGGGCGCCCCTCGACGGCAGGTCGCGCCGGCCGGGCTGCAGTCCGCTCCGGGCGCCGCAGGCCGGGTCTGGCCCCTGGTCGTGGCGTGCCTCGTGCTCTCGGCGTGCACCGGACTGCCGAGCAACGGACGAGAGCTCGTGGTGATCGCGACCGCCTACAACTCGCTCCCCGGCCAGGGAAGCGGGGATCCCACGTTGGCCGCCTGGGGCGATCGACTGCGGCCGGGGGTCCGCGCCATCGCGGTGTCCCGGGACCTGATCGAGCTGGGATTCACCCGGGGGACCCGGGTGCGCATCGAGGGGTTGTCCGGGGAGTACGTGGTCCTGGACAAGATGGCGAAGCGGTGGCGGCGACGCATCGACATCTACATGGGAACGGACCGGGAGGCGGCCTTGCGCTGGGGCAAGCGGCAGGTCCGCATCTTCTGGTGGCCTGGCCCCGGATCCCCGCCACGCTCAGGGCTTCAGCACCTCGATCGCGTGACGAGCCGCGGACGGGTACACGGCCGAGGGACGCAGCGCGTGTTCGCGTAGACAGGCTTCCGTGAACTTGATGGCGTGCTCGTCACCGTTGGCGATGGCCCGATCCGTCAACGTTTCGGAGCTCTCGCCCGCGCCCTCTTCGGCTGCTGCTGGCGCCGGACGCTCTCCGAAGGCGGCGTACAGCGCACAACCCGCCTGCCACGTGTAGCGCGTGGCGCGCCGCGCCGTCTCCGGGTCCAGGTGGGGGAGCATCGAGCGAAGGGCCGCCACACTGGTGACCCCGTGGACGAAGACGATGGCGCCGAGGACATCGCGGGCGTTCGCGAGATAGACCCGGGCGAAGGTCTCGGTCAGCTCGGAGAGCACCGCGGCCGGATCGCCCTCGAGGTCGGCGAGCGCGATCACGGGTGCGAACGCCGGGAACTCGTCCAGGGCCGCCAGGGACGAGGTGATGGTTCCCGTGAAGCGGCGGCGGTCCGGCGGGACGACGGGGACCTGGCGAATCGCCTGGGCCGGGCGGAGCGCTGCCGGGCGCGCCGCGGGATGCGTGGGGAGCACCTGGTAGGTGGCCGCCCAGGAGGCCAGGGCGTCGGCCAGCTCGGCGATCCGCACGGGAGTCTCCTGGTTCGCGAGCGCCCGCGCCGCATGACCCACGCGAATCACGCCGTGCATGGCCGAGGCGCAGATGCCGGGCGCCAGACGCCGGGTCCAGCGGTCGAGCACCCGCTGCCAGGGGGCGTCCTGGAGCTGGTCGTGGAAGCAGGCGCGCCAGTCGCTGGTCCGCTCCGCCTGGCCGAGCGCAGCCCGCCAGGCTTCGCCCTCGATGCGCTCCCGGCGAGCCGGCCAAGGCAGCATCTCCTGGCGATAGCGATCGAGCCACGGCCGCACGGCGTCCGGGCGGCCCAGGGCGCACAGGGCCTCGATCGCCATGGGCGCATGATTCGTCAGCCCGTTGCGGAGGTCCGGCCCGGCGTCCGTGATCGACTCGAGCGCTTCGTCGAGGATCTCGTAGCTACGCAGCCTCTGCTCCTCCCGGCACATGGATGGACGCGGCTCCGAGGATAGGGGACCGATGCGGTCTGGTAGAATCGCGCGCCGGGAGGTTGCCTCGCCATGAGCGCCGGGATCCTGGTCACGGGGGTCGCGGGCTTCTTCCTGGCCATGGGCGTCGTCGCGCTGTGGCGGCCCGAGCGGGTTGCGGGCGGCTTCGGGACCCCCAGCCTGACGCGCGACGGCCGCAACGAGGTGCGTGCCGTCTACGGCGGCTTCGGCGTGGCCGTGGCGCTGCTCCTGGTGGCCTCCGCGTGGCTTCCCGCGCTCCGGGCGGGCGTGCTCGCGGCCGTCGCCGTGGCCCTGGGCGGCATGGCCCTGGGCCGCCTGGTCTCGGCCTGGGTGGACGGGCCGCCGGGGTGGATACCGTGGCTGTTCGGCGCCCTGGAGCTCGTGCTGGCCGCGGCGCTCGTGCTGGCCATGGAGCGCTAGCCCTCGGGTGGCCTGCTCGGGAAGACGTCGTCCAGGAGGCGGTGCATCCAGGCGGGCATCTGGAGCGCTTCGGCCTGCGGGCGGGTGACCTAGCGACACTCCAGGATCTCCTGACCGTCCGGTCGCGGCTCGCCGCGCAAGACCTCGCACTCGCGGACCAGCATCACGGTCGAGATCTGATCTCCGTTCGGCGGGACCCAGTTCTCGATGTAGTGATTCCCGAGCAGCACCCGACCGGCGTCGTCCCGGACCAACGCGAGCACCTTGGAGACGGGGTATTTCCGGGCCACCGTCACTGCGTGATGTAGCTCGAGCGGGAGACCAGCGTGCCGCAGTCCTGGAAGCGGGTGCTGAGCTTGCTCACGGTGCTGTCCGGCTTGGCGAGCTCGGCGAGCCAGTGGTCGTAGGCCCTTCCGAAGACCTCGGTGGTGGACGAGCGGCCGACCCAGAACACCCCGCCCTGCTCCTCCGCGTGCAGCGGAAGCAGGAGCTGCGCCTGGTAGCCCTTGTCCTTGTAGTAGGCGTTGAAGTCGTTGACGATCGCCGTGTACTTCTGGAGGTTGCAGCCCTCGCTCAGCCTGAACTGGATCACGTCCCACAGCTCCGCCCCTGCCTGCAGCGGTGCAGAGAGCAGGGCGACGCTCGCCAGCATCGAGAGACCCGATCGCCTCATGTTTGCTTCTCCCCTTGGATGATGGAACTCCCGCGTCCTTGGACCGGGGATTCGACGATCCTCCTTTTATGCGCCATCGTGCCAGAAAGCAAGAGATCCGAGGATGGAAGCCGAGCCCGACGCCGTCCCGCGCCGCCTGGACCGCGCATCCCTGCTCCGTGCCACCCGTGAGCTGTGCCGTCGCGACGCCGACCTGGCCCGCGTGGTGGGCGCCTACGGCCCTCCTCCGCTCTGGGCCCGGGCCCCCGGCTTCTCCAGCCTGGTCCAGATCATTCTCGGGCAGCACGTCTCCACCACCTCGGCGCGCGCGGTCTTCCGGCGCCTGCAAGCGGCCGTCGGCAAGGTGACGGGCAAGCGCCTCGCAAGCCTCTCCTCCGCCGAGCTGCGTGACCTCGGCCTCACGCGCCAGAAGGCGGAATCCTGTCTGGCCCTGGCGCGACGCGTCGAAGCCGGAGAGGTGGACCTGGGTCGCATCGCCCGGCTCGACGACACCCGTGCGCGCTCCCTGCTGGTGGAGAATCGGGGCGTGGGCGAGTGGACCGCCGCCATCTATCTCCTGATGGCCCTGCGCCGCCCGGACGTCTGGCCTCGAGGCGACCTGGCGCTGGCGCAAGCGGCGCGGCGGGTGAAGCGACTTCGCTCGGTACCCACCACGGACCGGCTGGATCGGCTGGCGACTTCGTGGCGACCCTGGAGGTCGGTGGGGGCGCGGATCCTGTGGCACCACTATCTCTGCGAGCGGCGCGGGTAGCTCGTGGTCAGGCCCGCCCTGGTACTCGGCGCCTGGTTCCTCACGGCACTCGCCTTCGGCGCCCTCGGTGGCCTGCGCATGGCGCCGCCTCCGTTTCCGCAGCTCATGCTGTTCGGATTGCTCGGCGCCCTGGTGATCGCTTACGCGTCGATCTCCCCGTTTCGCGTCTGGCTGGACGGTCTTCCCCTCGACGCCCTGGTGGCCGTGCATCTCTCCCGGTTCGTCGGCTTCTACTTCCTCCATCTCCACGCCCGCAACGAGCTTCCCTACGCGTTCGCCGTCCCGGGAGGCTGGGGCGACATCGGGGTGGCACTGCTCGCCTCGCTGCTGCTGGTCCTGGGCCGGCTCGGCCGGCCGGCTCCTCCGTGGGCCTACGCGGCCTGGAACCTGATCGGCCTGGCCGACATCCTGTTCGTGGTGGCCACCGCCCGGCGCCTGGCCCTGACGGATCCCGCCTCCATGGAGGCGCTGCTGCGTCCGCCCCTGAGCCTCCTGCCGACCTTCCTGGTCCCGATCCTCATCTTCAGCCACGTCGTGCTGCTGCGCCGCCTGCCGCCCGGGTCCCGCAAGCGCGGGCGCTAGCATGCAGCCACGGAGGAAAAGGTTGAGCGAGGCCCCCGCATCGATCCGCTTCTTCTTCGACTACATCTCGTCCAACGCCTACCTGGCCTGGGTCCGGCTGCCGGAGATCGCGACCCGCTACGGGATGGCCCTGGAGCCGGTTGCCGTGCTCTTCGCCGGGCTCCTCGAGGCCCACGGCCAGCTCGGTCCGGCGGAGGTGCCTCCCAAGGCGAGGTGGATGCTCCGCAACAACCTGCGCAAGGCGACCCAGCTGGGCGTGCCCCTGAATCCGCCCCGGTTCCACCCCTTCAATCCCCTGCTCCCGCTCCGGGTCTCCTCGTTGCCGCTGCCCGAGGCGGCGCGGCGCGCCCTGATCGACGCGATCTTCCAGGCCTGCTGGGTGCGGGGGCTGCACCCGAGCGACCCGGACGTGGTACGGGATCTGGCCGACGAGATCGGCCTGCCCGGCGCCGAGCTCGTGGCGGAGGCCGGGCGGCCGGAGTCGAAGGCGCACCTGCGTCGCCAGACCGACGAGGCCCTGGCGGCTGGCGTCTTCGGCGTGCCCACCATGATGGTGGGCACGGAGCTCTTCTGGGGCTACGACGATCTCGTGTATCTCGAGCTCTTCCTGGCCGGCCAGGACCCGCTGCCGCACGAGGCAACCCGAGCATGGATGCGCGCCCCCCGGCCCTCGGCGGTGCGCAGGCGATTTCGCCGGGACCCAGGTGCCTAGCCCCAGGCTGAGGAGCAAGGAGGAGAATGGCATGGCCAAGGTCCGCTACGAACGAGACGGAGACGTGGGGATCGTCACGCTCGCCGATGCCCCGCTCAACCTGATCACACCCGAGCTCGTGGACGGCCTCGAGCAGGCGATCGAGGCGGCCGCGGGCGCGTCGGTCCGGGCCCTCCTGCTGCGCGCCGAAGGAGAGAACTTCTCGGCCGGAGCCCAGGTCGCGGCGATGTTCCAGGACCGTTCTGCGGCCGAGGCGCGCGCGCTCCTGGGTCGGGTGGGTCGGCTGCTGGCCCGGAGCGAGGAGCTGCCCTTCCCCACCCTCGCGGCGGTGCAGGGCCTGTGTCTGGCCGGCGGGCTGGAGATCGCCCTGGCCTGCGACCTTCTGTGGGCGGCGGATTCCGCCCGGCTGGGTCTGGTGGAAGCCGTGATCGGGGCCATTCCCTTCGGCGGAGGCGCGCAGCGCGTGGCGCAGCGTGCGGGCTCGGCCCGGGCGTGCGAGATCGTGATGGGCGCCGGCATCTACGACGCGGCCAGCTTCGAGCGCTGGAACATCGTCAACCGGGTGGTCCCGGCAGCGCAGCTCGAAGAGAAGAGCCTGCGCTTCGCGCAGCGCCTGGCCGCGGGTCCCACCCGGGCCCACGCCGCCAGCAAGCGGGTGCTTCGCAGCTTCCTGGACCAGGGCATCCGGGCGTCGGACGCCCTCCTTCCCGAGCTGGCGGCGCCCCTGTTCGAGACCGAGGACATGCAACAGGGCATCGTCTCCCTGCTGGAGCACGGTCCGGGCAAGGCGCACTTCTCGGGGCGCTAGGCAAGCGGGCTCGCTACAATCCGTTGGTGGACTCGCCTGGCTCGCCCTCGCCGCTGGGTCTCCTGCTGGAAGGGCTCGGCGCCCTGGAGCTGCCCCGGCTCGCCTGGCACTGGCCGACCCTGGCCGCGCAGCCGAAGGGACGCGGGCAGCCGGTGCTCGTCTTTCCGGGCTACGGGGCCGGGGACGCCTCGACCTCCGTGCTGCGTGCCTACCTGCGCTACCTCGGCTACACGGTGCGAGGCTGGGACCTCGGTCGAAACGGCGGGGACGTACCGGCCCTCATCCCGCAGGTCGTCGCGCTCGTGGCGGGGGTGGCGCGGGAGTTCGAACAGCGGGTGCGACTGATCGGCTGGAGCCTGGGAGGCTACCTGGCGCGGGAGGCGGCCCGCGAGCGCCCGGACGACGTCGAGCGGGTCGTCACCCTGGGCAGCCCGGTGATCGGAGGCCCCAAGTACACGGCGGTCGCAGAGGTGTATCGCCGTCGGGGATACGACCTCGATGCCATCGAGAGGGAGGTGGCGGCCCGCAGCCGCTTCCCCCTGCAGGTTCCGGTCACCGCCGTCTATTCGAAGGCGGACCGCATCGTGGCCTGGCGCGCCTGCGTGGACCAGGCGGCCCCGAACGTCGAGAATGTCGAGGTCCGCACCACCCATCTCGGGCTCGGCTTCGCGCCGGGGGTGTATCGGATCATCGCGCAGCGCCTGGCCGAGGGCGTGGAGGCGTAGCCGCTGACCGGCCACGCCGTCCTCGCAGCGAGCCGGTTCGATCCTTCACCCGCTGGCGGCGCCGCACCGGGTGTTCGCCACTGTGGCCCGTCCACCCCGGGGTCGCGACGATCTTCGCAGCAACGGCGATTCGTCTCCTGTGGCATGATGCCGTCTGGATTCTCGAGGCGGACGCGGTTCCGCAGGAGACGACTCCATGACGACTCCCTTCTGGTGCCTGCTCATCGCGGTATTGATTCCGTACGTGCTGGCGGGAGCGGGCGGCTACTTCCGCATGAGCCAGCTCGGGCGCGTCGACAACAAGCACCCGCGCGCACAGTACGCCGCCCTGGAAGGAACCGGGGCCCGTGCCTGGGCCGCGCAACAGAACGCCTGGGAGGCGCTTCCCGTCTTCTCGGTCGCCGTCCTGGTGGCGCACCTGGCGGGTGCAGATCCCGGGAGCTCGGCCACCGCGGCGGTTCTCTTCGTGATCGCACGGATCCTCCACCCGGTGTTCTACATGGCGAACCAGGACCTCTTGCGCTCCACCAGCTTCGCAGTGGGCTTCGGCGCGTGCCTCTGGCTGTTCGTCCTGGCCGCCGGGGCCTGAACCGACGGGGCGGAGGTGCTGGCTCACCCGAAGCGTGCGCCGCTCAGCCCGGACGCCGTGAAGCTCGACTCCCGCGTACCGCTCGCGCTCCTGGTGCTCCGGCTCGCCGTCTTCGGGGTGATGCTGGTCTGGACCCTCGACAAGTTCGCGAACCCGGAGCATGCCGCCCGGGTCTACGAGAGCTTCTACTCGATCGACGGGCTGGGGCGAGGCGCCTTCCAGGTGTTGGGAAGCCTCGAGCTCCTGCTCCTGGCGGGCTTCGTGGTCGGGTATCGCAAGCGCCTCAGCTACGGCGCGGTCCTGGTCCTGCACGGCATCTCGACGCTCTCTTCCTGGCGCCAGTACCTGGACCCCTTCGCGAACCTGCTCTTCTTCGCCGCCTGGCCCATGCTCGCCGCCTGCTTCGCGCTCTACTGGCTGCGCGACCTGGACACGAAGCTCACGCTGGGCGTTCGGGATTCGCGCTAGCGCGCGCGCTGGACCTCGAGGACCGTCCAGCCCGGCCCGGCACTGGCCAGCGCGCTGCGGCGCGCCTCGTGCTCCGAGGAGGAGCGCAGGATCAGGGTGCGGGAGCGCGACCCCGATTCGTGGCGGATCCGGACCCGATAGGGCGAGCCGGATGCGGCCGAGGCTGCGGACGGGGTCCCGACGCCCACCGCGGGCGTCGGGACGGGAGCCGGCGCCTCCGTCTCGCGCGCCACCCGGGACAGGAAGTGATAGAAGGCCTCGGGCGCGTTCTCGATGCGCACGCCGAGACCGCCGTGGGTGACGGTCCGCAGGTACGGCGCCACGACGCGCCGCCACACCACCTTGGCGCCGAGCGGAATGCGGCCGCCGGTCGCTCCGGGGCCGAGATCGACGCACAACTCTGCGCCGGGTCGGGTCTGCGCGTTGGTCTGCACGAAGAGCCCGGTGCGCGACACGTTCAGCACGAGCCCCGAGTAGGTGCTCCCGGCTACCCGCAGACGACACGGAACTCGTTTGCTGAAGCGCGGCTCGGCCTGCGGACGCATGGCCCCTCCCCTCCCACGTCTGCCTTCGGCACGCCGCAGGTGGGCCTTGAACCGGCGGCCTGGGGTAGGCTTGAGCCGATGCCGGAAGCCACGCCAATCCTGGGGCGTCCGAACCCGACCGTCGAGCAGCACTCTCTTGCCGAAGGCGGCAGGTCCTTCGGGCAGGGGACGGGGTGTGCGATCCGCTTCGCCCGGCCCGGGGACGTGGACACCCTCCCGGCGATCGAGAGCGAAGCGGCCTCGCGCTTCGCAGGGTTGCCCATGGCCGAAGGGATACGCGCGGACGGGACGCCCGTCGCCCAGCTGCGCCGCGCCCAGCGCGAGGGGCGTCTGTGGGTGGCGGAGGCGGACGAGGGCGTGGTGGGATTCGCCCTGGTGGAGCTCCTGGACGGCGCCGCCCACCTGGATGAGCTCGACGTGCTGACCTCCCACGGGCGCCGCGGGATCGGGACGGCCCTCGTACGCACGGTCTGTGCCTGGGCCGGCGCCCGGGGCCTGCCGGCCGTGACCCTCACCACCTTCCGGGACGTGCCCTGGAACGCGCCCTTCTACGGCCGCCTCGGCTTCCGGACGCTGGCGCCCGCGGAGCTGGGCCCCGAGCTCGCCGCCCTGGTGCGGCGCGAGCACGAGGAGGGGCTGCGGAGCGAGGAGCGCGTCGCGATGCGGATCCCTGCATGAGCACCGCCGCCGAGACGAGGACCGCCCGCGAACGCATCGTGCGCGAGCACATGGAGGCGGAGAACGTCCACGACTTCTCCAAGGCCATCGGGACCTTCCGACGTCCACGCTACGAGCTGATCGCCACCGGTCAGGTCTACGATGGTCACGAAGAGGTGGAGCGCTACTTCCGGGAGACGCGCACCGCCTTCCCGGACCAGCGCAACGAGCTGATCTCCCTGCGCCACGCGGATGACGCGGTGGTGGTCGAGTTCTGGCTGCTCGGCACACATCGAGGCGCCCTGCTGGGCATGTCGCCCACCGGCCGTGCGTTCCGCTGCCGCATGACCGCCTTCTTCCTGTTCGAGGGGATCCACCTGGTCTGCGAGCGCGTGTACTTCGACTCCGCCACGATCCTGCGCCAGCTGGGAGAGGAGTCACCCGGCGCGTGAGAGCGTCATCGGCCTATACTCGTCGCCCATGTCCCGGACCCGAAGCGAGAACGAACCCGCCCCGATTTCCGCCTTCCGCCACGAGGTGCGGGCCTGGATCGAGGCGAACCGGCCGGCCGAACCGGGCTTCAAGCTCCCCCAGACCTTCCTCGAGGTGGAGTCGGAGCCCCAGTTCGTCTTCCTGCGCGACTGGCAGCGCCGGCTGTACGAGGCGGGATACCTGGGCCTCGACTGGCCGCGCGAGTACGGGGGGGGCGGGGCGGACCCGGCCCGGCCCCAGCGCGTGGTCTCCCAGGAGCTGAACCGGGCCCGGGCGCCCTTCCTGGTCAACGTGATCGGCCTGCAGTGGGCGGGCCCCACCATCCTGGCCTACGGCACCGAGGAGCAGAAGCGCCGCTACCTGCGAACGATCCTGTCCGCCGAGGAGATCTGGTGCCAGGGCTTCAGCGAGCCGGGTGCCGGCTCGGACCTGGCCTCGCTCCAGACTCGAGCCGAGCACGGCGCCGACGGCTGGGTGGTGACGGGCCACAAGGTCTGGACCACGCTGGCCCACTTCGCCCGCTGGATGATCCTGCTGGCCCGCACGGACCCCACGGTCGGAAAGTACGAGGGTCTCTCCTATTTCCTGTTTCCCATGGACGCCCCCGGTGTCACGATCCAGCCGCTCGTCAAGATGACGGGCGAGGGTGGCTTCAACCAGGTGATCTTCGACAAGGCGCCGATGCCGCAGGAGGCGCTGCTCGGCCGTGAGGGTCAGGGCTGGCGGATCGCCATGACGACGCTGACCTTCGAGCGCGGCGCCTCGGAGGGAACCGGCGGCGGCCAGGCGGTGACCAGCACGGAGCCGATCCGCCGCCTGTTGGGTGTGGCACGGCGCGCGCACCGCGACGGGCGGCCGGCGGCCGAGGATGCCGTACTGCGCGACCGCATCGTACGGCTCTGGATCGAGGAGGAGGCCATCCGTCTGTCGGCCCAGCGCGGGCGCATCCCGGCGCTCAACGCCGAGCGCCCGTACGCGATCCCGTTCATGATGAAGCTCGTCACCTCCGAGTTCAATCAGCGCGTGACGGACCTGGCCTGCCAGCTGCTCGGCGCCGATGCGGCGCTCTGGCTCGGCGACCCGGAGGCCCCCGACCGCGCCGAGTGGCCGCGTGCCTACATGAATTCCTTCGGCGTCACGATCGGCGGAGGCACCAGCGAGATCCAGCGCAACATCCTGGGCGAGCGCGTGCTCGGCCTCCCGAAGAGCAAGTAGGCGGCGCCATGGCGGGTCTCGACGTTCCCCTCGACTTCGGCGTGACCGAGGAGCACGTGTTGCTTCGCAGCGAGGCGCAGCGCTTCCTGGCGGAACGCTGCCCGCCGGCAGAGGTGCGGCGCTGGATGGAAGAGCCGTCGGGGTTCGACCCGACGCTGTGGAGGGAGATCGGCCGACTCGGCTGGGTCGGGCTCGCCTTCCCGGAAGCCCACGGCGGGGCCGGCCTGGGACACCTGCCCCTGGCCCTGCTCCTCGACGAAATGGGGAGGAGTCTGCTGCCCTCCCCATTCTTCGCCTGTCTCCTGGCGGGCTTCGCGTTCGAGCACGCCGGGAGCGCCGGGCAGTGCGAGCGGTGGCTGCCGTCCATTGCGTCCGGCGAGTCGATCGCCTCGCTCGCCCTCCTGGAGCCGGGCGGTGCCTTCGAGGCCGACGCCCTCTGCACCAGCGCAGAGCCCGCCGAAGGCGGCTTCGTACTGCGCGGCCGAAAGATCCAGGTGCTCGCGGCGCCCAGTGCGAACCTGCTCGTCGTGCCGTGCCGCGAGCCGGACGGCCAGCTCGCGTTTTTCGTGGTGGAGCCACCGTGCCCGGGCCTCGTGATCGATCCGGAGACCGGCATCGACGCCACACGCCGCAGCGGGCGGGTCACCCTGGAAGGCGTGCGCGTTCCCGCCGACGCCCGACTCGACGGCGAGGGAGCGACGGCGCTGAACGAGGTCCTGGTACGAGGCGCGGCGGCGCTCGCAGCCGAGATGGTCGGGGGCGCCGAGGGAGCCCTGCTCCTGACCCGCGACTACGCCATCCAGCGCGTCCAGTTCGGGCGTCCGATCGGGAGCTTCCAGGCGGTGAAGCACCCGATCGTGGACACCCTGATCGGGGTCGAGCTGGTGCGCAGCCTCGCGCTGGCGGCCGGCGCCGGCCTGGATCGGACCCCTGCGCAGGCCGAGCCCGTCGTGCGCATGGCCAAGGCGCTCGCCGGCGACGTGTTCTCCGATGCGGTACGACGGGCCGTACAGCTCCACGGCGGCTACGGCTTCACCTGGGAGTGCGATGCGCACCTCTACATGAGGCGGGCACTGTGGAGCCGTGCACTGTTGGGCGACGCCACCCATCACCGGCGCAAACTCGCGGAACGCCTGTTCTCGACGGGTCCCTGACCATCGCGCCCTTGCGTACAGCGAATAGCACCAGCACGCCGCCGTCCAAGCCCTCGGAACCACGATACGGGGGTCAACCCATGACGATGTCGAGGAAGCGACTCACGACAGGCGCCGGGCTGCTCAGCGCAGTGTTCGGTCTGGCGCTCCTGGCGGCGCCCGCCGCCCAGGCCGGCCACCGGTACGCGGACGACGACAGCGACTCGTACCGGGCGCACGCGCGCCACGACCGGCACGGCTTGCGGCACGGGCGGCACCACTACGGCAAGCACGACCGGCATGGCTTCTGGCAACGCCGGCACCACCGCAGGCACGACCGGCACGGCTTCGGCTACCGCCTGCACCGCGGCAAGCACGACCGGCACGGCTTCGGGTATCGCCTGCACCGGGGCAAGCACGACCGGCACGGCTTCGGGTATCGCCTGCACCGCGGCAAGCACGATCGGCACGGCTTCCGGCACGACCGCCAGCGGTCCGAGCGACACGGGCATCACGGCCGGCGGGACGGGCGCAGGCATCGCTAGCCGGCCGCGCGGACCCGGGCTGCGTACAGGAGGGGCCGGCGCCGCCAGCGCGGCGCCGGCCCCGATGCGTCGGAAGATGGACCCTAGCCCGACTTCACGTCGATGCGGCGTGCCTGGGCCTGGGCGACCTTGGGCAGGCGCACGGTCAGGATGCCGTTCTTGTACTCGGCGGAGGCCTTGTCGGCGTCCACCTCGCACGGCAGCTGGATCGCGCGCTGGAAGCTGCCGAAGGCGCGCTCCGCGCTGTGCCAGCCGCGCCCGCTCTCCTCGTGCTCCGTGCGCTTCTCGCCGCGGATCATGAGCTGGTCGCCGGCCAGGTGCAGCTCGAAGTCCTTCTCCTCGAGGCCCGGCAGCTCCGCGGTCACCCGGACCTCGCTCTCGGTCTCGGCGACGTCGATGCTCGGGTGGAAGCGCGAGGGCTCGGCCAAGAAGGGCAAGCCGAAGCCGCTTCCGTGCCAGAAGTCCTCGAACAGGCGGTTCACTTCGTTCTGGAGCGACCAGAACGGATCCTCGCTCCGGCGCACCGGGACGTCGCGGTTGCGTCCCCGGCGAAGCACACTGGGAAGTGCCATGGCTCGTCGACCTCCTTGGACTCCATGCCTAAGCACGGGCCGGGAGGCGTCAAGCGCAGCTCAGAGGCCGACCACCGCCAGGAGGCCCAGGACGCTCCCCACGAGGGCCACCAGGTAGAGCAGCGTGGCCACGGCGGCCTCGCTCGAGGCCCCCACCAGGTCGATCCAGAGGGAGCGCAGGTGGTGGGCCCCCTTCCAGAGCGGAAGCGCGATCAGACCGAGCAGGACGAGGCGCCCGAGGGGGCTTGCCGCGATGGCGTAGGCCCGGTCGTAGGAAAGCGCGTCCGCGGGAAGGATCCCGAGCGGCCCGGCCAGGGTGACGGTCAGCAGGTAGCCCGGCAGGAGCAGGGTCCCCACCAGGATTCCAGCCCCGAAGAGCAGCCAGATGATCGGCTCGAGGCGCAGCAGCAGATGCTTCACGGCCAGACCCCTCCCAGCACCACGAGCAGGGCGACCGTGACCACGCCCCAGGCGACGTAGAGCATGGCCTGGATCGCGGGCTCCGGCGGCGGCTTGAGCGGCCCGAGCCGAGCCGGCTGCGCCTTCGGGAACAGCCCGAAGAAGCGCACGCCCACGAACAGCACCGAGGCGAGGGTCAGCGCGTGGAAGGCCAGATAGAGAGGATGGCGGAAGCTCGCCTGGAGCCCCTGCCAGGCCTCGGGCCCCGCCGCCAACGCCCAGGCCACGCGGAGCGTGACGAGCCCCACCAGGAGGTACACGATCCCGGTGGCGTCGAAGAGCAGGTAGCGCCGCATGCGCGGGCGGGTCCAGAAGCCGTCCGGCAGCGTGGGCGGCGCGGCGCGCGTGGGCGCCGGTCGCGGGGGCCGCATGGCATCCGGGTGGGAGAGGCCCACGGCTACTCCTCTCCCCGGCGCGGCAGTACCAGCGAGGTGGCCCAGTCGATCACGGCATTCAGCTTGGCCTGGTTCACGGCGGCCGCCGGGTCCACGTTCTTGGGGCAGACCTCGGTGCACTCGTTGGCGTAGGAGCAGGAGAAGACCGTGCCCTCGCCCCGGAAGATCGCGTTGCGCTCGCGAGCACCCTCGTCACGGCTGTCCATGTTGTAGCGGTGGCCGAGCGCGATGGCGGCCGGCCCCAGGAAGTGCGGCTCGCGGGCCACGACCGGGCAAGCCGCATAGCAGAGCATGCAGTTGATGCACATGCTGAACTGACGGAACGCCTCGAGCTGCTCCGGCGACTGGCGGTGCGGTCCTTCCTCCACCGCGCGCGCCTTGGCCTCGATGATCCAGGGCTTCACGGCCTGGAACTTCTCCATGAAGCCTTCCATGTCGACGACCAGGTCGCGGACGATCGGGAAGTTGGCGAGCGGCGCCACTTCGACAACGTCCCCGTAGCCGGCGAGCGCGGCCTTGCAGGTGAGCTTCGGCTCCCCGTTCACGTTCATGCCGCAGCTCCCGCACACGGCCATGCGGCAGGACCAGCGATGGGAGAGCGTCGCGTCGATCTCGTCCTTGATGTGGTTGAGCGCGTCGAGGACCTTCCAGTCGGAACGGCACGGGATCTCGTAGGACTGGGTGCGGGGCGCCGCGTCCCGATCCGGGTCGAAGCGCGTCACCACGAAGGTCTTGTTCTGCAGATCGTCCATCAGTACTTGCGTTCCTCCGGCTGCCAGCGGGTGAGGGTCACGGCCTTCTGGCCGAGCCGCGGCCCGCCGGGGTCGAAGCTCGCCACGATGTGGTGCAGGAAGTCGCCGTCGTTGCGCTTCGGATGGTCGCGGCGGCTGTGGGCACCGCGCGACTCCCTGCGGTGCAGCGCCGAGATGGCCACCGCCTCCGCCACATCGAGCATGTTTGCGAGCTCGAGGGCCTGGACGAGTTCGGTGTTGAACACCTTGCTGTCGTCCTCCAGCCGGAGGTCCGCATGGCGCCCCTTGAGCTGGGCGATGGTCTGGAGCGCCGCTCGCGTGGCGCCTTCCTCCCGGTACACGCCACAGCCGCTCTCCATGGCTTCGTTCAGCTCGCGGCGGAGGGGCGTCATGCGCTCGCCGCCCTTCTTGCGGCCGCGCAGGTTGGCGATGCGGCCGGCCTCGTCCTCGATCTGCCGGCGCAGCGCGGGCTCGTCCGGCGCGCTGCACTCGCGGACGAAACGCGCCGCATGCCTCGCGGCTCGGGCCCCGAAGACGAGACACTCGGTCAGCGAATTCGAGCCGAGCCGGTTGGCTCCGTTGATGGTCACGCAGGCGGTCTCACCCGCGGCGTAGAGCCCGCGGAGCACCGTGGCGCCGTCCACGTCCGTGTCCACACCGCCCATCATGTAGTGAACGACCGGCCGGATCGGGATCGGCTCGTGCACCGGGTCGACGCCGGCGTAGGTGCGTGCCAGCTCGCGTACGAAGGGCAGGCGTTGGTTGATCTTCTCCTCGCCCAGGTGCCGGAGGTCCAGGTGCACGTATTCTCCGTAGGGCCCCTTGATGCCGCGTCCGGCCTGCATCTCCTGGATGATGGCGCGGGAGATCATGTCGCGTGGGCCGAGCTCCGCCTTCTGCCCGACGCCGTAGTCGCGGGTGGTGAGGAAGCGCTCGCCCTCCGCGTTGATCAGGTAGCCGCCCTCGCCGCGGGTCGCCTCGGTGATCAGGATCCCCGTGCCCGGCAGGCCCGTCGGGTGGTACTGGACGAACTCCATGTCCTTGAGGGGCACGCCCACCCGATAGGCCAGCGCCATGCCGTCTCCGGTCTTGATGGTCCCGTTGGTGGTGAAGGGAAAGATGCGTCCTGCCCCGCCCGTCGTGAGAATCACGGCGCGCCCGAGGATCGCCCGCACCTCGCCGGTGCGGACGTCCAGGACGGCTACTCCGCCCACCTGCCCGTTGTGCACCAGGAGCTTCGACACGAACTGCTCGTCGTAACGGACGATGCGGTCGAAGCGCATGGAGTGCTGGAACAGCGTGTGCAGCATGTGGAAGCCGACCTTGTCGGCAGCGAACCAGGTGCGCTTCGTGGTCATGCCGCCGAAGGCACGGGTGGCCACGCTGCCGTCCTCGTTGCGGCTCCACGGGCAACCCCAGTGCTCGAGCAGCGTGAGCTCCTTGGGGCACTCCTCGACGAAGTACTCCACGGTGTCCTGGTCCGCGAGGAAGTCGGACCCCTTGATGGTGTCGTAGGCGTGCATGTCCAGGGTGTCGTCGGCGCGCGCCACCGCGGCCGCCCCCCCCTCGGCGGACACGGTGTGGCTGCGCATCGGATAGACCTTGGACACCAGCGCGACGCTCAGGCCGGGGTCGGCCTCCACCGCCGCGATCGCCGCGCGCAGGCCAGCCGCGCCTCCGCCCACGATGATCAGGTCGTGACGGACCACGTCCATGCCGAGTCCCCCGAATCCTCCCGAAGTACCGGGATACCATTCGGTTTCTAGCGGATTACGGGGCTCGGGGAAAGCGAGCGCGGTGGCTCCCGCAGGAGCCCGACCCGAACTCGGGTCGGGCTCCTGTCTAGGGAAGCGGATTGCAGGGCGCGTCCGCGCCGAAGGGCAGCTCGATCGGCTCTGCGGCGTCGCAGTCGCCGTTGCAGAAGTTCTCGATCTCCCCGTCCGGCTGCAGGAAGGCGATCAGCTGCAACAGGGACGCGGGGATCAGGCCCCGCAGCCCGTGCGGGTCGCAGCGGTTCGGTATCGCCTGCAGGTTGGCCAGCGGCGGCACGAAGGGCTCGTGGGCCGGGTTCGCCAGGTCGAAGGAGCCCGTGTCGTAGACCACGAGCGCCGAGGGCAGCGGCCCCGCGCGGTCGGGGACGTCCACCAGGTCGGAGACCAGGGAGCCGGGCTTCAGGTTCGGGAGCCGGAGCGTGCGCGCGGCGATCTCGGTGCCGAGGTTCGACACCTGCTGGTCGAGCCAGGCCTCGGTCATGAGGATGCGCTTGGCGTTGGTTCCGGGCAGTGGATCCCGCGTGATGTGGGTGGCGTAGCCCGCCGACTCGCCGCGCACCCAGAGCTCGCCGATCAGCCCGACGCCGATGGCCACCTCCGTGGCGTCACCGATTCCCGTGAGCACCAGCAGGTCCTGGAACTGCAGGAACGGCGTGGCCCGCTGCAGCAGGAACGCGAAGTTCATGGCGGGCACGTCCACGTTCAGGCGCTCTACGTCCGGGGAGAGCGCCGCGAACATGAGGCCCATGACGCCGCCGAGGCTCGCGCCGAAGTAGTAGGCCGGCTCCTGGGGGCCCGGGAAGACGCCCGCGTCCTCGGGCGTCCGGAAGGCCGGATGCACGTTGAAGAGGCCCTGCTTCATCATGCGGGCCAGCACCAGGGTGTTGAGCTGGCCCTGGCGCAGGCGGTCCGGGAGCTGGGAGAAGTTGCCGAGCTGGGTCAGCACCTGGGTCACGATCCAGCTCTGGACGAGGGGACCGGGCCGGCCGTCGGGTCCGGGCGGCCCTTCCCGGTCGGGCGTCGAGAGGCCCCGCCAGTCCGTGGCGCCGGGGATGTAGTCGAAGCGGTCGAAGCCCAGATCCAGGACCCCGTCGGCCACCTCGTCGTCCAGGAAGCCCCGAATGGTGCTGCGGCCGCTGCCGAACAGGCCGTGACCGATCACCAGCGGGCTGGCCGGCGGGCCGCCCTGCAGGACGGCGCACGGGACGGCGATGGTGAAGGGCGGGTTCGTCTCGCCGTTCGGGACCGGATGCCCGTCGGCGTCCACGGCGAGGAAGCTGTCGGCCCGGGGCGTCGCCACCGGGTCGGCGGTCAGGAAGAGCGGCACCCGGTAGGTGCCTTCCACGGTGCGCCAGAAGAGGGTGTCGGGCTCGGAGCAGTCGTTCTCCCGGGTGGCGTCCGGATTCACCGTGAAGAGGTCGGCGGTGTTCCCGAGCGCCACCTGCTGGGCGAGCCAGTCGAAGGCCTGCTCGCGCATGGCCAGCATCTGGTGGGTCAGTCCCTCGTCGCTCTGCACCACGAAGTCGAAGGCCAGCACCAGGTCCCCGCGCGGCACCCGGGCCTTGCGCCACAGGTCCCGGAACAAGTGCTCGAAGTGTTCGCGACGCGCCTCGACGGCCGGGATGTCCGAAGGCCGCCCGTCCCGCAGGGCCGCGAAGACCGGCTCCGCCGGAACGGGGCTCCCGTCGGGAGCGACCAGGTTGCGCACGGCCACCGCGTAGCGGTGCCCCGGGCGCAGGCTCTGCGCGGGACGCAGGAAGAAGAGGCGCCGGGCCGGGTCCGTCAGGCGCGCGTCGAGCTCCACGAAGTGGAGCACGCGCTCGCCGGTCTCGAGGTCCACGAGCACCGTGGGGCTGTTGCGGTCCAGGGAGCGGTCGTCGTGGGTGCGCCGGTCCGAAAGCAGCTGCGCCGCCCCGGAGCGCTCCAGGTCCACACCACCCGGGAAGTTCATCAGGACCTGGACGAGGGGGCTGAAGCCGTCGAGCTGGCCCAGCATGTCCGGGGAGATGGGACGGCCGAACTGCAGCGGCATCCCCGCCACGGGGAAGGCCAGGCGCCAGCCGGTGGGCGTCTCCGCCGGCGCTTGGAAGCGCGACGAGGGATACGGAAGCAGGCAGTCCGCCCGGCTCAGGATCTCGCACTCCTCGGGGTTCTCGAGCTGGACCAGCTCGAAGGCCGCGGCGGCGTGCAGGACCCTCGCGGGCAGGAAGGGAACCGGGCGCAGCTCGATGGAGGCGCGGAGCTCGTGAGCGCCCGGACCCAGGGGCGGAAGCGGGCCGGAGACCTGGCGACGGCCCCGCTCGAAGCTGGAGGGATCCAGGGGCTGCCCGTCCAGCTCGATCACGAGGTTGGCCTGCTTGGGGTGCGGGGGCAGCCGCAGCTCGAAGCCGAGGGGCCCCACCTGGGAGAGCTGGCCCGGGAGCGGCGCCTCGAAGCGGAAGAACGGGAGACCCCCGCCCGGGTGGCCGGAGCAGGGCCCCATGGCCAGCGAGAGCGAAGCCACCACGAGGACCGGGAGCAGGAGGACTGCTCGGGGGAGCTTCTTCACGACGATCTCCTTTCCGGATGCGGCAACCAGCGGGGTGGTTTCAATCGCAGATGATGCGCCCGTCGGCAGTGAAGGGGGGCAGGGCCGGCCTGGGGGCCGGATCGCCGGGCAGCAGCACGCCGCAGTCCTGGCACTCGACGTTCACCCACTCGGGGCTGCCGGCGATCATGGCGCGAAGCCAGCTCACGAAGGGCGGAACCCCGCCCGTGGTGTCGTCATACAGCTTGTCGTTGAACTCGATGGTGTGGCGCGACCCGCTGCCCACATAGTAGCGGTAGTTCGGGGCCCGGGCGGTGGCGTTGGCGTTGAGCGCGCGCATGCGCTGGTTCCATTCGCAGCTGGCCTCCCACCAATTGAGCCACTTGAAGATGTTGAAGGGGTTGTCGCGGACCGGGTTGAGCATCACCCAGAAGAAGCCGGTCTGGCCACCGCGGCTCCCGTCGAAGGCGGTGGTGTAGGTGGCGAAGCGAGCCTGGGGGTAGAACTCCGCTGCGGCGACCCAGAGGTCCGCCGCCGTGAGCTCCTCGAGCGGTCGGTTCAGGGCCGGGATCCAGGGCGGCAGGTTCTTCTCGACCCCCCACTTGCGGATGTCGTTCTCCAGGAAGTCCTGGGTGATGACGCCGTTGCCCGCGTCGCCGAGCACCGAGACCTGAGCCGACGGGTACACGAACTCCAGCAGGGGCAAGGAGTTCACGATGGCGCCGTAGGCGCCGGCGCTCGAGCCGGTGACGAACACCTGGTCAGGATGCACGAAGTGCTCGCGCGTCCACTTCTCGGCCACGCGGGCGTTCACCCAGCCCTTGTGCTCGATCACGACCGTGTTCTCCCCGGCCAGGTCCGGGTGTTCGAAGCGCGCGTCGCCCCAGTGGACGTCGCCCGTGCAGTACGGGACGAAGACCATGTGCCAGTCCCGGATGGGGTTGTCGGGATTGTCGAGATCGAAGAGGCCCGCCGAGAAGCCGGCGGGATTCTCCCGCTCCGGATCGACGGCCTGGTCGTAGGTCGGGAAGGCGTCGCAGGTGACGCCGTCCCAGCAGGCGCCACCACCCTGGTAGTGGATGAAGAGCTTGTTCACGGTGCCGCGCTTCACGAAGAAGACCCACGGGGTGCCGCGCGAGCAGATGGGCGCGAGGGAGCGCCCCTCGTAGCGAACCTCCGCGTCGGGAGTGACCTGCGTCCACTCGGTGGGGACGTGCGGGGAGACCGTCACGGCGAGGACCACGCGCTGGACCAGGGCCTCGACCGCAGCCCGCCACCCTTCTTCGCGCGCCGCCGGGTGCGGCTCGCGCCGACCGTGGGCCTTGCCATCGCCGGGCCCGTCGGCCTGCAGGGCCTCGGCCCGCCGGCGCTCGAGCCGCTCGCGCTCCCGGTCCCAGCCACGGCTGCGCAGGTGCCAGGCTTCCGCCTCGAGGAGCGCGCGGCAGAGACGCGCCCCGGCGGACCCGGCGATCCCGTCTGCGCCGGCCTCGACGAGGTCCGCCACGGCCGCGCTCCCGGCCGTGGAATCCGCGCAGTCCACGCCGTCCGCTGCCGAGCCGGCCTCGGCCCGCCGCCAGGCGCGCGCGAGGCGCGCCTCGGCGCGGGCCAGCCGCCGCCCGAGGGCGGGATGGTCCGCGTGGAAGCGGGAAAAGAGGCCCAGGATCTCTCCGCAATGGCGGGCGGCCGCCGCGAGCTTCTCGCTCACGCAGCGGTCGGTCGGATAGGGCTCGTCGGCCCGGGCCGGCTCACCGCCCAGGGGGGCGAGCAGGGTGAGGGCGGCCAGGGCGCAGACGGCAGGCACGCGGATCATTGGGGGGCCTCGCGATTCGTTCCGGAGCCATCTTGGACGGACGCCCTG
Source organism: Myxococcota bacterium (assembly GCA_041611735.1). Classification (GTDB taxonomy): domain Bacteria; phylum Myxococcota_A; class UBA9160; order UBA9160; family PR03; genus JBFIML01. The sequence goes on along the minus strand of JBFIML010000001.1, from coordinate 89,391 downwards.
GAGCCCGGGCTCCAGGGCGTCGCGCAGGTGGATGGCAGGACAAGTGCAGCAAGCGTGCCAGTGCAGAAACGCCCCAAGGGCCTTTCTGGGGGTGCCGAGCCGCCTCGGCGAGGAACGCCATTTCCGTCGAGGGAAAACCGCTTCTCCTCGGCTTCAGGGTCCGCCCGCCGGCTCCTGCTGGGTCACGCAGTGGATCGCCCCGAGGCCCACCACGAGATCGTTGCAGGGCACCCCCACCACGTCGCGGCCCGGCAGGGCCTCGCGCAGGACCGCCAGGGCCCGAGCGTCGCTCGCAGCGTCGAAGGTCGGGACCAGGGCGAGGCCGTTCGCCAGGTAGAAGTTCGCGTAGCTGGCCGGGCGGACGCTGCCGTCCACCACGACCCGCGGCGGCACGGGAAGCTCCGCCACGGCGAGGCGTCGCCCCCGGGCGTCCGTCATGCGGGCCAGGCGGCGGCGGTTCTCGGCGAGCGGGGCGGAATCGGGGTTGGCGGGGTCCCCGCACACCGCAGCCACCAACGTGGCGGGCGCCACGAAGCGGGCCACGTCGTCCACGTGGCCATCGGTGTCGTCGCCCTGGATGCCGGCGCCGAGCCAGAGGACCCGCTCTGCGCCGAGCCACGCCCGCAGGCGGAGCTCCATGCGTTCCCGATCGCGGTCGGCCCCGCGGTTGGGGTTCAGGAGACACGACTCGGTGGTGAGCACCGTGCCCTCCCCGTCCCCGTCCACAGCTCCGCCCTCCAGCACGAAGTCCGCGGCGAAGCGAGGCAGCCCGAGGACACGCGCCACCGCAGCCGGCACCGCGTCGTCGCGCTCGAAGCCCGGGTACTTGCGGCCCCAGTTGTCGAAGCGGAAATCGGCCACGACGCGCTCGCGGGCCCCGTCCGCTCCCTTCCGCACCAGGAAGATCGGCCCGTGGTCGCGGGCCCAGGCGTCGTTGGTGGCGATGGGGTGGAAGGCGACTCCGCGATCGGGCTCCACGCCGGCACGGCGCAGGGCCTTGCGCGCCGACTCCTCGAGTGCGTGATCCCCCACCGCGATGCAGACCGCCTCGTGCTCCACCAGATGCCCCACCAGCTCGGCGAAGGTCCGCTCGGCGCGCGCCAGGCGCCCGGGCCAGGTCTCGGCGTTGTGGGGCCAGGACAGCCAGGTGGCCCGGTGGGGCTCCCACTCGGCAGGCCATCGGTAGGAGAGGGCGGCCGGGGTCTCGGACGTCGCCTCCACGGACAGCGCGGGGCTCAGTCCCGGAAGCGGCGGGCCAGGTCCGCGTAGGCGTCGATGCGGCGATCGCGCAGGAAGGGCCATTCCCGGCGCACGCGTTCGATCTGCCCGAGGTCGCATTCCACCACGAGGACCTCTTCGTCGCGGTCCGAGGCACGCGCCAGCACGCGGCCGAAGGGATCGGCTACGAACGACTGGCCCCAGAAACGGATCGCTGCCTCGCGGCCGACCCGGTTCACCACCGCCACGAAGACGCCGTTCGCGATGGCGTGGCCGCGCTGCACCGTCTCCCAGGCGTCGTGCTGGGACGCGTCCTCTGCGGACCCGGCGTCGAACTGCCAGCCGATGGCGGTGGGATAGAAGACCACCTGCGCCCCGGCCAGGGCCGTGAGGCGGGCTGCCTCGGGAAACCACTGGTCCCAGCAGACGAGGGTCCCGACGCGCGCGTGCCGGGTCGCCACGGCCCGGAAGCCGAGATCCCCCGGTGCGAAGTAGAACTTCTCGTAGTAGAGCGGATCGTCGGGGATGTGCATCTTGCGGTAGACGCCCGCCACGCGGCCGTCGGCGTCCAGGGTGACGGCCGTGTTGTGGTAGAGGCCCTCGGCGCGCCGCTCGAAGAGCGAGGCGACGAGGACGACGCCGCGGGCGGCGGCGAGCTTGGCCAGGGCCTCGGTGGTGGGTCCCCCCGGCACGGGCTCCGCCAGGGCGAAGCGCTCCGCGTCCTCGGCCTGGCAGAAGTAGCGGCTGCGGAAGAGTTCCGGCAGGCACACGATGCGAGCCCCGCGGCCCACCGCCTCCTCGATGCCCTCGCGGGCCCGGGCGAGGTTCGCCTCCGGGTCCTCGGACATGGACATCTGGACCAGGCCGATGGGGAGGACGGTGGACGGGGCGGCCATGGCTCCTCGGTAGGGAAGGCCCCGCGGTCCCGCAAGCCGGGGCGGCTTCTCCCGATCCCCCTCGTGTCCGTCCCTGTCACGGAGGCGCGGCACGCTGCCGGTCATGCGAGAGGCACTTCGGGCGTTCGGCGTCATGCTCGGCTTCGTGGCCTTCGCCCTGGGCTGGGCCGAGCTCGAGGCCCGGGCCGTGGGGAGCGCAGCGCCCTACCCTGGCCCCGTGGCCCACCCGCATCCCGCAGCGACCCCGACCACCTGGCTCGTGGATGGCTTCAACGTGCTCCAGGTGGCGCTCTTGCGGGACTCGGATCGGCAGGGCTGGTGGCGGGAGGAGGCCCGGGCACGGCTCCTGGGGAGGGCCGCCAGCTTCGACGACCCTCAGGCGGAGATCTGGGTGATCTTCGACGGCGCGAGACCCGCCGAGGCGGGCGCGGAGCCGTCCGCGCGCCTGCGCGTGGCCTTCGCCCCGTCCGCCGACGCCTGGATGCTCGCCCGTCTTCGCGCCACTCCCGAGCCGGCGCGGGTCGCCCTGGTGACGGCGGACCGGCGGCTGGCGGCGCGTGCCCGAAGCCAGGGCGCCCGGGTCGTGACGCCCGCCGCCTTCCTGGCGCGCTGCCCGTAGGCGAGACGCCACGGCCTGGTGGATCTCTGGGGGATCGCCGTCCCCCCGGGCAGATCCCGCTTGACCGTCGCCCGGCTTCGGTCATAAGGTGCGCTCGGGTGCCGGCCGCGCGTGAGGCCGTCGCGACACGGTCCCCGCGGCCGCGTCCGTCCGACCCCGGCGTCGATGGGGTCCGGCTCCCCGAAGGACGAGAGGATCCATGTCCCACGAGATCCCCCACCACCGAGTTCGCGAGACCGCCACCCTGCGCTTCGCGCGCTTCGTAGTGCGGCACCGCTTCCCGGTGGCCATGCTGCTGATCCTGGCGACGGCCTTCTTCCTCTACCCCACCGTGAACGCGATCCTGCGCGCCAACGGCCTGCGGCTGCCCGGGCCGATCGTGCGGGTCGACACCTCGGCGCGCGCTCAGTGGCCGGACCACCCCTTCATCCACGCCCAGGACAAGTTCGCCAAGAAGTTCGGCGGCTCCGCGCTGGTGGCGATCGGCGTGATCATGAAGGAAGGCACGATCTTCACGCCGGAGACGCTGCAGAAGATCCACCGCATCACGCGCGCCCTGGACGGGGTCGGCTTCGACAGCCGCACCGAGGAGCGCGACGAGCTGCGCGCGAAGCTGGAGGAGACAGGGCTCTCCCAGGAGAAGCTCCTGAAGGAGCTCGACATCCGCTTCCCGCCCTATCCCGTCAACCACGACGAGGTGCGCTCCGTAGCGCACAGCAGCACACGCGTGGTGCAGATCGAGCCGGACGGTTCCATCACGTCCGACATCCTGATGAGCAAGGTGCCGGAGACCCAGGCGGAGGCAGACCGGCTGCGCGAAATCGTGTTGCAGAACCCGCCGCGCATCTACGGGCGCCTCGTCTCCCTGGACGAGAAGGGGGCCCTGATCACCGCCGGGTTCGTGGCGGACCGCCTCAGCTCGCGCGAGGTCTACGCGGCGGTCTTCGACCACGTACAGGCCATCAAGGCCGCGGAGGAGGACGAGCGACACAGCATCTTCGTCTCCGGCGAACCCATCCACGTGGGGTGGATCCTCAAGCACGCCTACGAGATCGGGCTCTTCGTCGCGCTCACCGTGATCATCGTGTTCCTCCTGCTGCTCGGCTACTTCCGACGCATGCACGGCGTGCTGATCCCCTTCATCGCGGCCATCGCCACCGTGATCTGGGGCACCGGCTTCACCGGCTGGATGGGGATCACCTTCGACCCACTCGTGCTGGTGATCCCGATGATCATCACGGCGCGCGCCGTGTCTCACACGGTGCAGATGGCCGAGCGCTTCTTCGAGGACTTCGAGCTGCTGGCCGCGCAGATGGACGATGTCGAGGAGGCCAAGGTGGAGGCCGCCACCGTGGCCATGGGCGAGCTGATCGTGCCCGGGACCCTCGGCATCATCACCGACGTCGCTGGCCTGCTCGTGATCCTGGTGACCTCCATCCCGCAGATGCGCGACCTCGGCATCTTCGGCGCCTTCTGGGTGGCGTCCATCCTGTTCACGGTGGAGATCCTCCACCCCGTCATGATCTGCTACATGGCGCCGCCCAAGGAGACCGAGCACTTCCTTCCCAAGTTCATGGTGCGAGCCATGAGCTTCGTGGGCTGGCTCACGACGCACCGGGTCTGGAAGTACGCGGTGGCAGCGGTGGTGGTCGTGATCTTCGTGGGGTCGACCTACATCACCCTCTACCACTCGAAGATCGGGCTGGCGACGCCGGGCTCGCCCCTGCTCTGGCCCGATCACGAGTTCAACCTGGCCACGGAGGCGATCGCCCAGAAGTTCGGCGGGGTGGACTCCTTCGTGGTCTACGCCAACGGCGACCGCGACAACGCGAGCGCCGACCCGCTGCCGATCCGACGCATGGAGGAGTTCGAGCGCTGGATGAAGGCCCACACCAATCTGGGTGTTTCGGTCTCCATCGCGCCCATCATCAAGGCGTACTGGCGCATGAACCACTACGGCGACCCGAAGTGGCAGTTCGTGCCCGACGACTCGGGCACCGTGCGCACGACGATCTTCCAGCTGCGCATCAACGGCGCCCCGGGCTTCCTGCGGCCCTACATGACCGATGACGGCCGGGACGCGAACATCTCCTTCTATTTCCCGGACAAGAAGGGCGAGACGATCATGCGGACCGTGCTCGCCGCCGAAGAGTTCATCAAGCGCAATCCGATCGGCGAGGTGATCGTCCGGCTCGACATGGACAAGGCGGCCGCCGACGCCGGCTTCTTCGACGGCGACCGGCTGAAGGACATGCTCTACTACATGATCGGGCCGCTGCTTCCGCCGCGGAACCACACGCTCAACCTCCAGATCCGCAAGGACGGTCGCTACGAGGCGGTCCAGCCCAGCAATCCCGGAAGCGACGGTCTCCCCGACTGGCTCGAGGAATTCCAGGAGGGAGCCGTCCTCGATTACGAGGAGCAGCGGGACAGCGTCGAGGAGGGCGAGGTCTTCACCTGGCCCTCCTCGCTCGCGGACTGGGGCCCCGACGACGTGGATGCCTGGTGGGAGAGCGAGGAGTTCGGCATCCGGGCCGTGGCCGTGAACACCAAGGACCTGATCGTCCACGATCTGAAGGCGGTCGACTCGGTCCCGAAGTACCAGCCGACCGACTCTTGGACGCGGGGCGTCCAGTTCGTGATGGCGGGCGGCATCATGGGCATCCTCGGCGCCATCAACGACGAGGTGGAGCGCAGCCACGTCGCCAACATCTCGCTGATCTTCCTGGTGATCTTCGTGCTGAACGGTCTCACGTACCGGTCGGTCACCAGCGCCACGATCATCGTGATCCAGATCGCGACCGCAACCATGGTCTCGCTGGCATATCTGGCCCTGCGCGGCGTCGGCCTCAACATCAACACCCTGCCGGTTCAGTCGGTGGGCGTGGGGATCGGAGTGGACTACGCGATCTACATCGTGGACCGCATCTGCCAGGAGGTGGCCGAGACCGCGGACATCGACGAGGCGATCCGGCGGGCCGTGAGCACCACGGGCATGGCCGTGAGCTTCACCGCCACCACCATCGTGGGCGGCATCATCCTGTGGAGCTGGTCGAGCCTGCGGTTCCAGGCCGAGATGGCCCAGCTGCTGACGATCTTGATGATCTTCAACATGCTCGGCGCCATCACGGTGATCCCGACCTTCTACTCGATCATCCGGCCGAGACTGGCCATGCACCTGCTGACGGACGAGCAGCGCGAGGCGCTGCGGCTGCAGAAGGAACGGGAGCGCCGGGCCCCGGCGGAAGCCTAGGCGGCGACGTCAGCCGGGGCGCCAGGGCTCCGTCCAGCGCCCCGCGTGCAGCTCGAGGATGCGCGTGGCGTTCTCCTCCACCGCCCGCCCCGAGACGTCGATCAGCCGCCAGCCGCGCTCGCGGAACAGTCGCCGCGCACGCCGCAGCTCGACGAAGACGCCTTCGGCGTCCGCGTAGCGCAGATAGGGGGGCACCCCGAGCGTCTGGACCCGCTCCTTGCGGATCGTGACCAGCACTTCCGGCTTCATCACGAGACCGAACACCTTGCGCGGATTCAGCTCGAGCAGCTCCCGGGGCGGGTCCATGTTGGGGATGAGGGGGACGTTGCCGGTCTTGTAGCCGCGCTGGGCCAGATACATGGAGAGCGGCGTCTTGGAGGTCCGGGATGGGCCGGTCAACACGACGTCTGCCTGGAAGAGGGTGTGCGGGTTGGTTCCATCGTCGTGGCGCACCGCGAACTCCACGGCCTCGATGCGGCGGAAGTATTCGTCCGAGAATCCGTGCAGCAGCCCGGGCTGGAGCCGGGGCTCGGCGTGCAGGTACTCGGCGATCTTCGAGATCACGGGACCCAGGAGGTCCACGGTGGCGACGCCGCGCTCCTCGCCCCGGCTGCGCAGCTCCCGGGCGACCCGTTTGTTCACCACCGTGAAGACCACGAGGGCCCCGTTGCGCGCCGCTTCCTCGATCACCCGCCGGGCGTCGGACTCGACCCGCACGTCGCCGAAGGTACGCATACGCCAACGGGTCTCGAACTGGAGCATGGCTGCGCGGACGGCCGCCGAGGCGGTCTCGCCGGTGCCGTCCGACACCACGTAGATCTCCGACCACTGGAGCGGGGCTGCGTTCTCGGCCGGCTCGTCGGGCACGCACGGAACGTAGGCGACGCGGCGGGCCTCCGCTTGAGCCGTCCGGAGCGCGAGGGGGGTCGCCGATGACCAGGCCGTCGAGACCACGCCGCGGTCCTTCACCGCGTGCGCAGCTGCCGTGGGCAGGCGACCCCCCCTCGGTCTGCGGACGTCGGCGCCGGGAGCTGCTGGCGGCCGATCGGGCTCTCAGCCAAGCTTCGGGCATGCCCTACGACCCCCAGGCGATCGAGGCCCGTTGGCAGGCCTATTGGAGGGAACACCAGACCTTCCGCGCCGAGATCGACCCCCGCAAGCCCAAGTTCTACGTGCTCGACATGTTTCCCTACCCCTCCGGCGACGGGCTCCACGTCGGCCACGTCGAGGGGTACACCGCCACCGACATCGTGGCACGTTACAAGCGCATGCGCGGCTTCAACGTGCTGCACCCCATGGGCTGGGACGCCTTCGGCCTGCCGGCGGAGCAGTACGCCATCGAGACGGGCACACACCCGCGCGAGACCACGGGACGCAACATCAAGAACTTCCGGCGGCAGCTCGAGTCGTTGGGCTTCAGCTACGACTGGTCGCGGGAGATCGATACCACCGATCCAGGCTACTACCGCTGGACCCAATGGATCTTCCTCCAGCTGATGGAGCGCGGGCTGGCCTACGAGGCCGAGGTGGCGGTGAACTGGTGCCCTGCCCTGGGCACGGTGCTCGCCAACGAGGAGGTGATCGACGGCAAGAGCGAGCGGGGCGGACACCCCGTGGTGCGGATGCCCATGCGCCAATGGATGCTGCGCATCACCGAGTACGCCGAACGGCTGCTGGAGAACCTGGACGACCTCGACTGGCCCGAGTCGACCAAGAAGATGCAGCGCGAATGGATCGGCCGCAGCGAGGGGGCGCGAGTGCGCTTTCCAGTGGTCGGACACGACAAGCTCTCGATCGAAGTCTTCACCACGAGGCCCGACACGCTGTTCGGCGCCACCTACATGGTGCTGGCGCCGGAGCACCCGTTGGTGGAGAAGGTCACGGCCCCGGACCGGCGCGAGGCGGTGCGGAAGTACGCGGAGGAGGCCCGGCGCAAGAGCGAACGGGCGCGCCTGGCCGAGACGCGCGAGAAGACCGGCGTCGATACCGGCGGGTTCGCCCTGAACCCCTGCACGGGCAAGCGCATCCCGATCTGGATCGCCGACTACGTGCTCGCCACCTATGGCACCGGCGCGATCATGGCGGTGCCGGCCCACGACGAGCGCGATCACGAATTCGCCAAGGCCTTCAGCCTGCCCATCGTGCGGGTGGTGGACGCGCCCACGGGCCACGACGGGGGGCTGCCCTTCGTGGGCGAGGGCGTGAACGTCAACTCGGCCTTCCTGGACGGGCTGGCCACGCCCGAGGCCCGGCGCCGCATGACCGAGTGGCTCGCCGAGCAGGCCCACGGCGAGGGGGCGGTCACCTACAAGCTGCGCGACTGGCTGTTCAGCCGCCAGCGCTACTGGGGCGAGCCCTTCCCGGTGCTCCACCTCCCGGACGCAAGCGTGAAGCCGGTGCCCGATTCGGAGCTTCCCGTGGAGCTGCCCGAGCTCGATGATTTCCGTCCGACCGGCGACGACCGCACTCCGCTCGAGCGCGCCCCCGGGTGGATGCAGACCCGAGACCCGGAGACGGGCCAGCCGGCCCGGCGAGACCGCAACACCATGCCCCAATGGGCGGGGAGCTGCTGGTACTACCTGCGCTTCTGCGATCCGGACAACCGGGAGGAGGGCTGGTCCCGCGAGGCCGAGCGCTACTGGATGCCGGTGGACCTCTACGTGGGGGGCTCCGAGCACGCCGTTCTGCACCTGCTCTACGCGCGCTTCTGGCACAAGGTGCTCCACGACCTCGGGCTCGTGCACACGCCGGAGCCCTTCCAGCGCCTGATCCACCAGGGCATGATCCTCGGCTACAGCTACCGCTACTTCGACGACGACACGCAGGACCGCGCTGTTGCGAAGCCGCGCGTGTACTCCTTCCGCGAGGTGAGCCAGGAGGCGGAGCGGATCGTGGCCCGGGAGGACGGGCGCGAGCTCAGGGCGCGTTGGGTCCCGCTCCAGGCGGTGCGGCGCGCGCCGGACGGGCGACCCCTCCACCCCACCCTCGAGGTCGAGCTGGAGGAGGTGGTGGAGAAGATGTCGAAGAGCCGGGGCAACGTGGTCAACCCCGACGACGTGGTCCGCCAGTACGGAGCGGACTCCATGCGCCTCTACGAGATGTTCCTGGGCCCCCTCGAGAAGGACGCGCCGTGGTCGATCGACGGAATCCAGGGCGTCCACCGCTTCCTCCAGCGCGTGTGGCGCCTGCTCCTGGACGAGGAGGCGGAGGGCGAGCCCCTGCGCCAGCTCGAGCCGGGTGCGGGAACGCCCGAGCAGGCCCGGCTCGTGGCACGCGGCGTGCAGGGCGTGACCGACGACATCGAGGCCCTCCAGTTCAACACGGCCATCTCCAAGCTCATGGTGATGGCCCGGGACCTGGCCCGCGACGCGCCCCTGCCGCGCGAGGCGGCGGAGACCCTGGTGAAGCTCCTGGCGCCCTTCGCCCCGCACGTGGCCGAGGAGCTCTGGCGGCGCCTCGGACACGAGGAGTCGATCGCCTGGACGCCGTGGCCCCAGGCGGATGCGGCGCTCCTGGAGACCGAGGAGGTCTCGATCGTGGTACAGGTGAACGGAAAGCGTCGCGACGAGGTGACGGTGCCGAAGGACGCCAGCGAGGAGCAGGTGTGCGCCGCGGCGCTCGGCTCGGACCGGGTGCGCCGCCATCTGGACGGCCGGAAGCCGCGCAAGGTGATCGTCGTGCCTGGACGCCTGGTGAACGTGGTGGTCTAGGCACTCGGACGGGCGAGGAGGTGGCTCTCATGGCGAGCCTCGAGGAGACCACGCAGGCGTCGGGAGCGGACGCTGCGAGGACCTCCCACGCGGCCGTGGACGGGATCTTCGCGGGCTTGCTGGGGGGGCTCGCGGTGGCGGTGCTGTTCCTGGGGGTGGACGCCTTCGAGGGACAACCACTCTTCACCCCTTCGCTGCTGGGCAGCGCCCTCTTCCAGGGCAAGAGCTTCGAGAGCGTGCAGGGCGTGGACCTCCCCATGGCGTTGGCCTACACGGGCGTTCACCTGCTGGTCTTCGTGGTGATCGGGCTGGCGGCGGCCTACATGGTGGCGCAGTTCGAGAAGAACCCTTCCTTCGGCCTGCTCCTGCTGCTGCTGTTCGTCTTCTTCGAGGCGGGCTTCATCGCCTTCACGATCGCATTCATGCCCGGGGTGCTGGGCGCGCTGGCCTCGGGCGTCGTGCTGGCGGCGAACCTGCTCTCGGCCGGGGTGATGGCGGGCTACCTGCTGTGGTGGAGCCGACCGCGCGCCGACCGCGCGAACCGGGAAGGCTGATCGTCGGCGGCATCGCGGACGAGGGGCGTGCGTGAGCCCGGTCGTGCTCGCGCTCGTGCTCGCCTCCGCGCTGCTCCACGCGGCCTGGAGCGTCTCCATGAAACGGAGCCGCGACCCACTCGCCTTCAACGTGCTGCAGGTCGCGGTGACGCTGCCGATGACGGTCGTCCTGCTTCCGTGGCTGCCCCTGGCCGAGCTGGCGCCGGAGGTGTGGGGGTTTCTGGCGGCGACGGCCGTGGCCCACGGCCTCTACTTCCACTGGCTGACGCGCGCCGTCGAGACGGCCGACCTCACCCTGGTGTATCCGATCACCCGCTCCGCTCCGGCCTTCCTGCCGCTCCTGGCGGTGCCCTGGCTGGGCGAGTCCATCTCGCTCGACGGCGCGCTCGGCATCGCCCTGGTGGTGGTCGGCCTGTGGGCGCTGCAGGGGGGGGGCCTGCGCTGGCGGCGGCTGGCCACGCGGGGGACGGGGTGGGCCTGGCTCACGCTCGCTGCCAGCGTCGCCTACTCGCTGCTCGACAAGGGGCTGATGGCGCGACTCGAGGCGGAGCCGTGGCCCAGCGCGCTTCCCGTCGCCATCGCCCTCTACTTCCTGATCCACACGGGCAGCGCGCTCTGCTTCCTCCCCCTGGCGCGGGCTCGCCTGGCGCCGGGCGCGCTGGCCGCCACCGCTGCCAGCGAGCTCTGGGCGGTGGTTGCCGCCGCGGCGGTCTCGTTCGTGGGCTATACGCTCATCCTCCAGGCGTTGCGCACCGCGGCGGTGAGCTACGTGGTGGCGGTGCGCCAGACGAGCGTGCTGTTCGCCGCGCTGCTGGCGGTGGTCTGGCTGCGGGAGCGTCCACCCGGGGCACGGCTGGCGGGCTCGCTCGCGATCGTGCTCGGGGTCGCGTTGATCGCGTTGCAGGCCTGAGCGCGCGCTACCCTCGGCGCCCCATGGAAGACGCCCGCTCCCGGGAGCCAGATCTCGCAACCCGGCTGCTCGCTGCCCTGATGGCGGGGCTGCTGCGCGCGCTCGGAGCCACCTGGAGGCTGCGGGTGGCGGGTGGAGACCCCTTCGCTGGCGGCCAGCCGTTCGTGGCGGCGCTGTGGCATCGGGGGCTCTTCGTGGCCGCCTGGGCGTTCCGGGACCGCCAGGCGATCGTGCCGGTGAGCCGCAGCCGGGATGGCGAGCGCATCGCCGCGGTGCTCGACCGCCTCGGGTTCGGGCCTCCGCCTCGGGGCTCCAGCTCGCGAGGCGGCCGCGAGGCCCTGGCCGGCATGATCCGCGCCGTGCGCAGCGGGCAGTCGGTGGGCGTCCTGTGCGACGGTCCGCGCGGCCCGGCCCGGCGCGCCAAGCCGGGCGTGCTCGCCGCCGCCCGGGCCACGGGCGTGCCCCTGTGGCCGCTGGGACTGGCGGCCCGGCCGGCGCTTCGCTTCGGCAGCTGGGACCGGGTCTCGCTGCCGCTTCCCTTTGCGCGGGTGGCGGCGGTGTTCGGCCCTCCGCTCCAGGTGCCTCGCGAGGCCTCCAGGCAGCAGCTCGACCAGCAGCTCCTGGCGCTGGAGCGCGAGCTGGACCGCCTGGACGCGCAAGCCGAGGCGGTGGTCTCAAGGCACGCGCCCGCGCGTCCGTTGGAAGACAGGCCGGGAGGAGGAGTCTAGGTGGGCGGATCCGTGCGACTGCTGACCGCGAACCTGTGGAACGGGCGGGCCGATGCGAAGGGCTTTGCGGAGCTCGTGCAGCGGTTGGAGGCCGACGTGGTGGCCGTCCAGGAGATCACCCCCGAACAGGCGCGGGAGCTCGAGCGCGTGCTCCCCCACGGACGCGTGGAGCCCGCCTGCGACCACAGCGGCATGGGTTTCGCCCTGCGCCACCCCGGAGAGCTCGACCGGCTGCCGCTGCCGGACCGCCCGGCCCGCATCGCGCGCCTGGACCCGAGTGCGTGGCCTGCGCTCCCCGGCCCCCTGGAGATCCTGAACGTGCACCTGACTGCGCCGCACCTGTGGCCGCCGTGGCGCAGCCTGGCCCTGCGCCGTCACCAGGTGCGGGCGCTGGCCGCCTACCTGGAGACCGCCCCCGAAGTCTCGCGGGCGCTGGCTGGGGACCTGAACGCGACTCCCCTCTGGCCTGCCTACCGCCGGCTGGCCCGCCGCCTGGCGGACGCGGCGCACGTGGCTGGCGGCGCACGCGGGCGCACCTGGGGCCCCGGAGCCCGTGGGCCGCGGCTGCTGCGCATCGACCACGTGCTGATCGGCCGGCTGGAGGTGGAGCGGATCGAGGTGGTGGCGGTGCCGGGCAGCGATCACAGCGCCGTGGTCGCCGACCTGGCACCCGAAGGGCGGGTTCAGCCCGGCTCGGCGTAGCGCTCCACGATCGAGCGCAGCCAGCCGCCGATGTCCGGGTGATCGAACAGGCCCGCCTGGCGCAGCCGTTCCGCGGCGATGGCCCGCACTTCCTGCACCGTCCCGGCGGCGAGGGCCCGGCGCGCGTCCTCGGCCACCAAGGAAGCGTCGAGCGCACGCACGATCTCCTTGATGACGGGGACGGCCGCCGGAGTGCCGGAGAGCTCGGCGATGCCGAGCCCGACCAGCAACGGCACCGCCAGCGGGTTGCTGGCCATTTCCCCACACACGCTCACCGGGATCCCGATGCGGTTGGCCGCCCGCACGCTGCGGTCGATCAACAGCAGCACGGCGGGATGCAACGGGTCGAACAGGTGGGCGACACGCTCGTTGCCGCGGTCCACGGCCAGGGTGTACTGGGTGAGGTCGTTGGTCCCGATGCTGAAGAAGTCGCACTCTCGCGCCAGCGTCTCGGCGATCAGGGCCGCCGAGGGTACCTCGATCATCACTCCCACCGGGAGCTGGCGGTCGAAGGGCACTTCCCGCCGCGCCAGCTCCTCCTGGGTCTCCGCGATCAGCTGCCGGGCGCGCCGGTACTCACCCAGGGAACTGATCATGGGCAGCAACAGGGAGACGTTGCCTCCCGCGCTGGCGCGCAGGATGGCCCGGAGCTGGGCCCGGAAGCCGTCCTCGTGGGCGAGCGAGAAGCGGATCGAGCGCCAGCCGAGCTGCGGATTCTCCTCCTCTCCGAAGCCGAGATCGGGGATCGCCTTGTCCCCACCCAGGTCGAGGGTGCGGATCGTGACGTTGTGCGGCGCCACGGCCCGGGCCACCCGCTCGTAGAGCTTCTCCTGCTCCTCCTCGTCGGGGATGCCGCGGTGGGCGAGAGCCAGGAGCTCGGTGCGGAACAGCCCGATGCCCTCGGCTCCGTGACGCTCCACCAGGTGCAGGTCGGCGAGCAGGCCCACGTTCGCCGTCAGGGCGATGCAGCGACCGTCGCGAGTCTCCGCGGGCCGGTGGCGAAGGGCGTCGAGGTGCTCCACCGCGATCTCGTAGCGCTCCCGGGCACCGCGATACTCGGCGAGCAGGGCCTCGTCCGGCGAGAGGTAGATGCGCCCCGCGGCGCCGTCCACCACGGCGGTCTCGCCGGAACGCACCGCAGCCATCAGACCCGCCACGCCCGTCACCGCCGGGATCTCCAGCGTGCGGGCGAAGATCGCCCCGTGGGAGGTGGCGCCGCCGTGCTCGGCCACGATCGCCGCCACCTTCTCCATGTCGGGCAGCGTGAAGTGGGCCGGAAGGATGACCGAGGTGACCAGCACGACCCCCGGCTCGAGCGAGACGCTGCGGTCGCCGAAGCCGAGCAGCTTCGCGAGCAGCCGCCGGCCCACGTCGTCCACGTCGATGCCGCGCTCCCGGAAGTAGGGATCCTCGATGCGGTCGAACAGCCGGCGGTACTCGTCCACCACGCGCCGGACCGCCTCCACGGCGTTGCCCGTGCCCCGCACCGCAACCTCGAGCCGGCCCACGAAGCCCTTGTCCTCGAGCATCTGGATGTGGGTGTTGAAGACGGCGGCGAACTCCGGTCCGAAGCGGCTCCCAGCCACGGCACGCGCCGCGTCGAGGTCGTAGCGCGCCTCGACCAGCACGTCGCGCAGGGCCTGCCACTCCTCGACCAGGTCCTGGCGGGGCACGTAGGCGACCTCCTCCAGGTCCGCCGGGTCGTCCAGGCGCCGCACGGGCCCGATGGCGATGCCCGGGGAGGTCGGGAGGCCCCGCAGCTCCACGTTTCGCTCGGGCCGGCGCTGGCTCTCGAAGCCGGCGATCGGGATTCCGGCCCGGGCCAGCTCGGTCACGAAGCGCTGACGCTGGGAATCGCTGCCCCCGACCAGGCTGAGCAGGATCGCGTTCAGCACGACCGGCGCGATCAGCTGGGCGCACGTCTGCAGCAGCTGGACGTCGGCGGGCTCGAAGCGGTGCGGACGCTCGGTCTGAACCACGAGCACTCCGATGGTCGCTTCGCGCACGAGCAGGGGAGCCGCCATGAGCGACTCGAAGCGATCCTCCCCGGTCTGCGGCAGGTAGCGGAAGGCGGGATGCTCGCGGGCCCGCTCGCAGGCGATCGGCTCGCGCCGCTTGGCGACGAGCCCCACCAGCCCCTCCCCGAGCGCGAGGCCGACGCGACCCACCGCCTCCGGGGCGAGGCCCTTCGTCGCGCGCAACGTGAGGCGCCCCAGGTCGGGCTCGGCCAGGTAGAGCGAGCACGCATCGGCCTCGAGCCGTCGGGCGACGAGCTCGACCACGTTGTCGAGGGTCTCGCGCAGGTCGTGGGACCGCGAGACGATCCCGGCGACGTCGGCGAGCAGGGTGACGCGCTCCGAAATGGTCTCCCCCTCCCGGGGCCCTCGAGGGCTCCGTCCCGGCACGCGGGAGATGTTACCCGAGAAGGAGGAGGCTTCCGTGGGGAGCTAGTGGGCCGTCGGCGCGAAGGATTCGGTGGCGGACTCGGGCGGGAACACGTAGTCCTTGTCCTCGAAGCGCATGCCCAGGGCCAGCAGGATCTTGCGCTTCGTGTCCATGCGGCAGTTCATGCCCTTCTCGACGCTGTGGATGGTGCGGAGCGCAACCTTCGCCTTGCGCGCGAGCTGCGCCTGGGTCATGAGCCGGTTCTCCCGCAGCTCCCGAACGCGGTTCCTGCGCGCCCGCGCCTGCCCCTTGGTTTCCATGCCGTCGCACTCCCTCCGCCAGACCGGCCCTTGCCGCGACCGTTCGCGCTTGCTCCGTGTGGTTCGTCCGACGGCGGGATTTCTTGAGCAATAATCGGCGGTTGGGTCGCGAGGCCGAGGGGCGGGGAGATCCCCGAGAAGGCGGAAGGGGATGGGACCCGCGCGCGCGGGCTCCCGGCCCCTAACTTCGCATCAGGGAGGCACAGCTACGGATCGCGGACCGGCAAGACGGGCGGCGACGGGGGCGAGGCCGAGGGCTAGATTCGCCGTGGGAGCTTCGTGCGGCGCGCCCGCCTCCTGATCCTGGTCCTTGTCCTGCTCGCGGTGGCCGTCCTGGCCGGGGGCTACCGCGTCCTGAACCGGCTCGCCCCGGAGCGGCTGCGCTCCGAGGTGGAGACCCGGCTCGGGGTGTGGCTGGGCGTCCCCGTCGAGGTGGGGCAGGTGAGGCCGGTCCTCCTGCCCACCGTCGGCCTGGAGGCCCGGACCCTCCGCTCGGGAGCCGAGGCCGAGGGTCCGGGGATCGAGGTCGACCGCGCCAGCGTGACCATAGACCTGGGAAGCCTGCTCCTCGGGCGCCTCGACCCGCGCTGGGTGGAGCTTTCCGGGGTCCGCGTCCGGGTGGCGCGGACCGAGACGGGAGAGTGGCTTCCGCCCGCCCTGGCCCGGCTCGCCGGCACTCCGGAGCGCGTGGAGCAGCAGCCCGAGGTGGGCGAGTGGCTCGGAGAGGCGGCCCGGCTGGCGCTGCGGATCCCTCCCACGGTGCCGTCGGTCCGCATCGAGGACGCGGAGCTGCGCTGGCTCGGCGGGGCGCCCGACGCCCGATCGGCCCGGGAGCCGCTCGCCCTGACCGAGGTCCGCGCCCGCTTCGGACAGCGTCCCTTCGGCCGTGGGCTCTGGCTGCGGGCAGAGGCCCGCCTGGGGGAGGCCGCAGCTTCGGGAGGGAACCTGGGGGTCGAGGCGGAGCTGCGCCGCTCCGGCAACGCCGAGCTCACGCTCGAGCTGGAGGAGGCGGACCTGGCGGTGCTCCAGCAGCTCGCCGCCCGCTGGGTCCCGCTCCGTCGCGTCACGGGCCGGGCGAACGGCTGGCTGCGCTGGAGCTCCCACGCGGAGTCCGAGCAGCGCCTGGCGGTCGAGCTGGAGGCGCGGCCCCTGGAGCTGGACGCGGCGCCCGGAGATCGACCCCTGCGGCTCCGAACCCGGACGGCGCGCCTCGAGCTGGATGCCCGGGCGGAGCCGGAGCGCTTGGGCATCACCCGACTGCGGCTGGCGACCGGTGGCGGAGAACTGCGCGCCCGGGGCTCCCTGGGACTTCCGCTTGGCGAGGCATCGCGCACGGACTTCGTCCTCGACGGGCGCGACCTCTCCCTGGCCCGTGCGGGTTCCCTGGTGGAGTCGCTCCTGCCGGCCGGATCCAATGCGCTGGGGGACGTGGCGGCGGGCCTCGACGCGGGTCGCGTGGCGTCCCTGACGATGGTCTGCCGCGGCGCGTCACTGGCCGACTGGCGCCGCCTTGCGGGAGACCCGCTCGCCTGGCCGGCCGGGCTCGGCATCGAACTCGAGCTGGTCGGCGCCACCTTGCGGCTTCCGGGCGGGAGCACCCTCACCGACCTCTCCGGAGGGCTGGCGTGGAACCCGCAGCGCCTGGAGATCCGAGACGCGGTGGGGGTGCTGGCCGGCAGCCCGCTGCCGCGCCTCGACCTGCGGGTGGTCGGGCTCGAGCACCTGCGAGGCGCTCGGCGCCCCAAGACCGCACCCGCCCGCTCCCCCCTCCCGGGCCGGAAGCCGCTGTGGGACTGGATCGCCGCCCAGCGCCGACCCGGCAGCAGTCCGAGCTGGTCCCACGTGGACGTCGATGCGGAGTGGCTCGACCACCCGGCGCTGCCCTGGCCACTCTCCGACCTGCGGGCACGCATCGAGCCGGCCGAGGCCGGAGTGTCGGTGCGCCTGGCGCAGGCGCGCTGGGGGGGGATCCCCGTGCAGGGTCAGGGAAGCATCGGCGGCGCCGCTCCCGGACGCGTGGCCGTCACCCTGGAGGCTGCGGCTCCGGACGGCGCGCCCCGCGCGGTCCACGAGCGCTCGGTCTGGGGACGGGGACGCGTGGTGGCGCAGCTGCAGAGCCTCGGCGGCTTCCCGGTGCGGCAGCTCGAGGGCCGCTTCCGCGGCTCCGCGTCCCGCCTCGAGCTGCACGACGCACGCCTCACCCTGGCACCGGAGGGACTCGCCGAGGGCGACCTGCTGCTCGACCTCTCGGAGGCGAGCCGAGTGCCCTTCGAGGTCCGCCTCCAGGTGCAGGGCGCTCCCATCGTCGCCCTGGCCGAGGGGCTGAAGCTGCCGCCCGACGGGGTCACGGGCCAGGTGGTGGGGGGCGCCTATCTGCGCGGGGGGCTGGTTGCCGGTCGCAAGCTGCTCGAGGGCGCGGAAGGGCCGATCTCCTTTCACGCGCGCAATGGGGAGGTGCGCCGCCGCCTGCCGGCGGTGATCGCGATTGCGACGGCGGGCGAGGCGGTGAACCCTTTCCAGGCCCGGGAGACGCTGCCCTACGAGGCCCTCGATGCGGAGTTGCGCCTGGCGGGAGGGCGGCTCGAAGCCGATTCGCTCACCCTGGACGGACCAGCGCTTCGCATGGTGGCGACCGGGCGCGTGGACGTGGTCGAGCCGCCGCACGAGATGGAGGCCGTGGTGGGCATCTTCTTCTTCCCCATACTGGATACGATGATCGGGAAGGTTCCGGTCCTGAACCGGCTGCTGCTCGGCCCCGACCAGAACCTGGTCTCGGGCTACTTCGCGCTCACCGGACCCTGGGAGTCGCCCCAGGCGAACCTGATCGCCTCCAAGTCCCTGGCCACTGGCCCCGCGAGCCTGCTCCTGGAGGGGGTGCCCTCCTTCGTGCGCGGCGGGCTCGACCGCATCCAGGGTCTCGTGGGCGGACTGCTGCGCTCCGGCGGCGGCCCCTCGTGACGCGGGCCCCGGCCCGAAGCCGCGTGCTCTCACGAACCGCCGCGCGGCGGGCCGTCCGCGCTGCCCGGCGCCGCGGCGAGCGCATCGTGTTCACCAACGGCTGCTTCGATCTGCTCCACCTGGGTCACGTGCGCAGCCTCGAGCAGGCCCGCTCCCTGGGCGACCGCCTGCTGGTGGCGGTCAACAGCGACGCCAGCGTGCGGCGTCTCAAGGGGCCCGAGCGTCCGCTGGTGCCCGCGCGTCAGCGCGCCGAGGTGCTGGCGGCATTGAGCTGCGTGGACTGGGTCGTCGTGTTTCCCGAGTCGACTCCGCTGGCCCTGATCCGCGCGCTGCAGCCGGACGTGCTGGCCAAGGGCGGCGACTGGCGCCTCGACGCCATCGTGGGGCGCGAGCAGGTGGAGAAGCGGGGCGGCCGCGTCGTACGGCTGCGTCAGGTGCCGGGGGTGCGAACCACCGCCTTGCTGGAGCGGGTCGCCCGCCGGCGCCGGAGCGCCGGACCATGAGCGCCGACGAGGCGACCGTGAAGCGTCTGCTGGACGAGGTGGGCCGTGTCCTGGTGGGTCAGCGCGACCTGCTGGAGGGGCTCCTGATCGGCCTGCTGTCCGGGGGACACGTGCTCGTGGAGGGGGTGCCAGGGCTCGCCAAGACCACTGCCGTGCGTACCCTCGCCGAGGCCCTCGGGCTCGGCTTCCGGCGCATCCAGTTCACACCGGATCTGTTGCCCGGCGACCTGCTCGGGACCCCGATCTACCTGCCCGACGAGCGCCGCTTCGCGGTGCACCGGGGCCCGATCTTCACCCCGGTGCTGCTGGCGGACGAGATCAATCGCGCGCCGGCCAAGGTGCAGTCGGCCCTGCTCGAGGCCATGGAGGAGCGGCAGGCCACCATCGGTGACGAGACCTTCCCGCTGCCGCGCCCCTTCTTCGTGATGGCCACCCAGAACCCGATCGAGCTGGAGGGGACCTATCCGCTGCCGGAGGCCCAGATCGACCGCTTCCTGCTCAAGCTCGTGGTGAACTATCCCTCCCTGGAGGAGGAGCTCGAGATCGTGGATCGCGACGCCGCGGGACCAACGCACGTGCAGCCGGTGACCGACGCCGAGCGGATGGTCGCGCTGCAGGAGCGCACGGCCCGCGTGTACGTGGCGCCGGCCGTCGCCGACTACGCGGTGCGTCTGGTGCGGGCCACCCGGGACCCGCTGAAGGCGGGGGCCCGGCTGGCGCGTCTCGAGGCGGGAGCGGCCCCGGTGGCCACCGGGGCGTCTCCCCGGGCCTCGCTCTTCCTGGTGCGTGCCGCACGGGCCCGGGCGCTCCTGGACGAACGGGACTACGCGAACCCCCACGATGTGAAGCGCGTGGCGCCCGACGTGCTCCGCCACCGCGTCCTGCTCGGGTACGAGGCGGAGGCGGACGGCTTGCGCCCGGATGACGTGGTGAAAGCCGTGCTGGCCGCGGTCGAGACGCCCTAGGAAGCTTCCATGGATCCGACCCCCCTGCCCGACGTCTCGCTGCGGGAGATCGCGCGCGCGGCGAGGGTGCTGCGCGTGCGGAGCCGGCGCGAGGCCACGAACCTGCTGGCGGGCGGTTACACCAGCGCTTTCCGCGGCGGCGGCATCGAGTTCGAGGAGTCGCGTCCCTACGCACCCGGGGACGACGTGCGTTTCCTGGACTGGAACGCCACCGCCCGCACCGGCGAGCCCTGGGTGAAGCGCTTTCGCGAGGAGCGCTCCCAGACCGTGCTGATCGCCATGGATGCCTCCGCTTCCATGCGCTTCGGCAGCGCCGGGCGCAGCAAGGCGGCACGGGCGGCCCACGCCGTGGCCCTGCTGGCCGCGGCGGCGGGGCGCGCCGGAGACCGGATCGGGCTGCTGGCCTTCGCGGACGCCCCGGTCGCCGAGGTGCGCCCCGGCCGAGGCGAGGCGCACACCTGGCGCGTCATTCGGGCCGCCGTGGCCGCCGCAGCCGCCAGCGGCGGGGGGACGCGTCTGGCACCGGTGCTCGAGTGGGCGCGCGTTCGGGCGCGACGACACGCGGTCTTCGTGCTGATCTCGGACCTGCGCGACGAGTCCGTAACGGGGACCGAACCAGCAGCGCAGCGACTGCGCGCCCGCCTGGCGGCGCTCGCACGCCGGCACGACGTGGTGGCCGTGGTGCCCGAGGATCCGCGCGAGCGGGCGCTCCCGCCAGCGGGCGTCGTGCGCCTGGCGGATCCAGAGCGGCCGCGGCGGCGGCTCGTGCTGGCCACCGGCCGCGCGGCGCGGGAGCGTTACGCCGCGGCGGCGCTCGAGCGTCACCGCACCCTCGACCGCCTCCTGCGCAGCCACGGCGTCGAGCCGCTCTGGATGTCCACCCGCTCGGAACCGCTGCATGCCTTGACGCACTTCTTCCGCGAACGCGCAGCCCTGACGCCGAGACGGGCCCGATGAGGGCGTGGATCCCGCTGGGCGCGGGGCTGCTCCTGGCGGGCTGTGGCCCGCCCGCACCCCCGAGCGACGAGGTGGTGGCTCCCCTGCCGCGCGCCACGGTGGTGCTCGAGCCCTCGACCCTGCTGCTCGGTCAGGTGGCGCGCCTCGAGGTGGCGGTGGTGACGCCGCCGGACCATCAGGTGGCGCCTCTCGTGCCGCCGCGGGCGGTGCCCGGCATCTGGGTGCTCGACTGGGAAGCCCCGGTGCTCGAGCGCCGGCCCGAACGTTGGCTGCACCGCGCCGGGATCCGCATCCGCACCCAGGAGTTGGGGGAGTTCCAGTGGCCGGCCCTGCGCATCCAGGTGGAGGGACCCGAGGAAGTGCACACGACCCTCGTGACCGAGCCGGTCGCGCTGCGAGTGGTGACGTCCCAGGCGGAGTCACCGCCTCGCCAGACGCCCTACCCGCTGCGGGAGCTGCCCGCGCCGGCGGGCTGGCGCCCGCTCGCCGGAGCAGCCGCGGGAGGCGCCCTCCTCGCACTCGCCGCCGTGGCGGCGGTGGCCCGCTGGCGTCGCTCCGGCCTGGTTCACACCGCGAGGCACGAGGCGTCGACGCAGGCTGCGGACCCGGTCTCCGCCTGGCGCGAGGCCTGCGCCGATCTCGACGCCGCCTGCCAGCGGGGAGCTCGCGAGCCGGCGCAGGCCGCCGCGGACACGGCCGTCGTCCTGCGCCGTTACGTGGTGTGCCGCTTCGGGCTCGAACTCGGCGCCCACACCACCGAGGAGCTGGCCGCGGCCCGGACTCCGAGGGTCCTGGCCACCCGCTGGCAGGGTCTGGTGGAAGTCCTGCGCGAGCTCGACCGGGCCCGCTTCCGGGCCCCGGAGGCCGTGGAGACGGATCCTCGGGCGGAGCGCCGGGCTCGCCAGGCGATCGACGCAGCGGCGCGCTTCGCCCGGGAGACCAGGCCCCAGGAGGTGCACCCGTGAGCGACGCGCTGGCATCGCTGCGCGGCTGGCTCGCTTTCGACGCCCTGGAGCAGCCGGCGTGGGTGGGGCTCGGCCTGGCGATCGCCGTCGTCGCCGGGCTCGCCGCACTGCGGCGCACGCCGCCAGCGCTGCCCTGGCCGGCCTGGCCCGAGGCGCGCTCGGCAGGCGGCGCCCCCCGCGACGCACTGCGCCTGCTCGGGCTGGTGCTGCGGACCGGAGCGCTGGCGCTCCTGGGACTCGCCCTGGCCGGCCCGGTGGTGCTTCACTCGGCGCCCCGCTCCCCGGGCGAAGGGCTCGACCTGGTGCTCGTCGTCGACGCGTCCGGGAGCATGCGTGCCATCGATGCGGAGGTGGCGGGGCTCTGGCGAACGCGCCTCGATCTCGCCCGGGAGGTCGTGGCGCGCTTCGCCCGCCATCGTGTGGCGGAGGGAGACCGGGTGGGACTCGTGGTGTTCGGACAGCACGCGTTCACCCAGTGCCCCCTCACCAGCGACGGGGAGCTGCTGGCCGCGGCGCTCGAGCGCATCGAGGCGGGGATGGCCGGGGAGGCGACGGCGCTCGGCGACGCCCTCGCCCTCGCCGTGCGCCGCGTGGGGGGCGCGACCGATCCGGACGCTCCGCCCCGCCCGAGCGCAGGTCGCGTGGTCGTGGTGCTGAGCGACGGTCGCAGCAACGCCGGGGCGGTGCCGCTCGACGTGGCCGCTGCCCTGACGCGAGCTGCGCGCGTGCGGGTGCACACGGTGGGCATCGGCTCCGAGGGCGAGGTGGCCGTGGGACGCGCCGGCGGCGCTGCGAGCCAGGCGGTCCGGCTCGAACGCCACGACCTCGACGCCGATGCCCTGCGTCTGCTGGCCGGCGCCAGCGGAGGCCGCTTCTTCCTGGCGCGACGCAGCCGCGACCTGGAGGCGGTGTACGCGGAGATAGACGCCTTGGAGCGCGTCCCCCGCCGCTTGCGCCCCGCCGAGCGACGGGAGGCGCGGCTGGAGCCCTGGCTGGCCCTGGCGGGCCTGCTGGTGGTCGTCGAGCTGGCGACCTTGCGAGGGCCGCGAAGGCGGCTCCCATGAGCGACCTGGCACGCCCCGAGTGGCTGGTGCCGTGTGCAGTCGCCGTGGCCCTGGCCGCGATCTGGGTGCTCGGCGGCTGGCTCCTCGCCCGCCGGCGCGCTCGCAACCTGCTCGGGACCACCCTGCCGGGTCCGTCCTCCCTGGTGCGGGACCTCATCCCGGTCGCCGCCCTCGCGCTGCTGGCCGTGGCCTGGCTCGGTCCGCGCATGGGGGAGCGCACGCTTCGGGTGCCCGCATCCGGGGCCGACGTGGTGCTGCTCCTGGACGTCTCGCGCAGCATGGAGGCGGCCGACGTCCCGCCCACCCGGCTGGCCCGCGCCCGGCGCGCGGCCGAGGACGTCCTGCGGCACCTGCGCCCCGGCGATCGCGCCGCATTGGCGGCCTTCGCCACCCGGGGGGTTCTGCTCACCCCCCTGACTCCCGACCGGGGCGCCTTGCTGGAGATGCTCCCGGCCCTGGATCCGGAGCTCATGCCCTCTGGCGGCTCGAATCTCGCGGACGGGGTTCGGGCGGGGGTTGCCGCCTTCCGACCGGACAGCGAGCGGCCCCGCGTCCTGGTGGTGCTGAGCGACGGAGAGGATCCCGCCCATGCCTCGGACCTCGGCATCGCGGACGCCGCGCAGGCGCGGACGCGCGTGATCGCCCTCGCCTTCGGTAGCGAGGCGGGCGCACCGGTTCCCGACGCCGGGGTCCCGCTCCGGGACCGTGCCGGGCAGGTCGTCGTGTCCCGACGCGACCTGGCTCGCCTCGGACGGCTGGCCGCTAAAACCGGGGGAGCCGTCCTCGCGGCAGACGCCTGGGGCGTGGTGGATCTCGAGCGCAGCGTGGCCGAGATCCGGCGGGACGCGGGCGCCCGGCCGGGGGAGGTGGTGGAGCGCCGGGTTCCCGCCCGACCGGTGGCGCCCTTCGCGGCGGCGGCCCTGGCGCTGCTCGCCCTGGAGCTCGCGGGCCCCTTCCGGGATCGCCGTCTCGCCCGGCGTGGCGTGGCCCTGACCGCGCTCGCCCTGGTCCTGGTGCCGCTGGCTGGCGCGGACCCGGGCGCGGCGGACCCGCGCGCGCGGGTGCTCCTCGAACTCGGTCTGGGGCATGCCCACGCCGGTCGCTGGGAGGAGGCGCAGCGGAAGTTCCTGGCTGCCGCCCTCACCGCGCGCTCCGAGCACCGCGCGGCCCTGGCCTACTACGACCTCGGCGTGGCTCTGCTGGAGACCGGCGCGCTCGAGGAGGCCCGCGATGCCTTCTTCGACGCCCTGGCCCTGGCACCCCGGGACGCCGCGGCACGCTTCAACCTGGAGTGGACGCTGCGCGCTCTCGCCGCCCAGACCGACGAAGCCACCGAGGAGGAGCTGCTCGAGGAGCAGCCTGCGCCGACTGAAGTGCCTTTCGCGACGGATCGGGCCGCGGCCGAGCAGGGGTCCGAGCCGCCCCGCACGGAGGCACCGGGACGGGCTCCGGACCCGCAGCTCCCGGCCTTCGATGCCGAGGAGCTGAAGCGCTGGCTGGCGGCGGTGGAGGACGACCCGGCGCGCGGTCTCCGACGCACCGCCCGGACGCTCCCGGAGCAACCGGCGGCGCAGCGACCCGCCGGCTGGTGAGGACCGGAGTGCGCGCGCTCGTGCTCGGGCTCGCGGCCGTGGCGGCGGCGCCGGCCCGGGGGACCGAGCCGGCGGCCTGCCAGGCCGTCGTCGAGCTCGAACCGCTGCGGGCCTTCGTGGGCCAGCAGGTGACCTACCGGCTGCGCATCCTGCGCCGGGCGGACGTGGCGGACGTGCGCTGGATCGACCCCCTCGACTTCCGCTCGCTGCGCGCCGAGTGGCTGCCCGGCCGCTCGCCCGACCCGCGCATCTCCGGCATCGGAGCGCACCGGCTGGTCTTCGAGGAGAGACGAGCCCTGTTTCCGGCGCGAGCGGGTCGCCTGACCACGCCGCGCGCGCGCATGGCCTGCGTCACCGAGGACGGGGAGACGTCCTTCCAGGTGCCCGAGGCGGTCCTCGACGTGCAGGCGCTTCCGGAGCACGGTCGCCCGCCTGGCTTCGCGGGCATCGTGGGCGCCGTGGAGGTGCGCGCCTCGCTGACGCGCCGCGCGGTCTCCCTGGGCGAGTCGGTGCCCTTCACGGTGACGATCTGGGGGCCCGCCAACGTGTGGCGGGTCCCTCCACCGCTGGGTGACCCGCCCGAGCTGCCAGGGGCGGAGGTCTTCGCCCATCCGCCGACGTCGAGCCTGGATGCGGGCGATCGCCTCGTGGTGCGGCGCTCGTTCCGCTTCGACCTGGTCCCCCGCAAGGCGGGGGTGCTCCGGGTCCCGGCGCTGCGCGTGCCCTATCTCGATGCGGCCGGGGGCCACTACGCGGTGGCGGAGACGGCGGCCCTCGCGCTCACGGTGCGCGACGCAGCCCCCGTGGCGGAGGACGGCGAGCTTGCGCCAGCGAGGGCGGATCGCCTTGCGCCGGGCGGCGCCGGCGGCCGGTGGCGCCGGGTCCTGGCGGCCGGGGCCGTGCTCCTGGCCCTCGGCGCGGTCCTGGCCCGAGCGCTCTGGCGCCGACGCCCCCGACGAGCGCCGTCCCGGGAGGCGGAGCTATTGGGCCGGGCGGAGGTTGCGCGCTCGCGCGGCGACCCGACCGGGGAGGCCGACGCCCTGGCCGGGGCCCTGCGCTCTGCCCTGGAGCGGCATGGGCTCGCGCCACGCGAACGGGCGACTCCCGAGCTTCTCACCGCGCATCCCCTGTCGGCCCCGGTCCGGGAGGCCGTGGACCTGCTCCAGGCGCTCGACGCCGTGCGCTTCGCCCCCGCCGGCGGCGTGACCGGCCGCGTCGATCCGGAGGCGGTGCGCCAGGTCCTCGGTCGGCTGGCCTGAGCCGGGCTTCAGGTCTTCTCCTGCTCGCGCGGCGCCGTCTCGTCGAGGCGCTGCTCGAGCTCGCGCAGGCGCTGCTCGAGCTCCTCCAGCCGGCGCAGCAGCTCTTTGCGACCCTGCTCGAGACCGCGGCTCATGCGCTCCCGCATGGCGCGCCACGCCTCCCGGTCCAGGCCGGGCGCGGGCTCGCCCTCGGGTGCCGCGGAGACGCGCTGCTTCTTGCCCTCGCGCAGCAGCTCGAGCACTAGCTGGGAGCCGGCAGGCGCCGAGGCCACGGCGAAGACCAGGTCGTGGGGTTCCCGGACCGGCTCCCCGTCGCTCGAGAGCACCACGTCTCCCACGCGCAGGCCCGCCTTCTCCGCGGCACTCCCCGGGGCGACGCGCGCCACCAGGATGCCCCGGTCGCGGGGCGCCCCCATGTGCTCGCGCAGCTCCTCGCTCATGGGCTGCACCTGGACGCCGAGGCGCGCGCGGGGTCCCCAGACCGGCCAGTCGTCGGGCCAGGGAAAGCCGCCGCTCCCGGTACCCGTACCCGGTGCGCCCTGCCCCGAGGCCACCCCGGCCACCAGCGCGAGCCCTGCCCACAGGCCAATCCCGGCCATCCGCCGCATGCTTCCCCCCTGCGTCGGCTTCCTCGACGCGACCAACCGGACCCGGTACCGTTGCCCAAAAATTAGGCAGTCCTGCCGGGCGGTCCTCAGGAAGCTTCCCATGCCTCGCGATCTGCGCAACGTGCTCGATGCCGTCCTCGACGGGATCGTGGTCGTGGGCAGCGACGAGCGCGTGGAGCAGATGAACGCCGAGGCCTCGCGCATCCTGGGCGTCTCCAGCGAGGGCGGAGCCGGGCGCCCGCTCGAGCGCCTCCCGGGCGGCCCCCGCCTGGCCCATCTGGCCCGCAGCGCCCTGCGCACCGGCACCTCCGCTGCGGAGAACGAGGTGCCGATCGAGCGGCCCTTCGTCGCCCCGGTCGTGGCCGACGTGGCCAGCGCGCCGCTGCTCGACCCCGACGGGCGCATCGATGGGGCGGTCGTCGTGCTGCGCGACCGGACGCTCGGCAATGCCCTGCGTGCGCTCTGGAGCGAACGGGAGCGCATCGAAGAGTTCGGCAGGATCGCCTCGGGCATCGCGCACGAGGTCAAGAACCCCCTCGGCGGGATCCGCGGGGCCGCCGAGCTGCTAGCGGCGCGCGCCGAGAACGCGAAGAGCCGGGAGACCGCCGAGCTGATCGTGCGCGAGGTGGATCGCATCGCCACGCTGGTGGACGATCTCTCCGCCATCGGTCGGCCCGAGGCGCTGCGCCCCAGCCCGGTGAATCTCCACCGGGTGCTCGACGACGTGCTCGATCTGCTTGCCATGGATCCGCTCGGTGCGCACACGAAGCTCGAACGGCGCTTCGACCCCTCGATCCCGGAGCTGCGGGCCGACGCGGACCGCCTCACCCAGGTCTTCCTGAATCTTGCGCGCAACGCGCTCGAGGCCATGGAGCCCGAGGGAGGTCGACTCCGGATCGTGACCCGCATGAGCCTCGATCACCGCCTGGACCCCGCGGACGGTGCGCGCCTGCCCGGCGTGGTGATCGAGTTCGAGGACAGCGGCGCCGGGATTGCGCCGGAGCTGCTGCCCCGCGTGACGACGCCCTTCGTCACCACCAAGGCCCGGGGGAGCGGCCTGGGCCTCGCCCTGGCCCGGCACTTCGTGGCCCTGCACGGCGGGATCCTCCAGCTCGAGAGCGTGCCCGGGCGGGGAACGTGCGCGCGCGTCACCCTGCCGCTGCGGAGGGCTTCGTGAGCGAGCTGCAGCCGACGCGCGTCCTGGTCGCGGACGACGAGCCCTCGATCCGCTTCGTCCTGCGCGAGGCGCTCGAGGACGCGGGCCACGAGGTCGTGGACGTGGACTCGGGCGAGGCGGCCTGGGAGGCGCTTGCCGCGGACGACTTCGCCGTGGCCTTCCTCGACGTGCGCATGCCGGGCCCCTCGGGGCTCGAGCTGCTCGACCGCGTGCGGTCACTCGGCCGGGACACGGCGGTGGTGGTGATCACGGCCCAGAACACGCTCGAGAACGCCGTGGAGGCCATGAAGCGAGGAGCCCTCGACTACCTGGTCAAGCCCTTCGCCGTGGCCGCGATCCCGGCCCTGGTGGAGAAGGCGCTGCGAGCCCGCGCCCTGGAGCGGGAGGTGCGCAGCCTGCGCCGCGAGGTGGGCCGGGAGGAGGCGAGCCGCGAGCGCCTGGTGGGGCGTAGCGAGGCGATGCTCGAGGTGTTCAAGACGATCGGCCGCGTGGCCGGGCGCGACGTCTCCGTGCTGATCACCGGCGAGAGCGGAACCGGCAAGGAGCTGGTGGCGCGCGCCATCCACGCCGCGAGCGCGCGGGCGGAGAGCCCCTTCGTGGCGGTGAACGCGGCGGCCATCCCCCGCGAGCTGCTGGAGAGCGAGCTGTTCGGCCACGAGCGAGGCGCCTTCACGGGAGCCACGGAGTCGCGGCTCGGGCGCTTCCGGGAGGCCACGGGCGGGACGCTCTTCCTGGACGAGATCGGGGACATGCCGCCCGAGCTCCAGGCCAAGCTGTTGCGCGTGCTCCAGAGCGGCGAGGTGAGCGCGGTCGGCGGGCGACGTGCCGAGCACGTGGACGTGCGCATCCTGGCGGCGACGCACCGGAACCTGGATGCGGAAGTGGAGGCTGGCCGCTTCCGCGAGGACCTGATCTACCGGCTGCGCGTCGTGCCGATCCACATCCCGCCGCTGCGCGAGAGGCCCGAAGACGTGCCGGTGCTCGCCGAGCACTTCGTGGCCCGCTACGCCGAGGAGCTGGGTACCGACCCGCGCTTCCTCTCCGAGGCGGCCCTGGAGCGGCTCCGCCGCCATCACTGGCCCGGGAACGTGCGCGAGCTCGAGAACGCCATCAAGCGCGCCCTCGTGATCTCGCAGCACGAGGTGCTGAGCCCCGAGGACTTCGCGTTCCTGGAGGGGCGAGCGGCGTCCGGCGAGGCCGGCGAATCCCTGGACGAGCTGGTGCGGCGCGAGGTGGAGCAGGCGCTCCGGGACGAGGACGCGACCGACCTCTATCGGCGCGTGCTCGAGCGCGTGGAGCGCCCCCTGATCCTGGCGGCCCTGGAACGTACCGGAGGCAACCAGCTCAAGGCCGCGGTGCTGCTCGGCATCAACCGCAACACGCTGCGCAAGAAGATCGGCGAGCTCGGGATCCGCCTGCCGGTGCGGTCGTGACCCGCAACCGCCCGGCGGCGGATTGGGTACGCGGTCTCTACGTGATCGCCGATGACGACCCGCGCTGGAAGCACGATCCCGTGGAGCAGGCCCGGGCGGGCCTCGCCGGGGGGGCCCGGGTGGTGCAGCTGCGCGCCAAGCACGCCACCGACCGCGAGACGCTCTCCTGGGCCCGGGCCCTGCGAGCGCTGGCCGACCGCCACGCAGCGCTCCTCGTAGTGAATGATCGCTTCGACCTCGCCCTGGCCGCGGGAGCCGACGGGGTACACCTCGGCCAGCAGGACCTGCCCCCCGCGCGCCTGCCGGCTGCGGCGCGCACGCGGCTGCTGGTCGGCCGCTCGACCCACGATCTGGCGCAGGTGCGCGCCGCGGGGGCGGAGCCCGTGGACTACGTGGCCTTCGGGCCCGTCTTCGGGACCCACTCGAAGACCTCGCCGTACGCCGCGCGCGGGCTCGCGGAGCTGGCGGAGGCGGTGCGGCTGGCCGCCCCCCGCCCCGCCGTGGCGATCGGCGGCATCGACGCGTCGCGAGCGGCGCAGGTGGCCGGCAGCGGCGCCGCCGCGGCGGCGGTGATCTCGGCGGTGGCCGGCGCCCCGGATCCCGAGGCGGCGGCGCGCGCCCTGGCGCGAGCCTTCGCGCCGCGGTGAGCGAGCTGGGCCTGCGGGCGATCTCGGCGCTCGGGCTGCTGGCCATGGTGGGGATCGCCTGGATCTTCTCCGTGGACCGCCGGCGCATGCCGTGGCGCACCATCGCGTGGGGCATCGCCCTCCAGCTCGCCCTCGCCCTGCTCCTGCTGGAGACGGCCGCCGGACGCCGCTTCTTCGTGGGCGTGAATGCCGCGGTGGCCGGGCTGCTGGCGTACACCGACGCCGGCGTCGAGTTCGTGTTCGGAGCGCTGGCGGGCTCCGGCTTCTCCTTCGCCGTGCACGTGCTCCCCATCATCGTCTTCATGGGGAGTCTCTTCTCCGTGCTGCATCACCTGGGCGTGGTGCAGCGGGTGGTGGATGGGCTCGGCCTGGCGCTCTCGCGCACCTTGCGGACCTCCGGAGCCGAGAGCCTCGCCGCGGCGGCCAACATCTTCGTGGGCATGGCCGAGGCGCCGATCCTGGTACGCGCCTACCTGGAGCGCATGACCCGCTCGGAGCTGTTCGCGGTGATGACCACCGGCATGGCCACCATCGCCGGCTCGGTCCTGGTGGCCTACGCGCGGATCCTGGGCGGCGACTACGCGGGCCACCTGGTCACCGCGAGTCTGCTCTCGGCGCCCGCCGGGCTGGTGGTGGCCAAGGTGATGGTGCCGGAGACGGAGACGCCGGAGACGGCAGGCGGTGGGCGGGTGCGCGTGGAGCGGCCGGCGGCGAACCTGATCGACGCAGCCTCGCTCGGCGCCTTGACCGGGTTGCGCCTGGCCGCCTACGTGGGAGCGATGCTGGTCGCGTTCGTGGCCGGCATCGCCCTGGTGAACGACGCCCTGGCCGGGGCCGGCGCCTGGGTCGGCGTGCCGGACCTCACCCTGCAACGGGTGTTCGGGTGGGTGCTGGCGCCGCTCGCCTGGCTGATGGGCGTCCCGCTCGCCGATGCTCCGGCGGTGGGCTCGCTGCTCGGCCTCAAGACGGTGCTCAACGAGTTCCTGGCCTACGAAGCCCTGGCGCGTCAGGTGGCGGAGGGGAACCTGGCGCCCCGCTCGGCGGTGATCGCGTCCTACGCCCTGTGCGGGTTCGCGAACTTCGGCTCCCTGGCCATTTTGCTGGGCGGGATCGGCGGCCTGGCTCCCTCGCGCCGCCCCGACGTGGCGCGGCTCGGCCTGCGCTCGATCCTCTCGGGCACCCTGGCCACGCTGATGACCGGCTGCGTGGCCGGCATCTTCGTGTAGGACCTGGCCTACACCGTCGTGGCGATGCCACCGTCCACGGGGATCACGGCGCCGGTCACGTAGGCCCCGGCGCGCGAGGCCAGGTAGAGGGCGACCCCCGCCATGTCCTCGGGCTCCCCGATGCGCCCGAGCGGGCAGCTGGCGCGGATCTCCTGCCCGAAGCGTCGCAGTGTCTCGGCCATCATCTTGCTCTCGAAGGGCCCCGGTGCCACGGCGTTCACGGTGATGCCCTGGGGCGCCAGCCGCCGCGCCAGAACCCGCGTCAGGTGGTGCACCGCCGCCTTGCTGGCCGAGTAGGCGTAGGTCTCGAGAAGCGGGACGTGCAGGCCGTCGATGGACCCCACGTTGATCACCCGCGCCGGGTCGCCGGGCCGGACCGCCTGCTCGAGGCGGGGCAGCAGGTGGCGCGTCAGGTAGAAGACGCCCTTCACGTTGAGGCTCATCACCTTGTCCCAGCCCGACTCCGGATACTCGGCGAGGGGGGCGCCCCAGTTCGCGCCGGCGTTGTTCACCAGCACGTGCAGCGCCGGCTCCCGCCCCGCGAACGCCTCGGCCAGGGCCCGTGCGCCCGCCTCGCTGGAGAGATCGGCGACCAGGGCCTGGCAGGTCCCCTCCCGCGACAGCTCCTCCGCAGCGCGCTGGCAGTCCGCCGCCTTTCGCGACGCCACGTACACGCGGGCACCGGCGGCCACGAAACCGCGGGCGATCATGAGTCCGATGCCACGGGATCCGCCGGTCACGAGCACCGTCTTGCCGGTCACGGAGAAGAGCCTGCCCACGTCCACGACGTTTCCTCCTTCGGTCCCCAGCCTGGCACCAACTGGCACTAACCCTGCGGGCCCGCGGCGGCGCCGCTGGCCTCCTGCCAGGCCCGGCGCAGCACCAGGTCCCGGTCCATGCGAACCACGAACGGCACCCAGATCCGCTCGTAGCCCGCGTCGCGCGTGAGGCGAGCCCGGGCCAGGGTCTCCTCCAGGGAGAGGCCCGCGCGGGCGGCGTCCTCCGCCACCTGCCACACCTCGCGGAGGAAGTCCTGGAAGGCGCGCAGGCCTTCCCGGTCCGTCAGCGGGCCATGCCCCGGGATGGCCCGGTCGAATTCGAGCTCGAGCACCCGGTCGAGGCTCTCGATCCAGGCCGGGAACGAGCCGCCGGCCTCCAGATCCACGGTCGGGTAGCGCCCCTGGAAGAGCAGGTCGCCCAGGTGGACCACGCGATCCTCGACGAAGAGCACCACCAAATCGCCGTCGGTGTGCCCGCGTCCCGGATGCAGGGCGCGGATGGTCTTGCCGCCGATCCGCAGCTCGTGCTCGGCCACGAAGGTCTCGCTGGGGAGCCTCTCCGCGGTCGGGCCGCGCCAGAACCCGGCGTCCCGGGTGCGCAGGTGATCCAAGGTGCGGGCGGTGGCCACGATGCGCAGGCCCGCGGGAAAGGCCGGGTTCCCGTGGGTGTGGTCGCGGTGGTAGTGGGTGTTGAGGACCGCCTGCACCGGGCCGCCTCCGAGGCGCTCCGCCAACAGCCGGATGCGCTCCCCCTGCATCCGGAACGTCATGGTGTCCACCACCACGGCACCGCGCTCCGTGCGGAGGATGCCGACGTTGCCGCCCAGACCGAACAGGACGTGGACATCGCCCTGCACGGCCACCACTTCGAGGGTGGAGACCCGCTGGTAGCCGAGGATGGCGGCGAGGGCGGCGAGCACCCCGAGGGCTGCCCCGATGCCGATGGCGACGCGTCGCACCGCGGACCTCCAGGGAGAGGCGGAGTATAGGCAGCCCGGGCCGGGATCCCCGGACCTGGCGCAGAGAATTGACTCCGAGTCATGATTTTGCTAACCAACTCTTCGCGGCCGCCGTCGCCGCTTCGACGGGTCGTTCGGACGGGCTCTCAAGGCTCCCCGCGGATCCGAATTCCCAAGAGGCTTTCGAAGCGGCGGGCGGCGGCGTTCTGCTCCCTGCGCGCGACCCGCGTGTGCCTCGAAGTCTCGCCATGCCCGCCTAGAATCCGGGATCCATCCAGGCCTCGATCGCCACGAGGCTGCGAGGAGGATCCATGCGCCCCATGCTCGCCATCCACCTTGGGGCCGCCGCGCCCCCCCATCGCCTGTTGGACGTCGTCGCGGGAGCGTTGCTGCTCGCCCTGCTCTCGACCCCGGCCGCCGCCCAGCCCGCGGCGCCCGAGGCCGAGGCCCCCACGGTGGAGAGCCCGGCCAAGGACGCCGCGCTCGCACCCCCCGCGGGCCCCGAGGACGCCCTGGAACGGGGCGTCCCTCGCGGCGCCGTGGTGGGCTACCTGGAGGCCGCCGCGGCCGGCAATTGGGAGACTGCCGCCCAGTACCTGGACCTGCGAAGCGTGCCCCGGGAGCAGCGCGAGACCCGCGGGCCCGTGCTCGCGCGTCAGCTCAAGGTGGTCCTGGACCGCAAGCTCTGGATCGAGCCGGACGCACTCTCCGACGAGCCCGAGGGACGCACCGACGACGGTCTCCCGCCGGATCGGGACCGGGTAGGAAGCATCGAGACCCGGCGTGGTGCGGTCAGCATCTTCGTGGAACGCGTGCCCCGCGCCGAGGACGGCGTTCGGATCTGGAAGTTCTCGGCCGCTACCGTGGCGCGCGTCCCGTCCCTGTACAGCCAGTTCGGCTATGGGGTCCTGGGCCGCCTGCTCCCGGCCCCCTTCTTCGAATGGAGCATGCTCGAGATCCAGCTCTGGCAGTGGATCGGGCTGTTCGCGCTGGTGATCGTGGCCTGGGCGCTCTCCTGGTACCTGGCCCGACTGCTGCTGCGCGTCCTCCACCCGCTCGTAGCCCGCACCGTAACCGACTTCGACGACCGCCTGCTGGACGAGATCGGGTCCCCCGTGCGCCTGTGGCTCGCGGTGCTGCTGGTCTCGGCGGGGACACCGTTCCTGGCCCTGGCCATCCCGGCGGATCGCGTGGTCACCGGTCTCGAGAAGGCGCTGCTCGTGGTCGCCCTCGCCTGGCTGGCCTTCCGGGTGGTGGACGTGTTCAGCGCCTGGGTCTCGGACCGCCTCGTGGCCCAGGGGCAGGGCGCGGCGACGGCGGTGCTGCCCCTGGGACGCCGCGTGGTCAAGGTCATCCTCGGCGCGCTCGCCTTCGTCGCCATGCTCCAGAACTTCGGCTTCAACGTGACGACGCTGCTGGCGGGGCTCGGGGTGGGCGGCCTGGCGGTGGCGCTCGGCGCCCAGAAGACGCTCGAGAACGTTTTCGGCGGCATCACCGTGATTGCCGACCGTCCCGTTCGGGTGGGGGACTTCTGTCGCTGGGGCGACAAGGTGGGAACCGTCGAGGACGTGGGCCTGCGCTCGACCCGCGTGCGTACGCTGGACCGCACGCTCGTCTCGATTCCCAACGCGAACTTCGCACAGATGGAGCTCGAGAACTTCGCCGTCCGCGATCGCATGCGCATACATGCCACGCTCGGGCTGCGCTACGAGACCACCCCCGACCAGCTGCGCTGGGTGCTGGTGGAGATCCGCAAGCTGCTCTATGCGCATCCCAAGGTCACGCCGGAGCCGGCGCGCGTGCGCTTGGTGGGCTTCGGCGCCTACTCCCTGGACCTCGAGATCTTCGCATACGTGGACACCCGGGACTTCAACGAGTTCCTGGCGGTTCGGGAGGACGTCTACCTGCGCATCATGGACGTCGTGGACGAAAGCGGCAGCGGGTTCGCCTTCCCCTCCCAGACCACGTACCTGGAGAAGGGCGAGGGAATGGACGCGGAGAAGACGCGAGCGGCGGAGGAGCGGGTGCAGACCTGGCGCGAGAAGCAGGAGCTCTACCTGCCCAGCTTCCCCCAGGAGGCCATCGCCCGCCTCGACGACAGCCTGGACTATCCGCCGCGCGGCTCCGCCTCGCCGCCGCGCAGCTAGGGGCCCAGGTTGCTCAGTGCACGCCGGGCGTCGACACCACGGTGGCCGGGTTGATGCCGAGCTGCCGCCAGACCTGGTCCCACATGCGGTCCGAATCGACCTCGAAGGGAAGCTCGAGCTCCAGGGGCGCCACCACCCAGGCGCCGCGCGCGATCTCCTCCTCGAGCTGGCCCGGACCCCAGCCGGAGTAGCCGAGGAAGAGGCGCACGCGGGCCGGCGGCTCGTCGGCCACCAGGCGCAGTGCCTCGAGCGAGCCCGCCCAGTGCACGCCGTCCCGAACCTGCTTCGCCTCGGATACGCCGTCGAGCACCCCGTCGCCCGCCAGCACCCAGCCCGTGTTCGGCTGCACGGGCCCGCCCCAGTGCACGGCGAGATCCGGATCTCCGTTCCAGCCGATGCCCAGCGTCTCGCACAGCTCGTCGGATGCGATCTCCGTCGGACGGTTCAGCACCAGGCCGAAGCTGCCGTCGGCATCGTGGTGGACGAGCAGGACCACGGTCCGCTTGAAGTTGGGATCCGCGAGGTCGGGCATGGCCAGGAGGAAGGAGGGAGCCAGCGGGGAAGCGCTCACCTGGCGAGGGTAGCAGCAGGGCTCCCGAGTGCCCGCCTGGGACGAGCGGGGACCACCGGTACCCTGCCCGGATGCAGGAGCGACGCATCCAGTTGGCCGTGCTCCTCGCAGCGGCTGCGCTCGCCGTCATCGCCGGGGCACAGACCCTGCTGCGCTGGCTTCACCCGTCGGGAGCCGGCGCCCTGGCCCTCCAGGCCGCCGCGAGTTCGATCGTGCTGGGCCTCGCCGCCGGCGCCGGGGCCGCACTCGCCCGGGCGCCCCTGAGCGAGCGCCTGGGGCTCCGGCCCGGGCATCTCGCCGCGGGCCCGGGGCTGCTGGTGGCGCTGGGCTTCGTGGCCGTGAGCCACGCCGCCGAGAGTGCGCTGCGGCTCCTCGAGCTGCGCGAGGGCGGCGCCCTCGCCGACTTCGACGCCCGACTGACACACGTCGGAGGGCGGGCGTTGCTCGGCGTGCTCCTCGGGCTGGGCGTCGCGCCCGGCATTGGCGAGGAGCTGTTCTTCCGCGGCTTCCTGCAACGAGGACTCGAGCCTCGGCTCGGCGGCCTGGCCGCCGTCTCGCTCTCGGCAATCGCCTTCGGCGCCCTGCACGGCGACCTCGTGCACGCCTTTGCGGCCGTGGTACTCGGGCTCTATCTGGGCGCGGTCACGCTGTGGTCGGGGGGGATCCGCGCCGCGGTGGCATGCCACGTGGCAAACAACCTGGTCGCGGTCCTGGAGGCCACGCTCGACGTGGCGCCTCTGGCCTCGACCGCTGCCACGCTGGCCGTCGGGACGGGGCTCGGCGCCCTCGGACTCGTCGTGGCGCGGCGGGCGGCGCCGCGCGCACGGGTCGGATCGCCTCCCGCCGCGGGCGGTGGGCCGGGGGCGGGCGCGCCCCGGGACCGGGGCCCCAAGCGACCGCCGGCCCCGGAGCCGCCGGGCCCGGAGGACGCCGATCCACCTCGGGGTTCGAAGAAGGGGTCGGCTCGGGACCGGGAGCAAGCGCCTCGAAGGGACCCGCGGCGCCCTTTCGGACCTGGGGGCCCGGGCCGGCGTCGCACCCCCCCGTAAGCATCAAGTTCCCGAAACTAGAAGGAAAACCTGCGTCGGGGCGAGACCGCCGGCGGCGACCCGGGATTGGCACGCCTGCCCTTCAGCTCCGGCTGGGTTCGGCCGACTGAGGCTGGGGGGCCGGCGCCCGTTGACCCGGCCCACGGGGACTGCATGGGGTCCGATTTTCCGGTTCTGCTGGTCGACGATGGCGAGCTCGACGACGTCCGCGACATCCTGACCGGGCTCGGCATCGACTTCGCCCACCTGCGAGGGGCCGCCGTGCCGGCGCGGGTCCAGCCGCCCCGGGACCTCTTCGTGACCAACTCGCGGCGGGCGCTGCTGGCCCGCGAATGGCCGCTGCGCGGCAACGGCCAGAGCCGCCCGGTCAAGATTGCCGTGGTGGACGAGGACTCCCAGACCCTGCGGGCCATGCTGCGACGCATCGGCTTCGACTTCCTGGTGCGCCGGCCCGTCCACCCGGTGGCCCTGCGTCTCCTGGTCACACGCGCGCTCTTCCAGGGTGACGACCAACGCGGCGAAAAACGCACCACGATCGGCTATCCGGTGACCGTGCGGACGCGCTTCCGGCGCCGCAGCGCGGTGCTGGCGGACCTCTCCCTGCACGGGTGCAGCCTGGTGGCGGAGCACGCCTACGACGCCGGGACCTCGCTGGCCATCCAGCTTCCCGCGGAGCTGACCGGCGGCCGCGGTTTCAACCTGCGCGGCCAGGTGGTGCGTTCGACCCCGGAGGCCGGCCCCGAGGAGAACCGCCGGCAGATGCAGATCGCGGTGAGCTTCGGCCGCCTCGACGAGGCCACTCGCGCCCGGGTGAGCGAGATCCTGCGCGAGCGCTCGGAAGGACCCGCGGTGATCGAGGCCGCCTCGGCCACGAGCCGGCCCGGCGCCAACCGCAAGAGCGAGCGCAAGGAGGAATCCGGCCCCGAGCGGCGACGTCATGCCCGGGCGCGCTTCGAGCGCGAAGTGGTGGCCCTCGCCGGTGACGCGCGCCGCGTGCTCCTCGGCCGCGACCTCTCCGCGGGTGGCATGCTGATCGATCCCCACCCGGAGCTGCGGCTCGGCGCACGCCTGCAGCTCGCGATCTACGGCTCGGCGCGGGAGGAGCCCTTCCTGATCGACGCCGAAGTGATCCGCGACGAAGGCGATCGGGGGCTGGCCCTGCGCTTCCGCGGGATCGAGGCCTCGATGGCGGCCCGCCTGGAGCGGATCGTGGCGGGGCTTCCGGCGGTCGAGTCCCTGCGCCACGGCGAGGTGGGCTCGCTCGGCACCGTCCTCACCGAGATCCGCTCCGCCTAGACCCCCGACGCCGGCTTCTGGGGTGCGTCGGGAGCGGCCGGTTCGAGCCAGTCCCGCACCGCATCGACCCGGCACACCCCCTTCGGGCAGAACAGCGTCTTCAGCACCTCGGCGGCGAGCTGGGAGGAGCTGATCCAGTAGAGGTCGCTCTGCACCACGAGGGTGGCTACGGCCACCTCGGGACGCTCGGCAGGCGCCACACCGATGAACCACTCGTAGCGCCCGCTCGGGTCGCTTCCGTTCACGCTTCCGGTCTTGCCCGCCACCCGGACCGGCCCCAGCAGCGGCCCGCGGCGGGTGTGGAAGGCGCGCCGCGCCGTGCCGGTGCGCGTCGTGTCGACGAGCATCCTGCGCAGCTCCGCGGCGAGCCGCGGCGACAGCACGCGGCGCGGTTCCGGCGGGGCCGGCGTCATCTCGCGGCCGGCGGCATCGACCACCCGCGCGATCCAGTGCGGCTCCACCAGCCGGCCCTCCGCCAGCGCAGCGGCCAGGCGGGCTGCGGCGAGCGGCGTGATCTCGCAGCCGGCGAGACCGCACCCCAGGCGCCCGAGCTCGAGCGGGTCGTCCCCGTGATCCAGGCGGCCCGGCTCGTGACCCGGGGCCGGGGCGCGCAGGAGACCCAGGCGCTCGATCTCGCCATGCAAGGTGCGGGGCCCGAGCGCGTGGACCGCGAGCTGGGCGAAGCACTGGTTGTTGGAGGTCGCCATGGCGCGGCGCAAGGAGACGGAGCGGCCGCGCTGCGGCGGGTCGAGCCGCGCCCGCGTCAGGCGCCAGGGACTGCCTTGGAACAGGCAGGGACGCCGGGCTCGTTCCGGCGCGTGCTCGAGCACGGCCGCAGCGGTCACCACCTTCATGAGCGATGCCGCCGGGTAGGGCCGCGTGGCGGGCAGTCGTTCCGGCTCGGTGGAGACGTAGGCGAGCAGGCGTCCGCTGCGCGGCTCGAGCACGATCACGTGGCCGAGCTCCACGCGTCCCCGGCGCAGGGCCTGCTCGATGCGCCGCGTGAGCTCCGGGTGCAGGGTGTACTCCACGCGAAGCGGCCCGGGTATGTCCTCCGCTCCGGCGGGCAGCGGCAACGTCTCCACCAGCCGGGCGGCGTCCTGCGGGGCTGACAAGGGCTCGGCGGCTTTCCCGGAACGCCCGGCTGCGCTGGGCGGCAGCTCCCGCCGCACGAGCTCGAGCGTCGCCGAGGCCGGGGGCCGGGCTTCGAGGCGCGGCGCGGGCGATTCCGGCGCGGGCTCGGCCAGGGCCGTGGGCCCCTCCGACGCCCCGCAGGCGCGCAGGAAGGGGGTCACCAGCAGCACCCCGGCCACCAGCAGGGTCAATCGGCCCCGCAGCGTCATGGACCCGGAAGCCCGTCGGCGGCGAGGGGGCTGCTCGCAGGGAAGCGGCCAGCGGGGCTGGCGCAGGCGGCGGCGCGGGCGCTGGCGGTCCTGCTCTCGAAACACCCATCCCCCGTGGCTCCGCTCGCCGGGAGCCCCACAGCGGGGGGATCGTCCTGTCGGGGCGCCGGCTAGAGCGCCACCACCTCCGTGACCTCCGGGATCTCCTCACGCAGGCGCGCCTCGATCCCGAACTTGAGCGTCGCCAGGGAGCTCGGGCAGCCGCTGCACGAGCCCTGCAGGTACAGCTCGACCACGCCGCCCCGGTAGCCGGCGAAGACCACGTCGCCGCCGTCGCGCCCGACCGCCGGGCGGATCTCCTGGTCGAGGATGCGCCGGATGCGGGCTTCGACCTCGCCCTGGGGCCCGCTGGCCTGGGCCTCGAAGGCGGGGCCGAGCGCCGACCCGTCGGCTTCGAGGAAGCTGCGCAGGGCGTCCACCAGCGGACGCGCCAGGTCCGGCCAGTCCACGTCCTCGGCCTTGGTCACGCTCACGAAGCGGGGTGCCAGGAAGACCGCCTGGATGCCGGGCAACTGGAACAGCCGCGCCGCCAGGGGCGAGACCTCTTCGGACGGCGGCGCATCGAAGTGTGCGCTCTGCCCGGGCTCGAGCAGCGGGCGGCTCACCACCCACTTGACGCAGTGGGGGTTCGGCGTGCGCTCCGCGTGCAGCTGCAGGTCCAGTTCCAAGCCGTGCCTCGCTGAGCGGGAAGGTAGGGCGCCCGCAGCGAGATGCCAGGTGTTCAGGGGTCGCGCCTGCCGAACAGCCGCTCCTCGACATCGTCGAGGGTACACACGAGATGGCCGCGCTCACGAGCCAGGGCATGCTCGCGAGGCCCGTTGTAGCCCCAGGCGGCCAGCGCGCAGCGCACGCCGAGCCCGGCCACCGCGTCCAGGTGGTTCACCTTGTCGTCCACGAAGGTGAGCTCTGCGAACTCGAGCCCGAGCTCGCTTTGCACCTGCTCGAGGTGCGCCGTCTTGCTCACGCCCGTCTCCTTGTCGTGGAGGCTCCGGGCAGGGAAGAGGTCGTCGACTCCGTAGTGCTGCAGCAGGATGCGCAGCGAGTCCCCATCCTTGGAGGTGGCGATGGCGTAGGAGACCTCTCCCGCCCGCCGGCGCAGGACGGCGAGGAAGCGCGGGTACGGCGCCAGGAGTCGCCTCCAGCCCCAGGGATCCTCGGCGGCGAAGCGGGCGCGCTCGGCGTAGAAGCGGCGGTGGAACTCGCGCAGCCACTCCTCGTCCTGACCGGCCCGGAAGCTGTCGTAGCGGGCCTGGTCGGGGATCCTCACCCCCCGCTCGAGCGCCGCCAGGGCGGCGCCGTAGTCCTCGGCCCGGTTGCCCAGGGGCATGAGCGCGAGGAAGCCTGCGTAGAGACGGGACGGGTCCGCCTCGCCCAACGACGAGCCGGGACACAGGGCGAGCCAGGTGCGGCGCGCCACGACGAAGGCCTCGCGGGCGCTGTCGGAGATGACCCCGTCGAAGTCGAGCACCAGCGCCTTCACGGGCCGGCGTTCCCCTGGGCCGTGGCGACCTCCAGCACCGCGGCGCCCCGGATGCGATCGTGCTTCAGGTCCGCCAGGGCCTGGTTGGCCTGCTCCAGCGGATACAGGCGGGTGTGGGGGCGGATCGGAATCTCCGCGGCCAGGCGCAGCAGCGCTTCCCCGTCGCGGCGCGTGTTGGCAGTCACGCTCGTGAGCGTGCGCTCCTGGAACAGATGACGCACGTAGTCGAGCCCCGGCACGTCCGAGAGGTGGATCCCGGCCACGGCCAGGGTGCCGCCCCGGTCGAGGCGCTCGAGAGCCACGGGCACGAGCTCGCCGGCGGGGGCGAACAGGATCGCCGCGTCGAGGGGATGGGGGGGGACGTCGAGGCTGCCGCCCACCCAGGCGGCACCGAGACGCCCGGCCAGCTCCCGGTGGCCGTCTTCCCGGCTGAACACGAGCACCTCGATGCCCGCGTGCCGGGCGATCTGGATCACGATGTGGGCGGAGCCACCGAAGCCGAACAGCCCGAGCCGTTGGCCGGGGCAGGCCCGGGAGCGGACGAAGGCGCGATAGCCGATGATGCCGGCGCACAGGAGCGGGGCCGCATCCCGCGCGGGGAGATCGGTCGGGATCGGGTAGACGAAGGCCTCCCGGGCCAGCACGAAGCCCGCGTAGCCGCCGTCGGTGTCCCAACCGGTGAAGCGGGGCTCCAGGCAGAGGTTCTCCTCGCCCCGGACGCAGAAGCGGCAGCGCCCGCAGCTGTGGTGCAGCCAGGCGACGCCCACCCGCTCGCCAGGCCGGAAGCGGTCCGCGTCCCGCCCGCACCGCGCCACGCGTCCCACCACCTCGTGGCCCGGGACGATCTCGGGACGGCGCGGCGCCAGGTCGCCTTCCACCACGTGCAGGTCGGTCCGGCACACGCCGCACACCTCGACGTCCACCAGGATCTCGCCCGGGCCAGGTTCGGGCCTCGGGCGCTCCACCAGGGCAAGGGGCTCGGTCTCGACCGCAGCCGGCCGCCGCAGCACGAGGGCACGTCCGCCCCCGCTGGCGCCGGGCCTCCCGCGCACCGGCGCCGCCTCAGCCACGGCGCAGGTAGATCTCCGGCGCCCGGCGGATGCCCAGCTCCCTCCCGATCCGATCGAGCAGCGCGTGGACTTCCGCGTGCATCTCTTCGGCCAGCATGGCCCGGGCCACGCGACCCACCGCCACGGGCTGGCCGAGCGCTCGCGCGAGCAGACCGTGGGTCACGAAGAGGCGCTTGGCGTCGAGCGTCGCCAGCGAGTCCTCGTCCGCCGCCGCGGGAAGCAGGCGGCGGAGCAGGCGCTCGGTGCGCGCGTCGTCCGGGGGGAGCCGCAAGGAGCGCCGGATGGCCGCCGGCACCAGCAGATAGCTCTCGATGTGACGGCGCCGCCAGGTGAAGAAGTCGAGGCCCGGCTCGGCGCGAGGCTTCGGCTCGGGCCATCCCGCGTCGCGGTCGAGAACGCACAGGCCGCGCGTGGCGGCGTCCCGCTCGCGCAGGTCGCGAAAGTGCTCGCGGGCGCGGGCCGGGCGGCAACCGCCGAGGATCACCGACGCCCGGGCCAGCTCCTGGGCCAGGCGCGGCCCGACCCGGCGGGCCCAGGCCACCAGCACGTCACGGTCGCGTGGGCCCTCCACGTAGAGCACGAAGGATGCAAACGGGCCCCCGGCCGGGCGGCCGTTCCCGCGACCCGGGCGCACTCCGCACCTACTTCCGCTCGAGGGCTTGCTTCACCATCTCGGCGAGCTCTCCGCTCTCATACAGCTCGCCCAGGATGTCGCAGCCTCCCACGAACTGGCCGGAGACGTAGATCTGGGGGACTGTGGGCCAGTTCGAGAAGCGCTTGATCGCCTCGCGCAGCTCGGGATCGGCCAGCACGTCGCGCGCCTCGAAGGGAGCTCCGAGCTCCTCGAGCATGCGCACCACGGCCCCGGAGAAGCCGCACTGCGGGAAGCCCGGCGTGCCCTTCATGTAGACCAGGATCGGGTGGGCCTCGACGTCCCGTCGGATCCGCTCGAAGATTGCCTCGGCCATCGCGCTGCCTCCTGAAGACGTCCCAGCGGGGAGGGTAGCCCCCGCCCGCGCCGCCCGCACCACGGCCGCCGTGGCGATTGTTCCCTCGTAGCGCAGGGTTTACGATGGGGCCTCGTGATCTCCATCCTGGTGGCCGACGACCACGGCATCGTGCGCGAAGGGCTGCGCCGCATCCTGGAGGCGGAGCCCGAATTCACCGTGTGCAGCGAGGCATCCGACGGCCGCGAG
Source organism: Myxococcota bacterium (assembly GCA_041611735.1). Classification (GTDB taxonomy): domain Bacteria; phylum Myxococcota_A; class UBA9160; order UBA9160; family PR03; genus JBFIML01. The sequence goes on along the minus strand of JBFIML010000001.1, from coordinate 46,792 downwards.
GTGCTCGAGCAGGTGCAGAAGCACCGGCCGGACGTGGTCGTGCTGGACATCAGCATGCCGCGCCTGGGGGGTCTCGAAGCCCTGGAGAAGCTGCGCACCCGAAAGCGCGAGCTGAAGGTGGTCCTGCTCTCCGTTCACGGCGACCCACCGTTCGTGCAGAGCGCCGTGTCGCTGGGCGCCGACGGCTACGTGCTCAAGAATGCCCGCGCCTCCGAGGTGGTGGCCGCGATCCGCGCCGTGATGCGGGGAGGCAGCTACTTCAGTCCGCCGGTGGCCCGGGAGATCGTGAGCCAGCTTCGCACCCCGCACGGGGAAGCTGCGGATGCACCGGGCGCCCGCCTCTCGGTCCGCGAACGCGAGGTCGTGCAGCTCATTGCCGACGGTCTCTCCGCCAAGGAGATCGCCACGCAGCTCCACCTGAGCACGAAGACGGTGGAGGCCCACCGGCGCAACCTGATGCGCAAGCTCGGCGTTCGCAAGGCCACCGAGCTGGTGCGCTACGCCCTGCGCCACGGCCTGGTTCCGCCCTAGGATCTCTCCAGGACGGCGAGCGTCTCCACGTGGGGCGTCTGGGGAAACAGGTCGAAGCCCTGCACCCGCCGCACCGCGAGACCCCCCGCCCCGAGGACTGCCAGGTCGCGAGCCAGGGTGGCAGGATCGCAGGAAACGTAGACCACGCGGCTCGCCCCGAGGTTGGCCAGGGCCCGCGCCGCGCCAGGCGGCAGGCCGGTGCGGGGCGGATCGAGCACCACGACCTCGGGTGCCAGACGGCTTGGCGGCGGCCCGCCGAGCACCGTCTCCACCGGCCGCGCCCGCACCTCCACGTGGTCGAGACCTGCGGCGGCCAGGTTGCGCCGCAGGTCGCGGACCGCCGCGGAGTCCGCCTCGACCGCCACCAGACGGCGCCAGTGTCGTGCGAGAGACAGCGTGAAGAAGCCGGCACCCGCATGCAGCTCGAGCAGGGTCTCCCCGCGCCCCGCCGCCTCACACACGGCCTCGACCAGGGTCTCGCGCAACAACCCGTTCGCCTGGGCGAAGACCCCGGGCGAGACCTGCAGGGTCTCTCCCCGGACGCGGAGCTCCACCGACGGCCCCGGGGGCGACGGCAGCGGCGCGGCCCGCACGCTCCCATCGTCACCGGCGGCGAGCTCCCACTCCCCCTCCCGGGCGGGAGGATGGCTCGCCAGGCGGGCCAGACACGCGTCCAGGGCGGGCAGCAGCAGGGGACAGCCCCGCACCGGGCAGAGGGCGTGGCTGCGCCGGCGCCGGTAGCCCACGTGTCCGCCCTCCACCCGCACCCGGGCCCGGGCGCGGTAGGCGTAGGGCTGCGGCGAGGCCACCATGCCGATCCCGCCGGGCGGCCGGATCCCGCCCACCCGCTGCAGGGCCTCCTCCAGGATGCGCCGCTTGGCCTCCACCTGGGTCGCATAGTCCACGTGCTGCCACGTGCAGCCGCCGCACTCCCCGAACACGGGACAGTGCGGCGACGTGCGCGAGGGGCCCGGCTCGAGCAGCGTCTCGACCCGGGCGCGGGCGAAGCGCCGTCGCGCCTCCACGACCCGCACCCGGACCCGGTCCCCGGGGGCCGTGAAGGGCACGAAGATCACGCGTCCCGAGGCGTCGCGGGCCACCCCATCGCCGTCGCCGGCCAGCGAGTCGATGCGAACCTCGAGCACGGACGCGTCGCCCACGCGCGCGACGCCGGCTAGCGCCCGACGTATGGCTCGGCGTTCGCCACCTTGATGCGCAGGCCGCTTGCGAGGCGGGCTTCGGGCGTGAGGCCGTTCACCAGCGCGAGCTCCTCGAGCTTCCAGACGCCCTGCGCTCGCGCCGCCAGGGCAGCCAGGGACTCGTTGGCCCGGGCCGTCACCAGGCGCAGACGCAGCTCCCGGATGCCGGCCCGCTCGGCCCTCGACAGGGGCCGGAAGCTGCGCGCGGCGGTCTCGAAGCTCCCGGCATGGCGTCCCTGGGCAGCGACCGGGGTCACACCGGAGAGCCGGTAGACGAGCCCCTGCCAGGCGATCCAGGTGAGGTCCACCGCGAGGCGGCCCTGCTGGGACTCCGCCACCGCCAACGCTCGCCAGCCGGGCAGCAGCGTGCCCCGCGCCGGACCGGACTCCGCATAGCGGACGCCCTTGGCGCGGGCGAAGGCCTCGGCGGCCGCACGCGGGTCGTCGCCGGGGCCCTGGAGCTCGAGCACGAAGAGTGCATCGCCCGACGGAGCCGCCGCGGCGAGGGCGCGCTTCTGGTTCTGCACGCGCCAGCCGCTGGGAGGACGCAGCGCGAAGCTCAGGTCCGGGTGCAGGAAGAGGCCGTCCCGCAGCACGCCCTCGCCGACGCTCGGGCCGACCACCAGCCCGTCCAGGTGCGCCAGCACGCGCTCGCGTCCGTCCGGATCCCGCGGCGCTCCGCCCGGCGTCAAGGTGGCGGCCCGGGCCGCGGTGGCCGCGATGCGTTCGGGAGTCGCGGGATGGCTGTCCAGGAAGCTCGGCATGCGGTTGCCGCCCTCTTGGAGCCGCGCCCAGCCCTCCAGCGTGCGCAGGAAGTTCGCCATGGCCGCCGGGTCGTAGCCGGCCCGCAGGGCCATCTGCTGGCCAAGCTCGTCCGACTCGCGCTCCTGGTCGCGCGTATAGGAGGCGATCAGGCCGGCTCCCGCCACCTGTCCGATCTGGCCCGCCAGCTGCGCCGCTTCGGCGCCGCCCAGGATCGCGGCCGCGGCGGTGCCCAGCACCGTGAGCAGACCGACGCTGGTGGCGCGGCTGTGGCGCTGGGCGTGATGGCGCGCCGTCACGTGAGCAATTTCGTGGCCGAGCACGTTGGCGAGCTCGGCCTCCGAGTTCACCAGCACGAGAAGACCCCGCGACACGTAGATGTAGCCGCCCGGGAGGGCAAACGCATTCGGCTCGGCCATGTCGGCCACGTGGAAGCGGTAGGTGATGTCTCGCCGCGGCGAGTGGGCGGCCACGCGGCGGCCGATCGCCTCCACGTACGCAACCAGCTGCGGGTCGGCGACCAGGCCGATCTCCTGCTCGACGCTGACCGCCTCGCGGGCACCGACCGCCACCTCCTGCTCGGGCGTGAGCGTGCCGAGCGAGCCCAGCCCGGCGCACGAGGTGGAGAAGGCCCCCAGCAGGCCGAGCGCCGCCGTGCGGATCCGGCGCAACCTCATGGCACTCATCCTCCGTATACTCGCACACGATGGGCCATCGAGGCCGCGTGCGCTCGTGGTCGACCGCCGCCGTCGCGCTCGCAGCGTCCCTCGGCGCCGCGTCCGCGAGGGCCCAGGCGTTCGTCCATCCCCTGCCCTCGGGCCCGGCGCCACTGCACGAACGCGCCGCCCGGGCGGACCGGGCCGTCCTCGCCACGGTGGACGCCGTGGAGCCGGGACGCATTCGACTGCGAGAGGGCCACGCGGTGCTCGGCGACGTGGAAGCGCGCTTCGCGGTGAAGCGGTCTCCTTCCCGGACGCCGGCCCTGGAGCCCGGCCAGCGCGTCCTCCTGCTCCTGCGGGGAGCACGCGCTCCCTACGTCCTGGTGGAGGGGGCACGTGGGGTCTTCGTCCTGTCCGATGCCGACGCCGAGGAGCGCTGGGAGGCGGCCGTGCGCGAGATCGCCGCCGCCGGGTCTCCGGAGCGTCTCGTCCCCGTCTACTCCGCCTGGCTCGACAGCCCCGACGCCGGCCTGCGCGACGAGGCGCGACTCGCCCTGCTGGAAGGCCGTGCGCCCCTGGCTCCCCTCTCCCCGGAAGCCGCCGTGCTCCAGGCGCGACACGCTCTGGACACGGGCCGACCCGCCGAGACACGCGCCGTCTCGGCGCAGCTCGCGACGAGCCGGCGCGAGGGCCTCGACGCGCTGGTGGCGGGGCTGCGGGACGCAGAGGGTGCTGCCGAGGCCGGCGTGCTGCGCGCGGTACTGACCGGAGCCGCCCGTGCCAGCCATCCCGCCCTGGCCGAGCTGTTGCTCCGAGCCCTCGAACACCCGGACCGCCTGCTGCGACGGCAGGCGCTTCGCCTCGCACCGAGCGTGTGGAGCGAACCTGTGGCGGGGGCCGTGGCGCACGTGGCCGCGCAGGACGCGGACGCTCGCGCGCGACGGGAGGCGAGTCGCCTCCTGGAAGAGCGCGGAGCGCCACCCTGAGAGGCAAGACCCCTCGGGCGGGCTGGGTCGAGGCGGCGGGGCCTTCCCGGGCCTCCGTCGGGGCAAGCCCGGCTCGTGCCGTGTACCGGAGCGGCGTCGCAGCGACCGTCCGACCCTCCGCACAACCGCTGCGCGGAGAGAACCGGAATCCAAACGGCCACCGACTCGCGGCGCAACCTCGGGGAACTCTTGCGAAGACCGGGCGACCGTGCGCCCCCGAACGATCCTGTTTGGCGCGTTCGCGGACAGGGCCCTCGCCGCGGCCTGCGTCGTCGGAGACTCCCCTCTCTCTCCGGCGTTTGGGTGGAAGCTCCCGGGTCCGGGAAGGTTCCCCCGCGCCGATGCCCGCGACCTCGCGCCTCGCAGAACTCCGGCTGATCGGCCGGCTTCCGGGCGCGACCCCGCAGGCTCGCCCTCCCCCGCCGACTCACCGACGCGTACCTGGGTCACCCGGCGCTCGGTCCGGTCGGCGGAGGCGGAACCTCTTCCCCCTGCGCCGGGTCCAGGGTACGAAGTCAATCTAGATCGGTGCGAGGTCGAGTTCAAGCACGTTCTTGGGGGGCGCGAAAGGGCCAGTAGCGACGGTGGGCACGCACCTGCCAGAAGCGATCGTCGGGGACCTCGAAGGGGTGGCGCGCTTGCGGCTCCGGCAGCCAGGCGGTGAGGAACCCGTCCCTTCCCCGACCGTGGTGAACGCAGCCCGTGTCGAGTCCCCGCAGGCCCGGGGCCACGTGCAGCCCCTGGAGCGCCCAGTGGCCGTAGACGACGCCGTAGTCGTGGCGGCGCTCGCGCCAGCGTCGGTGCCACGCATCGCGCGGCGAGGCCGGCGCGTCCGCCGACCAGACGCCGCGCCCGTCCACGCTCCGGCACTGGATGAGCCGGGCCAGCACGTCGCGGTCCGGATCCCGGGCGGGGTCGGCGGCCAGCAGGCGGCGCGCCTCCGCGAGCGCGCCGCCGAGGCGGACCTCCACGCGGCGCGTGTGTGCCAACACGTCGGCGAGGCTCCACTCGGGCGCCACGGCCGCGTGCACCAGCACGAAGGGGGTCTCGCCGAGACGCCCCCGGATCGCCAGGGGTCGCCTCCGCAGCCAGTCCAGCCAGGCTTCCGCATCCCGATCCTCGAGCACCTCCCGGTAGGTATCGTCCGCATCCGGCTGCCGGAGTCCGAGGGCAGCCTGGAGGAGGGCCACCTCGTGGTTGCCGAGCACGGTGTGCGCCCGCCCGGCATCGGAGAGCTCGCGCACCTGCTCGAGGACGCGCAGGCTGGCGGGTCCCCGATTCACGAGATCGCCCACGAACCAGACCTCGAAATCCGGGCCGAAGGCGTTGCGTGCCCGGACCAGCAGCTCGCCGAGCTCGTCGGCACAGCCCTGGACGTCTCCCACGAAGAGGCGCTGCACGAGGCGGAGCCTAGCGCCTCGTCCCCGCAGGGAAGAAACGGAGCGCCCGGTGCGGACGGTCGCTGGGGCGCTCGCGCTAGAATCGGCCGGTCCGCGCCCTGCGCAGCACGGCAGGGCACCGGAGAGAACGGTGGCACGCCGGATCATCGTGTGTGACGGCGCGGAGCTCGCCCGGCTGTGGGGCCGGATCGGCGCCGGAGAGAGCGAGGAGCTCACCTGGGTGCCCCGCGAGGACGAATCGCGGGCGCGCCCCCCGGGCTTCCGTGCTCTCCAGGGCGGCCTGGCCGCCGAGGCCATCGCCAAGCTCAACCCGAAGGAGGGCGACGGCTTCGCCCTGGTTTCGGAGGAGGCCTCCTTCGTGCGAGCCGCCGTTTCGGCCATCGCCGAGGCCGCCAGCCACGCACCGATCCTGGTCCTGTCCGACAAGCTCACCCAGGCGGAGATGCCGGAGCACCCGTGCCTGCGACGGGCAGCCCTGCGCTCCCTCATCCGCGACGACGTGGAGCAGGAGTTCTCCCATCTGTCGAACCTGCGCCGCGTGGTGGATCTCCGCACGCTGCTCGGCGGGCGGGACAAGGTGGCGATCCTGCTGCAGCCGGACCCGGATCCGGACGGCATCGCCTGTGGCTATGCCCTGCGCGCCCTGTTGGGACGCAAGCGCACCACGGCCCCCCTCGTCTCGTTCGGGGAGGTGAAGCGCCCGGAGAACCGGGCCATGGTGGCGGCCCTGGGCATCGACGTGCAGACGCTCGCCGCCATCGAGCTGGACAGCTTCCAGGGCATCGCGCTGGTGGACGTGCAGCCGAACGTCTTCGGGGACAACGTGCCGGCCCGCTGCCGCTCGGTGGACGTGGTGATCGATCACCACCCGGAGCGCACCGGCTACGATGCCGTCCTGCGCGACATCCGCCCGGCCTACGGGGCCACCGCCACGATCCTGACCGAATACCTGCGGGCAGCGAACCTGGACATCGGACCCCGCCTGGCCACGGCGCTGCTGTACGCCATCAAGAGCGACACCCAGCTGCTGGGACGCGAGACCAGCCGTCAGGACATCGACGCCTTCGCGTTCCTGCACGCCAGCCACAGCCCGGCCCTGCTGCGCCGGATCGAGCGTCCGGCCCTGCCCGTGGATGGCCTGAAGGCCCTGGGGCGCGCCCTGGCGCGAACGTCCGTCCAGGAATCGCTCCACATCCTGGTGCTGGGTCGCGTGCGGGAGGACGTGATCCCCCAGGTGGCGGACCTGGCGCTCCAGGCGGAGGGCGCCGACTGGGCCATCGCGGCGGGCTTCGTGAACGCGGACCTCGTCTTCTCGGTGCGCAACGTCGGCTACGTGCGGGCGGCCGGGGAGGTGGTGCGGGCGGTGGTGGAGGGCCTCGGGGTGGGCGGCGGCCACCGGACCATGGCCAAGGGCATCATCCCGCTGAAGGCATTCCGCCAGAAGTACGGCCGCGCGGACCGCAAGACGATCCACAAGGCGCTCTACGAGGCCTTCGTGCGGGCGATCCGCGGCGGCAGCGCCTAGCGTCCTGCATGGCTGCGCTCGAGGTCGGCGCGCTGCGCGACGACGAGCGGACCCCCGTCGCGAGCCTGGCGGCCCGCGCCCTGTGCGCCAACCCCCTGGAGCGGGCCGCCGGGGGTCGCGACGCGGCCCGTCGCGAGCGGGCCCTGGCGGCCTTCTTCCGCACCTTCTTCGCGCTCGCCCCCGCCGCCCCCCTGGTGGCCCGCCGCGCCGGCCTCCCGGTGGGGGTGGCCGGTGCGGCGCCCCCGGGCCTGTGTCTGCTGCCGGCTTCGCACGTGCTGCGGCTCCTGCCCCCCCTGCTGCGTTTCGGGCCGCGGGCCTGCGCGCGACGCCTGCGGTGCATGGCGGCCTGGGCCGAGCGCGATCCCCAGGAACCCCACTGGCACGTGGGACCCGTCGCGGTGGAGCCCGCGCTGCAGGGCGGCGGGATCGGGACGCGGCTGATGGAGCGCCTGTGCGCCCGCGCGGACGCGTCCGGTGCCGACGCCTGGCTCGAGACCGACCGTGCGGAGAACGTGCGCTTCTACGAGCGGCTCGGCTTCGAGACCGCGGAGCAGGTGCGCGTGCTGGGAATCCCCACCTGGCTGATGCGGCGCCGGGCGTAGAGGCCATCTCGTGGACCCCGACCGAGCCGGGTGCGTGAACTCGCCCGGAGATCGCATAGCCGTAGCTACGGCGAGACTTCGCAACGCACAGGTCGGGTCGAAGACGCGTGCCTGGCCACCGAAGGATTCATGAGATGGCCTCTAGAGCGGGTCGATCCGCCAGGCGACACCGGCCTCGGCCAGTGCGTCCAGGAACGCCCGGGGATCGAAGGCCTGGGCCGTGGTGACGACGCCCGGCCGCTTCGAGCGCCCCTCCAGCAGCCAGCGGGCGCCGAGGGCAACGATCACCGCGGTGATCCCGTAGGAGTCGTAGCCCGACACGGTGACGCGCGTGCCGCCGCCCCCTGGCGCACGCACCCGCGCCATCACCCACCAGGGCTGGTCGCGCCGCTCGGGCCCCGGACCCTGGGACCCGCCGGCCAGGCGGTGCCCCAGCCAGCCGCGCAGGCGGCTGCGCAGCAGCGGCGCGGCGGCACGCAACGCCAGGGGCGCCAGGGTGGCCACGAGCGGCGGCAGCACCAGGTAGGTGCGCACCGTCCTCAGCGTGGCTGCATAGCTCGGAGCCGACAGCACCTCCCCGCCACCGAAGCACAGCCCCACCCGGTCTACGTCCTCGTCGGGGAAGCGCAGCGTGGCGCGCTGCGAGGCTGGGGCCTCCAGACGCCGGCGCCCGTTCACCACCGCCAGGTGCCGGCCGCCCAGGGCCTCGAGGGCCGATTGGCGCGTACCGGGGGTGGCTGCAAAGCCTTCCACCCGGTTGAACACCTCGAGCGTCGCCGCCTCCGGCGTCTCCTCGATCGCGATGCGCGCCGCGCAGTCGCCGAGGGCGTACTCGAAGGCGTGGGCCACGATGGCCGTCACGCCCCGGCGCTGGGCCTCGGGCTGCAGCCCATCCATGACGCGTGCCATGTACTCCTGCTCCCCGGTGGTGTCGAGGTAGTGGGCGCCTGCCTCGAGGGCGGCGCGCAGCACCGGCTCGCCGAGTCCCGCGAAGGGCCCGGCGCAGTTCGCGATCACGCCGATCCCATGGCAGAGGCCCGCCAGGCTCTCGGGTCGCGCGGCGTCTGCCACGCGGATCTCGGCGCCGCCCACGGCGTCGCGCATCTGCTCGAGGGTCCGGGCGCTGCGCCCCCCGAGCACCGGCGCGAAGCCGAGCCTGCGGGCCTCGTCCACCACCAGGCGCCCGGTGAAGCCGGTGGCCCCGTAGACGAGCAGGCGGCCCGCTGCGGCGGCGTCGCTCACGACAGCGTCAGCATCTGGTGAGCCTCGCGCATGCGGCTGGCGATCGGGAGCCCCACCGGGCAGGAGCCCAGGCAGGGCGCGGGACAGCCGGCGCAGACCGAGGCGTCCTTCGCCAGCTTCGCGTACAGCCCCATGGCCTGCTTCTCCCAACCGTAGTCCTCGAAGTACATGCGATGGCGGAGCACGTCGTGGATGGGCAGGCCTTCCGGGCAGCTTTCCAGGCACGCGCCGCAGTGGGGGACGCAGTAGCTGCCCCGCACGGCCTGCTCGTAGCGGTCCAGGATGGCCACGTCCCGGGGCATCAGCGCGGCGCCCGACGCGTAGAGGTACTCGTCCGCGTGCTGCTCCTCGAAGAACGAGACCACGAGGCACGAGACCTGGTCGTTGGCGAGCACCCACTTGAAGGCCGCCTGGGAGAAGGCGTTCGCCTGGTCCCGGAACCCGGCCAGGCCGTGGTGACGGGCGCCCTTCAGGGTCTTCATGGCCACGACGCCCATGTCCCGCTGGCTGCGAGCCCGCTCGATCACCTCGCCGATGCGGGGCCAGATGCCGTGGTGATAGGCCAGCATCATCACGTCGAAACGGTCCGACTCGATGGCGCGGTTGGCCACCTGGATCAGGTTCGGGGTGTGGGTCGAGAAGCCCAGGAAGCGGGCCTTGCCCTCCTCGCGCAGCCGGTCGAAGGCCTCGTGCAGGTTCGGATCCATGAGGCGGTCGATCTCGTCGCACGAGTGCACGTGGACGAGGTCCACGCGGTCGGTACCGAGACGCGCGAGACTCCCCTCCACGGCGGCCTTGTAGGCCGACACCGGGGTTCCGGGCGGCAGGTGACCCCGGGGCGTGCAGAACTTCGTGGCGAGGAAGAGCTGATCGCGGCGGCCGCGGATGGCGCGACCGATCGCCTGCTCGCTCCCCGTGGCCGAGTAGTCCGGCGCCGTGTCGATGTAGTTGACGCCGCGGTCGACCGCCTCGCGCACCAGGCGTTCGCCCTGCTCGCCGTGGATGCGGCCGCTCCCGAGCGAGATGTCGGAGGCGTTCCAGCCCGTGCGACCGAGACGGCGGTAGCTGCGCACCCGGGCGCCGCGCCAGGCTTCCTCCCAGGTGGGGTTGGTCTTGGTGACCGCGCCCCCGAAGATCTCGCCGGCCACTGGCGCCCAGCCGCGGCCCTCGTTGCCGAGTCCGCGAAAGGCGCGCAGCCAGGTGGCGACGCCGCCGGCCAGGAGCGCGGCCAGGGCGGCGAGCGCCCCGCCCAGGGAGCCGGTCAGAAAGCCGCGGCGGCCCACGTCCGCCCCGGGGCCCGTGCGGAGCGCTCTCCGCACCAGCAGGAAGGTGCCCCCCGCGAGGGCCAGCAGGGTCCCGAGGGTGAGCAGCACGCCGGGGAGGCTCAGCTGGAGGTCCGGGATCAGCCGCTCCCCCACGCGCTGGAGCCAGTCGCCAGCCGGGAAGGCCGAGGGATCGAGACCGATCGCAGCCTTGTAGAGGAACGACCCCGCCACCCCGAAGCCCAGGCCCGCAGAGACGACCACACAGATCGAGGCGACGGTACGTGCTCGCATGCGCCCTCCTGCCGCCGGCCGTTCGGAGCCGGCTGGTCGCTCGAGTATAGGCGCCCCGGGCGGGATGGGACCGGTAGACTGGGGAGATGGCCTCGATCCGGCAGGTGGGCGCCCTCCTGGCCCAGGTGGAGCCGCTGCGAGAGAGCGGCCGGCAGGGATTGCGGCTCGGCTTCCGCCCGGCCCATGGGCGGCTCGGGACCGACCGCATCGAGGACGTGGCGGATCTCGGGCCCGAGCTGACCGTGGCCTCGGTGGCGGGTCTCGGCAAGGTGCTACGCCTGCTGCGGGCGGCGCGCCTGGCGCGTCCGCGCGACCCTCACACGCTGCTCGGCGACGAGGAGGGCGCGGCGCGTCTCCTCGAGCGCGCCCGGGGCACGCGGCTGCGGCTCGGCCTGCGGTCGCGCAGCCGGCTGCGCTTCGTGGCGTGGACCGAGTCGGGCGTCGAGGCCGTGAACGACGTGGCGGAGGTGATCGAGAGTCCGCTCGCCTGGCTGGTGCGGCGGCGCAACGGGCGCTTCCCGGTGCTCGTCTCCCGCGCAGCGGTGGTGCGCCACCGGACCGAGACCGAACGCTGGTACGAGGTGGTCGAGATCGAGCGTGGCTGAGGCGGATCCCCGTTTCGTGGAGGTGGAGGAACACGTCGCGGTGGGCGCGCCGACGGAGCGGATCTGGGCGCTGCTCACCGACCACGAGCACATGCCGCATTGGATGCCGGTGCGCGAGGTGGTGCGTCGCCGGGCGGGCCAGCCGGAGCCCGACGGCGTCGGCGCGATCCGCACCGTGCGGGGCGGCGGCCTCGTGCTCGACGAGGAGATCGTGGTGTTCGAGCCTGCCAGCCGGCTCGTCTACCGACTGCTCGGGGGGGCACCGGTGCGCGACCACGAGGGCGAGGTCACGCTCGAGGCCGCCGGCCCGGAGACGCGCGTGCGCTGGCGAGTGCGCTTCCGGCCCCGGGTGCCGGGCACCGGCCGCTTGCTCGGCTGGTTCCTGCGTCGGGCGCTGGCCGACGGGCTGGCCGGTCTGCGGCAGCTGGCGGAGACGGGCCAGGCGCCGCGACGGCGTGGTAAGATGCGGCGGCGCGTCTGATCGTTGCCCCGGGGAAGCACGATGGCCCAGCCGACGGTGGTACCGGACATTCCTTCGCTCAAGAGCCTGGTGGGCCAGCGACTCGGCCCCACGGATTGGGTCGAGGTCACCCAGGAGAAGATCGATGCCTTCGCGGAGGCGACCGGCGACCATCAGTGGATCCACGTCGACGTGGAGCGGGCGGGGCGCGAATCGCCCTTCAAGCAGACCATCGCCCACGGCTACCTGACGCTCTCCCTGGCACCGGCCCTGCTGCCGCAGCTCGTCCGCGTGAACGGGGTCCGCCTCGGCGTCAACTACGGCCTGGACAAGATGCGACTGCCGGCGCCGGTCCCGGCGGGCTCCCGCGTGCGCCTGGCGGCGGAGCTCAAGGACGTGCGCGACATGCCGGGTGGAGGCGCCCGCGCAACCTTCGGCCTCCACATCGAGGTCGAGGGTGGCGGCAAGCCGGCCTGCGTCGCCGACGCCATCTACGTCTACTATCCCTGAGCCGGCTTGACGCCGGCGCACGCCCCCCCGATCCTGCCCGCGTGCGCGTCGCGCTCGCCCAGGTGAACCCCACCGTCGGCGCGCTGGCGTCCAACCGCCGGCTCGTGGAGGAGGCGGCGACCAAGGCCGCGGCGGCGGGTGCCGACCTGGTGGTGCTGCCGGAGATGGTCCTGACCGGCTACCCGCCCCTGGACCTGCTCGAACGGCGGGGCTTCGTGGCGGACCAGGAGCGCGAGATCGAGGCGCTGCTGCCCGCCTCCCGGCGCGTGGCCATCGCGTGCGGCGCCGTCCTGCCGGTGCCGCGGCAGGGATCGCGGCAGCTCGCCAACGCCGCGCTGCTGCTGGCGGGCGGACGCCGGATCGGCGTACAAGCAAAGACGCTGCTGCCGACCTACGACGTCTTCGACGAGAAGCGTCACTTCGTCCCGGCCCACGAGCAGGTGCCGGTGCCCTTGCCGGGGAGCGGGACGACCCTGGGCCTCTCGGTCTGCGAGGACGCCTGGGTGGGCTCGATCCCCTACCCGCAGGACCCGGTGGGCGAGCTGGCGCGCCGGGGGGCGAACCTGGTGCTGAACCTCTCGGCGTCGCCCTGGCACGTGGGCAAGCCCCGGGAGCGACGACGGCTGTTCGCCGACCTGGCGCGCCGCCACCGCGTGCCGATCGTGTTCGCCAACCAGGTTGGCGGAAACGACGAGCTCGTCTTCGACGGCGGCTCCTTCATGGTGGACGCGCGCGGGCGCGTGCGGGCGGTGCTGCCGCTCTTCGAGCCGGCCCTGGAGGTGGTGGACCTCGAGTCGCCTCCCTGCGACCTGGCTCCCGACGAGGTGCCGGAGCTCGAGGGCCCGGCCCAGCTCGAGGCGGGTCTGGTGCTCGGCATCCGCGACTACTTCCGCAAGCAGGGCCTGCCTCCCGGCGCGGTGCTGGGGCTATCGGGCGGCGTCGACTCGGCGGTGACCGCCTGGCTGGCGGCCCAGGCCCTGGGCGCCGACCGCGTGCTCGGTCTGGTGATGCCGGGCCCCTTCTCGTCCGACCACAGCGTGCGGGACGCGCAGACCCTGGCACGCAACCTCGGCATCGAGACGCGGCTCGTGGACATCCGGCCGGTGTACGAGCGCTACCTGGAGATCTTCCGCCAGCTGTTCGGTCCCTGCGACGACTACGGCATCGCGCAGCAGAACATCCAGGCCCGCATCCGCGGCGGGCTGCTCATGGCGGTCTCGAACCACGAGGGACGGCTCGTGCTGGCCACCGGCAACAAGAGCGAGCTCTCGGTGGGCTACTGCACCTTGTACGGGGACACGGTCGGCGGGCTCGCCGTGCTGGGAGACGTCTACAAGCGGGACGTGTACGCCCTGGCGCGGCACGCCAACCGGGCGGGCGAGCGGATTCCCCCCAGCACGATCGAGAAGCCGCCCTCGGCGGAGCTGGCTCCGGGGCAGCGCGACGAGGACGATCTGCCGCCCTACCCGATCCTCGATGCGGTACTCGCCCGGGCCATCGAAGGGGGCCACGGGGCCGAGCACATCGAGCCGCCCGAAGGCGCCACGCGCGAGCTGGTGCGCCAGATCGTGCAACGCCTGGATCGCAACGAGTACAAGCGGCGCCAGATGCCGCTCGTCCTGCGCACCTCGCCCAAGGCCTTCGGCTCGGGTCGGCGGCTGCCCGTGGTGCACCGCTACGGCGGCTAGGCCAGGAGCCAGACCGCGCTAGGCAGTCGCGACGGCGGCTTCGCCCACGGAGCGGACGTGCTCCGCACGCGGGCCCCGCGGGCCCTCCTGGATCACGTACTCGACCACGTCGCCCTCGGAGAGCGCATCGTAGTCGGCGCCGTTCAGGCCGGAGCGGTGGAAGAAGACCTCCTTGCCGTCGTCGCCCCGGATGAAGCCGAAGCCCCGATCCCGCACCATCTTCTTGATGCGGCCCTTGGCCTTCGGGCCGGTCGGCGTGCGGACGGCGGCGGCCCGGCGGCCGCGCCCCCGGCTGCGCGGCTGGCTGTAGCGGTCGCCCGCCACGAACTCCTGGCAGAAGAGCTGCGTCGGCACCAGCAGGTCCTCGAAGTCGGCCTTCTCGGGCGTGAGCAGCACCTCGGCTTCGCCCAGGTCCGCGACCGTGTAACGGAGCCCGGTGTTCTTGTGGGTGACCCGATTGCCGGGTTCGATGTCTTCCAGGACCAGCATGGAGTCTCGCTTCCCGGGCGCCTGCCGCGTTGGAGTTGGAGGCATGAAGGCGCTCGGCGCCGCAAGGAGCTGGTAAATATACAGAAAGAGCGCCGCCGGTCAAATGCCCGGGCCCCGCGTCAGGAGCCGTGCCGCGAGCCCCGCCAGGACCGGCAGGGCCAGCGAGACGGACCAGCGCAGCAGCGCGAAGCGCACCCCGAGCATCGGCATCTCCCAGGCCAGCAGCCGGTGCAGGGCCAGGAGGGCCCAGCCCGTCACGTAGGCCACCAGGGGGCCGGGACCGGCCCCGCCGCGAGCCAGGACCGCAGCCAGGGGCATGGCCACGAAGGGGCCCGAGGGCGTGAGGGCGCCGGCGCCGGCGGCCAGCAGGATGCCCCGCACCCCGGACTCGGTCCCGAAGACCCCGCGGATCGACTCCCGAGGGATCAACACCTCCACCAGGCCCGCCGCCAGGAACGAGACCAGCAGCAGCAGGCCGAAGCGGGTGAGGAGGCCGAGCCCCCCGGCGAACCCGGCGCGGAGCATCTCCGGCCCGCCGCGCAGCCAGGCCACGCCCGCCAGGAGCGCGACCAGCAGAAGCATGCCGACCAGGGCTCCGTCGAGCAGTCCCGAGCTCCGCGCCACGTTTGCGCCTCCCTCCTAGTAGTACACGCTGCGCGTGCGGTGACGCGGCTGGGCCTTGAACTCCGGACGCTGGCCCCGGTGCCAGAGCCGGAAGTCCAGCTCCTGGGCGGTGGCCGGCGCACCCTGCCGACGCAACGCCTCCACCAGCCGCTCCACGCCGTGCACGGCCGCGGCGCGGATCTCGACTTCCTCCGGCGTGCCGGCCGCAAGCAGGGCTCCCGCCTCGATGCGGCGCAGCAGCTCTGGAGCGTACTCCAGGGCTCCCTCCAGGCGCAGGACGTGCGGCACCAGGTTGTCCGCAAACGCCGTGAGCCGGGCCAGATCCTCGAAGCGGCCCGGCCCCTTGCCCTCGAAGGCCAGCGCCAGATCCGCCGCGGCCAGCTGCGCGCGCTTGTAGAAGGGCACCTCGAGCTCCGCGTAGCGCCCGACGTCGCGAAAGAACGGCATGCGGGCCAGCAGCGCGACCAGCGTCTGCGCCGATCCGCCGGCTTCCGCGACGAGGGCCGCGAAGCGGCCGCCGTGGCGGTCGCGCACGAGCCGGCCGAGATCGCGCAGGGCACGGGTGAACAGGCTCAACAGCTCCGCCACGTCCGGGTCCCCGGCGTCCTGGCCCAGGATTCGGGCGAGCTCCGCCGTCTCGAGGGCGTTCAGTTCCTCCGCCGACCAGGGACCCGCGGCTTCGAAACGCTCCTTGAGCCCCAGGGCGACGGTGTAGTAGCCGGAGCGCCCGGGGCGTTTGCGCAGCCTCGGGAACCATCCGGAGCCGAAGTTCACGCTCTCGAGGCTGAGCACGTAGGCGAGCAGCGCATCGGGATCGCCCCGGTAGTGGGTTTCTTCGTCCCAGGCGGGCGCCACCTCGGGCTGCGCCATCAGACGCTCCGCCAGGGCCCCGATGCCGGATGGCACGAGGCGGACGTGGCGCGCCCGCTCCGCCACGGCGGCACACCGAGCGCGGATGGTGGCGAAGCGGTCGCTCACGCCTCCGCGCCGCACAGGACGACGGCGCCCGGCAGGAGCTCGAAGCGCGCGGGAAGCGTGCCGAGCGGCTCGCCGTCCACGTCGATCCAGACCGTCTCGTCGGATCGCGCCTCGAGCACGCGTCCGCGATGCTGCTTCACCCCGGCGATCGTGAGGTGCGTCCCGCGATAGAGCCGTGGCAGGTTGCGCAGCAGGCGGACCTTCGGCATGCCCGGCACCACCACCACGTCGAAGAGTCCGTCGTCGGGCCGGGCCTCCGGCGCCACGTGCATGCCCCCCCCGAAGAAGCAGCCGTTGGCGGCCGTGGCGAATACGATCGGTCCCTCGTGCACGGGGATTCCGTCCAGGGCGAGGGTCACCTGCGCGTCGCGCCAGCGCGCCAGGCCGCGCAGGGTCCCGGCCAGGTAGGAGAAGCCCGGCCCCAGGTGTTTCGGCGCGCGGTTCACCAAGGCGACGACGGAGCCCGAGAGCCCCAGGCTCGCCACGTTCAGGAAGTAGGCGACGGCCTCCCCCCCGTCCGGACGCCGATAGGTGACCCGGCCCGCATCGATGCGACGCGGCTTGCCCCTCGCCAGCCGCCCGATCGCCTGCTCCAGATCACGGGGGGTGCCGAGCGTACGGGCCAGGTCGGAGCCCGTGCCGAGCGGCAACAGCGCCACGCTCACGTAGCCGCCGAGCCCTGCCGACAGCAACCCCGTCGCCACCTCGCTCGCGGTGCCGTCGCCCCCCGCCACCACGAGCCGCTCGACGCCCGCCCGCACCCCCTCCCGGGCGATGCGTTCCGCGTCGCGCGACCCCCGGGTGAACTCCACCTCGAGGGGACCCAGGGCTGCGCGAAGGCGCTCCTCCACTGCGCTCCAGCGGCGGGCCGTGGCGCCACTGCGGCTGCGGGGGTTCACCACGACGAGGGTGCGCCCGGGCATGACCGCGGCCATGGTACACGGCCGTGGGGGTACGGCCGTGACTCGCGTCAGGCGGCGCTCTGGGCCTGCCGGAGCGCGCCAGGCGACACGATCTGGTAGCGGCGGCGCACCGCCTGCGCGTAGCGCTGCGCCTCCTCCCGGCTCCGGGCGTCGTCCCAGCCGGCCGCCTCCGCCGCCACCGCCGCGATGCGCGGCAGCTCCGGAAGGCCCTGTCCCGACGCGAACAGTGCCAGGCGCAGCCGGCGCTCCAGCAGGTCGCAGAGCGTGGCCGGCGCCTCGTGGCGGAACGCCCAGGGGATCTCCGCCCACAGGAAGCGCGAGGCGCCGATCGGCCGCCGCAGCTCGCGTGGCGCCGCCGCGAGCAATTCCGGAGCGTCGGCGCCCCAGACGCGCACCAGGCGCATCGCCCGCTCGGCCGTCAGCTCGAAGCGCCTCTGCAGCTCTTCGCGCAGCTGCGCGGCGTCGAAACGATCCTCGCGCAGGGGAAGCGCGGCGGTCCGGCTCGGGCCGGCTGCACGGCGCCGCTCGACGGGCAGCCGCCGCAGCAGGCGATCCACCACCCGCTCGCCGACCGCCCGGTAGGTGGTGAGCTTGCCGCCCGCCACCGAGAGCAGCCCGGAGCGCGACTCGGTGACCCGGTACTCGCGCGACACCGAGGAGGGGGGGCGCGCGCTGTCCTCGTCCGCCACCAGGGGGCGGACTCCCGCGAAGACGCTCACGATGTCGTTGGTGTTGAGGGCGACGCCCGGGAAGGCCTCGTTCGCGGCGGCGAGGAGATAGTGCACCTCGTCGATGGTCACCACGGGCTCGTCGATCTCGTCGCTGAAGTCGTCCGTGGTGCCGACCAGGCACATGTCGTCCCAGGGGAGCAGGAAGAGCGGTCGCCGGTCGTGCGCCTCGAACGTGATCACGCCCCGGATATGGACGCGCCGGCGCGGGATCACCAGGTGGATGCCCTTGGCGGGGCGCAGGGTGGCAGACGCGGCGTCCCGGTCGAGGCCGCGCACGCGCTCCACCGCCGGGCCCGCGGCGTTCACCACGGCGTGGGCGCGGATCTCGACGCTGCGCTCCGCCAGGCGGTCGCGGACGCGCAGCGTGCGGATCCGGCCCGCCGCGTCGTGGCTGAACTCCACGACCTCGGCGTGGTTCACCGCCTCGCCGCCCAGCGATCGGGCGCTCTTCACGGTCTCGAGCACGAGACGCGCGTCGTCCACCTGGGCGTCGCGATAGAGGCCCGCCCCACGCAGACCGTCCTGGCGCAGGTCGCGGGAATAGCGCGCCACCTGTTCCGCCCCGAGCATGCGGAAGCGCGAGCCGGGCCGGAAGCCCGAGAGCGCGTAGTAGAGGAACAGGGCAGCCTTCACCTGCCAGGGCTTGAGCTTCCCGCCCTCCCAGCAGGGGACCAGGAAGGGGATGCCGCGGATCAGATTGGGGTTGAGCCGCAGCAGCAGATCGCGCTCGCGGCATGCCTCACGGGTCAGGCCCGGATGGCCCTGGGCCAGGTAGCGGAGCCCCCCGTGGACCATCTTCGAGGAGCTGCCGGAGGTCCCGGCCCCGAAGTCCAGGCGCTCCACCAGGAGGACGCGCAAGCCGCGCGACGCCGCGTCGCGCAGCACCCCGGCGCCCGTGATGCCCCCTCCGATCACCAGCACGTCCACGCCGTCCCGCTCGGCCCGGGCCAGGGCGGCGGCGCGCTGGGCGAGGGTCCAGGGCACGCTCACAGGAGCTTGCCCGGATTGAGGATCCCGTCGGGATCGAGGTTCCGCTTCACGGCCCGCAGCGCATCCACCCCGAGCGCACCCTTCTCGCGCACGAGCCAGGCGGCGTGGTCGAGGCCGACCCCGTGGTGGTGGGAGAGGGTTCCGCCCGCGGCGAGGATCGCCTCGGTCGTGGCGTGCTTGATGGCCGTCCACTGGGCGATCTCGCGACCCGTGTCCAGGGGCCAGAGCGCCGTGAAGTACAGGCAGGCGCCGTCGGGATAGCTGTGGGAGAGGTGCGTCATGGCCAGCCCCCCTCCCGCCTGTCGCTCGAGGACGCCGCGCAGGGCGCGCAGCACCGCGTCGTGCCCCGTTTCGAGACGACTCCAGGAAAACGCCGTCTCGAAGGTGTCGACCGCCACGCCGTGGTCCAGCAACCAGTCGCGCAGATAGGGGGCGCGGAAGCGCTCGCGCCGCCAGCCGCGACCGGGACCCCGCCCGAGGGCGAAGCCGCCGTGCCGGCGGGCGATGCGCCGCATGCGCGTCGCCGTGGCGCGGGTACGACGGGCGTCGCGCCCCTCCACCCCGTAGACCAGCAGGCAGCGCCCGGGGCCGTAGCCGGCCCGCTGCAGGACGGCGAGCCCACGCGCCGTGGCGTCGAAGCGGCGCGCCGGATCGCGGCGCAGCCGGGCGCCGAGCTCGGTCTCCGCCGCGTCCGCGAGCCGCAGCATGGCCACCGGCAGCTGCTCGCCCACCGCGTCGCGGATGGCGGCGACGCCGTCGGCGAAGGAGTGGAACAGCACACCCCGATAGTCCTGCACGGTCGGCGCCGGCCGGACGCGCACGCTGGCCTCGACGATCACCCCAAAGGCCCCTTCCGAGCCGAGCAGGAGCTGGTTCAGGTCCGGCCCGGCGGCCGAGCGCGGGACCGGGACGCTGCGCAGCACGCCCCGGGGCGTCACCACGCGCAGCGCCACGAGCAGACCTTCGATGCTCCCGTAGCCGTTCGATTGCTGGCCCGAGGAGCGAGTGGCGATCCAGCCGCCCAGGGTCGAGTGCTCGAAGGACTGGGGAAAGTGGCCGAGCGTGAAGCCCCGGGCAGCCAGGGCTGCCTCCAGGGCAGGCCCTTCGATGCCGGCCTGGAAGGTGGCGGTGCGGCTCTCCGCGTCGACGCGCACCAGGCGATCGAGGCGGGTCGTGTCCAGGGCCACGGCTCCGGTCTGTCCGCGCACGCTGCGGGCCTCGACTCCGCCCAGCACGCTCGTCCCGCCGCCGAAGGGCACCACGGCAAAGCCCGCCTCCCCGGCCAGGCGCAGCACCGCCGCCACGGCTCCTTCGTCGGGGGGATAGACGACCGCTTCCGGGGCATGCTCGATCTCGCCGCGACGCAGCCGCACCAGGTCGATCAGGCTCTTCCCCGCCGCGTGGGTGGCGCGCTCCTCCACGCTGGTGCGCACGCCGTCGTGTCCGCAGGCGGCCCGCAGGGCCGCCAGCACGTCGGAGCCGAGCTTCGACGGCGGCAGGCGCACGTCCGCCAGCGAAGCCGGCGGCGGCGCCGGTTCGAGCGGACGGCCCAGGAGCTTGCCGAGCTCGCTGCGCAGGGCCTCTTCCCGGGAGCGCGACAGCTCGTAGGATTGCCCCAGGCGCCCCCACCCGTTCCAGCGCAGCCGCGTGCGGTCCACGCTCATCGCGTGCCCCTCCGCGCGCCGGGACCGATGGCACCGGCTGCCTCGAGGCGCTCGATCTCGCCGAGGATCGCCTGTTCGCTGTAGGACAACATGGCCTCCACCAGGCGGCGGGCGGCGGCGCTGTCGCGGCGCTCGATGGCCGCAAGGAGGTCGCGGTGCAAGGTGCGTGAGCGGGCGGAGTCGCGGCGCTCGTTGTAGTAGAAGGGGCCGAGGCGGCGCACCAGCTTGGTGAAGAGGTTGGTCAGGAGCTGATACATCAGGTTGCCGGTTGCTTCGCCGAGCAGCGCATTCCACTCGAGGTCGATCTCGAGGGCGCGCTTGGGATCGTTGCCCTCGGCGTCCTCGGCCACGAGCAGCCGGCGGGCCCTTTCGAGCTGCTCCTCGGCGCGATGGGCCGCGGCGAGCTCGACCACGTGCACCATCACGTGACGGCGGAAGAGCAGGAGCTGGGCCAGCAGGTCGCGGGTCACCACCTCCGGATCGCGCAGCAGACCCTCGATCACCTGCAGGGCCGAGGAGTCGGAGAGCTCCTGGACGAAGGTGCCCTGCCCGTGGCGCACCACCACGAGCTCGAGGAACTCGAGACGCTTGAGGGCTTCACGGACCGAGGCGCGATTCACCCCCAGCGTCTCGGCCAGCTCGCGCTCGTTGGGGAGCTGACTGCCGGCGGGGAGGGCCCCGGAGAGGATCCGGGAGCGCAACTGATCGAACACGCCATCCGCCCGGCGGGTCGCCGCCAGGGGCTCGAAGTCGACCACGGTAAAGCTCCATTTGAGGTCCGAGGTCCAACCATTGTACCGGATTGGGACGTTCTTGACTAGTTGACGCTTCCGGTAATTGGCTTTTCCGGTGATTTGAGCCCCGCGGGGCAAATGTACCCGTCCCTGGGGGCAAAATCAGTCAGTCGAGGACTTCCCTGTCGAAGACCAGAAAGCTCTGGCGCGGCAGGAAGTGGTGCTCCACCGCGAGCCGGAAGCCCGCCTGCCCAAGCTCCGCGACGATCCGGTCCCGGGGAGTGGCGTGGTGGAGGAAGGGGATCCAGCCCGCATCGCGGTACTCGACGATCGCCACCCGGCCCCCCGGACGCAGGAAGGCTCGCAGCCGCGCGAAGTACGCGCTGCGCTCCTGCAGGTGGTGGTAGGTGTTGCAGGTGAAGACGAGGTCGACGCCCTCGGCCGGCAGGCGCGGATCGTCCGGGGCGGCCAGGACCACGCGCACGTTCCCGAGCCCGCGCCGACGGGCCTCCTGCTCGAGCCATCGGTTCAGGCCCGCGTCCACGTCCACCGCGTAGACGGTGCCGGTGGGGCCCACCGCCTCCGCCAGGCGGAAGCTGAAGTAGCCGCCCCCCGAGCCGAGATCCGCCACCTGCGCGGCGGGCGGCAGGGCGAGGGCCGCCACCACCTCTGCAGGCCGCTGCCAGCGGTCGCGGCCCGGCCCCGCGTAGCCGAAGCGCTTGACCCAGGTACAGCCGAAGGCGAGCGCGACCAGCAGGACGAGCGCCGCCGCGCGGCGCGCGCCCGCCCAGCCAACCCGCTCGTACCGGCTCACGGCTGTCCCGCCGCGAGCTCGAGGCGCAGCTGCGCCGTGCCGGGCGCTCCCATGCGGTCCGCGAACTCGCGGCGGCGACGCTCGTCGCACAGGCGGAAGCCGACCTTCTGGTAGGCGCGCAGGGCAGGCTCGTTGCCGATCAGGATTCCGATCACGGCGGTGCGGTGGCCGGCGCGGCGGCCGGTCTCCAGGGTGTGTTCGAGCAACGCGCGGACCAGGCCGCGGCGACGGAACTCGGGTCGCGCCGCCACCCACTCGAGCACCCAGGCGTCGTCGGGGATGTCCGGCGTGCAGGACTGGAACAGGGCGAAGGGCTCCTGAAGCGAGCGCATCCGGGCCTCGCTCCAGCCGGCTGCGGCCAGCGTGGCCCGCAGCGCCTGCACGAAGGCCGGAGTTCCGACCTGCGCCGGGACGTAGGCCGACAGCGCCGCGGCCGGTCGAGCGTCCGCTTCGGCGATCCAGAAGCCGGCATGGTGACAGAAGGAGCGCGGCTCCGTGCAGGCGAGCGCCGTCAGGTAGCCGAGCCGCTCTGCTTCGTCGCCCGGGAACACCAGGTCCCACATGCCGCGTTCGAGATGGGAGCGGGCGGCCTCCTGCATGACCCACGCCAGGAAGTGGGCGTCTTCACGGACGGCGGGACGGATGCGCACGTCCACGGCGCGCTCAGGAGACGGCGCGCAGGCGCTGCACCCGGGGCGCCTCGGCGGCCAGGGGAGCCAGGCGCGTCACGGCAGCCTGGAGCGACGGCTGGGCCAGATGGGCCTCGAGCGCACCCTCGCTCTCCCACGCCTCCACCAGGGCGAACCGGGTGGGATCCGCCGCGTCCTGGCAGAGGTCGTACTGGACGCAGCCCGCCTCCTTCCGGGTCGGGGCGACGAGCGTCCTGCGCGCCGCCTCGATGAACTCGTCCAGCTTGTCGGCCTGCACCGCGAAGGTGGCGATCACGCGCACGGGGGCTTGCGTCATGGGTCCTCCGACGTGGCGGCGGCGATCGCCGCCGGGGGTGAGCCTACCACTGCCGGCGAGCCGCCCGCATGGAGCGGCCTCGCCCCCTCAGCGCGTCCGACGGGGGACCGTCGCGAGCTCCGCCAGGAGGTGCGCCGACGCATGTGCCGCCTTGCGGAAGTCGCCCAGGTCCAGGCTCTCGTTCTCCCCGTGGGCGTTGCAAGGCGGGTCCTCGAGGCCCAGCAGGAGCGCCGGCACGCCACCCAGCACCTCCACGAAGGGCCCCACGAAGGGGATGGTGGCGCCGCAGCCGACCAGCGCCGCCTCACGCCCGAAGCCCGCCGCCAGGGCGCGCCGCGCCGCCTCGAAGGCGGGGCCGGTGGGCTCGGTGCGCCAGCCCGGCGCCGCCACCTCGCAGCGCGTCTCCACTTCCACGCCCCACGGCGGGTCGCGCCGCAGGAACGCGACGAGCCGGTCGCGCACCCGCCCGGGATCCTGACCCGGGGCAAGGCGCACGCCCACGCGCGCGCTCGCCTGGGCCATCAGCTGGTTGGCGGCCTCCGCCAGAGGCATGCCCTCGAGGGCGGTGACGGCCAGGGCCGGACGCGCCCACAGCCGCTCGTAGAGCGGCCGGTCCGTCTCGCCGGCGAGAGCGACGCCGGGCAGCAGGCCCGCGTCGCTGCGGAAGCGCGCCTCGTCGAGGGGAAGCGCCGCCAGGCGCTGGCGCTCCGCGGCATCCAGCTCGGGCACGTCGTCGTAGAGCCCCGGCACCGCGATCGCCCCCCGCTCGTCGAGGAGAGGGGCGAGCAGGCGCACCAGGGTGGTGGCCGCGTCGGGCACGGGACCGCCCCAGACGCCGCTGTGCAGCGGATGGTCGAGGGTGCGCACCGTGACGTCCACGGCTACCAGGCCGCGCAGGCTCACCGTCAGGCAGGGGAGACCGGTCTCCAGGTTCGTCGTGTCCGAGAGCACCAGCACGTCCGCGTCGAGCCTCTGGCGGTGCGTGCGGAGGAACTCGGCCAGGTGGGCGGAGCCGATCTCCTCCTCCCCCTCCACCAGCACCTTGACGTTGACCGGAAGCGCGCCTGTCGTCGTCAGCCAGGCCCGGATCGCCGCCACGTGCAGCAGGAGTCCGGCCTTGTCGTCCACCACCCCGCGGCCGTAGAGGCGACCGTCCGCGCGGCGCATCGGCTCGAAGGCGGGGCTCTTCCAGTGGGCGGCCCGTCCGGGCGGCTGCACGTCGTGGTGTGCGTAGATCAGGACCGTGGGCGCCTGAGCTGCCCCGCTCCACTCGCCCACCACGTAGGGATGGGCGCTTCCCACGCGCAGCACCTCGACGCGGCTCAAGCCGGCATCGGACAGCAGGCCGGCCACCGCTGCGGCGCTGCGCTGCACCTGCCGGGGGTCGAAGCCCGCTGCCGAGACGCTCGGGATGCGGACCAGCTCGACGAGCTCCTCCACGGTGCGTTCGAAGCGAGCGTCGAGGGCGGCCAGGACGGCGGCGCGATCGGTCATCGCCGCCAAGGTACCACCCGGCTAGCATCGCCGCGTGTCACCGCGTTCGATTCGCGTCCGTGCCGCCGACGGCCTCGACCTCCACGTGCTGGAGTGGAGCCGCCCAGGCGTTCCGCTGCTCTTCGTGCACGGCTTCGGCAACGACGCCCACGTGTGGGACGACGTGGCGCCTGCGGTCGTGCCCCACTACCGGACGCTGGCCCTCGACCTGCGCGGGCACGGCGACTCGGACCGCGATCCCCAGCGCCGCTACGACTACGAGAGCCTGGTGCGGGATCTGGAGGCCGCGAGCGAAGCGCTCGGAATCGAACGTCTGGTGCTGGTGGGCCACTCGCTCGGCGGCCGCATCGCGCTCCTGTTCGCCGGCCGCCATCCGGGACGCATGGCGGGCCTCGCCCTGGTGGACTCGGCTCCGGAGCTCGATCCGCGCGGCGTGCTGCGCATCCGCCTCGACGCCACGCGCCGCGCGCCGGTGCGCTTCGCCTCGCCCCGCGAGTACGCGGGCGTGCTGGCAGGCGTCTATCCGGCCGCCCGGCCGGAGGTGCTGACGCGGCTGGCCGAGCACGGCCTGCGCCGGGAGGCGGACGGGCACTGGGTCCCGAAGCTCGATCCGGCCTGGCGGGAGCTCACCCGGGTGGCGGGCCGGGAACAAGCGGACGGCCGGGAGGAGGCCACCACGCGCTCCCTCTGGGAGGCGCTGGCCCGCGTGACCTGCCCGACGCTGGTGGTGCGCGGTGCCGCCTCGGACGTGCTCTCCCCCCGGACCGCCGACCGCATGGTGGACGAGGCCCTGGCCCACGGCCGCCTGGCGGTGGTGCCGCGGGCCGGCCACTCGGTCATGATCGACAACCCGGAGGGTTTCCGGGAGGCGCTCACCGACTTCGTGCTGGGGGACGCCTGAGTCCGGTCAGCAGCGCGGGCAGCACCAGCAGGTTGGCCAGCAGCGTGAGGGCGACCCCGAGCGTCAGGAGCTGACCCAGGCTCGCCATGCCGCGGTGGGTCGAGAAGGCGAGGCTCCCAAAGCTCGCGATGGTCGTGAACGCACTGAACAGCACGGCACGCGCCGTGCTCGTGTGCAGGACGTCACGGTCGGTCGGCACGCGCTCGCGATGGCGGTGCACGAGGTGGATCCCGCTGTCCACCCCGATCCCGAGCAGGAGCGGCAGCACGATCACGTCGGCGAAGTTGAAGGGCAGATCCAGCACCACCGAACCGGCCGCCGTGAGAAGCGCGGCGAGCAGGAGGGGCGCCAGGACGAGGAGCGTGTCCCGCACGCTCCTCCACAGGGCGAGCAGGAGGAGCGTGATGGCCACGAGGGCTCCGGCCAGGGCGCGGCGCAGGGCCCGCACGATGGCCCGCGCCGACTCCACGATGCTGACTGCGCTGCCGGCCGCGTCGGGCACCTCCGCCTGCACGGCATCCACGAAGCGTTCCAGCACCTCCGGGCGCGAGGCGTCCTCGCCCGGAAAGACCTGCACCCGCGCCCGGCCGTCGGGCGCCAGATAACGGCGCCGAAGCGGCTCGGGAAGGTCCGCGAGACGGACCGGCGTCGCGTGCAGCGCGCGGTCGAGGCGCGCCAGCCAGTCCGGCAGATCGCCCAGCAGGAGCGCCTCGAGCCGCTGCACCTCCGCGGCGGGATCCGCGCTGCGGGTCAGGCGCTCGCGCGCATCCGAAGTGGCATCCTGCAGGCGGCGCAGGCTCGCTTCGAGCCGGGCGGGGACGTCCGGCTCGGCCCGCCGGCTCGCCAGCGCCTGGTGCAGGGAAGCGAGGGCGAGCCGCGCCGGCTCCGGATCGGACCGCCCCCGGGCTCGGGGCGCGATGGGACCCAGGAACAGCGCCACGTCCCGCAGCACCTCGAGCTTCTCGTCCTGCTGCTGCGGCACGAAATCGCGCAGGCTGATGGCGCGCTCCACGGGCTCGAGCCGATCCAGGCGGCGCACCAGGGCCTCCGCCTCGGCCAGGTCCCCCGCCACGAGCTCCACGGTCCAGGGCACCGTGTCGCCCTCGTCGAGCAGGTCCTGCATCGCCCGCACCGACTCGGCGTTCGGATCGCGCACGTGGAGCGGGTTCGCGTCGAAGCGCACCTGCGGGAGCATCGCCACGGCGACCGCGGCGGCGAGCAGGGCGGCACCCAGCACGACCCGCGGACGTCGCAGCGGCAGGCTCGGCATCCACGTGACGAGCAGCGACCCGGCGGGGATCGTGCCGCGGCCGGCGCCGGGAGCGAGGCTGAGCAGGGCCGGCAGCAGGGAGAGGGTGGCCGCCAGGCTCAGGAACATGGCGGTCCCGGCGATCACGCCGAGCTCCGCCACGCCCGCGTAGTCGGTGGGCACGAAGGCGTAGAAGCCGATCGCCGTGGTCAGCGCGCACAGGACCAGGGAGCCGCCTACCTGACCGGCGCTCGCGCGCAGGGCTTCCGGGCAACCCTCGCCCGCCGCGCGCAGCTCCCGGTAGCGCATGCTGAAGTGGATGCCGAAGTCGACGCCGAGGCCGATGAAGAGCACGGCAAAGGCCACGGAGATGAGGTTCAGGTGGCCCACGGCCAGCGCCGCGAAGCCCAGGGTCCAGGCGAGCCCGCAGGCGAGCGTCGCGAGCAGCGCCAGGACGGTGCGGAAGGAGCGCAGCCCGAGGGTGAGCAGGCCGGCCACCAGCCCGAAGGCCACGATCCCCGCCCACCCCGCCTGACGCTCCACCAACGCCAGCTCCTCGGCGGAGAGCGCCGGATCCCCGGTCACGCGCACCCGCAGGCCCGGCTCTTGCGCGTGGAGCTCCCGCACCGCAGCGCGGATGGCCTGCAGGGCGGGCTGCGCCGCCTGCAACGTCGCGAATTCGAGCACCGGCTGCGCCAGCACCAGGCGGCGCCGGCTCCAGACGTCGAGGTCGGAGCCGAGCGCCCAGGCCTCCCAGGCGAAGGCAGGCGGAGTGGCGGCGTCGCCATCCAGGACGCCGGCGATCCCATCGAAGGCCCCCACCAGGTCCACCGCGGTGAAGGACTCCGACTCGGACTCCCGCACCGCGCGCTCGAGCAGGCCGAGCAGGCTCGCCAGGCTCGAGTCGCGGGACAGCTCGGCCAGGAAGGGCTGGGCGGCGGCCAGCCGGTCTGCCAGCTCCTCGAGGTCCTCCAGCTCGAGGTACAGCAGACCGTTGCGCTCGAAGAAGGCGCCGCCTCCCGGTACGAAGACGTGACGGAAGCGCTCCGGTTGCGCCGCCAGACGCGCCGCCAGGGCGTCCGCGGCGCGTGCGGCGCGGCCCGGCGTGGACGCCTCCACCAGCAGTGCCAGGGTGTCCTCGAGCCCCGGAAACGCGGTCTCCAGCTGCGCCTGCTGACGCCGGAAGGGGAGCTCGCTGGACAGCATGGCGTCCGTGTCGGCGTTCACGCCGAGGTGACGCGCGGCGTGGAAGAGCGCCAGCACTGCGAGCACCAGGCAGGCCGCGAGGGTGAGGAGGGGACGGCGCTGGGCGGCGTCCGTCCAGCGGGCCGCGAAGCGTCCGACGGCCGCCTCGACGCCCCCGATCACGGACTCTCCGGGGCTGCCGGCGCTCCGCTATGCTGAAGTGCGTCGTGCACTTCCCTGCTCGGAACCGGCGCGATGCATCGAGGCTCGTGGCGGCCATCGCCCTGGCGGCCGTCCTGCTGGGGCCGGGTCTCGGCCGGGCGGAGGAATCCACGCAGGCGGACCGCAACGGCGCCCGGGCCGTGGTCGATGGCTTCCACGGCGTCCTGCTCGAGGTGATGCGCGGTGCCGGCGAGCTCGGCTACGCAGGCCGCCAGGCGCGACTCGATCCGGTGGTGCGCGGCGGCTTCGATCTCGCGCTCATGGCCCGCAAGGCATTGGGCCGGCACTGGAAGAAGCTCTCCGAGGCGGATCGTGAGCACTTCGTCGCCACCTTCTCGCGCCTCGCTGTGGCGAACTATGCCGGGCGCTTCAATGGCTACGCGGGGGAGCGCTTCGAGAGCCTGGGAGCCGAGTCCGCCGCCCTCGGCACCGTGCTCGTGCACACGCGAATCGTCAAGAGCGATGGCGAGCCGGTCCAGCTCGACTACCGGCTGCGCCGCGCCGAGGATGGCTGGCGCATCTTCGACGTGTTCTTGAACGGCACCGTGAGCGAGCTGGCCTTGCGGCGCTCGGAGTACTCGGCGGTGATCCGGCGCCAGGGCTTCGAAGGCCTGCTGCGGGCGCTCGAGGAGAAGATCGCCGACCAGGAGCAGGGCATCGCTTCCTGAGTCGGGGCTCCAGCGGTCGGCGCTGGCCACGCTATTCGTACCCCTCCTCGATCAGCCGTTGGCGGTGCATCAGGTAGACGCTCCGCAGCGCCGCATAGTAATCCACCGAGGAACGCTCCAACTCCTCCAGCTCGATCAGGTGCGCCTCGCGTCGCGATACGCCGCCGGTGCTGGCCAGCACCAAGCGCCCTCCGGGCGTGAGCAGCCAGGTGTCCGGTCGTAACGCCACGTCCACGATCTGGCCCAGGGCATCGCGCACGGTGCTCGGTCCGAGCAGCGGGAGCATCAGATACGCGCCGGGGCCGAGACCGGCCCGCGCCAGGGTCTGCCCGAAGTCGGCGTGGTGGGGATCGACGCCGAGACGCGAGGCCATGTCGAACAGGCCGCCCACCCCCGCGGTCGTGTTGACCACGAAGCGCGCACCGCTGTCCAGCGCCCGTCGAGGCCGGAGTTGGAAGAGATCGTTCACCAGCACCACGGGCTCGTTCAGGTTGGCGAAGACGCGCCCCACTGCCCGCTTGCCCGGGTCGGGGACGAGCCATCCGTAGCCGCGCGCCAGGGGCTCGAAGAAGAAGCGGTCGAAGACGCGGTTCACGCGGAAGAGACCCCGATTCACGGGCTCCAGGGGATCGGGCGCCTCGGCGCCGACCTCCTCCTCGGCCAGCTCCACCAGGTCGTCCTCCGCTTCGAGGAGGGCATCCGCCCCGGGCGGCGCGGAGGCCGGATCCAACGCCACCTCGGGGCGCGGCGCCGGGCCCGCCGGCTCTTCGGCGCGGGTTCCCGCCGCGGCGAGCACCACCAGGAGTCCGAGCACGAGCCCCCGGTGGCGGCGCGCCGGCACGTGCGCCACGGCCTGTCCTCCTCGCCTCGACGATGCCGCGAGCGCCCCGAGCGTCACTCGCGATCCCGGCGCTATACGACCCGGGCCGCGTGTCCACCCCGGCGAGGGTCGCCGGCGGCGTCCCCGTCCGGGGCCGCGGCGTGGACCCCGCCGAAGTAGACGTCCTGCACCGGCCAGAGGTTCACCGCCTCCCTGCGGCGCAGCGCCTCCAGGGCCGGGGTAGACCACCCGGGCTCGACCTGCACGCAGCGCCCGTCCCAGTGCAGCCGCGGGGCCTCCACGGCGCTGCGCACATCCATGGCGAAATCGATCACGTCGCTCACCACCTGGAGGAGGGCCGTCCGGATCCGTTTGCTGCCTCCGCTCCCCAGGGCCAGCACCACGCGTCCTCCATCCAGCAGGATCGATGGCGCCATCATGGAGGCCACCCGTTCCCCGGGCGTCGCCGCGTGGAAGCCGTGCGGGTGCAGGTCTTCCTCTCCCAGCATATTGTTGAGCATGATGCCGGTTCCAGGCATCACGTACCCGGACCCCTCGCCGTTGGAAGTCGTCATGCTCGCCACGTTGCCCTCCGCGTCGCAGACGCTCACGTGGGTGGTTCCGCCGGAAGACCGGCGCACGCGCGCGAGGCTCGCGGCCAGCGCCGCCTCCGGGGGTGCCCCGCAGTCGGTCCCCTCGCGCTCGCGCAGCAGATCCACCTCCCGCATGACGGCGACGAGCGTCGCCAGGTGCTCTCCGGAGCCGAACGGAACCACGGAGTGCTCCTCCAGCAGGCGCAGCGAGAGGGCGAGCAGGACGCCACCCGGGGACGGGGGCGGATTGGTGAGCAGCGTCCGGCCTCGGTAGCGCCCCGCGAGCGGGGCGCGTTCGACGACCCGGTAGGCGGCCAGGTCCGCCTCGCCGAGCCCGCCGCCACCTTCGCGCATGTCGCGCGCCACGCGGGCCGCGAGCCCCCCTTCGTACAGCTCCCGTTCGCCGTCGCGCGGCAGGGTCTCGAGGAAGGTCGCGAGCTCGGGATTCGCGAAGCGCTCGCCACGGCCGCGATAACGGCCGCCGAGGGCAAAGAGCGCCCGACCGGCGGGCGTGAGCGTCATGATCGGCTGCAGCAATGCGAGGAAGTAGGCCTGGCGCTCTTCGAGCTCGGTGCCCTCCCGCGCCAGCTCTACCGCCGGCGCGAGCACTTCCGCAAGCGGCAGCCGGCCGAGGCGACGGTGCACGTGGAGGAGTCCCCGCACGTTGCCGGGGACCGCTACCGAGCCGAGCCCGACGTTGAAGACCTGCTCCGAGGCCGGAAAGCGGACCGTCACGGGCAGGAAGTGCGGCTCGCGATCACGCGCCGGGCGGCCCCGCCCCGGCGTGTCCACGAAGAAGTCGAACAGGATCTGGTGACCGGCCGCGGTGTGGGCCAGCAGGAATCCGCCGCCCCCCAGGCTGGTCAGGGCCGGCTCCGCCACCGGCGAGGCAAACCCGGCGGCCACGGCGGCGTCGAAGGCGTTGCCGCCCGTCGCCAGTACCCGACACGCCACTTCGGTCACGCGGCGGTGGCCGCTCGCCACGACCCCTTTCACCCGGCCTCCGCTGCCGCGGGACCGCCGCGCACGACGTCGTCCCCCGCTCCAGCGGCGAAGACCGTACCATAGGCGCCGTGGCGACGGCGGTCCCCGACGAGATCCTGGCCTTCCACCGTGCCTGTCTGGTGCTCGACCTGCACATCGACACGCTGCTCTGGGTGCGGCTGCTCGGTTACGACCTGGCGCGCCGCCATCGCAACCGTCTGCCCGGCTCGCCCTTCGCCTGGCACCTGGATCTGCCCCGGGCCGCCGAGGGTGGGCTCGACGCGGTCGTGTTCGGCCTCGTCGTCAATCCCGCCCGCGTGCGGCCCGAGCTGATCGCGCCGCTCAAGCTGCTGGCTCGTTTGGAGCGCAGCCGCGGCCTTGCGCAGACGCTCGCCACCCTGGACCTGCTGGCCGAGGCCGCGGCGCGTCACCCCGAGCGTCTCGTCTTCGCGCGCACCGGCAGCGAGATGCGCCGGGCGGCGGCCGCAGGCCGGCTGGCGGGCCTCGCCTGCCTGGAGGGCTCCCACGGCCTGGGCGGCGACCTCGACGCCCTGGGCCGGGCCCACCAGCGGGGGCTGCGCATGGTCGGGCTCGTGCACTTCCAGGCCACCGAGGCGGGCCATCCCATGACCGCCCCGGAGTTCGACGGCCGGGGCCTCACCCCGTTCGGCCGCGAGCTGGTGGCCGAGATGGAGCGGCTCGGCGTGGTCGTGGACCTGGCGCACCTGAACGCCGCAGGCGTGGACGATGCCCTCGCTGCCATGCGGCGGCCCTGCGTGGTGAGCCACACCGCCTGCCGAGCGCTGCACGACGTGTCGCGCAATCTCTCCGACGACCAGATCCGGCGCGTGGCGGAGCGGGGCGGGGTGGTGGGGGTCGCCTTCGGACGCGACTTCCTGGGACGGGGCGGGCTGCCGCGTCTGCTCGACCACCTGGAGCACGTCATGCGCGTGGGCGGCGTCGAGGCGGCCGGCCTGGGCAGCGATCTCGACGGCGCGATCATCCCCGCACCGGGTCTCGGCGACGTGACCGTCTACCCCCACGTCACCCGGGGTCTGCTGGACCGCGGACACGCCCCGGAGAGCGTGCGCAAGGTGTTGGGCGAGAACGCCCTGCGCGTCCTCGCCGACGTGCTGGGCTAGTCCTGGCCTGACCCGAGACTGAGCCGACCGGCCAGGTCGTCCACGAACTGCCGGGCGGTGCGCCCGGAGCGGCTCGAGCGCTCCAGGGCGAACCGCAGCGCCTCCCGGCGCAAGCGCTCGGCGGACACGTCGAGCCCCGCCTTGGCCGCGTAGCGCTCCACGATGGCCAGGTAGGTGCCCTGGTCGAAGCCGTAGAAGCCGAGCACGAGTCCGAAGCGGTCCGCCAGGGCCAGCTTCTCTTCCAGGGCCTCGCCCAGGTGGAGCTCGCCCGCCTCGTCCAGGCGGGCCGCCCGGTTGTCCGCCACCCGCTCGGGGATCAGGTGACGCCGATTGCTGGTGGCGATCACACGCACGTTCTCGGGCGGGGCCTCCAGGCCTCCTTCCAGGGCGGCCTTGAGCTCCCGGTAGCCGGGCTCGCCTTCGTCGAAGGAGAGATCGTCGCAGAAGAGCAGGAAGCGGAAGGAGGATCCGCGCAGGGCCGCCAGCACGTCCGGCAGGTGGATCAGGTCCTCCTTGTGCACCTGCACCAGCCGCAGCCCCCGGCCCGCGAAGCGCGGCAGCAGACCCTTCACCGCCGAGGACTTGCCGGTGCCCCGCTCGCCGTGCAGCAGCACGTGCTGGGCGGGCAGGCCCCGCACGAACTGCTCCGTGTTGCGGAGCAGGCGCGCCAGGGGACCCTCCACGCCGACCAGATCATCCAGATCCACGGCGTGCGGCTGCGCCACCGCCACCAGGCGTCCCACGCCGTCGCGCGCGTCCCAGCGGAAGGCGGTGTGGCGCTCCAGGAGCCGTGGCGCGGGAGGCGCACCGGTGCGGCGCGCGAGCCAGAGCTCGGCCAGCTCGAGCACGCGCTCCACCCGGCCCAGGATGCGGCGCAGGCGCTGCACGGCACGCCAGTGTAGCGGGGCCAGGCGGGCCCTAGACTGGGTGGCATGGGGGAGGCGCCCTTCGCTCCGGTCCCCGCGCTGCGGGCCTGGCGATCGCGGCCGCCGGACGGCGTCGCGCTCGAGCTCGGCGCGGTGCACGGGGAGCTCCGCATCGCGCGCGACGGCTGCGTGCGCCTGCGCGTCGCGTCGGGCGCGCTGCCCCCCGATCGGGCGGCGGCACTGGGCCGCGAGCCCTGGTCGGCGGCCCGGGTCGAGCCCTTCGAGCGCGACGAGGGCGGGGTGGCGCTCGCCTTCGAGGGCCCGCAGGGAGCCGTCTGCGTGGAAGTGGCCCCCCAGCCGTTCGGGGTGCGGGTGCTCGATCGCGCCGGGGTCGTGCTCGCCGAGCTCACGGACTTCGCCCTGGCCTCGGACGGACGCGCCCGCGTCGCGCTGCGCGCGGGAGCCCGCGACCGCTTCTTCGGCTTCGGCGAGAAGAGCGGCCCGCTCGACCAGCGTGGCCGGCGTCTGCGCATGCGCAACCAGGACCCGGACGTGCGTCTCGACCGCGACCCCCTCTACCTGTCGATTCCGTTCTTCCTGCGCCTCGCGTCGACCCGGGCAGGACGGCGGGCCGACGGCGTGTTGCTCGACGTGCCCGCCCCGTCGCGCTTCGACGTGGCCGCCTCGCACCCGGAACGCGTCGGCATGGAGACCGACGCGGGCGGCCTCGAGCTGCTGGTGTTCCCCGGCCCGTCGCCCGCGGACGTGCTGCGCCGCTACAGCGCCTGGACCGGACGCGCGCCCCGGCCGCCGCGCTGGGCGCTCGGACACCACCAGTCGCGCTGGTCCTACGCCAGCGAGCAGGAAGTGCGCCGTCTCGCCGCGGAGATCCGCCGGCGGCGCCTACCCACCGACGCGATTCACCTGGACATCGACCACATGGACGGCTTCCGGGTCTTCACCTGGCATCCGAAGCGCTTTCCCGATCCCAAGGGGCTGGTGCGCGACCTGGCCACCGCGGGCTTCCGGCTGGTGTGCTTCGTGGATCCGGGCGTGAAGGCGGACCCGCAATGGAGCGTCTTCCGGGACGGTGTCGAGGGCGGCCACTTCTGTCGCACCCGCGACGACCGGGTGTTCACGCTCAAGGTCTGGCCTGGCGACGCGGCCCTGCCGGACTTCGCGCGCTCCGAGACGCGCCGCTGGTGGGCGGACCAGCACCGGCCGCTCTTCGAGGTGGGCGTGGCCGGCATCCTGAACGACATGAACGAGCCGGCCGGCTGGAGACGCGAGCTCCGCATCGGCCGCCGGGTGGTGCCGTTGCGCGGCCAGGACCTCTCCGGCGTGGAGCAGGCGGATCCCGCCGACCCGACCCGGCGCCTGCCGCACGAGCACCTGCGCAACGCCTACGGCCACCTGGAGTGCCGCGCCACCCGCGAGGCGTTCGAGCGTTTCGCGCCGGAGCGGCGCCCCTTCGTGATCACCCGCTCGGGGTTCGCGGGCATCCAGCGTTGGGCGGCCGTGTGGACCGGGGACAACCTGAGCACCTGGAGCCACCTGCGCCTCTCGGTGCGCATGCTGCTCAACCTCTCGCTCTCGGGCGTACCGTTGTGCGGCGCCGACATCGGCGGCTTCGCCCTGCCCTGCTCGTCGGAGCTCTACGCGCGCTGGATCCAGATCGGGGCCCTCTACCCGTTTGCGCGCACCCACTCCATGTGGGGCAAGCGGCAGGAGCCCTGGCGCTTCGGACGGCGGGTCGAGGCGATCGCGCGGGCCGCCCTCGAGCTGCGCATGCGGCTGCTGCCGTACCTCTACGGTCTCTGCTGCGAAGCCGAGGCGAGCGGAGCCCCCCCCTGGCGGCCGCTGTTCTGGCACTTCCCGGACGACGAGCCCGCGGCGGACGTGGACGACCAGGTCCTGATCGGCCCGTCCCTGCTGGCGGCCCCGGTGCTGACCCGCGGCGTGCGGGAACGCCAGGTCTACCTGCCGCCCGGGACCTGGTTCGGCTTCGACGACGACAGCCGCTGGGTCGGGCCGCGGCGCATCACGGTGCACGCGCCCCTGGAACGGCTGCCGCTCTTCGTGCGCGGGGGCAGCGTGCTGCCGACCCAGAGCCCGGTGCTCCACGAGGGGGCCAGGCCGGAGGAGCCGCTCGTGCTCCAGGTGTTCCCGGGCGCAGACTTCCAGGGGACCCACGAGGAGGACGACGGCGAGAGCCTCGCCTACCGCGCGGGGCGGGTGGCGCGCACCGCCCTGCGGCTGTTCGACCGCGCCGGAGGACGCCTGCGCCTCGAGATCGGGACCCGCGAGGGCACCCATGCGATCCCGCCGCGACTGCTGCGGATCGTCGTGCACGGCTGCCCGCCACCGCTGCGCGTCACGTGCGACGCCACGCTGCTGTCGCCCGGAGCGGACGCTCCCGGCTGGCGCTGGGGGGAGGGACGGCTGGAGGTCCGCTTGCCGGACGCGGGCACGCCGCGATGCCTCGAGGTGGAGCCCGCCCCGTGAGCGGCCCGGCGCGCCCCCGGGAGCCGCGGCCCGAGGTGGGACTGTGCGCCACGTGCCGCTTCGCCCGCACCCAGCGCAACCCCCGCGGCAGCGTCTTCTGGCGCTGCGCGCGCGCCGAGTGGGATCCGAGCTTCCGCCGCTACCCCCCGCTCCCGGTGCGGGAGTGCCGGGGCCACCGCCCCGAGTGAAGCAGCCTCCCGCAGCCTGGCTCCGGCGCCGGGGGGCGCGCTCATGCGTGCTAGCCTGGGGAGCGGATCCGATCACGGGGGCAGGCCATGCGGCGCTGGTTCATCCTCTCGGCGATGGGCGCCGACCGGCCGGGGCTCGTGGCCGATCTCGCGCGGCTCGTCTACGACTGCGACGCGAACCTCGAGGACTCGCGCATGACGATCCTCGGTACGGACTTCGCGGTGATCCTGCTCTCTTCCTCCACCGCCGCCGATGCGGGCGACCGCCTCGCGGTGGGGGCCAAGCGCCTGGAGCGCGAGCACGGGCTCACCATCCTGGTGCGCCACCTGGAGGCGGGCTCGCGCTCGGAGGTGCCCGCGCCCGGCCATCACCTCTACCGCATGCTCGCCGCCGGCGAAGACCGCGCGGGCATCGTGGCCGGCCTGTGCCGCGTGCTGGCCGAGCGGGGCGTGAACGTGGTGGAGCTCGCCACGCGCAGCCGGCCCGGCCCCGGCGGCTCGCCCCACTACGAGATGAACGTGACCCTCGAGGTGCCCGAGCGCCTGGACGTCGACGAGCTGCGGGCCAGCCTGGAGCAGGAGGCGAATCGGCTCGTGATCGACGTCTCGCTCCAGCCCGCATGAGCCGCACCGTCGTCGTCGACGGCGTGACGCTCCACCTGGCCCACCCGGACGAGCTGCCCGGCCACTGGGTGGGGCGCGAGGAACCGCTGCGCGAGCTGCTGGCCGCCTGGATGGTGCTCGGACCCGGCGATCTGGCCCTCCACCCGCGCCTGCTGGGCCCGCCCG
Organism: Myxococcota bacterium; assembly: GCA_041611735.1. GTDB lineage: Bacteria > Myxococcota_A > UBA9160 > UBA9160 > PR03 > JBFIML01. The sequence goes on along the minus strand of JBFIML010000001.1, from coordinate 10,548 downwards.
GCGTCGGAAAGACGACCTTGGCCGTGGCGGGCGCCCGTCGCCTCGGGCGGCCGGTCTACGTGATGCAGGCCACCGTGGACACGCGTCCCGAGGACCTGCTCGCGCTGCCCGTGATCGACGCGGGTCGCCGTATCCGCTACGTCGCTTCCCCTCTCACGAGCGCCATGCTGACCGGCGGCGTGTGCATCCTCGACGAGGGCAACCGCATGAGCGAGAAGTCCTGGGCGAGCCTCGCCCCGCTGCTGGACGACCGGCGCACGGTGGAGTCCGCCGTGGCCGGTGTGAAGATTGCGGCCCACCCGGACTTCCGTCTGGTCGCCACCATGAACGACGACGCGAGCACCTTCGAGCTGCCCGAGTACATCGAGTCGCGCCTGCAGCCGCGCATCTGGCTCGACTTTCCCGAGCGCGACGAGGAGCGGCACATCCTGGAGACGAACCTGCCGTTGGCGGAGGACGAGTTGCTCGACTACGTGACGGACTTCCTGCAGCGGGCACACCAGGCCGACGACCGTCTTACCGTGCGCGATGGGATCAACGTGGCGCGCTACGCGCAGAAGCGCCTGGGCTCGCGACAGCTGGAAGACGACGTGCGGGCCGCCCTGGCCCGGGCCGTGGAGCGCGTGGTGGGTCGCGAGGCCCTGCGCTTCCTGGAGGACTGAGGCGCCGCGGGCCGCGGTGCCTTCCCATGGCCGCAGCCGTCGAGATCCTCGGGGTCGCCCACTATCGGGTCGAGTTCGCCGACGCCGTGCGCGAGAGCGTGGCACGGCTCGCACCGGCGGCGATCGCGGTCGAGCTGCCCTCGACCCTGGAGGAGCCGGTGCTGCGGGCGGTGCGCCGGCTCCCGCAGCTCTCGGTGGTGCTGTACGTGACCCGCGCCGGGGAGGCCGTCTACCTGCCCGTGGAGCCGAGCGACCCCATCGTGGAGGCGATCCGCAGCGGCTTGGAGCTCGGCATCCCGGTGGGCTTCGTGGACCTCGATGTGGACGACTATCCCGAGTATCGCGAGCGGCTGCCGGACCCCTGGACCATCACGCGCATCGGCCGGTCCGCGTATGCCGACGCGGTCGCCGCCTGGCCGCGGTCCCGCGACGCGCGCGACCCGCGCCGGGAGGCAGGCATGGTTTGGCGCACGGCGCGTCTGGCCGCCGAGTGCCACGGCCCGGTGCTGCTCGTTTGCGGCCTGGCCCACGTGCAAGGCGTCGCGCGGGCGCTGGCAGCGGGCGGCGACGCGCTGCCCCTGGCCCGCGTCAAGCGGGAGGGGGTCTCGGTCTGGAACCTGGATCCCGAGTGTCTGCCCGAGGTGCTGGGCGAGATGCCGCTCACCGCAGCCGTCTACGAGCTGCGCCGGGCGGGCGAACCGCCTGGGGCGGAGCCCGCTTCGGAGCCGGCTTCGTCCCGGGCCGGCCCGCTGCGCATCGTGGCGCGCTCGACTCCCAGCGCCGAGGACGAGCGCGAGGCGGTGCGGCGCATCGCGGCCCGGGCGGGGGCGGCGGGGAACGGCGCCGGGCCCCTGGACCGCCTGCGCGTGGCCGCCGCGCTCTTCGACGAGGCGGCGGCTCGCCACCAGGCGCTGACCGGTCAGGAGGTCGGTGCCGGGCAGCGTCGTGGCTTCGCCCGCTTCGCACGCCGGCTGGCGGCCGCAGAGGCGCAGCTGGTGCCCGACCTGCACGATCTCGTGGTGGCGGCGCGCGGCTGCGTGGACGACCACTTCGCCTGGGAGCTGTGGCAGCTCGGCTCCAGCTACCCTTGGCAGCGCCGGGTGGCGGACCTGCCGACGGCGCGCATCTCGGCGGAGCAGCTCCAGCTCGGGGCGCGCACCCTGCGCCTGCGACCCCGCCGCCCCCGTCCCGGCCGGCGGACCTCGCCCCTCCAGCGGCCGCGCGGGCACGACCCGCGTGGCCTCGCGCGCATCGAGCCCTTCTCGGGCGAGGGCATCTGCTCCTACCCGCCCGAGGACCTGGTGGTGGAGGATTTCGGCCACCTGGTGCGTCGCCGCAGCCGGCGGATCCTCCAGGACGCGCGCGCCAGCAGCGAGCCCTTCCGGGTCTCCATCGAGGAGGGCGTCGACGTGCGCGAGACGCTGCGGCGCTGGATGGAGGGGGAGCTGTGGGTGCACCGTCGCGGGCGCGCGCCCGGCGAGGTGGGCAACGTGGTGGTGATCTTCGACGAGGACCCGGAGGGCTCCCGCTATCCCTTCCTGCTCACCTGGCTGGGGGAGCACGAGGCCGAGTCGGACATGGCGCTCTACGCCAGCGACCCGCGCGACGACGCCGTGGCACCCGGCATCGGCCGGGCCCGCTACGGAGGGTTCGTGCTCTCCCATCCGCCGCGCCGCATGCTCGACGTCTGGACCGACCCGGCCTACGGAATGGTCACCAGCAAGCCGGAGCGTCTGGTGCTCGCGGCTCTCGACTACAGCATGGCGCCGCACGTGGCCCTCGTGGCGCGCCGTCCGCCATCGCGGCGCATGCGGGACTGGGCGGCTCACTTGCAGCGCCGGCTCGTCTACCTGCCCATCGGACAGCTCTCGCCCGGCCGGCTGGCGCGCCTGCGAGTGCTGCACGTGCTCGACGGCCGCGCGCGACGCGGGCAGGCCGGTCAGCACATCAGCTAGGCGCGTCGTCGCTCCCGGGAAAGCCCTCCCAACGGTCCGGGAGCGGACGCCCGGCCACGGCCAGGAACACCTCGAGGAAGCGATAGGTGAGGCCCCACACCACGCGCCGCTGGGCTCCACCCACTGCGATGCCCGGATAGCGCAGCGTCCCGCCGCCGCGGTGCAGCAGGTGCTCGATGTGGCGCTGCGGGTCCAGGAGCTCGCTGGTGGGCACCCAGAGGGCCGACCGCACCTCCTCGTTGGGCACGCGGGGCTCCCCGGCGTCGGAGACGCCGTACACGAAGGCCGAGATCACCAGCGGGAAACGCCGGCCCGCGTGGCGGCCAGGAAGGTCGTCGAGGCGGCCCAGCAGGTGGGCGGGCTCCACGGCGATCCCCACCTCCTCGCGGGTCTCCCGCTCCGCGGCGTGACGCGCGCTCGCGTCCTCGGGCTGGAGCCGGCCGCCGGGGAAGGCCATGTGGCCGGACCAGGGATCCCCCTCCCGCCGGGCCCGCTCGATCAGGAGGATCTCCGTTCCCGCGCGACGCTGCCGCAGCAGCAGGGCCACTGCGGCGCGGGGAGAGGCTTCGTCGGGGGTCGTGACGGGCCGATGGCGCACCAGCGCCCCTCGGATCTGGTCGAGGCTGAGCACGCTCGGAGGATACCCGGGATGCCGGGACCTCACGGTGCGGACGGCGCATCGTCGCCAGGCTTGCGAGCCGGCTCCCACAGCCACAGACGTCGCCGGGGGTAGTCGATGCGCACCACGAAGCGCCGCAGGAGATCGACACCCAGCAGGGAATCGGATCCGATGCCCTGGTTGTGGAGCCCGCGGGGCGCCAGCAGGATCGGTACGTCGCGCTCCTCGAAGCTCCCGAGCCGCAACCGGGCGGCCCGCGCCGCCTCCACGCGCAGCGGACCGAGGGTTCCCTCGGCGGCCGGATCCACGTCGGGGTCCGACTGGAGTCCGGCCCGCTCCACCCACTCTCCGGAGACGATCAAGGTGCCCTGGAGCCCCGTGTCGATCAGGAAGGGGACCCGCGTCTTGCCGACATGCACCTCTACCACGGGCCGGTTGCCGACCACGCGCAGCGGCAGCACCGCCGTTCCCGGAGCGTCACTCTGCTCGGGCACCTGATAGCGCTCCGGATCGAGGAAACGTACCCGCACGCGGTGGAAGTCGATCTCGAGCACGTAGCGGGCCAGGAAGTCTCCGCCCACCACGACGTACTCCCAGTTGGTGCGTGCCCCCGTGTCGCTCGAGGAGGCGTCCACCAGGAGCTGGAGATCACGCCCGAGGAGGGTCGCCCGGCGGTAGGCACTCGACTTCTGGCGGCGCACCCGGATGCCGAGGTCCCGAGCGGCGCGAGGCGTGGCGTAGGACAGGGCCGCGCCGGTGTCGAGCAGAACCCGCAGGGGACGGTTGCCCGGCGCGGCGAGGTCGATCACCACGCGGTTCGGCTCTGGCGCCTCGAGGATCGGCAGCTCCGCCAGCACCGCCTCCGACGACGGCTCGTCCGCCAGCGACGTCGAGGCGGCGATCAGGAGCCCGAGGGCGGCGCCCGCGGTCGCCCGGAACCTCCTCATGCCTCACCGCCCGGCGGACGGGATCCCACGTCGCAATCGAGCTCCACGCGCAGCAGGCGCTCCTGCACGCCGCTCCCGGCCGCGCGACGCTGGCCGAGCACCAGGCTCGCTGCGTCGGCCGAGAGCGCGAGCCCCGTGAGCTCGCCCCAGGCTGCGGCTTCGCCCAGCTCGAGGTCGAACTGGAGACCCCTCTCGGTGGCTCCCACGCGCACGCCGCCCGAGGCGTGGAGGGGGGCATGGCGGGTGCGATCGACCGCCCGCGGAGCGAGCAGGAAGCCGAGCCCGGCGGGCAGGCGAGCGGCGAGGCCGGCCCCCGCCGCCGTGGCGGCGGCCATCCAGCCCCCGTCGGCGCCGAAGCAGGCGGCGCGGCCGGCGCCGGCCTGCAGCGGTCGGCGATCGCCGGTGGCCGGATCGAGAATGGCGAGCTCCGAGGCGGCCAGCGGATTCCCGTGAGCGATCACCAGGGCCCGCGCGTCCGGCGACCAGGCGAGGGGCGCCACCCACTCCGCTCCGCCCGCCAGGAGCACGCCCGGCGCACCCATCGTCAGGCCCCCGTGCCCGCTCAGCACGCTCGCCCCCACCACCGCGTAGCGCCCGCCGGTCGAGCGCGACCAGACCAGATACGGCCCGTCGGGACCGAAGGTCGGATGCTCGTCCGCTCCGGGCCACAGCGTGAGGCGCCGCGAGGGACGGCTCGGCGCGTCCCCCCGGCCGTCGATCACATGGATCTCGCTGTCCGCGGGTCGTCGCCACGAAACCCAGCGATCGGTCTCGAAGGCCACCAGCCGGTCGCCCGCTCCCGGCGCCGGCCGCACGTTGTGCCCGGGCTCGGCGCAGGTCCAGCACACCACGCGCCCGCTCTCGAGATCGAGACGCTGGATCTGGCGCTGCCCGCTGGCGTCGGCCGCGTCGAACCAGACGCGGCTCCCATCGGAGGAGAGACGCGGATGCGCGCCGACCTCGAGCAGCGTCTCCACCCGTCGGGGGCGGGGCCGGCATTGCGGGAGCGCGCGCGTCACCACCGCCGCGTCGAGCTCGTAGACGGCCGCGGCGCGCTCGGCGCTGACCGGAGGCGTCTGCGCGTGGCGCGCGGCCAGCAGCGACGCCACGAAGACGATCGCCAGTCCGCCGAAACCCGCGGCGAGGACGGCGCGCGCCCCGATGCCCGCCGCGCCGGGCCCGCCGTGCGGCGCCCGCGCGGCCCGTGCCAGCGCGAGGGAGAGCAGCAAGAGGACCGCCAGCAGCAGGCTCCCCGGGCCCGGCTGGACCCCGAGCAGCGCGGCTCCCAGAGCCGGCAGGGCCACCCATCCCCAGCAGGCGGCGGCAGCCAGCCGACGTGGGGCTCCGGGATCCCCCGCGCGTCGGGCGAGCCACGACGCCAGCAGTGCGAGCCCGAGTCCTCCGACGAGAGCCCCTGCCGCGAGGGTCCCCGGACCCGCCTCTTCCCGGAGCCCCAACGCCGCCAGCGCGCCCGCCGGCAGCCCCGACAGTATCGTCCAAGCTCGTGCGATCACCTCGACGAGGTCTCCGCGCCGCCTGTGCGGATCGACTCGATGGTACCATGCGCCCATGGCGCGCGAGGATCCGCGCAACTGGCTGCGCTCGCAGCTGGCGACGCGCGTCTCCGATCCGCGCGTCCTCCACGCGCTGCTCGCGACGCCGCGCGATCTGTACGTGCCGGCGGAGCTGGCCGAGTACGCCTGGGAGGATCGCGCACTCCCCCTGGCCGAGGGGCAGACCATCTCCCAGCCCACCATGGTCGCCCTGATGCTCGAGGCTCTCGAGCCGAAGCCCGACGACACGGTGCTGGACGTGGGCACGGGCAGCGGCTACCAGGCGGCCATCCTGGCCCGCCTGGTGCGTCGCGTGTTCGGGATCGAGCTACGGCAGCGGCTCGTCGTCCGGGCCCGGGAGCGGCTGTCCCGCGACCCGGGCGTGCCCGGCAACGTGCATCTCGTGGTGGGCGACGCCCATCGCGGCTTCCCCGGCCGGATCGCCTTCGACGGCGTGGTGGTGGCCGCCGCCGCCGCTCGCGTCCCGGCGGCCCTGCTCGAGCAGCTCGCTCCGGGCGGACGCCTGCTCGCACCCATCGGGCCACCGGGTCTCCAGGAGCTGGTGCGCGTGCGGCGTCGGGCGGACGGCTCGTTCCAGAGCGAGGACCTGGGCGGCTGCGCCTTCGTCCCTCTCGTACAGCGCTAGCCCCGCGGCCGGAGTCAGCGCGGAGCGCATGCGCTACCGTCCGCGCCGATGGCGCGCGAGCGCGCGCTGCCCGAGGCGGCGCGGCGCATTCTCGAACTGGCTGACACCGATCGGGCCGCAGCAGCCGAGGCCCTCGAGCGCCTTTCCCTCGAAGGCCAGGTCGGGCTGGTGTGCGAGACGCCCTTGGCGCGCCGCGCCGCGCTGCTCGACCTGCTGCGGGACCCGCGCCGCGTGGTGCGGGGCCTGCCCGAGGCGGAGCTGTGCTTCACGGTGAAGGCGCTGGGTCTCGAAGATGCCGGCTGGCTGCTGGAGTGCGCCTCGGGGGAGCAGCTGCAGGCCTGTCTCGATCTCGACGCCTGGAGCGGCTTCACGCCCGCGGAAGAGCGGCTCGACGCCTGGTTCCACGCCTGTGCCCAGGCCGGCGACGCCACGCTGCTGCGCGCAGCGCGCGCCCTGGACGCCGAGCTGCTGGTGCTCTGGATCCGGGCGCGGGCGGAGGTGCAGCTCAAGCCGGAGGACCCCGGCTGGCAGCCGCCGACGGGGGCGCGCACCCTCGACGGCCAGTTCCACCTCCTGGCGCGTCGGGCCGACGACGACCTGGCGGACGTCCTGCACCTGCTCGGGCTCCTCTTCGAGCGGGACTACTGGTTCTACTTCCGCGCGCTCCAGGGCGTGATGCACGAGCTCGCCTCGGACCTGGAGGAGTGGGCGCTGCGCTGGCGCGACGGCCGGCTGCAGGATCTGGGCTTCCCGGCCTGGCAGGAGGCGATGCGCATCTACGCCGTGCTGAGTGCCGAGCAGCGCGCCGGGCTGCCCGCGGCCGGGGGCGCTCCCGCCCTGGGCGAATGGCATCTGCCCGTCTGGCTGCCCGACCTCCCCGTGACGGCGGACTCTGCCCAGGCCGTCTTCCGCGCCGCGGCCGAGCTGGACGGCGACGAGCGGCGCGCCTTCTTCTATGCCTTCGTGGCCCTCGCAAACCGGGTGGCGGTGGCGGAGCGCCTGCCCCTCGGCGACCCGGAGTCGATTCCGCGCGCCATCGAGAAGGCCGCAGCCGTGGCCAGCCGGGGCCTCGAGTGGCTGGCCAAGGAACACGGCTTGCGCCCGGTCGCAACGCTGCGGCGTGTGGGCCTCGTCCGTCTCTTCCGGGTCGGGCACAGCCTTGACCGTCCCCGGGGGCCTGTCTAGCCTCCTGGTGTCGCCTCGGGAGCTTGCTCGGCTCGTCGTCCCATCGCAGAGCGAGGTACGGTCCAATGGGAGAGGTGAGGATCGCCATTGCCGGGGTGGGAAACTGCGCCAGCTCCCTCCTCCAGGGAATCGAGCACTACCGCGAGTTGCCCCCGGAGCAGCAGGAAGCCTGGGGACTCATGCACCTCGACATGGGGGGTTATCGCCCCGCCGACGTCCAGGTGGTGGCCGCCTTCGACGTGGACGCCCGCAAGGTCGGGCGTCCGCTCCACGAGGCGGCTTTCGCCCCGCCGAACTGCACCCGCGCGATCCGTGATCGGATCGCCGGGAGCCCGATCGGGGTCCGCATGGGCCCCGTGCACGACGGCATCGCCAACCACATGGCCGACTACCCGGAGCACCGCTCCTTCCGGGTCGCCGACGAGCCCCCCGTGAACGTGGCCCAGGTACTGCGGGACAGCGGCGCCGAAATGCTGCTCTCCTACCTGCCGGTCGGCTCCCAGAAGGCCGTCCAGTCCTACGCGGAGGCGTGCCTGGAGACCGGAGTCTCCTTTGTGAACTGCGTGCCGGTCTTCATCGTGTCGGACCCGCAGTGGGGCGAGCGTTTCCGCGCCGCGGGCATCCCCTGTGCCGGGGACGACATCAAGTCCCAGGTGGGCGCCACCATCCTGCACCGCACCCTGGTGCAGCTCTTCGCGGACCGTGGGGTCCGGGTCGAGCGCACCTACCAGCTCAACACCGGTGGCAATACCGACTTCCTGAACATGCTGTCCCGGGAGCGCCTGGCATCCAAGAAGATCAGCAAGACCGAGGCCGTGACCTCGCAGATCCCGTACGACATCGGCGCCGACAACGTCCACATCGGCCCCAGCGACTACGTGCCCTGGCAGGACGACAACAAGGTCTGCTTCCTGCGCATCGAGGGGCACGGCTTCGGTGGGGCGCCCATCGAGCTCGAGGCGCGGCTCTCGGTGCAGGATTCGCCGAACTCGGCGGGCATCGTGATCGACGTGATCCGCTACGTGAAACTCGCGCGCGAGCGCGGGCTGGCCGGCCCCCTGCTCCCCATCTCCGCCTACGCCATGAAGCATCCTCCGGTGCAGATGCGGGACGCAGAGGCCCGGCGGCAGATCGAGGCGTTTCTCGCCCATGGAGCGGCCTGACCAGCTTCGCTGTGTGCTCTACGCTCCGCCGCGGAGCGGCGCGGCGCGCACCCCCATCTTCGGGCTCACGGCGGCCGAGCGCACCGTCCTCGCCTTCCTGCGCACCGGTGTGGACCGCTTCCTCGTGGTGGGCGACGCCGACGCCGTCGCCGAGGTGACACGCATCCTGAAGCGCGGGCCGTGCCGGCGGGCGCGGGTGCAGGCGGCTCGTGCGCTGGTGCCGGCCCTGGGCGGCGACGAGCGCTTCTTCGTGGCTCGCGCCGACTGTCATTACGACCGCCGCCTGGTGGTCCGGTTCGTGGAGGAGACGCGCGGCGCGGAGGACAGCGTGGTGGCCGTCGACTTCCGCGAGGACGCGCGCGACCGGCATCCGGACCTGCCGCACGCGGCGGTGTGGAGCCGGGAGCCTCGGCCGAGGCTGCGGACGGTGGGACGGCGGCTCGTCGGCGCCGACGGCGTGGCCGTCGGTCTCGCCCTGGCGACGGCCTGCTGGGCGCGAGAGCTGGCCCGCACCCAGGCCGGCGAGCCCGGCTGGCTCGCGGCCCTGGCGGCCCTGGTGCGTCGCGAGCCGGTGGAGAGCTGGCCGGTGCGGGAGCGCTGGCGGCCAGTGCGGGTGCGCTCGGACTGGCTGGCTGCACGACGCGAGGTGCTGGCCGGCGCCGTGCGCACGTCCGAAGGACCCCTCGCGCGTCTGCTCAATCGCCCGATCTGTCTGCGCATCACCGAGCGGCTGCTCTCCCGCGACGTCAAGAGCTGGCAGGTCACGGTGGCGAGCTTCGTGCTCACCATCGCAGCAGGTGCAGCCTTCGCCTTCGGGCAGGCGGCGGCGGGCGGACTGCTGGCGCAGGTCTCGTCGGTGCTCGATGGGGTGGACGGCCAGATCGCACGCGTCCGCTACCAGGACTCGCCCTTCGGCTGGATCTACGAAGTGGTGTTGAGCGGCGTCGGCGACGCAGCGCTGATCGGAGGCATGACGCTCTATGCCTGGATCATGGGAGCCGGCAATGCCGCGGTGGTGCTCGGCTTCCTCGCCATGCAGGGCAGCAGCCTCTCGACCCTCGTGGAGGAACGCTACGGGGAGCCGCTGGAGCGGGACGACGAACGGGCGTCACCGCTGCGCTGGCTGCTGCTCGGACGCGATGGCCGGCTCTTCCTGGCCCTGGTGGCGGGGGTGACCGGCCAGGTGGTGGCGGTGCTCGGGTTCCTGGCGATCGGGACGCACGCCACGGCGGGCGCCAACGTGTTCCGCCTGCGCGCCGCGGTGGGACGGGCCTAGAGGCCCTCTCCTGGACCCAGACCGAGCCACGTGTGCGAGTTCGGCCCGAGATCGAGGCGCGAAGTCGCGGCCATGGCCTTGGCTACGGCGAGATTCCGCAACGCAGAGACCGGGTCGAGAACGCGTGCCCGGCGCCCCAGGGGTTCATGAGAGGGCCTCCAGGGTCCGAACGACGGGGCCCGGTCGAGGGCGCCGATGTCCGCGTAGGCCAGGGCGGCCCGGCCGCGCCCGCTGCGGAACTCCACCCCCTCCCGGCCCAGCACGACCTGCGTGCGCACCTCGGCGCCCTTGCGCACGATCCACAGGGCGAGCCCCGCGCCGACGACCGCGAGCAGCCCGCGCAGCATCGCCGAACGCGGCAGCGCCCCGCGCGGGTCCACGGCGTAGGCGGCGACGAGCGTGGCGGCCAGCACCGCGGCCCCGAGGACCCGGGGCAGCCAGCGCGCGCTCGGCGGGCAGCGGTAGCGCGGTCCGCGCGCGGCCTCGGAGGATGGCGGCGCCTCCCGCATCGCCCGCCGCCTTCAGGCCGGCTGGCCGGGGTC